>CAYRGW010000189.1:0-1517 GCA_964423815.1 uncultured Solibacteraceae bacterium | reverse complement strand
GGACCCGCCTACGAAGACAAGATTGGCCGCCGCGGCGTGCGCGTCGGCGACCTGCGTGACGCATCGGATGACGGCCCGCTGGTGGGCGCCGTTCGTGAGAACGTGGACGCCCGCAATCGCCTCATGGGCAACTCCGACATGAAGTGGCAGGACGTCGTGGCCGACCTGCGTGTCATGTGGACACGGCTCGAACCGTTTGTGGCCGACGTATCGCTGCTGCTGAGCCAGGCCATGGCGAAGGGCACACAGATCATGTTTGAGGGCGCACAGGGCACCCTGCTCGACATCGATCACGGCACCTACCCCTATGTCACGTCGTCGAACGCCGTGGCCGGTGGCGCGTGTACGGGACTGGGCGTTGGCCCCAAGGCGGTGCAGGCCGTGCTGGGCGTCGCCAAGGCGTACACGACACGTGTCGGCGAAGGCCCGCTGCCCACTGAACTGCTCGACGCGATGGGCGAACGGCTCCGTGAGACCGGCCAGGAGTACGGCGCCTCAACCGGACGTCCGCGTCGTTGTGGCTGGTACGACGCCGTGGCCGTACGCTACGCCGTCAGAATTAACGGCCTCGACGCGCTCGCGCTCACCAAACTCGACGTACTGGACGGATTCGAGACACTGCAAATCTGCACCGGGTACAAGTGCGGCGATCAGATCCTCACCGAGATGCCGGCCGACACGGCGCAACTCGCCGCGTGTACGCCGATCTACGAATCACACCCCGGCTGGACGCAGCCCACACGTGGCGTCACGGTGTTTGACGACCTGCCACAAGAAGCGCGGGCCTACATCGCGCGGCTTGAAGAGGTGAGTGGCGTTCCCGCCGCCGTGGTGTCCACCGGCTCCGAACGTGATCACACGATCATCCGCCGGGACACGATCGCAAAGAACTGGTTCTAAACGGGCTGCGGTTGTTTCGCGGGACCGATTACGTCGAAGACTTTTTTGACGAGATCCTGCCGCATGAACGGCTTGGCCAGCATGCTGGAGTTGGGGCCGAGGTCGTCGCTGACGAGATAGCCGGACACAAACACAAACTTCATCTCGGGCCGGGCTTCGCGCAGTTTCATCGCAAACTCCGGACCCTTCATCACCGGCATCACGATGTCGGTGACGACCAGGTCGAGGTGGTCGAGTTGTTTGGCGAGTTCAAGCGCTTCGATGCCGTTGCCGGCCTCCACCACGTGATACCCCTCACGTCGCAGCGCCAACGCAAACAAATTGCGCACGGCCGGTTCGTCGTCGACGAGCAGGACGACGGTGGCGCCGGGAGGACCTGGATCCGCGACCGGTGGCGGCGGGGTCTCAGGGGTCGGCTTGGGTGATCCGAACCTCGGGAATTTCATACGCGCGGCTCTATCCTACATCCAGCAAAGAAGACTGAGGTCGACCGGCGACATCGCCGATCGACCCCAATGGTCGCTTAAGTCAGCGATTCGACCAATGGTCGGCGCTGATGATCGCGGTCTGTGAGTATTCCTGACCGCCCACACTCAGGACCACCCGGTATTCACCGG
>CAYRGW010000188.1:0-1701 GCA_964423815.1 uncultured Solibacteraceae bacterium | reverse complement strand
GGTGACCGCCCAGATGGCGCCCGCCGCAGCGACGACCGCCGCGCCCGTCAGATGGAGGCGCCAGGCGGGTCGCCGGACCGCGATCCCCACGGCGAGCGCCAACCCGAACCAGAGCGCAGTGGTTGGATGCAGCACGCCGGCGAGCGCCACCAACGCGACGGCGGCCAGGAGGCGGTCGCGCAGCAGGCAGGCGAGGGCGGCGATGCCCAGACCAAACGCCAACTGTCGTGGGTGCATGTACCCTTCGAGCGAATTTGCCCCGGTCTTGGTAATGCGGTGCCGCAACGTCAGCAGCACACCGAAGGCGGCCACGGTCCACCATGAGAACTGGAGGCCGCGTGCAAATGCGACGGCCGCGCCGACCAGCACCAGGAGCGACAGCACGTAGAACGTGGCCGCGACCCCCGGCAACGACGCACCGGTGGACTCGACCACACCGGCCATCAGTTCATCGGAGGTCATCAGGTGCGACTGGGCGTCGAGCATCTCGCCGTCGCGCGGAAACAGGTCGGGGTTGAGATGTTGCTGGATGGCGGGGACGTAGTAGGCCTGGTCCGAGACGCCAAACCGGTAGCCACCGGAGTTCGCCGTGGCGAGCACGAGAAACAGCGCGACGCCGGCTGCGCCGACCAGCAGCGACCGCGTCACAACGGCTCGTCGGCGGTGGGTCCGTACATGGGAGGCAGCGGCACATCCTGCAGGCGCAGGTACACGCTGAACTGCCCACGGTGATGCACGATGTGATTCAGCACAAACGACTTGAAGGCGGCAATGCGGGGCACGGTCATCAGCACGTCGCCTTTACGCTTCAACTGCCACGGCGCGGTCAACTCGGCATCACTCAGCGTGGTGATCAACACTCTGACCGCGTGGACCGCCTGGTCAAAGGCTTCAAGCACCGCGTCGGGGGACGTGTGCGCCGGAGGAGCCGGGCTGCTGCCGAGCACCACGTCGTAGTCGGGCTGCGTGAGAATACGTTCTCCCCATCGCGGGATCCGCGACAGGTGCGTCGCCAGTTGTCCAAGCGTGAACGACTTTGGATGGGGCGTCCAGTCAAACGCCTGCGCAGGAGCGCGCTCCAGGAGGCGCCGTGTGACGGCCATCTCCTGGTCGAACTCCGGCAACAGGGCTTGCGCGATCATCGGCCGAAGTTCACCCGGGGATTGACCTTCGCGCTGTCGGGAATTTCGTAGTACGGATATTCCTCGAAGCTGAAGATGGAGGCCGTCACGTTCGACGGAAACTGTCGGCGCAGCGTGTTGTAGGCCTGCACCCGTTCGTTGTACCGCATGCGTTCGGTGGTGAGGCGGTTTTCGGTGCCGGAGAGTTCGTCCATCAGGCGCATGAACGTCGCGTCCGACTTGAGCTGTGGATACGCTTCCATCACCACGAGCAGGCGGGCCAGCGCCGAACTTTCCGCGTTGGCGGCGTCGATCTTCTGCGCCGGTGTTGAGGCGCCGGCCATCTTCGCCCGGGCGTCGGCCACCGCGCCAAACACATCCTTCTCCTGCTGCGCGAAACCTTTGACGGTCTCCACGAGATTCGGAATCAGATCGCTGCGACGCTGAAGCTGGTTTTCCACCTGGGCCCACTGCGCCTTGATGGCCTCTTCCTGGCCGGTGAAGGTGTTGTACGAACAGCCGGAGCCCGCGACTCCCGCGCTGAGAACAAGAACCACTGCTGCTAGTTGACGCATAGGAC
>CAYRGW010000187.1:0-1918 GCA_964423815.1 uncultured Solibacteraceae bacterium | reverse complement strand
GGCCGTGGCCGTGCAGGCCACGTCGGCCGCATCAACCGGAATCACGCCGGTCAGCACGCAACTCAGACCTGCATCGGCGGCCGCGGTCGTGCCGTCGTAGGCCTTGTCGGCCGCCGTCAGCGTCACGGTAAGCGGTGCCGTGATGATCGTACCGAGCGTCTCGGTCGAATACCGCAGGACGCGGCTGAATTGCGAGTCGGCGACAAAGAGCATCCCGCCCCGAACCGCGACACCCTGCGGCAGAACCAGGCTGTTCGCGGTGATGCCACTAAAGCCTGCAGAGGTGAAGCTGCCGCCCTGCCCATACACACGCGTCGCCGTCGTCCCCCCGTTCGGGAAGAACAGCACGCGGTTGTTCTGGGAGTCGGCCACGTACAGGTTGTCGCTCGCATCCACGGCGAGGCCGACCGGTCCATTCAGTGTCGTGGCGCTTGTGCCGGGCGTCGTCGACACCATACTGCTCTGCCCGTAGACGCGCGTGGCGGTCGTGCTTCCGGTCGGGTAGAACAGCACACGATGCTCAACCACATCGGACACGTACAGACCGCCGGTCGAGTCGATCGCCAGGCCGACCGGGTACACCAGCGAGTCGGCGTTCGGACCGATGAACCCCAACGAGGTGAAGCTGCCTCCCTGCCCGTAGACGCGGGTGGCGGTGGTGCTCGTGCCCTGGTAGAAGAGCACGCGCCGGTTGCCACGATCGGCGATGTAGACGCCGTTGGCGTCCGTCGTCACGGCAAGTGGTTCGGCGAGGCTGTCGGCGTTGAGGCCGATGCTGTTGCCCCCGGCCGACGCAAAGTTGCCGCCTTGACCGTAGACACGGGTGGCGGTGGTCGTCCCGGCCGGATAGAACAGGACCCGGCTGTTGTCGCCATCGGCGATGTAGACGTCGTCATTGCCATCCACCCACACCGCACGCGGAAACCCCAGACTGTCCGCGCTCACGCCGTTTTTGTTGGGGATGGCGGTCGTGAACGAACCGAGCTGGCCATACACGCGTGATGACGTGGTGCTGCCGGCCGCGAAGTAGGTCACGCGGTGGTTCTGCGATTCGACCACGTAGAGTCCACCCTGGCTGTCGGTGGCAACCGACCGTGGGTTCATCATGCCGCTCCCCAGGCCGCCGTTGTTCGGCACGCCGCTGGTGAAGCTGCCGAGCTGACCGTAGACCGCCTGTGCCGTCAGGCTGATCGCCGCACCGACGATCGCGGAGTTCTGGGTCGTGCCGGCGGCCCCGAGCGTGTAGTTGCCCGATGCGGCCCCCCCGAGCGTGACGGTCGCCGTCACGGCACTCGAACCCGCCATGGTCCCGTTGAACGCGCCGTTGCTCGGCGTGCATGTGACGACGTCGCCGAACAGTACGCCCGTCACCGCGCAGCTCATCGCCGCGTCGGGTTCGGTCGCCGTGCCGTCATACGTCTTGTCCGCTGCCGTCAGTGTCGCCGTCACCGGTCTCGCGGTGATTACGGACGATGCCGTCGCCGTCGATGTCGCGAGCTGGTAGTTGGACGCGGCTGCGCCGCTGATGCCGACCATGGCCGTCACCGTGCGCGCGCCCGCGTTGGCGCTGTCGAACACGCCGCCAGTTGCCAAACAGGTGACGTTGCCGGCATCGACTGCCAGGACACCCGACACACTGCAGCTCAAGCTGCCGTTCGGCGCCGCGGTGGTCTGGTCATAGGCCTTCCCGTTGGCCACGAGCACGGCGCTCACCTGTGCGCGGCCAATCTCGAACGTCGCGTTGTCGCTGCTTGCACTGTGATTGGTGTCACCCGCGAAGGTCGCGCTCGCGCTGGCCGTGCCCGCGTTGGTGTTGTTCGTGTAGGTCACGGTCGCCGTCGTGTTGAGGCCGCCCGCACCGGTCACCGCCGCCGTGCAGCTTTCCAGCGCCGATCCCGTGTAGGTCACCGAGGCCGGG
>CAYRGW010000186.1:0-2306 GCA_964423815.1 uncultured Solibacteraceae bacterium | reverse complement strand
GCCCGCGTCAGTGACACCGGCATCGCGACCCACTGCGAGTCGTCCGAGAACGTGATCGCGCCGGCGCCTTCGCCGGTGGGGAACTTGTATTCCTGCGCGCCGGACGTGCTGCGCACGATGACCTCACTGTCGCCCTGCAGCGGTGCAACACGATAAGCAAACCATTTGCCGTCGGGTGACATGGCCGTGGTGGTCATGGCTCGGAACGACAGAATGTCGCCCAGACCCATGGGTCGTTTGCTGACGTTTTGTGCCGAGAGCGGCACCAGGATAGCGGCCACAAAGGCCAGGGGCAGCACGACAAGCGCGCGGCGACGGAGTCGCATCATCTCAGGAACCTCCAGAAAGCCCACACGGTGGGAATCGGGGAAATGGTAGCAGTACCGTGGCACACTGGAGCCGGTGATCCGACTATCCTCGGCAGTTGTGGCCGCGGCTGCCACACTCATCGCGATCCTCTGGATCGGGGTGGTCTCGCAGGTGCGTTACGAACGTACGTACGCGCTGGCCGAAGCGACTGAGCGGCAAGCCAATCTGGCGATTGCGTTTGAGGAGTATTCACTCCGCACCCTCGACAACGCCAACGCGGTCATTCGGTACATCCTTCGGGAACTCGGACACAGCGCAGGGCCAATCGACATGCCCCGCCTGCTCTCGGAGATCGGCATCTCGCAGGACACCTTTGATGCCGTCAGCGTGGTCGACCGGATCGGCCTGGTCACTTCCGCTGCATCGGGCTCCATGCCATCCACCCCGATCGACATCGCCGACCGCGAACACTTTCAGGTGCATCAGCGGCAGGACACGGGTGGCCTGTTCATCGGTCAGCCCGTGCTCTCACGGCGCACGAACACGATGATGGTGCCGGTCACCCATCGCATCAACACCCCTGATGGACAGTTCGCCGGCGTGGTGTCGGTGCAATTCGACCCTTCCCAGTTCACGGCGTTTTACGGGACCGCCACAGTCGGCGAACGGGATGTGTTCTCGCTGATCGGGCTCGACGGCATCACCCGCGCGCGGCGCGTGGGCAGTCGCGAGAGCACGGGGGAGGATCTCCGCGGCAGCCTGCTGTTTGACGAGTTGGCGAAGCGCCCCACAGGCAGCTACGTGGGACCTGGCCGACTCGATGGCATTGAACGCCTCTATGCCTTCAGGCAACTGCGGCGGTACCCGCTGGTGGTCGCCGTGGGTGTGACGACGGCGGACATCCTGGCCGGCGCCACGGCGCGACGCCGCTGGTACTACGCCAGTGCGGCGGCCGTCAGCGGCGGACTTGCCGCCTTCGCGGGATTCCTGTCGGTGTCCTTGACGCGCCGGCGCAAGATCTTCGACGCACTGTCGGCCAGCCAGGGTCGCCTGCAGGCGTTGTTCAAACACTCGACTGAGGCCATCCTGCTCTCGGACGACCAGACACGATTTATTGACGCCAACCCCGCGGCCTGCGCGCTCGTCGGCTACACACGCGACGAACTCCTGGGATTGCGTGCCGAACACATCTATCCGCCGGAGTTGAGGCCGCACCTGCCTGAACATTGGCGCGTTTTTATGGATACCGGTCGGGCCAGCGGGGAAATGCCGCTGGTGCGGAAAGATGGAGTGATACGCGATGTGGACTTCAACGCGGTCGCGCACATCGAGGCGGGGGTCCACCTCACGGTGTTTCGGGACGTCACCGAGCGCAAACGCCTGGAGCGTTCGTCGCTGCGGGCCCAGCGCATGGACAGCATCGGCACGCTCGCAGGCGGCATCGCGCACGATCTGAACAATGCGCTGGCCCCGATCCTCATGTCGATCGCCATGCTGCAGGAAGACGAGACCGATCCGGGTCGCCGCGACATGCTCAACACCATCAATGCCAGCGCGCAACGCGGCGCCGACATGGTCCGACAGCTCCTGTCGTTCGCCCGCGGCGTGGAAGGACGTCGGGTGCCGGTGGCCATTGATCAGGTCATCCGTGACATCGAGCGCATCGCCAACGACACGTTCTTCAAGACGATCCGGGTGCAGGTCACGATCGCGGACCCGATTCCGTCGATTGTGGGCGACCCGACGCAGTTGCATCAGGTCCTGCTCAATCTCAGCCTGAACGCACGCGACGCGATGCCCACCGGAGGCACACTCACGATCTCGGCAGAGCGGGCCAACGTCGACGCGCTGTCGGCCGCCATGCAGCCCGACACCCGGCCCGGGGCCTACGTGGTTGTGTCGGTATCAGACTCCGGGACCGGCATTTCTGCCGACGTGCAGGAACGGATCTTCGAGCCGTTTTTTACCACCAAGGCGCTTGGGAAGGGCACGGGCCT
>CAYRGW010000185.1:0-2420 GCA_964423815.1 uncultured Solibacteraceae bacterium | reverse complement strand
AAATGTACAGAATGTTTCATTTCCATCAGCGTTGCTTCCATGGCCTTCAGGCGCTCTTCCATGTGTTTCTCCATGTCGAGGCGCGGGATGCCGTCCTTCCACCAGTCAGGCGCTGGCGCGCCCTTGAGGTAGTGGTCAAAGAACTCCTTCATACGCACCGTGTAGTCATGCTGGTTGGCGGGACGCGCGAGACCGTGGTTTTCACCCGGGTATTCAAGCAGCACGACCGGCTTCTGCAGCCGGCGCAGCGTGTTGTAGTACTCGATGCCCTGCGTGAAGTCGACGGCGCCGTCCTGATCGTTGTGCAGGATGATGAGCGGCGTCTTCACCTTCGCTGCGTGCGCCACCGGTGAGTTGCGCGTGTACGCCTCCCACTGCTCCCACGGTCCCCCGGTGAAGCGCCCCTGGCTGCTCTCGAAGATCGCGCCGTTGGTGCCGCCGCTGTTTTTGTAGATCACCGAATACATGCTGATCATGTTGGTCAGCGGGGCGCCGGCGATCGCGGCCGCAAACATGTCCGTCTGGGTGATCGTGAACGCCGTCTGGTAGCCACCCCACGAGTGGCCGTGCAGCCCCACCTTGGTCGCATCAACCACACCCGTCGCCACGGCGGCCTTCACCGCGTTGGGCAACGTCCACGCGGCGGACATGCCGGGATCGTTGATGTAGTACTTGATGTCGGGCTGCAGCACCGCATAACCGTTGCTCGTGTAGGCCTGGCGGTTGAAGCCGTTGGCCGTCGGGCGGCCGTACTGGTTGTGGCCCTGCGTCAGCCGCTCGTAGATATACACAATCGTCGGATACGACTTGCCCTTTTCATAGTTGGCCGGGAGATAGAGGGACGCCTGCAGGCGCTCACCCTTGGCGTTCTTGAAGTCGATGAGCTGCGCACCCGCCGACCACGCGAGCGACTCGGCCTCGGGCGCCATGTCGACGATCTTGCGCGGGTTCTTCAGTGTGGCGTCGGTCACAAACACCTGCGGCGCCTCGGTCGGCGTCTCGCGACGATAGATCCACGTGTCGCCCTTTTCGGCCTTCTGCAGTCCGCTGATCGCCGCATCCTCCCAGAGCAACATGTTGAGCCCCAGCTTGCCCGGTTCCAGCTCGCCGTAGCCGGCACGTTTGGTCCACTCGGACATGGCCGAGAAATATTGCGGCTTGCTCAGGTCGATCCCGCGTTCGTTTTCATAGATCCCGAACACCCGACCCTGGTATCGAATCTGATCCTTCTTGCCGTTGACCGTCAGGTTGACTGCGGCCGCGCCCGGTGTCGCCGGCACCTTCCAGATGTCCCAGCGATCCGAGATCAGCACGTACTCGTTGTCGGACGTCCAGCCGATCACGTTTGACGGCGGGTCCACCACGTTGTGGTCGTCTTCGACATTCACAAATGACGCCGGCACCTTCGCGGTGATGTTGTGCGTCTGGCCGGTCTCGGCGTTGAACACATGGAAGTGTTTGTCCTCGTAGTAGAGGTACTTCGTGCTGTCGGGCGACGCGGAGTTGGTCCAGCGCAGGTTTTTCTTCACCGTCGTCCGTTTGCCGGTGGTGGTGTCGATGGCGTACACGTCGCGGAACTGCTGCCCGTTGAGGTTCCCCATCAGCTCGTAGGCCGTGTTGCTTGTGCCGATCGCCCACTTGCCGCGCCCGGTCACCTGCACCGTCGGCACCTCATCGTCGGCAAGGCGGACCATCATCTTGTCGGCCGGACGATACAACGCCGGGTAGTTGAAGCTGCGGTCGGCGTTTTCCTGCACACGCTGCTGTGACTGCAGGCGCGGATCCTTGTAGTGCCAGATGACGAGGTTGGCACGTTCGGTCGCGTCCGGAGCGGCGGGCGGTGTGGCCCCGGCCGGCGCGTCGGCGCCTTCGGCACCGGGCGTCGCATTGCCCCGACCCGCAGGCCGCGGCACAGGCGTCAACTCGGCCATGCCGAAGATCATCGCGGACCGGTCCTCATTCCACGATGGCGTCCGATTGCCACTCACCGACATGTTGGCGGGAAACGACTTGTCGTCCTTCGGGTTGTAGACCACCTTCGTCGGCGCACCGCTGCCAAACCCTGTGAAACCCACCACCGAGAACAGCCGCTCGCGGAAGGCCCGGTCATCGGTTCCCTTCAGCATCGTCAACGCGTCGCCTTCGGTCGTCCAGGCCATGCGCTCGTAAAACGCCTTGTCGGTGTCGAGCGAGGTGATCGTACCGGTGGACATGTCGCGAATCTGGAGTCCGTTGCCGGCCTGATCCGCCGCGTCGATCAGGAGCGCGAGGAACTTGCCGGACTTGTTGAAGCTGAACTCAAACACGTTGCCGACGTTGAGTTCGGTCCCGGTCTTCAGCTCGCGCAGGATCAGGTCCGTGCCGCGAGGACGTGTGTCCCGCGGCGCGTTGCCGGCCGGAGCTGCGCCACCCGCGCGTCC
>CAYRGW010000184.1:0-2424 GCA_964423815.1 uncultured Solibacteraceae bacterium | reverse complement strand
TCACCTACTGCCGTTTGCGCGGTGTCGTAGAGTCGCCGGTCTTGTGATCCTCGATCTGGTACTTGAGGAACGCGTGCACGGCTGAGAGGGCCGCCGGGTCGGTGGTCACGATGTCCACGCGGCCGCCCTTGTCGGTCTCGACGTATTTCCACGAGACCTTGGCCTTGAGCGCGGCCAATTCTTTTGTGCCCGGCACGTCGGTGGCATGCACAAGCGCCGGCGCTTCAAAGTCGCCCTGCCCGAACTTCATCGCGATGTGCGGCAGGTGTGCGCGAATTGCATCGAGGTTTTTTTTGTCTGCGGCGTCTTTGATCGAGACGTCAATCGCGCCCCCATCTTCGAACAGCAAAAAGTGGTGCGTCGTTTTGTCCTGGTCAAATCCCATGACCTGCGCGCCGCGGTGATTCATCTGGGCGTGATCGTGGGAGGCCTGCTGGGTGGCCGCCTGGGAGACCGGCTGCGGCCCGGTGGCCAGGGCGAGCGCGGAAACAAGAAGAACAGTCAGGTGCATCATCCAACCACGGTACACCAGACGCAATTGTGGTCGGACTTGCTAAATATTTAGCATCATGCTAGTTTTCCTACCTACCAACCAATGACCCGACCCTTGGCCCTCTCGTTGTCGCGCCGTGAACGGCAAATCATGGACGTGTTGCACCGCCTTCAGCGGGCGTCGGCCGCGCAGGTCCAGCTCGAAATGCCGGACCCGCCCAGTTATTCCGCCGTCCGCGCCCATCTGCGCATCCTCGAAGACAAGGGCCACATCCGGCACATCGTCGATGGTCCCCGGTACCTGTTTGAACCGACCGCGGAACGCGAGCAGGAGCGGGCGTCGGCTGTGCGCCATTTGGTACGGACCTTTTTTGACGGCTCCACCGAAGATGCGATGGTCGCCCTGCTCGACGTCTCCGATACGAAGCTCTCGAAGAAGCAGAAGGACGACCTGCTCAGGCGCATCGCCGAGGCACGCAAGGAGGGACGTTGATGTCACCGGAATTTGTGTTCGACCTCGTGCTCAAGTCCACCGCGATCTTTGTGATCGGGTGGGGCGCGACGGTGGCGATGTATCGGGCGTCGGCGGCCTCCCGCCACGCCGTGTGGGCGGCCGTGTGTGTGGCCGCGCTGGCGTTGCCCGTGGCGCAGGTCGCGCTGCCGACGACGGGTGTGTCGTGGTGGCCGCAGCTGTCAGCGCTGCTGTCGGCGCGTGGTGGCGAGGCGGGTGTGGAGACGTCAACGACGTCAACCATCGCAGCCGGATCGCCGACAGTGTCGTCTGACGCGGCGGCGGTGCGCACGACCTGGACACCCGGGCGGCTGTTCGGCCTGATGTGGGCCACCGGGCTGCTCGTTGGACTGGGGCGATTTGTTCGTGCGCGTCACGCGGCGTCCCGGTTGACGTCGGCCACCGCACCGGCGACCGATGCGTCGCTCCACTCACGCGCGGAGTTGATTGCCGCGTGGCTGGGTGTGGTGCGGTATGAGTTGCGCGTGGGCCCGGCGGATCTGATGCCCGCCACGTGGGGCACACACAAACCCGTCGTGGTATTGCCGTCCGTCGCGGTGGCGTGGCCGCAAGCGAGGCTGGATCCCGTGCTCGTGCATGAGCTGGCACACGTGCAACGCCGTGACGCACGCTGGTTGCAGCTCTCACACGTCATGTTGGCCGTGTGGTGGATGCATCCCATGGCCTGGATGGCGGCGCGCCAGCTTCGGATGGAACGTGAACGGGCGTGTGACGATCTCGCGCTGGCGTTTGGCTCGCGGGCCTCGGACTACGCGTCCGAACTGGTCTCGCTGGCGGGTGAGTGTGGTGGAACGGAACTGACGCTGGCGATGGCGCGACGATCGCAATTGGAGGGACGAGTGATGGCAATTCTGAATCCCCGTGTGAACAGAGACGGACGTACACGACTGGCCACCGCGCTGGCCGCGGTGATGGTCCTGGCCGTTGTGCCGATGGCGTCGCTGCGCGCCGTCACGGCTGTATTGGCGTCGGCGCCGGCGGTTCCGGCTCCGCAACAGCAACCGGTCCGGATCGGCGGACAAATTGGCGAACCGAAAAAAATCAAGCACGTCGCGCCGGTCTATCCCGAGGATGCCATTGCCGCTGGTGTGCAGGGCATCGTGATCGTCGAGGCCGTGATCGGCACGGATGGCCGCGTTGCCGAGGCGAAGATCATCCGTGCTGTGCCGCTGCTTGACCAGGCGGCGCTCGAGTCCGTGTATCAGTGGGAGTTCACACCGACGCAGCTCAACGGTGTGCCGGTGCCGGTCATCATGACCGTCACGGTGAATTTCCGCCTCGGTGAGGATGGCCAGCCCCCCGCGCCGCCGCCCCCCCCGCCCGCCCCCCCGGTACCGCCTGCCCCACCGATCGGCGACGTGCCGCCGCCACCACCAGCACCACCGGCACCGCCTACGCCG
>CAYRGW010000183.1:0-2435 GCA_964423815.1 uncultured Solibacteraceae bacterium | reverse complement strand
GGCGGGTCGCATCGACTCGTTGACGGCCAAACTCGGCGACCGTGTCACGCGTGGGCAGCAGGTGGCGAAGATCGAGGATCGCGAACTGCGCCAGCAGGTGATCCAGGCGGAACAGAGCCTGGAAGTGAACCGCGCGACGGTCAAGCAGCGTGAGAGCGACCTGCAGCTGCGCCGGACCACACTCGCCCGCCAGCAGGAACTGCTGCAGAAGGGTCTCCAGACGCGACAAGTGGTGGAAGATGCCGAAGCCGGCTTCAACTCGGCGGTCGCGGCCGTGGACCTCGCAAAGGCGCAGTTGGCGCAGACGGAAGCGCGCATCGACGAATTGAAGATCACGCTCTCGAACACGACGATCGTCTCCCCGGTGGACGGGTTTGTGGGCCGCCGCAATCTCGACCAGGGCGCGTTTGCCGGTGCCAACACGGTGATCCTCCAGGTGGTCGACATCGGCACGGTGCGCATGGTGTCCAACCTCGTGGAGAAGGACTTCAAACGCATCACGCAGGGTGTGCAGGCGCTCGTCGAAGTCGACGCGTTCCCCGGTGAACAGTTCGCCGGTGTGGTCAGTCGTGTGGCGCCTGTGTTTGACGCCGCCACGCGTACGGCCTCGATGGAAATCGAAGTGCCGAACCCGGGGTATCGCCTCAAGCCCGGCATGTATGCGCGTGTGCGACTGACGGCGCAGCGCAAGGTCGATGCCCTGACCGTGCCGCGTAATGCGGTGGTGGACAGCGAAGGCCGACGCGGTGTGTTCCTGCCCGATGGCCAGACGGCCAAGTTCCAGCCGGTGCAGACGGGTCTGCAGGACAACAACAACGTGGAAATCCTCGAGGGGCTGACCGAAGGTCAGCGGGTCATCACCACCGGCGCCCTGGCGCTGCGTGAGGGGGACCGGATTACCCCGATGAACATGCCCGGCGGCGGCGCTGCGGGCCGTGAAGGTGGCGGTCGCTCCGGCGGCCGCGGTGGGCAGTAACCAAACGACCAGTAGTTCGGAGCCAGTGTCATGAGTATTCCTCGTCTTGCGATTCACCGCCCGGTCACGATGTTCATGTTGTCGTCGATCGTCATCCTGCTCGGGTTGATTTCCGCGACGAGGCTGCCCGTCGACCTCATGCCGGACGTGTCCTTCCCCAGCCTCACGGTGCGCGTCGGGTATGCCGGCGTCGGCCCCGTCGAGATCGAGGAACTGGTGGTCCGGCCGCTTGAGCAGTCACTCGCCGCCGTGCCGGGCCTCGAACAGGTCAACTCGACGGCCAGCGAAGGTTCGGGCACCGTGCGCCTGAACTTCGTGTGGGGCACCGACCTCAACGAGGCTGCCGACGAAGTGCGCACCCGCGTGGATCGGGTGCGCGGCCGCCTGCCCGACGACGCGGACCCGCCCACCATCTTCAAGTTCGACTCCAACGCCCAACCGATCATCGGCATCGGCGTCGAGGGTGATTTCGACCGCGTGACCCTGCGCGAGATGGCCGAAATCGATCTCGTGCCCCGCCTCGAGCGCGTCGAGGGTGTGGCCTCGGTCACGGTGGACGGCGGCCTGCGTCGCCAGATTCGTGTGGAGCTCTCGCGCGAGAAGATCACCGCACTGGACCTGCCGGTGGATCGCATCATCCAGACCATCCGCACGGAAAACCAGAACGTGCCGCTTGGCGAAGTGAACGAAGGTGACACCACCTTCCTGCTCCGTTCCACCAGCCAGTTCGACTCCATCGACTCGATTCGCAACCTGATTGTCTTCACGCGCGGCAGCGTGCCGGTGTATCTGCGCGACGTCGCCGAAGTGCGCGACACCACCGAGGACTTCCGATCGTTCACGCGCATCAACGGCAAGGCCGGCGTGCGCATGCGCGTGACCAAACAGTCCGGCAAAAACACCGTCGCGATCGCCGAAGACGTCAAGGCCGAGATTGAGCGGATCAACCGCGACGTCCAGGGGCTGCGACTGACGGTCCTGGAAGACCAGTCCAAGTTCATCGAGCAGTCCATCTCGGCGGTGCGTGAGGCGGCCATCTTCGGCGCCATCCTCGTGATCATTGTCATCTTTGCGTTCCTGCGGAACATCCGATCGACGTTCATCATCTGCACATCGATTCCGATTTCCATCATCGGCACGTTTGCCCTGCTCTACTTCGCGGGTTTCACGCTGAACACGATGACGTTCGGCGGTCTGGCGCTGGGTGTCGGCATGATCGTCGACGCGTCCATTGTCGTGCTCGAGAACACGTTCCGGCACATGGAGATGGGCAAGCCGCGCATGCAGGCCGCCATCGACGGATCCGAGGAAGTCTGGTCGGCGATTCTCGCCTCCACGCTGACACACGTGGCCGTGTTTGTGCCGCTGCTCTTCCTCTCCGGCGTGTCGAGCATCATCTTCACGCAGCTCGCCATCGTCGTCATCTTCTCGCTGTCGATGTCGCTGTTTGTCGCCGTCA
>CAYRGW010000182.1:0-2488 GCA_964423815.1 uncultured Solibacteraceae bacterium | reverse complement strand
AAGTGTCACCCATGTCTCCGGAATACCGTGTTACCTAAGTCTCAGGAAGGACACAGGTCAGCGTGCGAAGCGCGCGTACTCCGCGCAGACCGCCCGCCAGGCGGCGTCGGCGCGCAGGGCGCGGCGCTCGTGGCGATCGGCGGTGTCGAAGGCGTCCAGGTCCAGCTCAGGGCCGACCGCGAGGTGCACCGGGCGGTGCTGAATCCGGCGAGCCTCGCCAATGGTGACCTCGACCGTATCGGGCGGCGGCAACACGTCGTAGGTGTCCATCGCCATCGGATAAAAGTGCGTGGGATGGCCGGCGCGGTGCGCCATCAAATGAAACATCTCGACGTTTTGTGGATCAAACGCCGCGACCTCGACCACACCCGCCGCATTCCGTCGATCACGTCCCCCACTGGGCGCGACGTAAATGCAGTGGCCCCCCTCCGCCAGGAGATCGGCCATCTGCTCCATCGTGCGCCGGTTGTGATGGGTCTTGGCCGCCTTGAGCTCAGGCGGATGATCGATGTGCCGCTTGGAATAGATGCACAGCAGATTGCGCCCGAGGCTGAACGGCACCGCCAGGGGATCGGTGGTCACCCGCTCACCGGCGACAAAGATCATCTCTGTCGCGAGCCCGGGAAACTCGTCCTCCAACAGGAGGCTGATCATTTGTGGGTCGCCCTCGCTCTGGTGATTCGCGAGGAAGATCACGTTGTCGCCCGCAGCGAGCTGCGCAGTGAGCCGTTGCAGATGCTCACGCCCGTGCAGTGTTGACGCGGCCTTGTCAACGAGGGGACGGAAGAAGTCCACGCCAAACGTGTAGTAATCAAACGGCGCGGTGACCCGCCGATGGTACGGCTCAAACGTGTGGGGGGCTGCGACCTGCGCGGCCACGGCCTTGAGAAACTGACCCAGCAGACGGTCGGCCGTCTCGGCGGGGTGCCCGGCGGCGGCCGCCGCGGCACGGTAGGCGGTCTCAACTTCACGAAGCGCGTCCATCGGCACATTTTATCGACCCCGGCTAAGATGTGCGCATGCGCCGACTTCGGACACCGATGGTTGTGCTCGTGGCCCTGTGCCTGGTGGGAGTATCCGTCCCGGCCGGCCAGACGACGGCTCCGGATTTTTCCGGCATCGATGCGGTGATCCGCAAAGAGCTGCAGGAGACACAAACGCCGGGTGCGGCCGTTGCCGTGGTCATGGGCGACCGCGTCGTCTACACCCGCGGATTTGGGATCGCCAACGCGGAGACAGGGGAGCCCGTCCGACCGGAGATGTTGTTCCGGCTCGGCTCCACCACCAAGATGATCACGGCGGCGACGGTCGTGCTCCTTGCCGAACAGGGCAAGTTGTCGCTGACGGAGCCGATTGGTCGCCACATCCCGAGCCTGCATCCGTCGCTGGCGCGCCTCACCGCACATCAACTCCTGTCGCATCAGTCGGGCATCCTCGACGAGGCGCCGATGTTCGGCAGCCATGACGACACGGCGATGAAGAGCGAGATCGAATCCTGGACGGACAACAAGTTCTTCGCGGAACCGGGTGAGGTGTATTCGTATTCCAACCCCGCGTATTGGCTGGCGGGACGCCTTGCGGAGGCGGTGGGCGGACGTCCGTTCGCCGATCAGGTGGCCGAGACGATCTTCGCGCCGCTGGGGATGACACGTTCGACCTTCCGGCCGACCATTGCGATGACCTATCCGTTGGCGCAGGGCCACGAGGTCGCCGACGGCAAAGCGCGCATCATCCGGCCTGCCGCCGACAACTCCGCGTCATGGCCGGCGGGCTCGATCTACTCGAACGTCATGGACCTGTCGCGCTGGATGATGGCATTCGTTGATCGCGGTCAACTGGGTGGGGCAGCGGTGTTGCCCGCAGGGGTGTATTCGTCGATGACGACGCCGCATGCGGAGATCCCGGGCGGTGCGGTGCGCTACGGATACGGCGTGCAGCTGTCGAGGTGGGGCGCCGAGCACACCGTTGAACACGCGGGCTCCCGCAGTGGCTACGGCTCGAACATGCGCATGATCCCCGCGAGGCGTTTTGGTGTGGTGGTGCTGGGCAACCGGTCAGGGGTCAGCTTCCCGCAGACGGTGGAAGCCGCGACCGTTGCGGCGCTGGGGCGGCCTGGGCTGACAGATGGGGTCCTGCGGGGAGCCCCATTGCCATCCGCCGAACTTGACGCGCTTGCCGGCACCTATACGCAGGGTGGTGCGCGGCGCATGGTGGTCGTGCGCACGGCAGACGGCCTGGCGCTACGGCAGGCAGGGCGCGAGACCGCGCTGGAATTTCGCGGCATCCAGATGTCTCCGGACCGGCCGCTCGAACGGCTGTTCATCGCCGGCGGCACCCGGTATGTGTTCATGCTCGACGAAGGTGGCAAGGCGCGGTTCCTGCACAGTGGCGGCCGCTCATGGAGGAAGGTCCAGTGAAAAGAACTCTAATCGTCGGGGCGTGTGTGGGGTTGGCGTTGGTGTCGTTCCCCGGGGCTAAAGCCCCGGGG
>CAYRGW010000181.1:0-2584 GCA_964423815.1 uncultured Solibacteraceae bacterium | reverse complement strand
GACACCTCCACCCGCTGGCGCCACGCCGCCTGCCGGTGCCACGCCGCCCGCGGGTGGGCGTGGTGGTCGTGCCGGTGGCCCACCCACCGGTCCGAACCAGTGCCATGACATCACGACGTATCCGGAAGCCGGCCTGGCTGGTGGTGCGTGTGGTGGGTACGGCCTGCTGCTCGACATCCGTGAAGTGGCGCACCCGGTGCGTATGGACTTTGCCGGCGACATGAACATGTCGTTCTGGCACTCGGCCACGTTCAACAACGACGGCACGAAGGTGCTCTTCTCCGACGAGTGGGGCGGCGGTCGCGCACCACGTTGCCGCGCGGAAGATCGTCAGGAGTGGGGTGCCAATGCCCTCTTCACCGTCGAACGCGGCAAACTCGTGTTCCACAGCTACTACAAGATGCCTGCGGCGCAGACCGAGTGGGAAAACTGCGTGGCCCACAACGGCTCGCTGATTCCGATCCCGGGCCGTGACGTCATGGTGCAGGGCTTTTATCAGGGCGGCATCACGGTGTTCGACTGGACCGATCCCAAGAAACCGTTCGAGATTGGTTTCTTCGACCGTGGTCCGCTCGAAGACGGTCGCCTCACGTCCGCAGGTTCGTGGTCGGTCTACTGGTACAACGGGCTGATCTACAGCTCGGAAATCGCCCGCGGCCTGGACATCTACGAACTGGTCCCCACACCACACATCTCGCAGAACGAGATTGATGCGGCGCGCACCGTGATCTTTGCCGAGGCCAACGCGCAGGAGCAGAAGAAGATCACCTGGCCGCCGAGTTTCGCCATGGCCCGCGCCTTCCTCGACCAGCTCGAACGGTCGAAGGGCATGACGCCGGCGAACCTCGCGGCGGCACGCGCGGACCTGACCACGGCGGAAGCCGGCACGAGTGCCGTCCGCCAGGCGGCCCTGAACACGCTGGCCACCAAAGTGAACGGTCAGGTGTCGGGTTCGTCTGATCAGGCGAAGATGCGCATGCTCGTGACCGCGCTCAACGACCTGGCAGCCGCGCAGCGGTAGACGAAGTCCCGGGGTCCCGGAGTCCCGGAGTTCCGAAAGTCAAAATCCCGGAGTCCCTACATGGGGCTCCGGGATTTTTTTGTCTGAAGGGGTTGGCTTACCGAACGGCTGCGACGTCGGGCACCTTGGCGGCCGAGTCGACCACCTGCCGCGCCAGGTAGTTCACAATCGTCGCTTCATCACGCAGACGCGCGAGATAGGCCCCCTGCAGCAACTGCACACGACGCTCCTGAAGCGCCGTCTTGATACCGTCCTTCACTTCCGGATCACTCAGCTCGCGCTGACCGGGTTCCAGGCGACGCACCAGCGCCAGCAGCGTCGTCGTCGGACCGTTGGTCACGGTGTTGAGATCGCCGGGTTTCATGCTCATAACGGCGTTTTTCAGCGCGGGGGCGGCGCTATCCACCTGGGACTGACCCACGAGTCCGAGGTCGCCACCGTTTTGCGCCGATGCCGGATCCTCCGAGTAGTTGGCGGCCAGTGCCGCGAAGCTGTCTCCCGCCTTCAGGCGCTCGGCCAGCATCGCCAGCTTGCGCTCCGCTTCGCCCGGTGACCGCGCGTCGTCGTTCTGCTGGTTGTTCACCTGGGTGGGCACGGCGGACACGACGATCTGCGCGAGGTGATACTGACGCTCGGGCACGTTGAACTGCGCGCGGTTCTTCTCGTAATACGCGGTCACTTCTTCGTCGGTCACCGTCACCTTGGCGGTGACGTCCTGCTCGATCACCTTGGCCTTGGTGACCTCGCGGGTGACTTCCGCGCGGAATTCATCCAGCGTGGTCTTGCGCGCCTCCAGCTGTGTCTTGAAGTCCGCGTCGCTCAGCGAGCCGCGACGTTCGGTAATGGCCTTCTCGACCTCTTCGGTCGTCGGCACAATCTTCAACTCGGCGGCGCGGGCGATCACCAGTTCATCGGTAATGAGTTCGTCGATCAGGCCAAGCTTGGCCCCAACCGCTTCTTCGTCGGAGGGTGTGGCCTGGCTGGACGCCACCATGCTCCGGTAATACCGCTCCACGCGGTCACGCTTGATTTCGGTCCCGTTGACCACCGCCCAGACGTCGGGTCCGGGCGCGGGTGGCGTGGACCCGCAGGCAGCAACAACAAGGGCAATAGCACAGGCGGAAATAAATCGGATCGACATCGGGCCAGTCTACAACGGCCGTGCCCGGGCCGTCGGGCGGATGTAGTATTCCGGCATGATGCCAGCCTCCCGTGTCCGCCTGCTGATCCTCGCCGTGGTCCTTGTGGGCACCGCCGCCCTGCCCCTGGCCCAGGCCAAAAAGGCCCTGTCCATTGATGACTACCCGAAGTGGCGCAGCATCAGCGGCCAGTCGCTGTCGGCCGACGGCGGATGGGTTGCCTACACGCTGCAGTTCACCAACACCGCGGAAAGTGACACCAAACCGGTGCTGCATCTGCGGAATCTGTCGTCCGGGCAGGATGTGACGGTGCCGCACGGAACCGGCGCGCAGTTTTCGCCAGACGCCAAGTGGCTCGCGTACACGGTGGATCCCACCGGCGGCGGACGGGGCGGCCGGGGGGCCAGAGGCGGCGGCACGCCGG
>CAYRGW010000180.1:0-2943 GCA_964423815.1 uncultured Solibacteraceae bacterium | reverse complement strand
ACGCGGTGGGCCTCTCACCGGACACCCTGCGCAAGGGACTTCGTGACTTCCGTGGGGTGAGGCGACGACTGGAAAAACGCGGGGAAGTGCGCGGCGTCTCGGTCTACGACGACTTCGCCCATCACCCCACGGCGATCTTCGAGACCATTCGCGCGGTGAAGAGCACCCATCCCGATCGCCGCGTCTGGGCCGTCTTTGAGCCACGCTCGGCGACGTCGTGCCGGAAGGTCTTCCAGGACGACTTCCTGCGCGCGTTCCAGGACTCGGATGCCGACGAGATCATCCTCGCGTCAGTCTTCCGCGCGTCGTTGCCCGATGATGAGCGGCTCGATGTGGAGGCGATTGTGAACAGCCTCCATCAGCGCGGACGAAGTGCCCGTCATCTGCCGGACGTCGCGACCATCGTGAACGTGATCGCTGAAGGCGCGCGCGAGGGGGACCTCGTGCTCATCATGTCCAACGGTGGATTCGACGGCATTCACGACAAACTGCTGAAAGCGCTCGCGGACTGAACCCCGTGTTGCACACCCTGACCGCCATCGTCGGAGACTCGCGCGTCACCGCGAACGCGCCACTGGCGTCGCTCACGACGTTTGGCGTCGGTGGACCTGCGGAGTGGCTGGTGGAAGTACGGTCGGTGGATGAGCTCCGACAGGTCATCCAGGCGGCCGCTGCTGCGGGGCAGCCCGTGCACGTGCTGGGCGGGGGCTCCAACGTCCTGATTTCCGACCGCGGCGTCAGAGGCGTGGTGCTTCGTCTCCGGCTCACCGGCGTCAGCCAGCCCTCACCAGATCGGGTTCGCGCGGAGGCGGGACTCACGATGAACGGGCTCGTGCGATGGATGGTGGGGCGAGGACTGGCGGGGCTGGAAAGCTGGGCGGGCACACCCGGGACCGTGGGGGGGGCCATCCACGGCAACGCGCACTACGGCGGGCACGACATCAGCGAACATGTCACGACGGTCGCGCTCGTGACGCCGCTGGGCGAATGGCGCGAAGAGCCCGCGTCGGCGATGGGATTTGGCTACGACACCAGCCGGCTGTTTGACACCCGGGAGATCGTGGTGTGGGCGGACGTGAAGGCCGGCCCGGGCGACCCGGATGCGCTGAGGGCCATCGCGCGCGCGTCACTCGCGCACCGCAAACGGACGCAGCCGCTGCATCTGCCGAGTGCCGGGTGTGTGTTTCAGAATCCGCTGCCTGGACGCGATGTGGTCCCCGACGGGATCCCGTGGTCGGCCGGCGCGCTTGTGGACCGGGCGGGTTTGAAGGGCGCGGTGCTGGGGGGCGCGATGGTCTCGCCGATTCACGCGAACTTCATCGTCGCAGACCGGACCGCGTCGGCAGCCGACATCCGGGCGTTGATTGATCGGGCGCGACGGGCCGTGTTCGATCAGTTTGGTGTCCGGCTGAGGGAAGAGATCGTGTACCTGGGGGAGTTCTGATGGCCTCATTGATTGTGCGCGGGGGGCGTCGGCTGTCTGGCCGTATCGCCGTGGACGGCAACAAAAACGCGGCGCTGCCGCTGTTGGCCGCGTGTGTGCTGACGCCGGAGACGTGTGAGCTGCGCAACGTGCCGCAGATTCGCGACGTGGCCGTGATGTTGTCGCTCCTGCGGTCGCTTGGTGCCACGGTGGAAGGCGAAGGGACGTCCACGCTGCGGGTCACGTGCGCGGACATCTCGTCGGCGGCACCCGACCCGGCCCTTGTCGGCCGCCTGCGTGGGTCGGTGATGTTGATGGGATCACTCCTCGCCCGGGTGGGCTGGGCGAGTCTCGCGCCGCCGGGAGGCGACTTCCCGGCCAGGCGCACCATCACGACGCACCTGCGGGCGCTGGGCGCGCTCGGGGCGCAGATCACAGAAGGGACGACCGGGCATCGGCTGGAGGCGCCCAAGGGCCTCAAGGGCGCGTCCATGTATCTGCTTGAAGCAAGCGTCACGGGCACGGAGACCGCATTGATGGCGGCCGCCGCCGCCGACGGCGTGACCGAGATTCGACATGCCGCCTGTGAACCCCACGTCAAGGAGCTCTGTCAGTTCTTGAGCGCAATGGGCGCGGAGATCGAGGGGGCGGGCACCTCGACCGTTCGCATCACCGGCACAAAAACACTCCGCGGCGCCACCCACACCCTTCGCGGCGACTATATCGAGGCCGCCAGTTGGGGCGTCGTTGGCGCTGTGACGGGGAGTGAACTCACCATCACCGGCTGCCATGCGATCGACCTTGAGCCGACGACGGCCGTGCTCGCCGAGATGGGGCTATCGTTTGATCTCGATGACACGGCGTTTACCGTGCGGCGTTCACAACTGCGTGCCGCCAAGCGCGTGACAACGGGTCTCTGGCCGGCGTTCCCATCGGACATCGTCTCGCTCGTGACCGTGCTGGCCACCCAGGCCGAAGGCCGCACTCTCCTGCACGACTGGATGTACGAGCTGCGGCTGTTCGCGCTCGAACAGCTCAGCGCAATGGGCGCCGATTTGTTCCTCTGTGACTCCCATCGCATCATCGTGACCGGGTCCTCACGACTGCGCGGCCGTGTCCTCGACAGTCGGGATATCCGTTCGGGCATGGCGCTGGTGGCAGCCGCGTTGGTGGCGGAAGGCGAGAGTCGTGTGTTGGAGATTGAAACCGTCGAACGCGGCTACGCCGATTTGGTGAATCGCCTGACCGCGTTGGGAGCGGACGTAGAGAAGGTGGACTGAAGGTCCGTCGGAGCGGTGTTCTTTGTAGGGCGCCGGCTTGTAGGGCGTGGGCTTTAGCCCCGCCACAGCGGCGGACCTAAAGGTCTCGCCCTACGAAAGACACTGACCGTTCTACTCGAACCGCAGCGCTTCGATCGGATCGAGCGCCGACGCTTTGCGCGCGGGGTAATACCCGCAGAAGATTCCGACTCCGGCGGCGACACCGAAGGACAGCACGATTGAGATCATCGGAATCACCGC
>CAYRGW010000179.1:0-3013 GCA_964423815.1 uncultured Solibacteraceae bacterium | reverse complement strand
CTGCGCGCTCGCGCATCGCACGCGGATCGAGGATCGTCGCAATCTCGTCGATCACATCGCGCAGGTGACGCATCGTGGCTTCGTCGCGCGCGCCGCCGCTGCGCAACGCCCCGTCCACCATCTCACCCACGGCCCGCAGTTCCCCCTTGAGCAACGACCGTACTTCGGCGCTTGGTGCCGTCGCGCCGCCGTTGAGCCGATTGTCGATGAGGGACAGATACGTGCGCTGCAGGTTGCGACGGTAGATGTCGATGTTACCGCCCTTCTGCACTTCGGTCCACACCCCGCCACGGAGTTCACCGAGGAACTCGACCGGGGAATACGCGGCCGGACCGTCGATCGCGACCTGCTCGGTCATGCGGTCAAGACGTGATGTCTGCAGCAGACTGCTCATCACCGACGACTGCGCGTTGCGGACGCGGTCGATGATGCCGGCCGGTTCAATCCGTCGCAGAATTTCGGGACGGACCATCAGGGACGGCGTGGCGAACGCGTTGGCCACCAGGAACCGCACAGCTTCCTGCTGTTTGGCGCGTGCGACCACTTCAAACCGCACACCGTTCTGGCCGATGTGTTTCTGCTGCGAGTTGAAGCCACCGACCACGCGGGTCACATGGTTCATCTCGGTCGTCCACTGGCCGACCATGCGGCCGTAGACTTCCTCGAGTTCCGCCCACGGGTCGCCCGTGCGCGAACCAGTCGCGCTCAGCAACATCTCCGACACCCGCGACAGGTTGCGCAGACCAAGCGTGGTCGCCCGCACCGCATCAATGTCACCGACCGCTTCGGTCTGGTCACCCGGGTCGGTGCCGCCCTGTCCTTCGGTGGAGAACCGGAGGTACGGCTTTTCATCCTGCTCACGCGCCCACAGGTCGAGCGTCGGCTTTTCTTCCTCCGGCGTCTTTGCGCCGGGAATCGGCTTGTAGCCCCACATCGTGGCCCACTTGTCGTAGGGACCAATCTTTGGAATCAGGTCGGCTGGGTCGATCTTGTCTTCGGGCTGCGCGACGTAGTTGAAGCGCGAGTAGTCCATCAGGGTCGGCGTGTGCCCCATTTCCTTGACCCACTTCGGGTCGCGGATCTGTTCGATCGTATAGGTCGAGCTGGCCTTCATGTTGTGCTGGAAGCCGAGCGTATGTCCGACCTCATGTGCCACCACGTAGCGCATGAGTTCCCCCATGAGATCGTCGGGCAGCGGCAGCTTCTGCGCGCGCGGATCCAGCGGACCCGCCTGCACGAAGTACCAGTTCTTCGCGAGGTTCTGGACGTTGTGGTAATACTGGATGTCGGACTCGATGATTTCACCCGAGCGCGGGTCATGAATGTGTGGACCCGACGCGTTCTCCGTGGTCGACGGCAACCAGCGAATCACCGAATAACGGGCATCCTCCGGACTCCAGTCGGGATCGTTGGCGGGCGCCGTGCCCGCGATGATGGCCTTGCTGAAACCCGCGGCTTCAAACGCCGGCTGCCAGTCTTCGATGCCCTGCTTCACAAACGGCACCCACTTGGCGGGTGTCGCCGGATCCACGTAATAGATGATCGGCTTGATCGGATCAGAAATGGCCGCGGTCGGATCCTTCTTTTCGAGACGCCACCGGGTAATGAAGCGTTTCTGCTCCGCACGATGTTCGTCGGTGCTGTAGTCCACCACCGCGCGCGTGAAATAACCCACGCGCTCGTCGAACAAACGCGGCATCATCGGCGTTTCCGGCAACTTGACCATGCTGAAGTGGGTCAGGACCGTCGCGCTGTTGCCGCGCATCCCGGCGGCGCCGGCACGGCCGGCCCCGGCCGCCGCGTCACCGCCGGTGAACGTCTGCAGCACTTCGACGTTGATGTTTTCGGGAAACGACGTCGCCTTCTCGAGGAACGTGCGGCTCGCGTCAAATCCACGGCCACCGATGCGGCCACGCACGGAGAACTCCGGCACTTCCGTCGTGAACAGTTGCGTCACGTCGATGACCGGATCCTGCTGGGCGTTGTACGCCGCCACGTTGAACGCCCGGATGATCGTCGGGTTGTTCGCGTCGGCGACCGCCTGCGAAATCGGCGCGCTCGGATCCGCGACGTTGCTGTAGTTGATGTCGAGCAGCAACACACGATCGCCGCGCGGCGACCAGCGAATCACACGATTGCCGCCCGCCTGCCCGCCCCAGCCGGCGCCCGTCGTCGTACGCTTGATCTGCGTGACCCAGAGGAAGTCCTTGTCGAGCTGGGCCTTGGGAATTTCAAAGAAGAGACGATCACCAATCCGATGCACCTTGAAGATGCCTTCATCCGACTTGGCTTCCGCCGTGATGACGCGGTCATACGGCTGCGGACGCGCGGCCTGAGCGCCGCCCTGTCGACCACCAGCGGCCTGCGCGGGCGGGTCCTGAGTCGGCGGGGGATCCTGAGCGACCACGCCGCGTGTGCTCGCGAGCGCGACAAACACTGCCGCACACACAACCACCAACCACGACGAGAAAAGACTGCGTTTTCTGACCATGAGACACTCCTCCCAAACGGGACGTTTTGGTAACGGCGCGATTATACCTGTGAGCTCCATGCCCCCTCTCCTTATTGCCACCACCAACGCCGGCAAGATCCGGGAAATTCGTCGCCTGCTGGCCCACTGGCCGGATTTGCGAACGTTGCAGGACGTCCCGCCCACGGCTGAGCCTGAGGAGACCGGGGCGACGTTCGCAGAGAACGCCGCGCTCAAAGCCCGCTACTATGCCCGGTCGTCGGGGCTGATCACGGTGGCGGAAGACTCCGGACTGGTCATCGACGCGATCGGTGGTGCACCCGGCGTACACAGCGCGCGGTACCCGGGCGCGACCTATCCGGACAAATTCCGCAACCTCTACGCCGCGCTGAGCGCAGCACCGCGACCATGGACAGCGCGGTACGTCTGCGCGGTGGCTGTGGCGGGCATCGAAGTCCCGCTGCTGTACGAATGTGAGGCGACGGTGGAGGGAGAGATCTGGCCCGAGCCGCGCGGGACACACGGGTTCGGCTACGACCCGAT
>CAYRGW010000178.1:0-3182 GCA_964423815.1 uncultured Solibacteraceae bacterium | reverse complement strand
CGCAGGCGCTGCGCAGACACCTCCGACCGTGCAGCAGCCACCACCCGCGACACCGCCTGCGACACCACCTGCGGGCCGCGCGGTTGGCATCGTGCCGGTGCAGCCCAATACGCCACCGGCCGCCCCGGCAACGCCCCCGACGGCGCCGACGCGGATCACCATCACGCCTCCGGGCGCGACGCTCCAGATGGGCGGCCAGCCCTACAACATGCCGGTCACGGTGACCAATGCCTCGCAGCTGTCGTCGCTCACGATGACGATCACCTACAACCCGGCGGTGCTACGCGCGACGGTGGTCACCGAAGGTACCGCAATGAAAGCGGACGGAACGCCGACCACCTTTGTGCCGAAGATTGAAGCGTCCACCGGGCGCATCGACCTCGCGGTGACGCGGCCGGGCGACAAGGTGGGCGCGACCGGCAACGGGTTGCTCGCGTCGATTGTGTTCGAGGCCATCGGCGCAGGGCAGTCACAGATTGCCCTGGCCGGTGTGGGCATGAACGCGGCAGGGCAGCAGGTGCCGCTGCAGCTGGTGCCCGCCACCGTGGTTGTGAAATAGCGGAAAGACCCATGACGAGGCGCGAGTTCCTTCGGCAGGTTGCCGGCTTCACCTTCATCGAATTGCTGGTCACGACCGCAATCCTGATGGTGTTGGCCTCGGCAGCGCTGCCACTCGCGCGCGTCACGATGAAACGGCAGCGTGAAGTGGAATTGCGCCGCGTGCTGCGCGAGATGCGCACCGCGATCGACAAGTTCAAGGACCTTGCGGACACCCAGATCATTGCCCCCACTGAGGTGCCGTTCGGCAGTGAGGGGTACCCGGCGTCGTTGACGGTGCTGGTGGATGGCGTGGCCAGAAACAACGATGCCAGCGGCAGCAAGATCAAACTCCTGCGCCGGATTCCCATCGACCCCATCACAGGCACGGCGGACTGGGGCATGCGCGCCTACCAGGACTCCAAGGACGCCACCGTCTGGGGCGGACAGAACGTGTTCGACGTTTATTCGAAGTCCGACGGCATCGCGCTCGACGGCACTAAATACAAGGACTGGTAACCATGCGCGACACCTACCCGCACACGCCGGAGACGTCGGCCAAGGACCACGGCTGGACGCTCATCGAACTCCTGGTGGTCATCTCGTTGATCATGATTCTGGCGTCGGTCGCCATGAATCAATACAACACATCGATCAAGACCGCGCAGGAAGCGACGCTCAAGACCAATCTGTTCCGCATGCGCGACGCCATTGACCAGTACTACGCGGACAAGGGGCAATACCCCTCGTCGATTCAGTCGCTGGTGAGCGAAGGTTACCTGCGCGACGTTCCGCTGGATCCGATTACGCGTTCGAAGGACACGTGGACGACCATCCCGGCAGAAGCCGACCCGAGCCGCCCGTCCACCGAAGCCGGCATCTACGACGTCAAGAGCGGCTCCGACGGCACGGCGCTCGACGGCACCCGCTACGCAGACTGGGAATAGGTCCAGGGTTCGACCAGGTCCAGAGTCCTGGGTTCACAAAACGAAAGCGCCGGGTCCCTTGCGGGGCTCGGCGCTTTTTGCGTCTCTGTCGAAGTAGCGCGGCCTGGTCTGAGGGCCGCAACTCTCGCTAGTTCACCTGAACGATCGCTTGGCGCGACTGTGTCGACCCGCGGCGCGGGA
The DNA here is from genome assembly GCA_964423815.1 of uncultured Solibacteraceae bacterium. GTDB lineage: Bacteria > Acidobacteriota > Vicinamibacteria > Vicinamibacterales > SCN-69-37 > SYFT01. The sequence continues at coordinate 1,518 of CAYRGW010000178.1, read as the reverse complement.
CGATGTTGACCGTCACGGTGCGTGGGCCCCTTGTGACAAATACATGCGACTGACTCGGTCCGCCCGTGAGGCCATTGGTTTCGCCACTGAAGTCCCACTCATATCGGTCGATCTCGACCGTGGCCGGCACACCGGCGACCGTGCATGTCGTCGCAGAGCCCAACGTGACAGTCGACGGATTGCACGTCACCGACGGTGAGAAGCCGACGATCGCTACGTCGGTGGCGTGATTGGTCACCGAGCCGTCACGATCGATGCCCACGACCTTGACGGGGAATGTACCCACGTCACTGTACGTGTATGCCACCGACGTTGACGCACTGAGCGCGCCCAGGTCACGGGAGCTCCCGTCTCCGAACTGAATCACCACACTCGAAAAGTCCGACCCGTTCGCCACCGTGACGGAGAAGGTCGCCGGGGCGCCGACAAACACGCCGGTCGGCGCGGAGACGGTGACGCCTGACCGTGGCCGCAGGCGCACGATGGCCGTTCCAATCTTGCCCCCGGCGCTGGCTGTGACGGTCGCTTCGGTGGTCGTGCTCAGCGTGACGGTGGCAATGCCGCCTTCACCGGTCAACCCGGAACTCGACGACAGGGTTCCCGCAGTCGTCGTAAACACCACCGGCACGCCGGTCAGGGGGTTGCCGCTCACATCCTCGACCCTGGCCGAGATCACAGCCTGACCGCCATTGGCGCCCAACTGCGATGGATTGGTGGTCACGGCGACCCGCTCCGCAGCGGCGCCGCCAATCACGACCTCAAGCGTCTGTTTGGCACTGCCGGAGAACGCGGTGATTGTGGCGCGGCCGGATCGGCCGTCAGCCGTGAGTTTCACGGTTACGCGACCGTTGTTGGTGCGGGCCTCGGCAGGCTCGATGGTGCCGAGCGACGTCGTAAAGGACACCACCGTGCCGTTGTGGACCGCGGTGCCCGATGACGCCGTCGTGGCGCCTGTGCCTGTGCCGGTGCTGGTCGTGCCGTTCTCGATAAGCACGGCCACCACATCGGTGGACCCGTTGACGGGCAGCACATTCGTGGACGAGACCAGGGTGATGACTGTGCCGGCGGGGGCCACCAGGGGCACCTTGTCGCACGCAGCCAAACCAACGCCGACCATCGTCAAAAGGCCATAAAAAACATAGGGGAGAGGACGGCGTGGTACCATGCGTTTTATCAAGGATATTACGTTCATGTATTTAGAGGGTCAAGGTTGCTCGGGCCCGAAACGCGTGTCCAGCCGCCCGCACACCCGGTTTGACGATGGCGGCTTCACGATGGTCGTGTTGCTCGTGGTCATGGCCATCATGGCCGTGGGCATGACCGCGATGCTCCCGACGTGGCGGCAGCAGGCGATTCGGGAAAAGGAAGAAGAACTCATCTTCCGCGGCAATCAGTACGCCCGCGCGCTGGTCCTGTATTCCCGCAAAAACAACAACCTCCTGCCTCCTAACATTGATGTGTTGTATGAGGGGAAATATCTGCGGAAGAAGTGGAAGGATCCCATTACCAACGCAGACT
>CAYRGW010000177.1:0-3217 GCA_964423815.1 uncultured Solibacteraceae bacterium | reverse complement strand
CGCTGTTTCGCGACGCTGTGTAAGCGGGTACAGCCGCTCCTGCCTCCCCGCCCCTAGACTCGGGTGAACCGATCATTTTTTCAGGGCAGGTGTGATGTGAGATGTGTGCGTATGGCCGCGTTGGCGGCAGTGATGATGGCGCTCCCCGTTGGAGCGGCCGCTCAGGACTTTGGCGTGATGAACTCCGCCGAAACGATCAACAAGAGCAATTTCAAGCTGATGGGCTACCCGGTGGTCGTCTTCGGCAAAGACAACGCGGATAACCAGACCGGCGTGGCCGTGGCCGGCGGGTACGGGTTTACCGACCGTTTCGACGTCGAGGCGAAGGTGGCCGTGTTTGACGGACTCACCTACTTTGGTGCCGACGCGGAATATTGGCTCGTCAAAGGCCAGGCGGTGGACTTTTCCGTCGTGGGCGGCTTTCACGTCGGCAACACGGACTTTGACGACACGACGGGACTGGATCTGACGTTCCTCGCAAGCCGCGAGATTGTGGATCGGCTCGAGTTGTACGGCGCGCTGGATTTTGCGCGCAACAAGATCAAGGACACGGACTTCGACTACACGACGGTGCATTTTGTGCCGGGTATCGAATACCGCATCAACCCCAAAGTGGACTTTGTGGGTGAAGTCGGTCTTGGACTCAACGACGATTCGTCGCACTACGTGTCCGTGGGCATTGCGTTCTACTTCGGCACACGGTAAACCGTTTTCACAGGGAGGCATGGAGGCACCGAGGGGTAGAATAAAGACCCTCTGTGGCCCTGTGTCTCCCTGAATCTTCGCTCTCGGCCACGGATCGTCGCCGCGCCTTCGGCGCCGTGTTCGCCGGGGTGGCCATCTCCACCACCGGATTCCTTGCCTCAAATACCGTCAATGGCCTCGTTGCCGAGGACCTGACCGGCAGCGCATCGTGGAGTGGCCTGCCCGCGGCGGCCACCGTTCTTGGTACCGCCACAGGCGCGGCCGTGCTCGCGCTGGTCGTGCGCCGCTGGGGACCACGCGCCGGCCTCTCGCTGGGCTACCTCCTCGCGACGGCCGCCATCAGTCTGGCCACCACCGGCATCCTCATTCGATCCTTTCCCCTGTTTGTCGGGGCCCTGTTTCTTTTTGGTGTGGGATTCGGTTCCAATCGCCTGGCGCGGTACGTCGCGGCCGATCTCTACCCTGCCGATCAGCGGGCGACGATGATCGGGTGGATTGTGTGGGCGTCCACGATCGGCGCCGTCGCCGGCCCCGCGTTGCTGGCGCCGTCCCGCGAACTGGCGGAACTGGCCCAGCTGAACGGACTTGTGGGCCCGTTCCTGGTCTGTGTGATCGCGTGTCTGTTCGCCGTCGTGGTGATGCAAACGGCGCCGCGCACCCTCAATTCACACCTGCCCGTTCCCGTGCGTGTCGGCGATGGTCCCCCACTCACCACACTGCTTCGCCACCCGGGTGTGGTCCTCGCCCTGACATCGATGGTGTCCGGCCAATTTGTCATGGTGTTGTTGATGACCATGACGCCGCTGCATATTCGGCATGAGGGGCATGGCCTTGGCGCGATCGGGCTGGTGATTTCGGCGCACACGCTCGGCATGTTCGCGTTCTCACCGATCACGGGATGGCTGGCCGACCGCTGGGGGCGTGTCCCGCTGCTCGTAGCTGCCGTGTGCGTGCTGGTGGTCGCCTGCCTGCTGGGTGTCGCCGCCGGCGGAGGGTCCTACGCGCTGCTGCTGGCGTCGTTGTTCCTGCTCGGCGTGGGGTGGAACCTGGGATTTGTCGGCGGCAGCGCGCTCCTGACCGACAGCGTGGTGCCGTCCGAGCGGGCGCGCGCGCAAGGCGCGGGTGATGCGCTCATCTGGGGCGGTGGTGCGGCCGCGAGCATTGGCTCAGGCTGGCTGCTCGACCACGCCGGCTTTGCGTTCTTGAGTCTCGCCGGCGCCATCCTGTCGCTGGCGCCCGTCTGGTCGCTCCTCCAATTGCGTCGTCTCCGCCCTCGCCCGTAGGACTCACGGGGGCCTCGGGGTGGTAGCATCGGCGCGGCCACGTTCGTGGCTCGTCCAGGAGGACTCATGTCGACACGCACTCCATACTCAGGTTACAAGGCGGGACTCGTCGGTCTCGTCTTTCTCGTTGTCGCACTTGTGCCGTGGCGCACATCGCAGGTGCAGGCGCAAGGCCCCGCGCAGAAAGTGGACGCCGAATACACCGCGCTCATCAAGCAGTACCTCACCGATGCCCGCATCTCGACCGAACTGGTGGATCACCTGCCGGCCTCGGACACCGTGCCGACGCCGTTGAAGTTCCTGGGACGTGTCTCCGGGCAACCCGGACACCTGACCTACGCGCGCGAAATCCATCAATACATGAAGGCGATTGCCGACGCCGCGCCCGGACGCGCGAAGTGGTGGGTCATCGGCCAGACCGAAGAAGGCCGCGACCAGATCGTGCTGGCGATTGCCAACGAGGAAACCATCAGGAACCTCGACCGCTACAAGGCGGACCTGCAGGCCCTGACCGACCCACGGCGCACCACCGAGGCGCAGGCGCGCCAGATCATCAGCCGCGCGAAGCCGATCTACTGGCTCACCAGCGGCGTGCACTCCACCGAACGTGGTGGCCCGGAGATGTTGACCGAGCTGGCGTATCGGCTCGTGGTGTCCGAGTCGCCGTTTGTGCAGCAGATTCGCAACAACGTCATCACGTTCATCACGCCCGTGATCGAAGTGGATGGCCGCGAGCGCATCGTGGACACGGCGTATTACAACGCGCAGCGCCAGGCCGAAGGGCTGCAGGGGCAGCTCGGGCTGCCCTACTGGGGCAAATACGTCGCGCACGACAACAACCGGGACGGCATGGGGCAGTTTCTCGCGATGACGCGCAACGTGATGAAGGTCGCCAACGAGTGGAAGCCGACCATCCTGCATGACCTGCATGAGCAGGCATCGCTGCTCTACGCCTCGACCGGGACGGGACCGTACAACGAGCAGCTCGACCCGATCACGATCGGCGAGTGGTGGATGTTCGCGCAGAACGACGTGATGGAGATGACCAAACGTGGCGTGCCCGGCGTGTGGACCTACGGGTTCTACGACGGGTGGACGCCCAACTACATGTTCTACGCAGTGCACACGCACAACGCGACGGGCCGGTTCTACGAGGTCGGCGGATACGGCGTGAACACGGTGACACCGCGGCTGGCCGGAGGCCGCGCGGCGCCGCCACCACCAGCGCC
>CAYRGW010000176.1:0-3318 GCA_964423815.1 uncultured Solibacteraceae bacterium | reverse complement strand
GTCCCTGTGGTGCGGGTTGGTTGCCGGCGATCAGGCACGCGGCCGGCGCGCCACCACGCCCTCCCCGGCCCCCGGCGGCGGGTTGTGCGGCCGGTGCGGCGGCCGGCGGATTCCACCGCATCGCCCACTCCACACGATTGATCCCGGCACGCGCCGGGAACGACGCGGTGCACGTGTTGCGGCCGGTGATGTCCGCCACCTCGAGCCGCACCTCTCCGGACACGGCACTGCCGAGGTGGTAACTGATCCGGGCGTTGCGTGACGGGTTCTGTCCGATGAACGAAATTTCCCCGCCGTTGTGCTGCGGCTGGATGGTCAGCCACTGGGTCGCCACCGGGCTCTGGAACAGATGCGCCGGCGCCTTCTGGACCTCGGCCGTCAACTGCTGCAGCGGCGAGATGTCATCCATGATCCACAGGCCACGCCCGTGTGTGCCGGCGATGAGGTCGCCGTCACGGGGATGGATGAGCAGGTCGTGCACCGCCACCGTCGGCAGGTTGTTGTTGAGTCGCTGCCACGACCCGCCGCCATTCACGGAATAAAACGCCGCGAACTCCGATCCGGCAAACAGCAGATCGGGATTTTTGGTGTCCTGCTTCACGACGTACATCGGGTGGCCGTCGGGCAGGTTGTTGGTGATGTTTGTCCAGGTCTTGCCGAAGTCGGTGGTCTTGTAGACAAACGGTTTGTAGATGGCAAACCGATGCGCCGTGAGGGTGGCGAACGCCGTGCCGTTGGTGTGTTTGGACGCTTCGACGCGGCTCACCCAGATGTCCGGACGCGGGTTGCCCGGCAGGCCGGCCGTGCCGACCTTGGCCCACGACTTGCCGTAGTCACGTGTCACCTGGATGTTGCCATCGTCGGTGCCAATCCAGATCTGCCCGGGCTCCACGATCGACTCGGAAATCGTGATGATCGTCGCGTGATATTCGGCCCCGCCTCCGGGGTTTTCGTCCGGCGTCATGCCGCCGGAGAAACGGCTGGTGCGCTCCGGATCATTCTGCGTGAGATCGGGACTGATGAGGCGGTAACTCTGGCCGCCATCCAGCGACATGATCAGATGGTTCGAGCCGATCATGATCGCGCGTGGGTTGTGCGGCGAGAGGATGAAGGGCGTGGACCAGTTGTAACGCAGCGGTCCCATCTGCGCGGGCTGCACACCCCAGTTGGCGTCCTCGGCCTTCTTTTCCATCTCGGGCGTGATGTATTCGTCCCAGTTGGTGATGTTGGACTTGCTCGGGCGCACGCTGGTGCGCTGACGCGTCTCGGCATCCGATCGGCCGATGTTGCCGCCTTGCCGGTCCGGTTGTGACTCCGAGTAGATGTTGCGATAGTTGGTCGGGTCCTGTTGTGTGTGGTACCCGTCACCGCCGGAGATGTTGAACCAGTCACTCAGGTAGATACCCTGTGCGCGCGTGGCGGACGGGCCGCACGAGCTACCCGCGTCCTGCAGGCCGCCGCAGATGTAGTACGGCTCGCGCATGTCGGCCGAGATGGCGTAGTACTGCGTGACGTTCAGATTTTCAAATCGAATATCCGTCGCGCCATCGTCATGGGTGAGGTTGAGCCCACCGTCGCTGCCGATGTAGTACCGGTTCTTGTTGTGCGGGTCGTGCCACATGGCGTGCCAGCAGTGACCGCCGTTGCCGCCGCCCCCGCCCACAAACGTCTTGCCGCCGTCACGCGAGCGGCGATACGCGATGTTGTAGCTGAAGACGTACTTGTCATCGACCGGGCTGATGCCGATGTGGTTGTAGTAGAACGGCCGGGTCAGGTACCGATCGAGGAACGTCCACGTGTCGCCGCCATTTTCGGAGCGGTAGATCCCGGCGCCCAATTTGGTCATGTCGGCGTATTCGGGATTGGGGGTGCCGCCACCCCCGCCTCGTCCGCCCTGCGCGGCGGCGGGTTGTCCCGGCGCGGGAATCGTGGCCGGCGGCTGGAATCCGTGTTCGATGTGCGCCATGACCACCTTCGGATTGGAGCGCGCGATCGCGAGTCCGATCTTGCCCATGTCGCCCGCGGGCAGGGTGTTGGTCAGCTTGCGCCAGGTGCGACCGGCGTTGGTGCTTTTGAAGATGCCGCTGTTGGGGCCGCCGCTGTTGAGGCGCCACGGATACCGGATGCGCTGCCAGAACGACACGTACAGGACGTCGGGATTGGACGGGTCCATGACCAGATCGATCGCGCCGGTCTGTGGATCGTTGGGCAATCCGTCCGTCAGTTTGTTCCAGCTCTTGCCGCCGTCGGTGGTCTTGAAGAGTCCTCGCGACCCGACGGGCCCATAGATGTTGCCAATCGCCGCGACGTAGACGGTATTGACATCCTTGGGATGCAGCGCAATCTTGCCAATGTTGAACGTGTCCTGCAGGCCGACGTTCTGGAACGTGGCGCCGCCGTCACTCGACTTGTAGACCCCGTCGCCCCATGCGGCCGAGTTGCGTCCACACTCCTCGCCGGTGCCGACCCAGATGATGTCGGGGTTGGTCTGGTTGATCTTGACGTCGCCGATGGACGCGGCACCGTACCCGTCAAAGATGGGGTCCCAGCTGATGCCCCCATTACGGGACTTGAAGACGCCGCCCGACGCCGACCCGACCACCACGTGGGCCCAGTCGTTCTCGAGGGCATCCACGGAGGAGATGCGTCCGACCAGGTTGGCGTTGCCGATGTTCCGCCAGCGCAAATCCTGAATCAGCGGGTCAGTATTTCCAGACTGTGCCGACAACGGGGCACCGCCGGACGTGAGGGCAGCCAGGATGGCGACAAGAGCAGCGACAAGGACACCTCTCCGATGAGGGGCAGGGTGGATCATGGGGCACGACCTCCGGGTGGATTGGGGAACCGCGCAGATTGTGCCAAAAGCGGACGCGGAGGTCCAGCATTCCGCGTGGTACAATCCGCCTCGCGTTCCCCCTATCCTGTAATGGCCACCTGCCCTCGCTGCCTCGGTCCACTTTCTGAAGGGCATCGCTGTCGGCCGATTTGGGTCAAGCGGTTCCGGCGCCAGGTGCTGGCCACGCTGCTCGGGGGCCTCTTTGGGGGCTTTGTCCACATCCTGGTGGTTCCCCAGCACATTCCCGTCATGGGTTTCGTGATTGGAGGCCTGCTGTTTTTTGGTCTCAACGAAGCCGTTCGACCGGAGTAGACGCCAGCCACTCGTCCAGCAGCCGGAACGCGCGCCCCCGGTGCGCGACCGCGAGTTTTTCCTCGTCCTCCACCTCACCAAACGTCCGCCCGTACGGCGGGAAATAAAAAATCGGGTCGTAGCCGAACCCGTGTGTCCCGCGCGGCTCGGGCCAGATCTCTCCCCCCCCC
>CAYRGW010000175.1:0-3528 GCA_964423815.1 uncultured Solibacteraceae bacterium | reverse complement strand
CACCCTCGGCGTCGCCGGTGTGCCAGCGCGCCTCGGCGACCCAGCACCACAGGGCGACATCTTTGGGGGCGGCCGTGACCAGCGGCTCGAGGCGCGCGCGCGCATCGGTGTAGTCGCCGACCTGGACGGCGAGTCCGCCCAGCCGCCGCGTGCGGGCGAGTCGCACTTCGGGCGCCACCGAGTCGCCCTCCAGCGCATCAAACCGCATCAGCCATTCCCGGGCTTCCATCGGATCGCCAAGGGCGTCGGCGGCGTCGGCCAGATACAAAAAGGCCACGCGGCTGAAGGGGGTGGTGGCGACGGCTTCGCGAAGAATGCGCGCGGACTCGGCGAGGTCGCCCTTGAAATACAGCGCGCGCCCGTACAGCGCCAGCCCTTCGGACCGGCGCGCCGTGCCGCCCAGCGCACGTTCAAGGGCGGTGACCGCGTCTGTCGCCCAGGCGGTGCGCCGCGCGGGGTCGGTGGCCGCCTCGGCGCGCATCAGACGGACACGCCCACGGGTCAGCGCCAGTTGCGAGTCGTCGGGGGCGCGTTCAATGGCGGCGCTCAGCGTGGCCTCTGCCGAGTCGAACTCGCCGCGACGCGCCTGCGAGAGGGCGATCGACACGTCGCGGGTGCTCCGGGGATCGAGCGAAGCCAGCGCGGTCAACTGGCTCATCTCATCCGAGTACCGGCGCTGCGTCTGATAGAGATCGGCCAGTTCCTCCCGCGCGGGGGCGAGTCCCGGGTTGGCGCGGATGGCCAGTTCCAGCGCCTCGATCGCCCCGGCCGTGTCCTGCGTGTCGCGCAGCACCACCCCGAGCAGATACAGCGCCTCGTCAAATCCCGCATCAAGGGCGATGGCCTGCCGCAGCGGGTCGATCGCGGCCGCCGCCTGACCGCTGCGATACCGCGTCAGCGCCAGTTGATACAACAGGGGAGGTGACTGGCGGTCAATGGCCGCGGCACGGGCATACCATTCCGCCGCCTCGGCCGTGTCACCCCGACCGTCGTACAACGCCGCCAACGCCACAAGGGGGTCGGTGGCGCCGGGCTGCAACTGTGCGGCCTGCCGGAAATCGCGCGCGGCATCGTCGAGCCGCCGCTGGGCGCGGTAGGCCTCACCGCGCCGGAGGTGGGAGGTCATCGAGTCACTCCGGAGGGCGATGGCCCCGCTGAAGGCCTCGATGGCGGCGTAGGTGTTCCCGGCCGTGAGCGCCTGTTCGCCCGTCAGCACCAATTGGCGGTATCGTTCGGCCTCATTCAGGCGTTGCACGGCAAACACGGCCACCACGCCGATCGCCACGACTCCCACTGCCGCCACACCCAGTCGCACCCGGGAATCATGCCACGACCGTCCCCGCACGCCCGCCCGGCGGGTGGAACGAAGCCGGGGGGCCGGTGTCTAAACGAGTAAAGGGGGGTGCTAGGATGATGGGCGAGACCACTGTGAAGCCACTACGTGCATTCTCCTGGCCGGAATCGGCCTCGTCGACCGCAGAGGGACATGCGGAGTGGACGGCCGACTGGGAACTCGTCCAGCAATGTGCTGCGGGCGATGAAGCGTCGTGCACGCAGCTGGTCACCGACCACCAGCGCATGGTGTATCAACTCTCCCTGCACCTGCTGGGGGACCCCCAGGAGGCGCTCGACCTCTCGCAGGAGGTCTTTCTCCGGGTGTTCCGCACGTTGGGCCAGTTCCGCGGCCACTCGGCGTTGCGCACCTGGATCTACCGCATTGTGGTCACCCAGGCCTCCAACCGGCGCCGCTGGTGGCGTCGTCGCCATCAATCGGCGCAGGTCGCACTCGACGAACACGTCGCCAACCATGGCGATCTGGCCGATGGCCGTACTTCCAGCAAACCCGATGAGGTTGCAGAGCAGGCGCAGGTGGCCCGTCACGTGTGGCAGGCACTGGACACCCTGCCGTTTGACCAGCGGTCCATTCTTGTCCTGCGCGAAATTGACGGCCTCAGCTACGAAGAAATCGGCTACTCCCTCGGGGTGGCTGTTGGCACGGTGAAGTCCCGGCTGGCGCGGGCGCGCGAACACTTGCGCGATGCGTTGCGTAAGGTGACGTCATGAGCTGCCTTGATGTCCGGCGTGTGATTGACGCCTACGTGGATGGCGAACTGACCGGCGCGCAGCGCCTGCAGGTGGGCAGTCACCTGGCCAGCTGCGGTGTGTGCGCCCAGGAAGAGTCGGAACTGCGTGCGCTCGGCGAGATGTTGCGCGGTGCGGCCGGTCTGACGCGGTTGCCCGTCGACGAAATGAAGGGCCTGGCGGGTGGCGTGGTCAGCCGCATTGGTGCCGAAGCCCAGCAGTCGTTTGGCGCGAAGTGGTCCCGTGTGTTCGAAGACTGGCACTGGGTCGCGATCGGCAGCGGCGCGTGCAGCGCCGCATTTGTCTCGGCGGTGTTGGTGTTTGCGGCGTTGTATTCGCCCACCACACAGGCGCGGCAGATGAACGAGAAGGTCGGCACGTTGTGTCTGATGGCGGTCCCCGAAGACGGTCAGGGCAAACCGGTCATGTTCGAATACGAGAGGGAACTCGGCACGGCACGCTCGGGTTCGGCCTGCTCGGTTCCGGCGTCATTCGGCTGGAAGGGCCAGCAGGCGCTGGTGCTCGCGCTCGAGTCGTCGCTCATGCAGGGCGGCAAGTTGATCACGTTCGCCAGTCTGTCGGCCGAAGATCGCGAAGAGGTCCTCAGCCTCCTCAACGAGATTGGCCGCATGCATGAAAAACGCAACTCCAGTCGTCCCGCAGGCCTGACGCGGGTGAGTGGCATGCACCTCGAGTTGAACGAAGTCGTTACGGCCGCGGGCCTCTGATTCCCGCACTCGCCACGTTCTGCATCACATCGGTCGCACGAATCACGACGCGTGTGGCGGCGTCGGCCGCCGGCAGTGTGAGTTCAAACCGTTCGTCGCGTGAGTCCGCCAGGCCGTCCATCGGACGCAGGACCTGCCACGGCTGACCGCCGATCGCGTACTCAACACGCTGCACGCCGCTGTGTCCGTCCACCACCCGGATTTCGACCCGCAGGCCCGTGACGGTGGTGGTGATCGACGGGGCGGTGTTGTCCACGTCCACCACATCACTTTCGCGCTGACCACTCAGCACACGGTCCGGCGTGTTGGAGAGCGCATCAGACGCGGAGACCCTCACAAAATACCGGCCATCGGCCACGGCCGTTGTGTCCCACACAAACAGGGGATCGGCGAGGGACGATTTGAGCGCGTGCCACGTGGCATCGCCCTCGCGGCGGTACTCGAGCTGATAGGTCAGCCGATCCGTATCCGCGTCTTCGGCCTTCCACTGGAAGGTGCGCAAGCCGCGTTGGAACATGCGTCGACCCAGCGACGGGGGGCTGGCCGGATCGCCACCAGGCGGCCGACGTGCCTCCGCGACCGCGTCGTCGAGTCCGGCAATCGCGCCTTCGTCACTTGAGAAGGGGCGTTGAAACACGACGCCTGCCGGATGCACCGTGATCTCCGTGACGGCGGGTCGGGTGTTGCGGGGCAGATACGCCACCGTCACCGACGTCAG
>CAYRGW010000174.1:0-3599 GCA_964423815.1 uncultured Solibacteraceae bacterium | reverse complement strand
AGACCGGTGGCGGCGTCATCTGTGTCTGCGTGCTGGCCGAATCCGAGAGTTGGCGCAGACGCACAAGCGTGTCGCGCACTTCCGCGATCGTCTGGAATCGCTGATCGGGGTCTTTGTGCAGACACCGGTGAATCACGTCGGACAGCAGCGGCGGGACTTCCGGGCTGATCTCGAGGACACGCTGCGGTTCGTCGCGTAACACACTCGTGAGTGTGCTGATGGCGTTGTCGCCGGTGAACGCCCGTCGGCCGGTTGCCATCTCGTACAACACGGCGCCCATCGAAAAAATGTCGGAGCGCGCATCGGCCGTTTTGCCCTGCGCCTGCTCGGGGGACATGTAGGAGAGGGTGCCGACGATCGTGCCCTGCACGGTCAGCGGCGCTGACTTGGTGGCGTCCGGGTCGTTTTCAAACGCGCCGGGCGCCAGCTTCGCCAGCCCGAAGTCCAGGAGCTTCACCAGGTCGCGCTCGGTGACCATGATGTTGGCCGGCTTGAGATCGCGATGGATGATGCCGGCACCATGGGCCGCGGCCAACGCGTCCGCAATCTGTGCGGCGTAGGTGATGACCTTCGAGACTCGAAGGCCGCCGCTGGGAATGACCACATCGAGCGACCGTCCGGTCACCATCTCCATCACCATGATTTCGGCCCCGTCGTCGGCCGTTACAACGTCGTGAATGGTGATGATGTTGGGGTGGTTCAGCGCCGAGGCCGCCTGGGCTTCCTGCATGAACCGGCGCCGCCGCTCCTCGTCCCCGCTGTGGTCGGCGCGCAGGAATTTGAGTGCCACCAGTCGGTTGAGTTTCAGGTCCCGGGCCTTGACGACCTCGCCCATGCCTCCCGACCCCAGCTTTTCGAGTGGCTGGTACTGCCCGCGGATGATGTCGCTCACAACCGGGGGATGATCGCACCTTTACTCGACGGAGTTCAAGTCAACTCGACCGGCGGGAGGGACCGGAGAATGGCGCGGATCGCCGACACATCCCGGGCGAACAGCGAGGGTTGTTCCGGGTCGCTGAAGACGACCGCGTGGTCGTCGTCAGCAAACGCGCGCTCCAGTCTCGACCCGAAGTTGTTGGTGAGCACACGCACGTAATGGTCGACGTCGTAGTCTCGCGCGTCGGTCCAGGTGATGGTCTGTGATTCGTCGTCGGGGTCCGGGACGACTCCGCCAGAGCCGTGGGCCGTCCGGTAGACCCGCACACGTTCTCCGACTCTCCACGTCGTGCGTCCGCTCGCCAGCAGTGCTTCGTACGTCAGTTCCCGGCGCTCGGCGCGGACCGCCTCGTATTCGTCCGGTGTCTTCGTCAGTCGTACGCGGGACGACACGTCATACGTGGGCATGGTGCGACGACGCAGGGCAAACACGGTGTCGAGATAGGCCTCGCGGACGCCCGGGATGTCCCCGGTGAGGAGACACCCGATGGCCCGGCGCAGAAACGTCTCACCAAACGGCTCTGCGCGACTCGACCGAAACGCCACACCCTTGAGCAGCAGCCGCTGGTCGTAGGTGAGGAGCGCGTAGTTTTTCGGCTCGTGCGACAACATCGCGGCGTACCGGCCCTCGAACTCCAGATTGACGAGCGGGGGCAGCAGCGTCGCCACCTCCGCCACCACGCGACGTTCGTCATCTTCCGTCCAGGTGTCGCTCACCGAAAAATAGACGCCGTCGGTGTCCGCTTCGAGCAGGTGCACTCCACGCGATGCCAGCTCCCGGCAGATCAGCCCGAGTGTCTCGCGGCCGCGTCTCGTCACTTCGTTGGCGGCGGCCACGTCGGCAAAACGTGTCAGTCCATCACCGGCCGCCAGGTAGCCGTAGGCGGAGTTGACGACGAGTTTGATCGCAGCCGACATCGCCTCATGGGTATGCCGTTCAGCGGATCCCGCCGGCGCGGATTTGCCTGCGGCCTTCGCGGTCAGCCGATGCTCGACCAGTGTGTCCACGATCGTCAGCAACACCCCGAGGCGATCACGATCCGGGCCGATCCGAAACGCACGCATCAGCGACGGATACAGGCTCGCCACGTCGGCCTTGACGATGTGGTGGGCGACGCCGGAGGCGAACAGGTGCAGCGCGGCGCCGGTGTGGGGTGTGCCGTCGCCGTCGCGATGGGCAGGCAGGGCCGCGCCGGCGCGGATGTAGGCGCGCACGAGCAACGGATCGATGATGCCCGTCGCAGGCCCTGCGTCGGCGAGGCGTTCGTACCGTCGAGGTGCCATCTTCGCAAGGGCAAACGCCGCGCCACCGAGGATGCGCGCGATGGCGGCGGCCTCCTCCACGTCGGCGGCGGCGTACCGGCGCACGCGATCCGGGTCGGTGCGAAAGACCGCGCGGATCTGATCGCCACGAATCAGCTCACGATCCGGTCCCGCCACACCGAGATGGCGTGCCACGGCCTTGAGGCCGTGACCGGGCAACTCACGCACGGCAAAGTCGTACGCACGCACGGCGTCGAGGGTGTCGATCAACTCACGACCGGGCGCGACATACCGCACGCGTCGCGCGCTGTCGTCATCACGGAATCCCCGGCGGGCCGCCCGTCGTCGCAACGCCGCTCCGGGGACCCGGCCCAGCTGGAGGCGGACGCCGAGGGTGCGCGCACGCTGGTCGAGAAACGGCAGGTCGAATCCGTGCAGGTTGTGGTTCTCGATGACATCCGGATCGGCGTTCTGGACCGTCGCTTCCAGCTGCTGCAGCAGCTCACGTTCCGCGCGGTCGTCATCACCGTCCGCTTCCAGCATGTGCACGTGGCCGTCGGGGTCACGGACCGCAATCATGAACACGCGGCTGTGTCGCGCGTCGAGACCACCGGTTTCGATATCAAACTGCAACCGGCGCAGGTCGTCGAAGGCCAGATCGCGGAAGTAGGTCCGGCCACTCGCGACCAGGTACTGTTCCTCCGGCGAGAGGTTGAGGAGTGTGGATTTGTCCAGATCGCCAAGGTGGGTGACGACCCGCCCGAGGCGGGCGGAGGCCCCCGAGAGCAGCGCGTCCGTCAGGGCGCGGCCACTTTCCGCGCTCACATGAAACCGAAGCGCGCCAGGTCCCTCAAGTTCATGCCAGCTGACATCGGCGTCGACCAGATGGTCGATGGCGTCCACCAGCACCCAGGGGCGGTACCGCACCTGTTCGCTGACCAGCAGACCATCCACGCGTCGCCAGACCCACGCGCGGCCACTGCCGTCGGCCCAGACAGAGACGATGCCCGGGGTCGGGTCCCAGCCCCAGAGCCATTCACTTGCGAGGCTGTCCACGTCAGTGTTCGCGTTGTCTCAGGAAGGGATCGTTGGCGAATGTTCCGAATGGCACGAGCGAGGCCGCGAAGGTGCGCGCCCACTCCGGCCATGTCCAGCCACGTCCGCGAAGTGTGACGACCATCATCACCACGTACGCGAGGAACGCAATGCCGTGGATCCACCCGGTGATACGCACAGGCTCGGGATTGCCCGCGAGATATTTGATGGGCATCGCCACCAGAAACAACACGAGGGTGGTCACACCCTCCACAAACGCCACTTGGCGGAACAGTCGATATCGGGCCGGGGCAGTCACGCCTCCGATCCTATCGCGAGCGCCTGGAGCGCGGCCCGGGGATCGG
>CAYRGW010000173.1:0-3620 GCA_964423815.1 uncultured Solibacteraceae bacterium | reverse complement strand
CCCCCCTGACGAGGTGGTCGCGGCGGGTAAGAGCCACAGCGGCGGACCTAAAGGTCACGCCCTACGGTGCGGACTCGAGATCCAGCACGATCGCGTCGTGAATCCGCGCGCGCATCGGCGGAAACCGTTCGTTGGTCCGGGTCGGGTGTACACGATTGGTCAGCAACACCACGTAGAGGTCCCGCTCCCAGTCTATCCAGAGGGACGTTCCCGTAAATCCTGTGTGACCGATCGACGACGCCGACAGGCGCGTGCCACACGACGAGGTGGGCAACATCGTGTCCCAACCCAGCCCGCGTGAACTGCCGGGCACGGGCCTGCGCGCGGCGAACGCACGCATCAGCGTCGGGCTCGCCAGCCAGGTGTCGGCCTGGAACGACTGCAACACCGTCGACGCGAACCTGCCAACGGCGGCCGCGGTGCCGAACAGTCCAGCGTGACCGGCGACCCCCTGAAGCATCGCGGCGTTTTCATCGTGCACTTCCCCCTGCACGAGGCGTCCGCGCCAGGCATCGGCTTCCGTCGGCGCGATGGCGGGCCAGACGTCTCGGGGCGGTTGGACCCCGAGCCACGGCCAGCCGTGAGGCCACAGCGCCTCCCACTGCGCCGAGAGTGAGGCGTGGCCTCGGGCTTCCAGCGCGAATCCCAGCAGCATAAAACCCACGTCGGAATACACCGACGAGGCGCCCACAGGTCGTTCAAGCGGCACCTCGAGGATGGCGCGCCGAAAGATGTCAGGGTCGTCGACCGACTCCCAGAGTCGTACGTGCGCGGGGAGGCCGGATGAGTGATCGAGCAGATGACCAATGGTCACGTCCTCGGTCCCGGGCACGCGCCACTCCGGCAGACACTCCCGCACCCGCGTGGTGAGCGCCAGCGTGCCCGCCTGCACCTGTTGCATCACGAGCGACGTGGTCACAATCACCTTCGTCAACGACGCCAGGTCGAAGACGGTGGACTCATCGCAAGCCGGCGCGCCCGGGGCGTAGGACAAGGTGCCGAGTGCCTCGGACCAGAGTGGCCCCGTGGTGCGGCCGACCTCACACACCACCGCAGGATAGGCACGCTCGCGCACACCTTCCGCCAATACCTCGTGTGTGCGCACGAAGGTCATGGCTGGTCGCCGCCCTCCACCAACACGGGGCGCAGTTGTGTGAGATACCGACCACGCGGAGCCGTCGCCGTCATGAGACCGTCGTAGGAGAACATCAGGACGCCGTCGGCCTCACTGCGCCTCGCGGCGCGAATGTGTTCGGCCGTGCGTGCCACGGTGAGTCGCCACGCCCCGATGCCGGCCCACACCGGACGTCCGAAGGCACCGGCTTTGGCGTCGGCCATCTGTTGTGTGAAGGCCTGAACGGTCGTGGCGTAGGCCATCGGACACACGACGTCAATCAGACCGGTACGTGCCCACAACGACCAGTCCTGCAATTTGAGACGACGGGCATCGTCCGCGATGGGCACAACGGCGGCGGACAAGACGGCGTCGGGTCGTGTCTCCTGGACCACCGCACGGATACGTTCAACGAGCAGATTGAGTCGCTCCCGGCGGAAGTTCTCATACTGCTGCGGATAGAAGGACGCCCACGCGAGGGGATCACGCTTCGACAGGCCATCAAGCCGGGTGCGGTCTGCGGCGGGCGCGAGCGCCACCTGCTGTGCGCGGAACGCGTCGAGGGCGGCGGCGCTGTAGTCAAAGTCGTTGGTGGGATACCGGATGTAGTCCAGATGGAGACCGTCGAGCGCATACCGTGCCAGCAGGTCGCGCACGATCGACAGGGTGTACTGCTGCGACGCTTCAGGGATCGGGGACAGGAACAACCCTTCCACCGAGTCACTCCGGTCGCGTGTCCATCGTGTGAGCTGCGTCAGGTAGGCGGGCGACGTCGGGCGGACACGGGACAACGTGCCCGCAATCTGGCGCGGCACCATGAGCCACCCGGGTTCACGTACCGCGATGTGTGCCGTGTCCCTGGGGGGCGTGGCTGCCCCGGCCACGAGATTGACATTAAACCAGGCATGGACGGTGAGACCGGCGGCATGGGCACGTTCGATGGTCAGCGCGAGCGGATCAAAAGTGGCCGGCTGGCCGGCCAGTTCCACGGCCCGGGGTTCGAGATCACTCTGATAGTAGGCATCCCCGCGCCCTCGCACCTGCACGAGCAGGGTGTTGTATCCACCGGTCACGGCCGTGCGGATGAGTTCATCAATTCGCGCGGGGGAGGTGAGGGTGGTTCTGACGACCCAGAGGCCGCGCACTTCTTCAGTGGCACGGGCGGCAGACCGTGTGGTCGTCTGGGCGTCGAGCCCCACACACATGGCAAGGATCACACCGAGGGTGATGGCGCGTCTGAGGTGTGTCATTCCAACTCCTCACGGTACCAGTGGCCTTCGAAGGGTGTCAATGCGATACGCTTTTGTGATGGCGGTGCTCGGGATTGATGCTGGCGGAACCAAGACGGTGTGCCAGGTGGCTGACGCCACCGGTGTCATCCTCGCGGAGTCGCGCGGCCCGGGGGCCAATCTGCAGAACGCCGGAGAGCTGCAGGTGGAAAAGGTCCTCCATGAGGTGATCCAGGCGGCCACGCTGCAGGCCGATGCGTGGCCCACCAGCGCGTGTATCGGCATGGCGGGTGTGGACCGCCCGGAAGACGCCGCCATTGTGCGCGGCATCCTCTCGCGATTGGTGCCCCGGTGTCCGGTGGTGGTCGTCAACGACGCCCTCATCGCGCTGGAGGCCGGCGCGCCTGGTGCGGCGGGTGTGGTCATCATCGCGGGCACCGGGTCGATCGCGTATGGACGTGACGATCGCGGTCGCGCCGCACGTGCCGGTGGCTGGGGGTATGTGCTGGGCGACGAGGGGAGTGGCTACTGGCTCGGTCGCCAGGCGCTCCGCACGGTTTTGCGCGCGTCTGATGGACGCGGCCCTGCGACACCTCTCACCGACCGTGTGCTCGCACACTATGACGTCAAGCGGCCCCAGGATCTCGTGCGTGAGATCTACTACGGACGCTTTAAGCCATCAACCGTGGCCGCCATTGCGTCCCTGGTTGAAGAGGTCGCCAACGAAGGCGATGAGTGGGCGCTGCACCTCATTGAAACCGGCGCCCGTGAGTTGAGCCTTGCCGCCCGGGCGGTGTGTGACCGGCTGGAGCTGACGTGTGGTCCCGTCATTCTGGCTGGCGGGATTTTTCGCGCGGTGCCACGTCTTCGCGCGGGTGTGATCGAGTCGCTCACGGCGCAGTCCCCCAGCACCATCGTTCGTCCATTAACCCAGGAACCCGCGGCCGGGGCCGTCAGCCTCGCCATCGCCGCATCCGAGGGCACGTTTGTCGCGCCCGCCTACGTAGATCACGATTAAATGCACATCACGACGTACGCCACCGCTGAAGGCGCGGCGCAGGCCGCGGCTCGCCTCGTTCTCACCCGACTCGCCGCACACCCGTCGCTGGTCCTGGGTTTGCCGACGGGCAACACCCCGATCCCGCTCTACCGGGCGCTGGTGCGCGCACACCAGCAGGGCCGCGCGGATTTTTCACGGGCGACGACGTTTAATCTTGACGAGTTTGTGGGCGTCGGGCGCGGGGATGCGGGCAGTTACCGCACCTTCATGGAGACGC
>CAYRGW010000172.1:0-3710 GCA_964423815.1 uncultured Solibacteraceae bacterium | reverse complement strand
ATCGGCTGTCGTTCTGGGAGGAGTCCATACCATCACTTGCAGCCGACGGCGGCGTATGAAATCGTTTGGTGCCGCCGCGGCTGAAGCCGGGCGTTCGGCCGACACAAACACGCCACGAACGTGGGCAATCGTTCTTGTCTCTCGTGAGTATCCGCGCGGACACGTCTCGCGCACGATAGGAGATCACCATGATGAAGTGGATTGGATGCGTGGCTTGTTTTCTGGTCGGTGTTGCCTGGACAGCGATCTCCGGCACCGCATCCCCTTACCAAGTCGGCACCCAAATCGCGGTTCCCTCAGATCCCTCTGCGGTGGGCTATCTCAACCTCAGCAAGCGCCATCCAGACGGATCTGACGGACCGACCGAATTTGCCACGGCGTACTCGCCGGCATCGGCTGTCCATCGGCTGGATCAGATCCGGGGCTTCCTCAAGAGTTTCGA
Source organism: uncultured Solibacteraceae bacterium (assembly GCA_964423815.1). Taxonomy (GTDB): domain Bacteria; phylum Acidobacteriota; class Vicinamibacteria; order Vicinamibacterales; family SCN-69-37; genus SYFT01. Next base: position 3,268 of record CAYRGW010000172.1, on the reverse strand, counting down.
AGAGTTGACGACCCGCGCGCGTGGCACGCTGACGGAACTGGAGCTGAGGAGTGTAGGGAACACCGACGGAGCCATGCAGAATGTTGGATTTCACAACATTCCCCTTATTGTCGAGGGCACGCTGCTCAAACAGGACTACCAGTTGACGCAGGTTCAGTACGAGCTGGCGCAGCTCAGGCTCGCGCGTGGTGAGGTCGCCGAAGCGGAAGTCGAACGATCGAGGGCCGCCTACGCCGCTGCCACAAAGCGGATTCAATTGTTCTGGGACACCAGGCGACCTGTTGACTAGCGTCGCGATGAGGTGGGGGATCATGAGAAGTCTTTCGACGCTGGTCGCGGGTCTCAAGTGGGCGATGAGCGTGAGAACGGTCGGTCTCGGACTGCTGGCGTCACTGTCGTTGGTCACGATTGTCGGATGCGGCATGCTTCGCGTCGATGTGCAGGGTGAGGCCATGTCGCCGACCCTCCGCGATGGCGAGAGCGCCCTCGCCACCAGGCGTGTGGACAGCGTCGACCGTGGCGACATCATCGGATTCCGGTATCCGCAAGATGAGTCGAAGAGTTTCCTCAAGCGCGTCATTGGTCTACCCGGCGAGCGGGTCGAGTCGGCCGCCGGACGGATCTCCATCAATTCGCAATTCCTGAGCGAGCCGTACGTCATTGAGCAGAATCAATCGGGAGACACCTGGGGCCCCATCACCATCCCGGATGGGCACTACTTCGTCATGGGCGACAACCGCCGCAATTCGTCTGATTCGAGACATTGGGGCACGGTCTCGCGCGCAGCGATCTGGGCGAAAGTGCTGGATCGATAGAGGGACAGGCCAGGATTCCAGATGCGAATCATGATCGGTGACGTAGAGGGATTGTTCCGGTACCCGGTGAAGTCCATGGGGGGCGAGCGCGTCGTTGACGCCGACCTGGGCTGGCACGGACTTGAGGGAGACCGGCGCCTGGCCCTGCGCCGGGTGGGCCAGGACAGCGGGTTTCCGTGGCTGACGGCATCAACACTTCCGGAGTTGCTGTTGTTTGCTCCCCAGCGGCGGGAACCGGCGCTTCACGGAAACCTTCCGACACACGTACGGACGCCTGAGGGCGACGAGTTCTCCATGCTCGGGCCCGAACTGGCGGCCGAGATTGGGCGACGTCACGGGGCGCCCGTCGAGATGGTGCACCTCAACCGCGGCATCTTCGACGAAGCCAGCATCTCCCTGATCACCTCGGCGACGGTCGGTGAAATCAGCAGACTCTCGGGGCAACCCGCCGACGTCCGACGATTCCGACCGAATATTCTGATCGCCTCAACGCGATCACTGCCGTTCGAAGAGGACGATTGGGTCGGGGGCCTCCTTTCATTCGGCGATGCTCCGGATGCGGCCGCCATGTACATCACGAACCGCGACGAGCGCTGCGCCATGGTGAACGTTGACCCCGACTCGGCCCGCACCACGCCCGAGGTGCTGAAAACGATCGTGCAGGCACGGGACAACAAGGTGGGTGTCTACGCGACCGTCGCTCGACGTGGCCGTCTCATCGTCGGGCAGCCAGTCTTTTTTGAACCGACGTCGGTGGCAGGCTGAGTGGTATAACCACCCATGCCCTTTTTGGACGATGTTCTGAGCAGCGCAAGCTATGGCGAATCCGACCGGCTTGACTGGGTGGTGAAACAGCTCAAGGCGCTTCAGGACAGACACGACGCGCTTGCGGCGCTGCTGGTCGCCAAGGGGCTGCTGACCGCCGATGACATTGCCGAGACGACGCCCGGGACACCGGCGCAGGTCACCAACGACGAGCTCGACCGGCTCGACGCCAAGTTGCCGTAGGTACAATCACCGGATGAGGATCACGACCGACACCGAAACCAAGGCCCGCGTCCGTGTCCTCACCAGAATCGGGCGCGCGATCCAATCGATGGAGGAGCCCGCCGTCGAAAAGATCTCCGAGGCAACCCAGGAGGATCCGTTTCAGGTCCTCATCGCCACGTTGTTGTCGGCGCAGACCAAGGATGCGGTGACCGCGTCGGCGTCCGCACGGCTCTTCAAGGTCGCGAGCACACCACACACCATGGTGAAGCTGACGGTGGCCAGGCTCGAGCGGCTGATCTATCCCGTCAGTTTTTACCGCAACAAGGCGCGTCATGTAAAAGAGTGCTGCCGCCAGATTCTCGACAACTTCGGCGGCGTCGTGCCGGACACGATGGAGGGCCTGCTGACGCTGGCGGGTGTGGGGCGGAAGACCGCCAACCTCGTCCTGATTCTGTCGCACGCGTCAAAAAACAACATCTGTGTGGACACCCACGTCCATCGCATTGCCAATCGCCTGGGCTGGGTGCGGACCAGAACCCCTGAAGAAACCGAGCACGCCTTGTATACAGTGGTGCCGAAGAAGTGGTGGCCCGACGTGAATCTGTATCTGGTCACCTGGGGCCAGAACGTGTGCAAGCCCGTGTATCCACGATGCCGCGCGTGTGTGGTGTCCACTGAGTGTCCGCGCATCGGTGTCACAAAGGAGTCTCGCGCATGAAACGTATGGTGATGGTGTTGGCGATGTGTGCGCTGCTGGCCGGGGTGCATCCTCGCGCCGATCAGGCGCGTGGGGCCGCCGCGGCCAATCCGGTGCTTGTGCTGGAAACGTCGCGCGGCACGATTCAGATCGAGTTGCTCCGTGGAGATGCGCCAAAGACGGTGGACTACATCATCGGCCTGGTGAAGAAGAACTTCTATCGCGGCCTCCGTTTTCACAGAGTGGAGCGGACACTGGTGCAGATTGGCGATCCCAACTCGCGCAACGTGACCCGCCGCAATTTGTGGGGACAGACCGGGACCACACCAACGGTGGGTGTGCTCGAGACGTCAAAACGTGCGTCACACACCAGGGGCGCGGTGGGTCTGGCCCACGCGGGCACACCCGCCAATGGGAGCAGCCAGTTCTACATCATGAAGGCCGCCAGCCCCGGCCTCGATGGGGACTTCACGGTGTTTGGTCGTGTCACGGCCGGGATGGCCGTGGTGGACGCCCTGAAGTTTGAGGACGTCCTCAAACTTGCGACCATCAAATAAGCCGCGGCGCCGGCGCGCGGACGCGGACGAGGCCCTGCAGGTCCGGGTACTGTTCGACCATGGCCGGCTCGTAGTCACCCGGCAGGTCCTGACCGAGCTGTGACTTCAGGACGGCCGCATTCGCGACCGCCTTCGCCGAAAAGTGATTGTTCATGAACGCGAAGACGCGGCGGCCTGCGGCCGCCGCGTCTTGCGCCTGGTCGGCGAAC
>CAYRGW010000171.1:0-3840 GCA_964423815.1 uncultured Solibacteraceae bacterium | reverse complement strand
CCACAGACCTTGCCGGCGAGGGCCCCCGCCGCTTTGGCGGCCGCGAGCAGCGCATTGATGTCGGGCGTCGTCACGCCGGGGGCGAGGGTCGTGCGGCAGCCCCACTCCGCCGCGAGATGCCGCGCGGCGGCGTCCCAGTCGTGTGAGGTCAACGCGTCGCGCATGCCGACGGCCGCGTCACGGATGCCGTTAAACGCCGCGATCACGGCCGGGTCGCCGTCGATGCGGCGTTTCATCACGTCCCAATTGTTGATGCCCGAGTTCCGTGAGGCGCCCGTGTATGCGACGACGATCCGCGCCGTGAGGTCGGGGGCCGAGACGGGCAGCGCCACCCGTCGGATGCCGGTGGCCAGCAGTTCCACGGCCGAGACACCACCGTAGAGCGCCGGTCGATAGTCCTGCGCGCCGGTCGGCACCTTGATGACCTGCGCCTCGACGTTCATCGCAATCGTCAACAACTCATCGTCACTCAGCGTCCGTCCCGCAAAGGCCGCGAGGCCGCCGGTGAGCGCGACGTTCATCGCCGAAGACCCCGCGATGCCCGCACCCACGGGGGAATCCGATCGTGTGGTGACCTCGATGCCGCGGTCGCTGCCATCCAGAAACAGGTGAACCAGCCGGGCCACCAGCGGGAGGTGATCCAGGTCCAGGTCCCTGACCGACGCCACGTCGACATGGTCCCCGGTGTCTTCCGACTTCAGGACAATGCGCCCGTCATCGCGTGACTGCAGGGTGCAGGACGCGCGGAGGCTGAGCGCGGCATTGATGGTCTGCGCGCGGTCGTGGAAGAGGTAGAGGGGCCAGATGTCGAAGGTGCCGCCCGCGAGGTCGATCCGGGTGGGCGCTGAAGCAGTGATACGCACGTCGGTATTATACGGGCGCGCTTATAATGCTGACGGCATGTCGCTTCGCGATCTCCGGCGTCACGTGGGGCAGTTGGCGATCGTCGGGTTTCCCGGACACGCCATCCCCGCAGATCTGAAACGGATGGCGGCCGAGTTTGATCTCGGCGGCGTCATCTATTTTGCCCGCAACATCGCGGAGCCCGCGCAGGTCGCGGACCTCTCGCGCGAGTCGGCGGACCTGGCGCAGGACTGGCCGCTCTGGATCAGCGTGGACCAGGAAGGTGGGCGCGTCGCCCGCTTGCGCAAACCCTTTACCGAGTGGCCGCCGATGGTGACGCTGGGGCGCAGCGGCGATGCCGAGCTTGTCGAGGCATTTGTGGTCGCCCTGGCCGCGGAGCTTCGCGCGGTGGGGATCAATCTCGACTACACGCCGGTCCTCGACATCCATACCAACCCGAAAAATCCCATCATCGGTGATCGGGCGTTTGGTGAGACGGCGGAGGTTGTTTCGCGGGTCGGGGCAGCGATGGTCCGCGCCCTGCACGCCAACGGCATCGTCGCCTGCGGCAAACACTTCCCGGGCCATGGCGACACGGCGACGGACTCCCACCTCGAGTTGCCGCTTGTGGAGCATCCGCCGGATCGGTTGCACGCGATCGAATTTGCGCCCTTCCGGGCGGCGATTGCCGACGGTCTGGCGACCATCATGACGGCGCATGTGATGGTGCCGTCGCTGGATGACCAACTCCCCGCAACGCTGTCGAAAACCGTCGTCACCGATGTGCTGAAGGGCCAGCTCGGTTTTGAAGGCCTGGTGATCAGTGATGACCTCGGCATGAACGCGGTCGCCGATACGTGGCCGCTGGCCGACGCGATGATCGCCTCGTTGCAGGCAGGATGTGACGCGGTGTTGCTGTGTAATTCCACCCTGGACGAGCAACTGGTGGCGCTGGAGGCCGTGATTCACGCGGTCGAGAAGGGCGTCCTGCCACTCGCGCGTGTGGAGGACGCCATGATGCGACAACGCCGAGTGAAAACGAGATTTGCGCACCTGATGTCACCCGCGGCATCGGACTTGTCGCCGATTGGCCGCGATACCCATCACGCCATTGCCGCCCGCATGGCCGCCTTCCTGTGACCGAACGTACACGCGCGGGCCTTCGCAAAGTCCGGCCGGCTGGTCCGGGCAGCCGGATTCGCATCCTCGCGCCGGCCAGTCCGTTTGACCGCGCCGAGTTTGACGCCGGTGTGCGTGAGCTGGAGCGGCTGGGTTTTGTGCCGGTCTACGACGAGCGCGTATTTGAGAAACAGTCGTATGTGGCCGGCACGGCTGCGTCACGCGCGGCTCAACTTCGCGAGGCGTGGCTCGACCCGACGATCGACGCCATCATCGGTGTGCGTGGGGGATACGGCAGCGTGCAGTGTCTCCCGTTGCTCCACGTGGATGACCTTGCCGACGCACCTGCGGCATTCATTGGATACAGCGATTTGACGACGATCCACAGTTGGCTGGGCTGTCAGGTCGGCGTCACGTCCGTGCATGGGCCAATGCTCGACCGCAAGTTGTCGGCCGGTCCGGACGCGTACGATCCAGTGTCGTTCCTGCGCAGCCTGTCATCGACGCCCGTGGGCGAGTTGCAGCCGGATGGTGTGGAGACGCTCGTGCACGGTGAGGCCGCAGGCCCGCTGTTCGGTGGGACACTGGGCCAGCTGTTGGGATCACTCGGCACGCCGTGGGCCTTTGCCCCTCCGGCCGGGTACGTGCTGTTTCTTGATGAAGTGGGTGAGCGTCCGTACCGATTTGACCGGATGCTCGTCCAGGCGCGGCAGGCCGGGCTGTTTGCACGCGCCGCTGCGGTCATCGTCGGACAACTGCCCAAGTGTGATGAGGCCGGTGGAACGGTCACGGGCCGGTCTGTTGTGGCCGACGCGCTGGCCGACTTTCCGGGCCCGGTGTTGTTCGGGTTTCCGTCGGGCCACACCACCACGTCGCTGGTGACGTTGCCTCTTGGTGTGCACACTGTAGTGATTGCAGACTCGGCGCCACGGATTGTGATTACTGAGTCTGCCGTAATGGGCCAATGAGGCAATGGGGCAATGAGCCAATGAAGAGAGTGCATTTTATCGGGGTCTGTGGCACGGCGATGGCCACGCTGGCCGCGATGCTCAAGCAGCGCGGGTTCGATGTGCAGGGATCCGATCACGGCGTGTATCCGCCGATGAGCGACTTCCTCGCGCGAGAGCAGGTGCGTGTATTCGATGGTTATCGCGCGGAGCAGATCACGGGCGACATCGACACCGTCGTCGTGGGCAATGCCATCTCACGCGGCAACGTCGAGCTTGAGGCGGTGCTTGATCGCAAGGTGCGCTACCTGTCCCTGCCCGAAACCATTCGTGAACACTTCTTGTGGGACCGGCGGTCCATCGTGCTGGCAGGCACCCATGGGAAAACCACCACCACGTCGCTCACCGCGTGGTTGCTCACGTCGGCCGGTGCCGACCCCAGTCTCCTGGTCGGCGGCATTGCGAACAACTTCGACGGCAGTTATCGCCTCGGCAGCGGGCGCGACTTTGTCATCGAGGGCGACGAATACGACAGTGCCTTTTTCGACAAGACCGCGAAGTTCCTGAAGTACCTGCCCGACATTGCCGTCATCGGGAACATCGAATACGACCACGCGGATATCTACCCCGACATGGAGTCGCTGCGAACCGCGTTCCGGCGTTTCGTCAACCTCGTGCCGCAGAACGGCCGCCTGATTCTTGGCGCCGATTGCCCCGAGGCCAGTCGATTGATCGGGCTGGCGCGTTCGCCGGTCGAGACGTTTGGTTTTGCTCCCAACGCGAACTGGCGGGCGGGGGAAATGATCGCGGCAGGCGACTTCACACAGTTTGAACTCACACACGACGGCGAGCCCCTCGGGCATTTCGAGGTCCCCCTCTACGGGCAGCACAATGTGCGTAACGCGCTGGCGGCACTGGCGGTGGGCCACGC
>CAYRGW010000170.1:0-3962 GCA_964423815.1 uncultured Solibacteraceae bacterium | reverse complement strand
GGGCACGGTCGAGGCCGCGCCGCCGCCACGGCCACCACCGCCGGCAAACCCGCCACGACCACCTCGGCCACCAGCCGCATCGGCCGGGCCTGCTTCGCGGCGCGCCTGCATGTTCCAGCGCACCGAGTTCACTCCGGCCGTCTTCGGCCCGTCCACTTCAGCGATCAGTCGCGCGCCATCAAACACACGCACCTTCACGTCACCCGTCACATCGCTGCGGAGGTAGTAGTGAATGTGCACGCCCGGCTGGCGGCTCTGGCCGTTGAAGTTGTAATTGGGCCGGAACTTGGTGAGGCCTCCGGTCCACTGCACGGTCGGCTGAATCGGAACCAATGCGGCCGGCTGCGCCTGCACCGGGGCGGTCAGGTGCTGGAACGGCGTGATGTCGGCAATCCAGATGCCTCGACCGTGAGTCGCCACGATCAGTTCGTTTTCGCGACGATGGATCTTGAGGTCGTAGATCGGGGTGGTGGGCATGTTGCCGCGCACCTTGGTCCACGACTGGCCGGCATCGAGTGAGAAGAACAACGACAGTTCGGTGCCCAGCACCAGGAAGTTCGGGTTCTTGCGGTCCTCGACAATCATGTTGATGCCGGCTTCGGTCGGCAGGTTCGCGGCGATCGACGTCCACGTCTGCCCGTAGTCGCTGGTCTTCCACACAAACGGCTTGAAGTCATCGTGCCGGTAGCCGGTCATCGTCAGGTACGCGACCGCCGGGTTGTGGAACGACGGCGCCACACGGCTCACCCAGTAGCCGGGGTGGCCCGGAATTTTGTCGCGCAGGTTCGTCCAGGTGCGGCCGGCATCACGCGTAATCTGCACGTTGCCATCGTCGGTGCCCGCCCACAGCAGGCCGGGGGTGATGCTTGATTCATCCAGCGACGTGATCGTGCCGTACTGGATGTTGCCCGAGCCGCCGCGCTTCGCGGGGTCGTTCACCGACAGGTCGGGACTGATCTCGGTCCACGTGTCGCCACGATCGGGCGAGCGCAGCACCATCTGACCCGCGTGATAGATCACCTGCGAGTTGTGCGGCGAAATCACAATCGGTGCGTTCCAGTTGTAGCGCACCGGCTCCTGGCCCTGCGGGCGACGATACTGGATGCCCCGGTTCTGGCCGGTCGACCGGTCGGTGCGTCCGATGGCACCGAACTGACCCTCCGAGTACACCCACCGGCTGTCGGTGGGGTCGGGCACGACGTAGAAGCCGTCGCCGCAGGACCCGATGCCGCCCCAGGCTTCAAACCCGATGGGGCCGCCGTTTTTCATCGTGCTCGGTCCGGTGAGGCAGCTGTTGTCCTGCAGACCGCCGTACACGTTGTACGGATAGTCCATGTCGTAATCGACCGCGTAGAACTGCGCGAGCGGGAGGTTCTGCGGATCGATCCAGGTGCGGCCGCCGTCAAAGGTGACGCCCATGCCGTGGTCGTGGCCGAGGATCATGTGGTTGCTGTCGGCCGGGTTGATCCACATCGCGTGGTTGTCACCGCCGTAGTTGAACGCCGGGCCCCACGTCTTGCCACCGTCGGTGGACTGGGTCATGCCCACGCTGAGCAGATAGATGTGATCCTTGTTGGTCGGGTTCACGCGAATCTGACCGTAGTAGTAGGGCGGGTTGGCACCGAAGCCACCGCCACCACCGGCGCGGCCACCCGCGGCACCAGCGGCCACCGGCTGCGGCGCGACCTTCGTCCACGTCTTGCCGGCGTCGTCGGACCGATACAGTTCGTCGCCGATCGTGTTGCCGCCGAAACCTTCGGCCATACGTTTGATGCGTTCGTTGGCGTCGCCCTCACGCGCGTTGGCGTTTTCGATCACCGCATACACACGATTGGAATCCTGACGTGCGACCTGCAGACCGATACGGCCGAGCAGTCCGATTGGCAGCCCGTTGGTCAGTTTGGTCCACGTGCGGCCGCCGTCGGTCGTTTTGTGCACGGCGCTGCCGAGTCCACCTTCCCCAAACGTCCACGGCTTGCGCACCTTGTCGTAGGTCGCCGCGTACAGCACCTGCGGGTTGCGCGGGTCCATCACGATGTCCACCACGCCAATTTCGCGGCCGTCGATTTTGTAGTCGAGCGACTTCACCCACGTCTTGCCGCCGTCGGTGGTTTTGTAGAGGCCACGTTCGGGATTGTGTGAGTAGAGTTTGCCGAGCGCCGCCACGTACACGATGTTGGGATCCTTCGGATCCACCACGACGCGTCCGATGTGATGCGACTCGGGGAGTCCCAGGTGTGTCCAGGTGTCGCCGCCGTTGTCCGAGCGGTACACGCCGTTGCCCCAGTAGGAGCTGCGCGAGTTGTTGGCTTCACCGGTGCCGACGTAGACGATCTGCGGATTCGACTGCGACACCGCGACGGCGCCCAGCGAGATCACCGGCTGATTGTCAAAAATCGACCGGAAGGAGACCCCGTTGTTCTCCGTTTTCCAGAGGCCGCCCGACGCGGTGGCCGCGTAGAAAATCCGCGGCGTCGCTTCGACGACGGCGTAGTCGACAAAACGTCCGCCCTGGGCGGTGGGACCAATTTCCCGGAACGTCAGATTCTTGAACAGGTCGGCCGGTTGCTGGGCTCCAAGATTCAGACCGAGAGGCCATCCCGCCAGTGCCACCACCGCGCCAATCGCCAGCAGCAGGCCCGTCCGTACACGTCGATTCACACTCGCGCTCATCACATCCACTCCTATCGCCGTACGTGTCTTACGCCTGCGCCGCGGTCGGCGCACAGAACTTGTCAAACGCCATCGTCAACTGGTCGGCAATCGCGCCGGCGGTCCGCGATTCGATGTCGCGGCGCTCAATCATGTAGATGAGTTTGCCGTCGCGCAGCAGGGCGATCGACGGTGAGGAGGGCGGCACGCCGGTGAAATACGCGCGCGCGCGATCGGTGGCTTCGATGTCGGCGCCGGCAAACACGGTGGCGACGACATCAGGTTTGTGCGCGTGCTGCAGGGCTTCGGCGATGCCCGGGCGGGCCTTGCCCGCCGCGCAGCCACACACGGAATTAACGACCATCATGACGACGCCTGGGGTGGCGACGACGGCGTCCACGTCGGAGGCGGTGCGGCACTCACGCGCACCCACATCGACCAGTTCCTGACGCATGGGGGCAACGAGATATTCGGGATACGGCATTATTCAATCACTCCTGTGAACCATAATTATATCGTGCCGGTTCTGCTCTGCGACCTCGACGACACCCTGTTCGATCACCAGCACGCCACACGGGCCGCGCTGGCGCGCCTGCAGGCCGCCGACGCGCGTTTACGGCACTGGCCGCTCGAAGATCTCAAGTCGCGGCATCACATTTTGCTCGAGCAATACCACCAGGAAGTACTGGCGGGCCGCCTGACCATTGATCAAGCCCGCGAACGCCGGTTTCAGAGTCTGGTCGGGGGCGGGGATGCTGCGGGCCTGGCCGAGGCGTATCGGGATGCCTACACGCTGGACTGGCGGGAAGTGGCTGGGGCCGCCGACCTGCTGCGCGCGGTGCGGGCCGCAGGCCTGTTGGTCGTCATCGTGACCAACAACATCGTCGCCGAGCAGCGGAAGAAACTGGACCGGCTGGGGTTCACGTCACTGATCGACGCGTTGGTGACCTCCGAGGAAGTGGGCTCACAGAAACCCGATCCCCGGATTTTCTCCGAGGCGCTTGCGCGGGTCGGTGCCCACCCGTCCGACGCCGTCATGCTCGGCGATGCCTGGATTGCCGACGTCACCGGGGCGCAGGCCAGTGGCATTCGTCCCGTGTGGTTGAACCGGCATGGCACCCCCAGCCCGGACCCGACGGTCACCGAACTGCGCGCGCTCACCCCGACCGACGAGGCGGTGCGGGCTTTAGCCGCGCCGGAGCGGACGTGATCGCGATGCCGCCAATGACAAGCGCGAGCGCCAGCGCGAGCCGCGCCGTCATCGGTTCGGCCAGCACCACCACGGCGGCCAGGGCGGTCGCGACCGGCAC
>CAYRGW010000169.1:0-4076 GCA_964423815.1 uncultured Solibacteraceae bacterium | reverse complement strand
GGCCGGGGCCGCCGCCTGCCCGCCGCCGCGTCCACCGCGACCGCCGCCGCCCTGACGTCCTCCGCCAGGCAGATAATTGCCGTTCAAGGTGTTCCGGTCCTGGGTGTACCGCTGGGTGACCAGCCGCATTTCGCTCAGCGCCGGAGCGAGCAGTGGCCGCAGATCGGCCGGCACCTCATCCTGGCTTGTGGCGGCCGGCGCCACCTGTGCCGTCTGGTCCGCTGCCCGCGGCACCGCCACCCACGCCATCGTCGCCAAACCAGCCACGAGCGCGTACATTCCTGCCTGTCGCGTGAACTTCGTCGTCATGTCAGCCGTCTCCCGCCGGTAGTTTATGCAACTTTCCAGGGTCTGCGGTGTTTGTCTGGCAGTGACCGACGCACAGCCGGGTCAATCGTGACCATTGCCGAGAGGTTCGAGGCGTTCCTCCTTGAATTCCAGGACATGGTGTTCGCGACGGCCCTGCGCCTGCTCGGCAATCCAGCGGAGGCGGAAGACGTGGCCCAGACGGTATTTCTCAAAGCGTTTGAACGCTTCGGCGAACTTGACGGCAATCCGTCCGCACCCGGCTGGCTCAAGACCGTGGCCACCAACGAGTGCCTCAATCACCTCGCGCGGTACCGCAAGCGCTGGAGTTTTTTCGCCGATGCTCCTGAGAACCCTGGACCCTGGACCCCGTCGGACCCTGGACCAGAGCGTGACTATCGGGCACTTGATGCGGCGTTGCGGGCGCTGCCGGCGTCGCAGCGGGTGCCCATCGTGTTGTTCCACTTTGATGAGCTCAGCTACCAGCAGATTGCCGATCGTCTGAAGGTATCGATCAGCAAGGTAAAAACCGACATTCACCGCGGGCGCGAGGCTCTGCGCGCGGTGCTCACGAAGGACGGGGGCCGACGATGACCGGACATTCGGTTGATCCAATTGACCCACACGATGTGGATCTGCACGAGGCCCTGCGAGCGATCCCGTCGCCGCGCGCGCCCCATACGCTGGCACCGCGCGTGATGGCGTCGGTGCACACGCGACTGGCGGCCGGGGCCGCGGCGACCACGCGCACGTGGTTTGAGTGGTCCGTCGCCGCGCAGGTGGCGTCGGTCGTGGCATTCGTGTTGATGGTGGCGGGGGCCGCGCTTGTGTGGCCGTCGGTCGAGGCGTTCGTGGATCAGACGGCATCGAGGGATGCCGTGCGCGTGGCCTCGGTGTTCTTCCGTTCGTTGTGGCAGCCCGTGATGCTGTGGGTCGTCGCCGGCATGACCGTGACGATTCTGTTTTGCGCCACCGTGGGCGCGTTGCTTGGTCGCCTGGCCCTGGGAGGGGCCACCCGATGATTCGTATCAGTCTTCGTCTTGGTGCGGCACTCCTGCTGGCGGTCACGGCCACCGTCGCGACGTCAGCCGCGGTCTCCGTGCAGCCACCGCAACCCCCGACACCCGCGGCTCAGACACAGCCCGTGGACGAACCGCGCGAGTTTGAGCCGTACCGCTACCGGCGTCCGGCGCTTCGGATCGGGCAGGACTACGCATTACGCGCCGGCGAAACGGCGGGTGACGTGACCGTGGTGTTCGGCAACGCCCGCGTCGAGGGCCGCGTCCGGGGGGATCTTGTGGTGGTGCTGGGCAACGCGCGCCTGGGGGCGACCGCCATCATCGACGGGGCGTTTGTCGTGGTGGGTGGTCAGGCCGACATCGAGCCCGGTGCGTTGGTCCGGCGTGATGTCGTCACCGTCGGCACGACCCTCAACGCGCCCGGAGACTTCGTTTTTGCCGGCGAGCACATCGTCATTGGCAACGCCATGCTGGGCCAGTGGATGCGATCGGTGGCGCCATGGGTGACCACGGGTCTGTTGTGGGGACGACCGATCGTGCCCAGCATCGGATGGGTCTGGACGGTCATCTTCAGTTTCTTCGTCGTGTATCTGCTGGTGAATCTGCTGTTGCACGAGCCGGTGCGCGCGACGGCGGATGTGTTGGCGCGTCGGCCCTTCGGCACATTCCTGGTCGGCTTGCTGGTGTTGCTCCTGTGGGCACCGATCTCCGCGCTGCTGGCCGTGTCGATCGTCGGCATCATCGTGATTCCGTTTTTCCTGAGCGCCCTGGTTGTCGCCGCCGTGGTGGGTCGCGTCGGTGTGGCCCGGTGGATTGGCAACAGCCTGATGGCGCCCGATGATCCGTCGAGCCGCGTGCTGGCGCTGCGCTCGTTTGTGTTCGGGTTTGCGTTGTTGACGTTGACCTACATGGTGCCGGTACTCGGATTTGTCGCGTGGGGGCTGGTCGGTGTCTTCGGCCTCGGGGCGGCGGTCATGGCGTTCCTCGCCGCCTGGCGCAAGGAGTCTCCGTCCAGGACGCCCACGCCTACGCCTCCGCCTGCATTTGTGCCGCCAGTGGAACCGCCACCACCTGCGCCGCTCCCCGTCTCGGAGCCTGTGTATTCAACGGTGGTGCCCGCTGCTCCTTCAGGCGCAGTGCGCGCGACGTTTCTCGAACGCGCGGTGGCCTTCGGGTTGGACGTCGTCCTGGTGGCCGTCATACATGAGGGACTCGAGGGGACGTTCTTTCCGAGGTACAGCGAGTTCTTCTTTCCGCTGCTGGTGATCTATTTCATCGCGTTCTGGACCTGGAAGGGCACGACCGTCGGCGGAATCGTGATGAAACTCAGGGTGATCAAAACCACCGGCGCGCCGGTCGAAGCGGCTGACGCCATCGTGCGCGCGCTGGCCGGTGTGCTCTCGTTTGTCGCACTCGGCATCGGAGTGTTGTGGATCCTGAAGAACGACGATCTCGCGCCAGACGGTCTGCCGGCGAGGCAAGGGTGGCATGACAAGGCCGTCGGCACATGGGTGATCAAGGAGTAGGGCGTGGCCTTCAGGCCCGCCGCGCCGGCGCGGCTAAAGCCGCCGCCCTACTTCAGTTCTCCGTAGAACTTCCAATCGAGCGACATGTCGCGCGTAAGCGGCAGCTTCGAGATTGCCAGGCGCGTGTAGGGGAAGGGCATCGAGCCCTGCAGCACCACCGCGTCGTGAAAGTCCTTGAGCGTCATCTGGCCCGAGTCCACCAGTTCCGCCTTGAGGCCACGCAGTTGGAGGCCACCGAGCAGATAGGCGGCCTGGTACAACGGGCCGTAGTTGCCCTGGAACGAGCGGCGCACTTCTGCCGTCGCGTTCTCCCGTTCGTGGCCGACCTCGTTCACGAGGAAGTCGATCGCCTCCTGAGGCGACCAGCGCCCCATGTGGAAATTCAGCGAGAAGACAATACGCGCGGCGCGATGCATGCGCCAGAACAACGCGCCGACCTTTTTCTCCGGCGTGTCGTGGAAGCCGATTTCGTACAGGAGGGTTTCCCAATACAACGGCCAGCCTTCGCCGTAAAACGGTGTGCTGATGCCGAGGTTGGCGCGGTGGCCCGTCAGGCGCTGGCCCATGTAGCCGGTGTAGTTGTGCCCCGGGATCAACTCGTGCCCGGCCGTCGCGTTGGAGAAGCCCGGGTTGTTGCCGCGCATGCTCTGGATGCGCTGGTCGTATTCCATGGTGTTGGTCGGGTACGACACCGTGATCTGCGAACCGCCGAGGAAGAACGGATTCACGAGCTGGCGCTCGGGCGACATCATGCCCATGCGCAGCGCTTCGCGGTTGACCGGTGACACCGTGATCAGGTCGTTGAGAATCAGGTAGTCGGCCGCGTGATACACGAGGTCACGGATCATCTCGGGCTGTGTGCCCGGAGGCACGGCGGTGTTCTTGGTGTGCTCCAGCGCTTTCATCCAGTCGCCGCCGAAACCCAGTTCTGCCGCGGCCTTTTCCATCTCCTTGACCGTCCACGCAAACTCGCGGTTGCCGAGTTCGATGAGCTCCTCAGGTGTGTACGGAATCATCTCGTCCGCGAGATCAAGAATCAGTCCGTCGCGGCCACGCGCGGCACCGGGGATGCCGCTGTTGTCGGTCTTGCGCGGGATGTTGGTCGGCGCCACAAAGTTCGCGCGGGCAATCTGCTGCTCACACATACGCTTGATTGCCAGGTAGTTGACCTGGCCGTTGCGCGACAGCCTGTCGAAGTCGAGGGACTTCAGCGCGTCCAGCCACG
>CAYRGW010000168.1:0-4319 GCA_964423815.1 uncultured Solibacteraceae bacterium | reverse complement strand
CCGCCCAGACCGCGCGGCCGCCCTGCGCCACCACCTCGCCGTCCACCAGCGTGTATCGGACGTCAGACGGGCGCGAGGCGTAGACCAGCGTCGTGTAGGGATCGATCGCCGGCTGTTGATGGGCCTCATCCCGGCTCACGATGATGAGGTCCGCCTTTTTGCCGACCTCCACCGATCCCACCTGATCCTCCAGGCCCAAGGCCCGCGCGCCCTCCCGCGTGGCCATGGCCACCACATCCCGGGCGGTGAGGTGCCCGGGACCCAGTCGCATGGCCTGCAGGGTCGCGGCCAGGCGCATCTCCTGAAACATGTCGAGGGTGTTGCTGCAGGCGGCCCCGTCGGCGCCCAGCGACACGCTGATGCCGCGCCGTCGCATTTCCGGCACCGGCGCGATGCCGCTGCCCAGCTTCAGGTTGGAACTGGGGCAGTGGAGCACCTTGACCGCCCGTTCCGCCATCATGGCCTGCTCCGCATCGGTCACCCACACACAATGTGCGGCGCACAACCGCGACGTGGCCAGACCCACGCTGGCCAGGTAGGCCATGTTGTCGAGGCCTGTCGCCGCGCGCACGACCTCGACCTCCTCGCGTTGTTCCGAGGCATGGGTATGCACCAGCAAACCATGTGCATCGGCCGCCTCTGCCGTCAGTCGCAACAACGCCGGCGTGCACGAGATGGCGAACCGGGGAGCGAGCGCAATCTGCAGACGCCCGTTCGCCGCGCCATGCCATCGCCTGTGCAGCGCGAGTGTCTCGTCGATGCCGGCCTGTGCGGCTTGTTTCAGCCGCGCCGGCTGGTCGCCGTCGATATCCATGAGGCACTTGCCGACAATGGCGCGCAGCCCGGTGTCCACCAGCGCGTCACACACTGCATCAGTCCCATGCACCGTCTCCATCGTCAGCACCGTGGTCGTGCCGCCGGCGAGCAGTTCGGCGGCGGCGAGACGCGCGGCGACGCGCAGGGTGTGATCGGTGTGGGCGGCCTCAAGTGGCCAGACGCGTTGTTTCAGCCACGCGAGGAGTGGCAGGTCGTCGGCGGACCCACGAAACAACGTCTGACAGAGATGAATGTGTGTCTGGATGAAACCCGGCAACACGTAGCCGCCGTGCGCATCAATCGTGGTGTCCGCGCGTGTGTCCGGCGGCAGCGCACCGACGGCCACAATGCGCCCGTCGCGGATCAGGACATCGCCTTCCACCACATCCCACGCGTCGTTCAGCGTGACGACCGTGGCGTTACGAATCAGCACAATGTCTCAATCCTCCATCCTCCATCCCCCATCCTCGATCCTCAATCCCGGTGGAGGTGGCAAAACTCCCACGGCTCGGTGCCTTCGAGGAAGGCCTCAGAGATTGTCCGGGGGCAGAAGGGACCGGCGAGTTGGCCGCTGAGCGGATCGATGTCGGCGAAGACGATGCCGTCAGGCACCTGGAACGACTGGTCGCCGCGCGCCGCAAGACTGCGTTTCATGAACGACGTCCAGATGGGCAGCGCCGCCTGTGAACCGCCCAGGCCGACGGGCTGGTTGTCGTCGTATCCAACCCAGACCACGGTGAGCAGTTCCGGGGTGAACCCCACAAACCACGCGTCGCGCAGATCGTTGGTGGTGCCGGTCTTGCCGGCGGCGTTCAGGCGGAATCCCTGTGACCGCGCGCCCGCGCCGGTGCCTTCGTTCATCACGGCCCGCATCATGTTCGTAACAAGGAAGGTTGTATCCGGCCGGGCAATCTCCTTGGTCGAGCCGGCGGTGACTTGTCGTGTCTTGCCGTCCTCGACGATCCGGGTCAACGCGCGGAGAGGACGCAGACGACCGCCGTTCGTGAAGATGGTGTACGCCGTCGCCATCTCGAGCGGGGACGCTTCAAACACGCCCAGCGCGATCGACGGATAGGGGCGTGCCGGCGTGCCCACGCCGATCTTCTTCCACAGGTTGGCGACCTGCTCAAACCCGGCTTCCTCGGCCACTTTGATCGCGACAATGTTGCGCGACATCGCCAGCGCCCGGCGAAGGGTGACCGGCCCGTCGTACTCGTCGTTGTAGTTGCCGGGTTCGTAGGGCTTTTCGCCGTCCATGAAGATCGTGGGTTCGTCGAGGATCTGCGTCGCGGGGGTGGGGGAGCTGGCCCCCTCCGCCACCATGTGTTCAAACGCCGAGAGATACACAAACGGCTTGAACACCGAGCCGGGTTGACGACGGGTCGTGACGGCGCGGTTGTACTGCGACTGGTTGTAGGCCCGGCCGCCGACCATCGCGAGAATGTCTCCGGTGCGTGGGTCGACAGCAATCAGCGCCGCCTGCACCTGTCCTTTACGTTTGCGCGCGGCCAGTTGTTTGTCGAGCGACACAATCCCTTCGCCGACGGCTTCCTGCGCAATACGTTGCATCTGCAGATCGATCGTCGTGTAGACATCAACCGAGGCATTTTTTTCAAAGAGGCCGGCGTACCGTTCGCCCACCTGCTGGCTCACGTAGTCCACAAAATACGGCGCCTCGTTTTCCAGCGCGCGCGCCGCAAGGCCCAGGGGAGCCCTCTTCGATGCGGTCGCCTCTTCCTGGGTGATGTACTCGGCCTCGACCATTGCCGCGAGCACCACATTGCGGCGTTCGATCGCGCGCTCAGGATTCCTGAACGGCGAGAGACGGGAGGGCGACTGCAGCAGCCCGGCAATGGTCGCCGCCTCGGCGAGCGAGACGTTTCTCACGTCCTTGCCAAAAAAAATGCGCGAGGCTTCCGCCACGCCGTGAATGGCGAAGGGACCGCGCTGCCCGAGCACCATGTCGTTCAGATACAACTCGAAGATCTGATCCTTGGTCAGCCGCGACTCCAGGACCAGCGCCATCAACTGCTCCTGCAACTTGCGCTTCATCGTCTGCTCGCGCGTGAGGAACGTGTTCTTCACGATCTGCTGGGTCAGCGTGCTGCCGCCCACCAGGTATTCCTTGTTGCCGAACAGGTTCGTGACGATGGCCCCGACCGACCGGATGACATCCACGCCCGGGTGGTCGTAAAAACGCCGGTCTTCGATTGCCAGCACGGCGTTGCGCATACGTTCAGGAATCGAGGTGAGCGGCGTGAACCGGCGCTTTTCACCCGAGGCGAAGGCCGTAAGCATCGGGGCCTCAAGCGTGAGGGCGCCTGTGGGTTTGTTGGTGGCCTCGTCGATGATCCGGGCGACCACCGGGGTCGCCCCCTTGGAGAACTCGACCCGCACAATCGCGCTGTTTTCAGTGCGCGGCTGCAGCCTGATGGTGGTCTCGACCACCGTGAACTCCCCGGGGCCCTGAATGGTCTCGCGCAGGGCATACCCGACATCGTTCAGGCGTTCCTCCAGCTGTTGCGGGGTCAGGCCGCTGCCGGGTTTGAGCTCAAATCGGCGCCCGAAAATTCTCGGGATGGAGCGCTGTTCGCCATTCAGCCGCGCGTCAATCTGCGCCGCATAGGTCGACCAGAGGTAGGCCATGACGATGGCGCCCAGAACGAGGGGTATGGCCAGGACGATCAGGAGGGTCTTCCGCCGACGGAGGCTGGTCAGGAGCTCACCGGCGCTCGGCCGGCGGGTGGGGCGCGATTTTGGGGTGCGGGTCGGGCCCTTGGCAGCACGGGTGGTCATTGGTCAGTGAAAGTGTATAGTCTTCACTTTGTTAATTAGGTGAACTAAGCCGGACATCTTCAATTGTGACGATTCCCGTGGATTTTGGGACTGGCAGCGAGGGCGGGACCCTCAACACGCGCCGACTCAACCGGCAGCGTTTACTGGAGGCTGTCCGCCGTTCCGGCCCGATGTCGCGTGCCGATCTGGCCAAAAAGACGCGCCTCAGCCCGCCGACCGTCTCCGCGCTGGTCGAAGATCTGGTGCACGAAGTGGGGCTGCTCCACGAGGTGGGCATCGGCACGTCCAAGGGCGGCCGGCCGCCCATCATGCTCCAGTTCAACGCCGAGTTCGGGTATCTGGTGGGTGTTGACGTCGGTTCGCGCACGATGCGTGTGGCGCTGACCGACCTGCAGGGCAAGGTGCTGGCCCGCCACCAGGAACCCACTGACTCTTCGTCGGGTACCGCCACGCTGGATCAGATTTATGCCGCGGTGGACGAGGTGTTTCGGCGGGCCCGCCGCGCGCGCTCGAAGTTGTATGCCGTCGGCATCGGCGCGCCGGGCATGACCGATGTGAAGTCCGGCCGTGTCATCAACGCGGTCAACCTGCCCGGGTGGGTGGATGTGCCGCTGCGTGAACTGGCTGAGGCGCGGCTGGCCGCGCCTGTGCGCGTGGACAACGACGCCAACATGGCGGCGTTGGGCGAGCGCTGGCTCGGCTCCGCC
>CAYRGW010000167.1:0-4389 GCA_964423815.1 uncultured Solibacteraceae bacterium | reverse complement strand
ACGCCGAGCAGCAGCAGGGCGGACAGTAGTACACGAACGAAACGGACAGTCATTGCTCATCCTCCAAAAATCCGGGCCAAGACGCAGATGTCGATACAGCAACACCTTTGTAAAGGTCCCGAACATTCACACTGTAGGAGACGGCAACGAACGCAGTCAAAACATATCGAGGGTGGGGGAGTATGCGGGCGCGTGACGAACGTCAGGGGTGCAACACGTGAGTGTCACACCCCTGACCCAGTATGCGAAATTACCCCTTTGTCTGCACAGACATGTGGGTCACATGATTACCAATTGATGCGCCAGACGATCTGGCCGATACGACCACCGGGATCAAACGTTGTATTGATGTCGGTGTACGCGCTCGTCACCTGGAAGATGGCGGCGCCGCTGCCCGGATTAAGGGCGTGGTTGAAGTTGATGTTGTTGAAGGCGTTCAGCAACTCGAACGTGAGTTCGACGTTGCCGCGGCTCAGGAACGGGAACGACTTCTTGACGCGCATGTCCACGCGCGTAAAGAGCGGTCCGTTCAGGTTGATGTCCGGCGCATTGCAATCGCCGCGATAGAAGTTGATGCAGCCGTCGCCGTCGGCCGGACGGATGTAGCGGCCCGAGGGCACACCAAGCGCGCTGTACCCGGTCGCCGACGTCACATCCGTGCTGTAGGCGCGACGGGTGTTGTCGATGATGTCCTGCGGCATGCTGAACACACTCGTGGTGCCCTCGGTGGATCGGAAGATCCGGATCTTGAACTCCTTCTGGAGCTCATCCTGCGTCATGCCGACCAGCTTCGCGTTGGTGATGCGGTACCGCTGGCTCTGTACCCGGGCGTTGCCCGAGAACTCCCAGTTGCCGATCAGGCCGTTGACAATCGGGTGCAGGTCCGTGCCGAAGCGTCGGCCGCGGCCGACCGGCAGTTCATACGTCCACTGCGCCTTGAACTCGTGCGGCACCTGGGTGTTGTCCACTTCGAACCGATCGAGGCGGATGGTCTCGTTGCTCAGGGTCTTGCTGATGCCGTAGGTGTAGCTGGCCGAGGCCAACAGTCCCTTCGACAGACGCCGCCGCAGTTCCACCTGCAGGCTGTTGTAACGCGATCCGTTGCGGTCGGTGACCACCTGCGCGCCACCCGCGTTCGGGTTGAGCACGAAGAAGTTGGCCGGCAGGCCCGCTGCCAGTGCGTTTGCGCGGAACGCCGTCGTGTCGATGGCGCCGGCCGCGCCGGGCACATCGGGATTGATCGCGGATAAACGTGCCAGGAACGCTGAGTTGGCGTACTGGCTTGCGGTGTACCGCGCCGGGTTGGTGACGTCCGCGCCGGACCGTCCACTGAGATACGCCTGGTGAATCGGCAGCGGGGACGTCCCGGCTTCCCCGGTGTACGCAAACGTGGCGCCGCGGCCGGCCGCGAGGTTGGCGCGCAGGTTCGCCTGGGCCAGCTTGAACTCATCCACGAACTGGTTTTCGAAGATCGTCCGTTCGTTCCAGTTTTCTTCAGCCCAGGCGTACAGGCTCTTGTTGCCGACGTACCGGACTTCGATCGCTGCGTCATCACCCAATGCGCGCTGGAAACCCACGGAGTACGAGTGCACCCGCGGGGTGCGCAACTCCGGCTGGAAGATCTGGATCGCCTGCGCGGTGGTTGCGGCCAGTGGATACACGGGCGCATCCGGGAACGCCGGCGCGCCGAGGCGGCTCGTCTGGCTGAACAACAACGGCCAGGATTCACCTGCGCACACGAGGCAGAAGCCGGTCGTGGCGTTCCGGTTGGCGCTGATGGTGCCACCAGGGTTGGCGCCGACGCTGCCCGTAAACCGGTCAAACCGCTCCACGTTGTACGTCATCGAGTATCCGGCGCGCAGTGTGGCCGTATCCGGGTTGCCGAGAATCGTGCGGAGCATGCCGCTCTGCACATTCGGCCTCCAGGCCATGCCGACGTTGTAGCCGATGTCGGTCCAGTTGCTGTTGTGCGTCTTGGTGCCGGGCGTGAACGCCTGATAAAACGACTGCGGCTTGCCCGTCAGCGTCCCCGGCATGAACAGGTTGCAGGCACGGCCGCCCACCCCGTTGCCCAGGCCCGACACGCCACACAGGTCCTCCATCGTGGAGGTCGAGAACGTGTTGGTGACGGCGGTGAAGGGCAACTGCGCGTCCCAGCGGAGACCGCCGGTCAACGTGAGGGTCGGCGTCACGCGCCACGAGTCGGAGATGTACGCGGCCATCGAGTACTGCCGCGCCTTCTGCGTCAGGTCGCCGAGGTACACGTATTTGCCGGTCGCCGCATCCTGGCGCGCGGTGGCGTTGATCGCCGTCACACGTCCGGTCAGCAGACCGTACAACGCGCGGGCATCCGCCAGCTGCGTCGCCGACGCGCCCGGGAAGTTGGTGGCGTTGAACATGCCGGCCGCCGGGTCGTTGGTGTTGTCGAACCCGAGGATCGGATTGGACGCGGCATCGTAGCTGTTGGTCCGGTTGTGCACACCGGAGAACGATCCGCCGACCGTGATGCTGTGCGCGCCGCGCAGCCAGCTCAGGTCGTTGGTGATGCTCCAGGTGGTCGTGTTCCGCGGCGCCGAATTGACGCGTGTGGACGCACTGGTCAGCGCTGTGCCCGAGATGTTCGGGAAGGAGAGCGCGTAGCCGCCCTGGTCCTCAAACATCGACGGGTTGATGTTGGCGAAGAAGTCGTTGGGTGACCACTGCCAGCCGCCCTTGAACTCGTTCACAAGGTTCTGCGAGAGCGTTGACCGCAAACTGAGCGATCCGGTGGTGCGGTACGAGTTCTGCTCGCCGTTGTTCACAAATCCGGGAAACCGTGGCTCCGCGTTGTTGAGGAAGTCACTGTTGTTGAGGAACCGCTGCCAGTAGTACGTGCCGGTCAGGCGGTGTCGGTCGGTGACGTTGTAGTCGATTCGGCCCGTGGGCGCGAACTGGTTCAGTTTGCCCTCAAACTGCACCACGTAGTTCTGCGTGTTGCGGTTCGCCGTCGTATTGACCGTGCCGGAAGCCTGCGTGGCCGCATGAATCCGCGACAGGATCGACGCCACGGTCGGGTCTGTGGTCGCGAGCTGGCCGTTGGCTGTCGCGAGTGCGAGCAGGTTCACCTGCTGCGGTGTGATCACGCCGCCGACCGTGCGGTCATAGGTGAAGATGCCCGCGCGCGCCGTGTCGTTGAGGATCGACCGTGTGCGCGTCACCGACGACGGCTGGTAGAAGTGTTCCATGTTCAGGAAGAAGAACGCCTTGCCGCGGCCGTCAAGGCCCGGCAACACGACGGGGCCACCAAGTCGGCCGCCGTACTGATGTGCGACGACATCGTTTTTCTCCAGGTCATTGATCTGGTTGAAGTAGTAGTTCGAGTTGAACCGTGGATCGCGCCAGTAGTGATAGAGGCTCGATTCGAACTGGTTCGATCCGGACCGCGTGACGAACGCAATCTGCGTCGACCCCGCGCCCGCGCCCACGCCGGGCACCGCACCGGTGACCGTGATTTCCTCGACCGCGTCCATGCGCGGTGTGACCATCGAAAAGAACCCGTCGGTGGACTGGAGCATGTTGCCTGCGCCGACACCGTCAATCGTGATGTTGACCGTGTTGTTCGGCAGGCCATTGATGAGGGCGCCTCGCGGGCCTCCCGTGGTGGAGACACCCGGCAGCATGGCCACCGAGTACAACGCGTTGCGTGAGACCAACGGGAGTTCCGTCAATTGCTCGGCGGACAACGTGGTGGTCACCGACGGTGACTGCGTCTGCACCAGTTCGGTGCTCGCCTTCACCTCGATGGTTTCCGACAACGCGCCAATTTCAAGTTTGGCCGTGACACTGCCCGGGCGCGCGGTCAGCAGGCGGACGTCGCTGGCGACAAATGTCTTGAACCCGGTCAGCGACACGGTGACGGTGTAGGTCCCGGCATCAAGTCCGGGAAACGAGAACTGACCGGACGCATTGCTGACGGCTTCCACCGTCACACCGGTGCCATTGTTTTTGACAACGACGGTGGCGCCGGGAATGGCGCCTCCGTCCGTATCCACCACCACGCCGGACAACGACGAGGTGGACGAACTCTGCGCGAAGGCAGAGGTGCTGACGCCTGTCAGCAGAAGTACCACGAACATGAACCGCACACACCGATCGAACATTGGACTCAATTGACCTCCTGTCGCACGGGAGTGCGACACGTCCAGCCTGTGGTCGGCCCACAGGGGCGTCAACGGAGTCGGTGTGAGTGGCGGGTTTTGGAAGGTGGAAGTGTGCGGAAGCTAAAAAAAGACCCGGGTGGGAACATGTCCCACCCGGGTCCGGTCGAGTCGTTAACGCGAGGTTAACGTGCTGGCGTTACCAGTTGATGCGCCAGTGAATCTGGCCGATGCGGCCACCCGGGTCAAACGT
>CAYRGW010000166.1:0-4438 GCA_964423815.1 uncultured Solibacteraceae bacterium | reverse complement strand
GAAAAGGCCGGGCCCTTGGCGCTCTGGATTTCGTCGCGCAACTTGAGGATCATCAGCTCGCCGATGATCTCGCGTCCGGGCGGCGACGGGGACTGCGAGTCACGCTGGACCTCGATGAACGAGTTGCCGGGCTCCATGCCGATGCGGTCGATGTAGGCCTGCACGGCCTGATCAAACGTCATCTCCCCCTTGGCCATCTTCAACTTCGTCAGGATGCGCTGCACCCGCCACATGCGCATCTGCCGGCGCGCCATCTGCGTCTTGAGATTCTCCATGTGCGGCAACGTGTCGAAGTACCCTTCGTCCTCGAACAACTTCTCGAGATAAAACGACCACGACTGGCTGAAGTAGCTGCTGTTGTACATCCGGCGCATCGGGCGTGTGACGTTGGCCCGCGCCGACGCAATCTGCACCGTGTGGCCCAGCCACTCGTGGTACGAAATGACGTGGGTCCAGTACGGGTTGTAGGACTTGAGGCGGCTCAGCTTCTCCTCGGGTGTGAGCCGATCTTCGAGCGGCGTGAGGATGTAGAAGCCGGACTGTCGGCCGTCAATCGTTGGTCCCGACGTGGCGCCGCCAAATGACAACGTCCGGCGCGCCATCGGCGGTGACAGGCGCGCGCCGTACCGGAGGTAGTCGGGAATCGTCACCACGTGCTGGCCGGGACCACGCAGCCAGTCGCTGGCCAGGTCCACATATTTCTGCGCCATGGGGATCACTTCCTCCCATCGTGGCGCTTCGTTTTTCATGACTTCCCACACCGTGCGCAGGTCACCCGACGGATGGATCCGCTTCGCCAGCGCCTCCATCTCCGACCAGAGTTTTTTGTCCTCGGCCTCGGCCACACGAATCATCGCGTCCACGCCGTAGTCGTCGAGTTGTTCATGCACGAACTGGTAGAACTCAATCTGCGCCGGTGTCCACGTCGGCGGACGAGTGGAGCGCGGCAGCAGGACCTTTTCCAGCCACGCCTCGTGTTCCTCGATCACCGGCACCGCCGCTTTGGCGGCCGCCAGAAACTCGGCCCGCAATGCCGCGTTGGCAATCTCGAGCGACTGCACCTCTTTCTCCAGCATCTGCCTGGCGTAATACGCCTGGTATTGCGCGTTCTCCGTCCAGGTGCGCGCGGGGGTCGTCAGGCGATCACGATTGGCCTTGATCGTGTCGGCCAGCCCCTTCAGTTGTGCAATGGCGGACCGGACGTTCACCTCGGGCAGGGCGCCATCACGCAGGAACAACCCGCTGACGGCACCGACGCTGATCACTCCGGCGGCGTTGACCTCCCACTGGCGCAGCTCGGTCTGCTCCCACTGACGTGTGCGCGCGTGTGAGCGCAGCAGGTCGTAATCCACCTGATCGTCGAGGTCGAGACTCGCGCGATTGATGCGATCCAGACCGGCGAGGATCGGCGCCCAGTCGTTGGCGCGTACGCCCTGGGCCTGGTTGATCAGCGCCGCAAGTTCAGGATTGGTGGCGGCCGGCGGTTGCTGCGCCGCCACACCCACGACGAGGCACAAGGCAAAAACGACACTGAGGCGTCGCACAGTCATCGGAACAACCTTTCATTGGCAATCAGCGGTCGTGTGGTGGCGTCGGCGCCACGTTTTGCGGCGGCGATGCGATCCGCCTTGTCCGGCTCATTCAGCAACACACTGACCTGCGCACGTTTGAATAACACCATCGGATAGTCGGGATGCGACGAGGGGATGCGGTCGAGAGCGTCGCGGGCCTCGGTGAGGCGTTTGGCGGCAAGGTACAGGACGCCCAGTTCGAGGTCGCCCACAAACGCCCGACCCTGTGCGGCACGCGCACGTTCAAATGCCCAGATCGCCTGATCGGTCTGCCCGAGCGACATCGCGAGCTGCCCAAAACGCATCGCCTCCACGCCGGTGGGCGGCCGCAGGGCAAACACCCGGCGGAACAACGCCAGACTCTCCGCCCTGTTGCCTTCCCGCTCGCGCAACATGGCCAACGTCTCAAGCGCGGGAAGACGTTCAGGGGTCTTCGCGAGAACGGCTTCAAGCAACGGCACGGCCTGGGGCCAGCGCGCGCCCTTCGCGTGGTGCAACGCGAGATACAGGGTCACGTCCTGCGATTCCGGCGCAAGCGTCTGCGCGCGTGTGAAGGCCGCGAGCGCCTGCCCGTCCTGGCCCAACGCCGAGTGCGCCGTCGCCAGCCGCATCGTGGCATCAAGATGATTCGGGTCGGCCTTGAGAATTTTCTGGAGCAGCGGGATCACCTGCGCATACCGCTGCTGCACAAAGAGGCCCGACGCCTCGTCGATCACGGGGAACAGATGCGCCATGTCGACGGGACGCGGCGCATCCTTGCGGACGGCGGGTGTGGCGGTGGCGCTGACGTAGCCAAGGCTGGCGAGTTTCTGCTTCGCCTCGGCGTCCAGCACCGACGGGGCCGCCGCCGGCGCGGCAAGCGACGGCACCGGGTAGTCGTCCATCGCCGTGCGAATCGAGGCGGGAAGCGTCGCCGCCGTCTTGAGGTCGGTTGTTTCGCCCGGATCCGTCGCTAGGTCGTAGACCTCGGTCCGTCCGGCGAGGATCGCCTTCTGTGTGCCGTCCACGGCCATGATTTGTGGCTGCCAGCCGTACTGCAGGTACGGCTTCATGGCTTCGCCAAGCACGACCTCTGGCGCGATGGCCGGAGCGCGCAGGGACTCAGGTGACGCCCGGCCCGCCCAATCCATGATTGTGTGAAAGACCCGCCGGGTGCTGACCGGTGTGTCTTCCTCTCCGGCGGAAACACCCGGCCCGGACATCACCAGCGGCACATGCATCGTCGACTGATACACCAGATTGCCGTGTTGGGCCTCGCCGTGGTCGCCCAGGCCTTCACCGTGGTCACTCGTGACGATGACCGCAGCCTCTCGTCCAGCCCCTGCGGCGGCGGCCGTGAACGCGGTGATCAGCCGGCCCATCTGTGCGTCGACAAACGCGACCTCGCCCAGATACGGCCGGCCCCCGGCGGCGGTCAGATGCGCGGCGGGTGGCGTATACGGGGCGTGTGCGTCGAAGTAGTGTGCCCAGAGGAACGCCGGTGTGTCGGCACCGAGTGTCTTCACGTGGGCGATCGCACGGTCGGTGGTGGCGGCGGCATCACGCTCACTCGCCCCCTCCGGCATCTCATCGTCGTACACATCAAATCCACGAGCGAGGCCGAACCGTTTGGCGAGCACAAACGCCGACACGACGGCTCCGGTGGTGTAACCGGCCTTCTTCAGTTCCCCCGCCAGCACGGTCTGGCTCGTCGAGAGGAAACGACCGTTCTCGTGGATCTGGTGGCCACCCGGATACAGGCCCGTCATCATGGACGTGTGGGACGGCAACGTCTCGGGCACGGTCGCATGGGCTCGGGTGAAGCGACGACCGGCTCGGGCGACCGCCTCAAAGGCCGGCGTCAGCGTCGAACTCATGGCGTCTGCCCGGGTCGTATCGAGTGTGACCAGGAGTATCCAGGGCGGTGGCGGGGGCGGCGCCTGCTCCTCACTGCATCCGGCACTCGGCAGCAGCATCCCCACCAGAAGGACACTTGCTCCGCAGAAGGAAACCGGCAGGCGCATGCACCCGCGATTATAATCGTGGCCATGCGACGACTCTCCTCCGCCCTGCTGCTGGTGCTCGTGATTCCGGTGTTTGCCGTTCAGGCCCAGCAACCCGTGAACCTGGCCACGTTAAAGACTGCGGCGGAGGCGTCGGACTTCAAGTCCACGTCCACCTATGCCGAGGTCGTCACGTTCATGGAGACGGTGGACAAGGCGTCACCACTCATTCACATGACCAGCTACGGCACCACGTCGGAGGGCCGATCGATGCCGCTGGCGGTGGTGGGCACGGGCCTCAAGGACGCGTCGGCCGCGTCGGTGCTGGCGAGCGGCAAACTGCGCGTGCACATCCAGGGCAACATTCACGCCGGTGAAGTGGAAGGCAAAGAGTCCACACTGATCCTGTTGCGCGAGTTTGCGCAGGGACAACACGCCGAGTGGCTCCAGTCGATGGTGTTCCTGATCACGCCGATCTTCAACGCCGACGGCAATGAACGGTACGGCCTGCGCAACCGCCCGCGTCAGAACGGTCCGATCAACGGCATGGGCACCCGCGGCAACGGGCAGAACATCAACATCAACCGCGACTTCATGAAGCTGGAAACGCCGGAAGGTCGCGCGTTCGTCAAACTCTGGAACGACTACAACCCGTATGTCGGCATGGACCTGCACACGTCGGACGGGTCCACCCACGGCTACCACCTCACCTACTCGCCGCCGCTCAACCCGAACACGAGCGACTTCATCATGAACATGATGAAAAACGAGTGGTTCCCGTTTGTGACCGAGCAGATTCGCGCGAAGCACAAGTGGGAGACGTTTTATTACGGCAACGTGAGCAACCCCGGAGGCCGCGGGGGTGCGGGCCGTGGTGGACGAGCC
>CAYRGW010000165.1:0-4603 GCA_964423815.1 uncultured Solibacteraceae bacterium | reverse complement strand
CGCGCCGCGATTGGACTCCACAATCGCCCGCGCCGACGCCCCCAACCGGGCGCGCTCCGACGCGTCACCCACCAGCCGCGCCCACACGGCCGACAACTCGCCCGCGTCGGCTACCTGAATCGCGGCACCCGCGTCGAGAAACGCCGCCGCGATCTCCGCAAAGTTCGACATGTGCGGCCCGAACACAATCGGTTTGCCGTGCACCGCCGGCTCCAGAATGTTGTGCCCGCCGTGGTCCACCAGCGAGCCGCCCACAAACACCGCCGTCGCCACCTGGAACAGATGCGCGAGCTCGCCAATCGTGTCGAGAATCACCACATCAGCCTGCGGCTCGCCGTCCACCACCAGATCGGTCCGGCGCACCACACGCAACCCCTCGGCACGCGCCAGCCGTTCCGCCTCACCAAACCGCTCGGGTTTGCGCGGCGCAATGATCAGCAGCGACGTCGGGTGTGTGCGACGCACGGCCGCAAACGCCGACAGGACGGCCGGCTCCTCACCTTTTAGTGTGCTCGCCGCGAGCAACACCGGTCGCCCATCGGGCACCCGGAAAAACCGCAGCACCCGGCCCGCCCCGCGACCGGCCGCCGCCCCCGGTGACTCCAGTGACTCGAACTTGAGGCTGCCAGTGACACTCACCCGCGCCGGATCGGCCCCAATATCAATGATGCGGCGCGCCGACTCGTCGCTCTGCATGCAGAAGCGGTCCACGTTGGCCAGCACCGTCCGGAAAAACCCGCGCGCCATCCGATACCGCGGATACGACCGTGCCGAAATCCGCCCGTTCACCATCAATGTCCGGACACCCTCCCGGCGGCAGGCCCGGAGCAGGTTCGGCCAGATCTCGGTCTCCATCATGATGAACAGCCGCGGCCGCACCAGCCGCATCGTCCGGTTCACAAAAAACGGCAGGTCAAAGGGAAAATAAAAGACGGCGTCCACCTCGGTCAGCCGCTCCCGGGCAATCTGCTGGCCCGTCATGGTGGTCGTGGACAGAAATATTTTCAGGTCGGGATACTGCTTTCGCAGGTCCGGCAGCAGGGACCGGACGGTCAGGGCCTCCCCCACCGACACCGCATGAATCCAGATCGACGGGTCCCCGTCGAGGTTAAACGACACCGGCAGCACGCCCATCCGCTGCCCGACACTGCCGACGTATTTGCGGTAGCGCAGGGCCTGGTAGACAAACCAGGGGGACAAGACCACCGCGAGTAACACGATGGCTAGCGAATACAGGACGTACACGACAAGGAGAATATAAGTAAAATGCCCTGCTATGGCGATCAAGGTCGGCATCAACGGGTTTGGACGAATCGGCCGCAACATCATGCGTGCGGCCATGGCATACGACGAGATCGACATCGTCGCAGTGAATGACTTGACGGATGCGGCCACCCTGGCGCACCTGCTCAAATACGACTCACTGCTCGGGAACCTGAAGGCGGACATCACCGCCACAGGGGACACGATTTCGGTCGACGGGGACTCCTTCAAGGTCCTGGCGCAAAAGGACCCCGGGCAACTGCCCTGGAAGGACCTGGGCGTTGACGTCGTGTTTGAGGGCACCGGCCGCTTCACCAAGCGGGACGATGCCGCCAAACACATCACGGCGGGTGCCAAGCGGGTGATCATCACGGCCCCGGCGACCAAGCCGGACGTCATGGTCGTCATGGGCGTCAATCACGAGTCCTACGACCCGGCCAAACACCAGATCATCTCCAACGCGTCGTGCACGACCAACTGCCTGGCGCCGGTCGCCAAGGTGCTGCACGAGTCGTTTGGCATCAAGAGCGCCTGGATGACCACCGTCCACGCGTATACCAACGACCAGAACCTGCTCGACCTGCCGCACAAGGATTTGCGCCGGGCACGCGCGGCGGCCCTGTCGATCATCCCGACCACCACCGGCGCGGCCAGCGCGGTCGGCGAAGTGCTCCCCGCCCTCAAGGGCCGGCTCGACGGCATCGCGATGCGTGTCCCCACGCCCAACGTCTCGGTGGTGGACCTCAACGCCATCCTCGAGAAAAACGCGACGGCCGAGGAACTCAACGCGGCGTTCAAGACGGCGGCCGACGGTCCACTCAAGGGCATCCTTGAATACGTCACGGCGCCGCTGGTGTCGATCGACTTCCGCGGGAACCCGCACTCGGCGATGCTTGATGCCGCGTACACCAAGGTGCAGGACGGCAACTTTGCCAAGGTCATGGCCTGGTACGACAACGAGTGGGGTTACTCAAGCCGCTGCGTTGACCTGCTGCGGTTCATGGCGTCCAAGGGTCTGTAAGGAAGGACGACGATGAAAACGCTCCGGGACCTCACGCTGAAGGGACAACGCGTCTTCATGCGCGTGGACTTCAACGTGCCGATCAAAGACGGCCAGATCGGCGACGACACCCGGATCACGTCGGCGGTCCCCACCATCAAGGCCGCCCTTGAGGCGGGGGCGACGGTCATCCTCGCGTCACACCTCGGACGTCCCAAGGGCAAACCAAACCCGGAGTTCACCCTGCGGCCGGTCGCCACACATCTGGCAACACTGCTCGGACGACCGGTGGCTTTTGCGCCTGACTGCATCGGCCCTGCGGCGGCGGACGTGATTGCCGCGAACCCCGGCGGCGTCATCCTGCTCGAGAACCTTCGCTTCCATAAGGAAGAAGAGGCCAACGATGCGGCGTTCGCGAAGTCCCTCGCAGCGCTCGCCGATGTGTACGTCAACGACGCGTTTGGCGCGGCGCATCGCGCACACGCCTCCACCGAAGGCATCACCCATCACATGGCCCACAAGGCGGCGGGCCTGTTGATGGACGCAGAGGTTACTTACCTCGGTAAGGCCCTCAACGATCCCGAACGCCCGTTTGTCGCGATTCTCGGCGGCGCAAAAGTCTCCGACAAACTTGAGGTGATTGAGAACCTGCTCGGCAAAGTCGACGCACTCCTGATTGGCGGCGCGATGGCCTACACATTCCTCAAGGCGCGTGGCATCGACACCGGCACGTCACTGGTGGAAGCCGACCTGGTGGACACGGCCTTTGCCCTCGACGCGCGCGCCAAAGAGATGGGCGTCCGTCTGGAACTGCCCCTTGACCACGTCGTTGCGCCGAAGTTCGCCGCGGACGCG
Organism: uncultured Solibacteraceae bacterium; assembly: GCA_964423815.1. Classification (GTDB taxonomy): domain Bacteria; phylum Acidobacteriota; class Vicinamibacteria; order Vicinamibacterales; family SCN-69-37; genus SYFT01. Next base: position 1,485 of record CAYRGW010000165.1, on the reverse strand, counting down.
CCCACACGTACGATTGACATTGATCCCCCGTCGATTCACACCAACGGATCGATTGGTCAGGACATGGGGCTTGATATCGGCCCCAAGACGATCGCGCACTATCGGGAAATCATCGCCGCGGCAAAAACCGTTGTCTGGAACGGCCCGATGGGGGTGTTCGAGATGAAGCCGTTCGCCGCGGGCACGATGGGGGTCGCCGCCGCGGTGGCCGACGTCGATGGCACCACGATCATTGGTGGCGGGGACTCCGTTGCCGCCGTCGCGATGGCCGGCGTGGCAGATCGCATGACACACATCTCCACGGGTGGTGGGGCGTCGTTGGAATTTCTCGGTGGCCAGGTGCTGCCGGGCGTGGCCGCACTGGCCTGACGACCGCTCGCCACAGGGAAGGACCCATGCCCCGTATTCCCGTCTTCGCCGCCAATTGGAAGATGCACAAGACGGTGCTTGAAACCGTCGCGTGGATCCGTGAATTTGCGGCCCTCTCCAAACAGCTGAAAGCCTCGGACGTCGAGGTCATCATCGCGCCACCGTTCACCGCGATCGCGGCGGCCGCAGAAACCGCGCGGGTCGCCACGATCTGCATCGCCGGACAGAACCTGTACTTCGAACGACAGGGCGCGTTCACCGGCGAGATCAGCGGCGCCATGCTCAAGGACGCCGGTGCCGACTACGTGATCATCGGGCACTCGGAACGTCGGAAGCTGTTTGGCGAGTCCGACGAATGGGTGAACCGCAAGCTCAACGCGGCCCGCCAGGCCGAACTCATTCCCGTCGTCTGTATTGGCGAAACGCTTGAAGAGCGCGAGCGCGGCGACACCCTGGCCGTGCTCGACCGCCAGCTCAAGGCGGGGCTGGACGGGTCCACCGGCGATCAGATTGCGGCCCTGATCCTGGCCTACGAACCCGTCTGGGCGATTGGCACGGGCAAAAACGCCACGGCGGCCGAGGCCGGCGAGGCCCACACCCACATCCGGAAACGCCTCCGTGAGTGGTTCGGGGGCGCCAACGGCGACCAGTGCCGCATCCTCTACGGGGGGTCGGTCAAACCGGAAAATATCCGCGAACTCATTGGCCTGGAAGACGTTGACGGCGCCCTGGTCGGCGGCGCCTCCCTCGAGGCCCGCTCCTTCGCGTCCATCGTCCAAAACGGGCTATAATCCTGCTCTTATGCTGTTCTACGTATTCCTGACCCTTTACATCGTCGTGTGCCTCCTGTTGCTGGTGGTGGTCCTCCTGCAGCAGGGCAAGGGTGGCGACATCGCCGCAGCCTTCGGCGGCTCCAGCAGCCAGGCGGCCTTTGGCGCCCGCGCGGGCGCCACGGTGCTGACGCGCGCGACCACAATTCTTGGCGTGTTGTTCATGCTCGGCTCGTTGGCCCTCGCGGTCATGGGCAACTCCGGTGGATTCGGCAGCTCGGTGGTTGGCGGCATCGACGGACCGCCCGCGGCCGCAGCGCCAGCGGCACCCGTGATGCCCGGCGAT
>CAYRGW010000164.1:0-4814 GCA_964423815.1 uncultured Solibacteraceae bacterium | reverse complement strand
AAAAAGGTGACAGGGGCCTAAGATGACCGGGTGAGTGTCACCAAACCGGAAACGCCGCATCTCTCCAGTGCGGATGAGGCGCCGGATCCTTATTCACCTCTTGTTAAAGCGGCCGCGGGCGGCGACGAGGTGGCGATGGAACAGCTCCTGATGCGCGCGCAACAGGTCGCATATCGGTTCTCCCTGCTCGTCTGTGGGCACGCCCACGACGCCGAGGACGTAATGCAGGACGCGCTCATCAGAACGTACAAACACGTGGGCACGATCAAGGACCCGTCGGCGTTTCGCACGTGGTTGTTTCGGACGGTTCGCAACGCCTGTCTGATGAAACGACGCAAACGTGTGGACGAACCCGCGCGGGTGGAGTCGCTGGATCAGGCCGAGACCGACCGCACCGATGGACACGCCCATCAGGTCCGCGACGTGGCGGCCTCGTCCAAGGGCCCGGATGACCTCGCGATGAACGCGTGGTTGGGCCGTGAATTGCGGGCGGCGCTGGCGAAGCTGCCACCGGCATACAGGATGATCGTCATCCTTCGCGAAATGGAAGGACTCTCTACGCGGGAAGTGGCGGAAGTGACACGAATGACCGAAGACAACGTCAAGACACGGCTGCACCGCGCCCGCGTGATGCTGCGCGAATCCCTGGAGGCGACCCGATGAGCGTCACGTGTGAGTCGCTGCTCGCACAGATCTCCGCCTATCTGGACGGCGACCTTGGCGCAGCCACCTGTGAGGCCATCGAACGGCACGCGTCCTCCTGTGACCGCTGCGCGGTGGTAATCGAGGACTTCCGCAAGACCACCGGCCTGTGCCGCACGGCCGCCGATGCGCCCCTGCCCGACACCGTGCGCGCACTCGCGCAGGCGCGCGTCAAAGCGCTGCTGGGGAAATGACGTCGGGTGTCTTTTTCGTTCCAGGCGTAAGCAGAAAAAGACACCCGACGTCTTAAAACAGCCTCCAGAGCGACGTGGCGGGCTGCGAGAACTTGAACTGCGCGTAACGCTCGCACATCGGATACAGCGCGGCCACAACGACCGCCCACACCAGATACATCACACCGAATGACGTCCCCATCGGGAAAAACCAGCTCACCGCGCTGAATATCCAGAGGTGTGCCAGGTAGAAAAAGAACGGCGTACGACCGAACACCTCAAGTGGCGCCAGCCAGTGTGCCGGCCATCGCGCAAGGGCGGACAGCAGCACGAGATTGATCCCCAGCGTGAGCAGAAAAAACGCCCAGCTCGGCGGGTACTTCGTGACGGTGAGCCAGCCGATCAGACCACCGGCGGGTGGATGGGGATCACCACCCAGCCACCGGACAATCACAAACATCCCAAGCAAAAAGATTCCGCGCCAGAGGAGGCCTCCGGCCATCGACGCGGCGTTCGTGCGGATGATTCGGGCGATCGTCAAACCAGCCAGCATGGGAAACAGCCACGGCACCCACGGGTAGAGGTTCTGCAGCAGGCCGGTGCGACCCGGTACAAACAACAGCTGCATCCACACGGACCGGGGATCAAGAGCCGACGCCGGATCAGGCGCGATGTCCCGACTGATGAGAAGGACCAGCAGGGTCACGGCAGTGAGCGCCATGGTGTTGGCGCGCCACAACACACTGCCCCCGATCATCGCGACACCGAGGGCGCTCAACACCGCGAACCCCAGCATCACCTCACCCCCCGGCCCCGGCACCATCGGCATCGTGGCCTCGACCGCCGGATCGATAGACAGCGTGCCCATCAACCACGCGGGATTCTCAAGGACATGCTGCACCAGGAGCAACACGGCGCCGCGGGTCGCAAGAAACCGGGTGATACGCCCGGCGGTCCATCCCGCCGCCACCCGGCTCTCCGCAAAATAGATGATGCCGATGCCCATCAACATGAAGAACCCCGGCGCGCACAGGTGCGTCAGCCAGCGTGTGAGGAACGCCACGGTATCGGCGTAATACGGGGGCGGCGTGGACCAGATTTCGAGCGGGTGTACACGCGCGATGAAATAGCTCGCGTGGTCGACGGCCATCAGGACGATAATCAATCCTCGAAGGCGATCAAACGCGGCGACACGGGGAGTGACCTCGTGTGTCACGCCGGGAGCTTATAACCTCTGACGATGGATGTGATGGTGTTTCTGGTGCTGGGTGGAGCCCTTGGGGCCGCGGCGGCCTCGGTGTGGTTCCTGATGCAGCGCCAGCCCCTGGTCGCGGACCTGGCCCGCGTGACGGCGGAGCTCGACGCCACGCGCAGAGCCGCCGCCGAACAGCGACAGGCACTCGAAGACAGCCATGCCCGCCTGAAGGATTCGTTCGCCTCGTTGTCCCAGGACGCCCTGCGCGACAACCGATCGGACTTTGTGCAGCGGGCCGAGGCCCTGCTCAAGCCGATGCGGGAGACACTCGACAAGGTTCAGACGCAGGTCGCCTCGGCCGACCGCGATCGCGAAGGTTCGTATCGCGCGGTCACCTCACAACTGAGCGGACTCGCGGTCACGCAGGAACAACTGCGCAAGACCACCGAAGGCCTCTCGCAGGCGCTCCGCTCCCCCAACGCCCGCGGGCGATGGGGCGAAGTCCAACTTCGACGCATCGTTGAAATGGCGGGCATGCTGGAACACTGCGACTTTGAGGAGCAGGTTCAGACCACCACCGACGACGGCGGGCGCCAGACACCGGACATGATCGTGCGCCTGCCAGGTGGCGCCACGATTGTCATCGACTCAAAGGTGCCCATCGACGCCTACCTTCGTGCGGCCGCGGCGACCGACGATGCGAGCCGGGATGTACAACTGGGCGCGCATGCACGTCAGGTCAAGGAACACATACGGACGTTGGGTGGCAAGGCCTACTGGACACAGTTTCAGCCGTCGCCTGAATTTGTGGTGATGTTCCTGCCGTTGGAGCCGCTGCTGGCCGCGGCGTTTGAGCGCGACGAGACGTTGCTGGAACTTGCGTCATCGATGCGAGTGGTGCCGGCGACACCGATGACGCTGGTGGCCATTCTTCGAGCGGTGGCGTACGGGTGGAAGCAGCAGCAACTCGCGGTTAATGCGGAGGCGATTCAGCAGATCGGTCGCGACCTCTACGACCGACTCGCGACGATGGTGGATCACCTGAGCAGTGTGGGGACGAGCCTGAAGCAGGCGGCCAACAGTTATGACCGCCTCGTGGGATCACTGGAACAGAAGGTCCTGCCCGGTGCGCGCCGGTTCAAGGAACTGGGTGTCAGCACCACGAAGGAGCTCGACGTGGTCGAGCCCCTTCATCTGGCGGTGCGACGTGTGCAGAAGGACGAACTGACGCTGTTTGATCGGGATGACGACGGGCCGGTGCGTCCTATTTGATCTCGACGGTCACGTTGACCGCCGCACGAATTTCGATCTCAGAAGGTGAAATGGGCGTCTGGACGCTGCCGCTGTCGCGCGAAGCCATCGCCATCATCGGCTGCATTTCCTGAAACTTCGGAGAGCCACCCATCTGATCGATGCGGGCGATGCGTCCGAGCGCAACACCGGCCCCGGCGGCCATTGCCTTGACGTTGGCCATGGCATCCTCGACGGCCAGTCGCAACGCGTCACGTTCGAGTTGCGCGCGGTCCTTGAGGTCAAAACGCAGATTGGCAATGGTCAGCGTGGACGAGGCCGCGAGGGTAAGTCCCCCGACCGCGTCGAGCACGTCGGCCACCTTCGCCACATCGTCAATGCGGACCTGAACCTGGTTGTTGACGACGAACCCACGCATGCGCTGGCGGCCGTTGACGTATTCGTAGTCGGGGTTGAGCGAGAACCCGATCGTCCTGATGGCGTCGGCGGGCAGGCCGGCGGACTTGAGCGCCGCCATCACGGAGGTCATGGCCGTGGCGGAGAGGCGACGGGCTTCGGGCGCCTTGGCGTCACGGGTGTCGACGGCGACGGTGGCCCACGCCTGGTCGGGGACGACCTTCACGAGGCTTGCGCCCTGCGCCGAGATGAGCGGCGGCGGCGTTGAGGTCTGGGCCGAGGCGAGCGCGGGCGTCAGCACGGCGAATGTGGCGAGCGCCAGCGGGAACTGGATGATGGCGGATCGAATGTTCATAGGTAACCTCTACTACACTTTACGCCGGGCGAGTTTGGTGGACTGATGCGTATTGCACTGCTTCTTCTTGGGTTTGGTCATGTCGGCCGTCGGTTCGTGCAGTTGCTTGATGAGCAGCGCACGTTTCTTGAGGCGGCGGGCGTCACGCCGGTGGTGGTCGGCATCACAACCGGGCGGCACGGCAGCGTGTTTGATGACGCGGGCCTCGACGCGTTTCGACTCGCGCAGCAGGTGGCCGGTGGCAACGCGGTTGGGGCGTCCTCACACACGGCCAGTCAACTGATTGCGCAACTCGTTGCCCATCGCGCCGAAGCCCACGTAGTGGTTGAGACGACGCCGCTGGAGATCGGGTTTGGCGAGCCGGCAATTTCCCATGTGCGCGAGGCGCTGGGTGCGGGCGCGCATGTCATCAGCGCGAACAAGGGTCCGGTGGCGCATGCGTATGCGGAGCTGGCCGCTGAGGCGCGTCGCGCCGGGCGTGAGTTTTTGTTTGAAGGTGCGGTGATGGACGGGATCCCCATCTTTAATCTGGTCCGCGAGACGATGCCCGCGGTGACGATTCTGGGGTTTCGTGGGGTGGTGAACAGCACGACCAACCACATCCTCACCGCGCTGGAGCGCGGTGAGGATTTTGGCGCCGCCCTTGTGCGCATGCAGGCGGAGGGCATCGCCGAGGCGGACGCGTCGCTGGACGTGGACGGCTGGGACGCGGCGGCGAAAGTGGCGGCGATGGCGAATGTGT
>CAYRGW010000163.1:3273-4923 GCA_964423815.1 uncultured Solibacteraceae bacterium | reverse complement strand
AGGCCCAGTCCCCGAGCAGGTGTCGCGGCGCGTCCGCGCCCCACTGGGCATACGCTCGCGCCACCAGCACCTCGTCAACCCCCAGAGGGTCGGGCGCCGCTCGTCCGAGAGATCGTCGCAACTCTTCGCGATTGTCGATCCTCGCCGCGGCCGTCAGGAGGTGGCCGCCCGGCAGAATGGAGGGTCCACCGTCGCCGTCGCTTTCGGGCATGCTGACTCGAAGGCACAGGCAAAATCCAGCCCCAGCCTCGATGAGGAGGCGCCGCCCATCCGGGCCCCACGGGGCCATGACGTCCGCCATGCGCTCCAACAGCGCCGGAGGCGGCGGGGCCCCATCCAGGTGCACCAGACCGAGGATGCCACTCATCGATACAACTCGGCACCCCTCGCGATGACCGTGGCTCCGTCGTCGTCGCTCTCAAACCAGAACGGGTACCAGGATTGCGGCCTGAGGAGGCGGCGCTGCAAGGCTTCTTTGTCAGACGTCGCACCAACCACGCGCTGACACAGGTCGCACGGTCCCGCGGCCGCCGGGGCCCCGTCGGGTTCGTGGCCTGCTCCGGACGACCACACGGGCATCGGCACGGCGGACAGATAGTGCAGCACCGGATCGTTCTGCATCCGCTTGATCAGATCCCGCAGGGAGTGGTCCCCCATCGCTCCGATCACCACGCCGCGGTTCTCGTTGTTCAGTCCACAACACGGGCGCACGACGCCGTCCGGATCAAACACAATCTGGTCGATGACGTCACACGGCAGATTGGGCACACCCGTGGTGCTCACGGTCAGGTCGCGTCCGCGGCCCATCGGCAGAACGTCCCGCACGAACAACCGAACGCGATCACTGACGCCCAACGCCGCCAGATGCGCGCGCGCGCGGGTCGGCCCATCGGGCTCGGCCGCTTCATAGTCGACGGCCAGGCGTTGGCCGAAGCGCTGATGATACCGATCGATCAACGGCACGAGGCGTTCGAGCGTGAGAAATTCCTGATGGTAGTCGCCGGCGCTGAGCTTGAGGAAGTCGTCCGTGGAGGCCATGAACCCCGCGTCCACCAGCGCATCAAACACGGCGTCGGCCCGCTCGTGTGACGCGCCCCAGAACCCGTTGGTGTAGATGCTGATTTCGCGAAGGCCCGCGCGGCGCCCGGCGCGCACCAGGGCAACCACGGCATCGAGGTACAGGAAGGGCTCTCCGCCGGTCAGGTTCAGGGTGTCAATACCGACGGCCGGCATCTGCCGAATGATGTCGATCATCGCATCGGTTGACAGATGCGCGGCCCTGGCCAGCGGACCGGAGCCGTTATAACAATGACGACAGGAGATATTGCAGTGGTAGGTGAAGCGAAAATTCACCCGCCGAAGACGAAACGCAAAATTCGAGAGGCGCAGCAGGTTGCCGCGAACGTCACACGACGAGGGGTGCCCGATCCATCGCGCGAGCCACTGCCAGTCGAACTGCTCGACCACCTGCGCGGCAGACACGGCGGTGTCCGCCAGGAGCGCCACACGTTCGGCTTGTGTCAGTGTGGCGAGATTGGTCGGCCCCAGACGCCGTGCGTACAGGGCCTGAAGTTCGCGATCGGCGAGCGCGACAAAGAGGTCACGGACCGCCACGGCCACGGGGTGCAAAAGTGTCGGGGCGCTCCCGCC
>CAYRGW010000163.1:0-3263 GCA_964423815.1 uncultured Solibacteraceae bacterium | reverse complement strand
GAGCCACTCGGACACACTCGCCACGTCCGCCGGCCGGCTCCCGCTCCACCGCGCCAACACCTGCATCGTCTGGACCCCGGCGGATCGGCTGCCGGACACCGCTGTCGTGAGCCGACGCGCGTCGGCGACCCCGGGGACAAATTCCTGAAAGACGGTGCCCGGACTATTCCTCATCGGTGTCGTCACCGCTCGACAACTTCCCGGCCGCCCGACTGAGCAGATACGCCCGGATGAACTCGTCGATGTCCCCGTCGAGCACCCGATCCGGGTCCCCCACCTGGTATTTGGTCCGATGGTCCTTGACCATCTGATACGGGGCCAGCACGTAGCTGCGGATCTGGCTGCCGAAGGCGATCTCCTTCTTCTCGCCGCCGATCTGCGCGAGCTTGGCCTGCTGCTCCTTGAGCTTGATGTCGTAAATGCGGGACTTCAGGACCTTCATCGCCGACGCGCGGTTTTTGTGCTGCGACCGTTCGTTCTGACACGACACCACGATGCCGGTCGGCAAGTGTGTGAGGCGCACGGCCGAGTCCGTCACGTTGACGTGCTGGCCGCCGGCGCCGCTGGACCGGAACGTATCCACGCGCAGATCCTTGTCATCAATTTCGACGTCGATGTCGTCGGGCAATTCGGGCCAGACATACACCGAGGCAAACGACGTGTGCCGACGCGCCGCCTGGTCATACGGCGAAATGCGCACGAGCCGATGCACCCCGGCTTCCGCCGCGAGGAGTCCATACGCATACTCGCCGGAGATTGTCATCGTCGCGCTTTTGATTCCCGCTTCTTCGCCGGGCTGCAGATCGACGATCTCGCGCTTGAAGCCACGGCGCTCCGACCAGCGCACAAACATGCGCATCAACATCTCGGCCCAGTCCTGCGACTCGGTGCCGCCGGCGCCCGGGTGAATGGTCACGATCGCATTGGTCGCGTCCATCTCGCCCGACAACATCGTGCGGACCTCGCCCGCTTCGATTGTTTTGGTGAAGGCCTCCAGCCCCTTGCCGAGATCTGCGGATACGTCCTCGCCCTGCCGGCCCCAGTCGATCAACACCGCGAGGTCATCGGTCTGCGTGCGCACGGCGACCGCCAGCGTGCGGTCCTCGTCAAGGCGTCGCCGCCGTTGCAGTGTCTGCTGCGCGTGCGCCTGGTCCTTCCAGAAGTCGGGATCGGACGCTTCGGCTTCGATCTCCTTCAGTTCGCGATCAAGGCGGGCTTCGTCAAAGCCCCCTCCGGAGATCCGCGGCCCGCTCTGCCAGTTCCGCATACCAGCGGGCCTGTTCTTCGATGGTCATGTCACGTGTGGTCATGGTTTCCAATCCTTGCCGCTATGGCGTGGCTAAAGCCAACGCCCTACAAAAACTCCTGGCGTGGCTGAAGCCACCGCCCTACAAAACAAGCCAGTGCGGCGGACCTAAAGGTCACGCCCTACTAAGACGCCCTGCGAACGGGCCACGCCAGCCAGGCGCAGACCAATAGTCCGAGCCAGGCGACAAAGTCGCCGGCGTAACTGTAAATGGTACGCGATTGAATCAGACGCACGTCGGCGGTGACGGCCGCCTCTTCGAAGAGTGGCGTCGTCAGGAGTGTGCGCCCGTAGGGGTCCACCACGCCTGAAATGCCCGTATTGGCGGCGCGCACGAGATACCGTCCGTTCTCGACGGCACGCACCGAGGCCTGCGCAAAATGTTGATACGGGGCTGACGACCGGCCGAACCACGCGTCATTGGTAATGGTGGTCAGGAGTTCGGCACCGCCCGCGACAAACGCGCGCGGGATCCACGGGTACACGACTTCATAACAAATGGCGACGCCGGTCCGAATGCCCGGAGCCTCCGGGCTGATCCCGGCAATGGAGAGCACGGTTGGCTCGGTGCCTGGCGCGAAGTCCGACACCTTTTCCACAAGCGGACCCACAAAAAACAGCAGCGACTTCAGCGGCACATATTCGCCGAACGGGACGAGCTGCATCTTCCGATACCCGCCGACCGACATCCCATCCGGACCAATCGCCACCGCGGAGTTGTAGATCCGATCCCCGTCGGCATCCCGTTCAAACTCGTCGGTGCCAATGATCATCGGCGTGCGCGTCCCGCGCGCAAGCAGACGAATCGGCGCGGCCGCCAACGCTTCCGCCTCAAGGAAAAACGGTGTGGACGCCTCGGGCCACACGACGAGTCGCGCGCCGGCATCGATCACCTGCCGGCTCAACGCAAGATAACGGTCGAGGATGATCGTCCCAAACGCCGGGTCCCACTTCTGATCCTGCTGCACATTCCCCTGCAGCAGCCCCACCTTCAGCACGGGCCCCTGCGTCACGAGTCCACCGCCGGCCACGCGCCATGTGCCCACCGCCGCCACCAGAGCCACCAGGCTCAGCGTGGCGACCGCCGCCATCATGTGTGCCCGTTCACGCGTCAACACCAGCGCCGCTGCGGCCGTCGACACCATCGCGAGCAGCAGCGAGACGCCAAAGACCCCGGTCACACTGGCGAGCTGAATGATCGGCGTGACGCCGGCTTGGGACGTGCCAAGCAGCGCCCAGGGAAATCCGCCACCGACCCACCCGCGCAACCACTCCGTCGCCACCCAGATCAGCGGGGCAAGCCAGAGACCGGCCAGCCCAAATCGCCGGATGGCCCGTGCCACGAGCACGGCGCACAACGCGGGATACAGCGCGAGGTAGGCCGCCAGGAGAAACATCACAAGCCAGGCCACCACGACGGGCAGCCCGCCGTGCAGGTTCATCACCTCCACGACCCAGGACACCGTCAGGCTGAAATGGACAAAACCCGCGATCCAGCCGAGCACAAACACCCGACCACGCCGAGGGGATTGCGCCGCGGTGCGCTGCACCTCGATCACCACGGCAATCAGCAGCGGGGCAAGGGCGGTCCACGCAAACGCGGGATGACCGTATTTCGGAAAACTTGCGGCGAGTAGGACGCCTGAGAGCAGCGCCAGAGCCCTGGCCATACGCGCGCTTACCGCACGACCGACGGCTTGTACCCTTCGCGGACCAGCCGCGCGCGTGCCGCTTCGGCGTCAGCCGGCGACGCGTAAGGGCCGACGCGCACACGGAACAACTGGTCGGCCGATCCGGCCGACGGCACGAGTACAAAGGCCGCCACATTCAACTTCTTGAGGGCGGCCACCTGGCCGTCTGCGGCCTGACGACGGGAGTACGCGCCAAACTGCAGGAACGAACTGCCGGTTGCGGCGGCGGTGGGCGCCGGTGCGGGCGCAGCAGCCTGCGGCTCCGG
>CAYRGW010000162.1:0-4949 GCA_964423815.1 uncultured Solibacteraceae bacterium | reverse complement strand
TCGCCGCCCAACGACGCGAGCGCGCCGGCCTCGGCGAGCACACGGAGCTCGTCGCGGCGCAGACCACTGCGCGCGACGAGGTCGTCCATCGAGACGAAGCGGGAAATGGCGTCGGGTGGGCCCGACGCCATTTCCCGCTTCGTCATTCTTTTCCCCACTTCCGCGCGCAACCCCTGCACATACATCAGGCCGAGGCGAATCGCGCCGTCCTCCTGAATCGTGCACGTCCAGTCGGAAGACTGGACGTCCACGGGGGCAAACCGCACGCCGCGGCGCTGGGCATCCTTCACCAGCGTCGCCGGCGCGTAAAACCCCATCGGCTGATTGTTGAGCAGCGCCGTATAAAACGCCGCCGGGTAATGTGCCTTCAGATACGCACTCGCATACACGATGAGCGCAAAACTGGCGGCGTGTGACTCGGGAAATCCATACAGCGCAAACGACGAGATCGACAACACGATCTGATCGGCCGTCACGCCCGTGATGCCGTTGCGCGCCATGCCGCTCCGCAGACGCGCTTCAATGTCCTTCATCCGTTTCGCCGACCGTTTGAACCCCATCGCCCGCCGCAACTCTTCCGCTTCCCCACCGCTGAAGCCGGCAATCACCATCGCCATCCGCAGCAACTGCTCCTGAAACAGCGGCACCCCCAACGTGCGCTTCAACACCGGCTCCAGCGACGGGTGTGCATACGTCACGGGTTCATCCCCACGTCGACGTTTCAGATACGGATGCACCATCTGGCCGACAATGGGGCCGGGCCGGATGAGTGCGACCTCCACCACAATGTCGTAGAAATTTCTGGGTTTGAGGCGCGGCAACGTGGCCATCTGCGCGCGCGACTCGACCTGAAAAATGCCGACCGTGTCCGCCGCCTGCAACATCGCATAGACCTCGGGGTCATTGGGCGGCAGATGGGCCAGGTCCACACCGGTCAACGCCACCGACTCCTCCAGCACAGCCATCATGCCGAGGCCAAGCAGGTCCACCTTCACGATGCCGAGGTCGGCACAATCATCCTTGTCCCACTGCACCACCACGCGGCCGGGCATCGACGCCGGCTCCAACGGCACCACATCGTCCAACCGGCCTTTGCAGATGACCATGCCGCCGGAGTGTTGACCCAGATGACGCGGCAGGTCCTGCATCTGCGTCCATAACTTCGCGAACTGTCCGTAGACCTCACGACCGGTATCAAGCCCCGCATCCTTCAGGTGTTTGGTGACCGTCTCGTCGGGATCGACATATTCAAAGCGGCTCATCATCTTGGCGAGCCGATCAATTTCGTCCTCTTCCATGCTGAGGACTTTGCCGACTTCACGCGCGGCACTCCGCCCCCGATACGAAATTACGTTAGCGGTCATCGCCGCACCCAATGCGCCATATCGCTGATAGACGTACTGAATCACACGCTCACGTCGATCGCCGCTGGGCAGATCGAGATCGATGTCGGGCCACTCGCCACGTTCCTCCGACAGGAATCGTTCAAAGAGCAACTCCATGCCGACCGGATCCACGGCCGTAATACCGAGCGAATAACACACGGCACTGTTGGCCGCCGATCCGCGGCCCTGCACGAGGATGCCCTGCTGCCGGCAAAAGTTGACCAGGTCCCAGACGATGAGGAAATAACCGGCGAGGTTGAGTTTGTCGATGAGATCAAGCTCGCGCTGAATTTGTGCCTTGGCGCGGCCATCAAACGTGGTGTCCAGCGGGTGATACCGATCACGCGCACCCACCATGGTGATGCGACGAAGAAACGAGGCCTGCGTCTCCCCCGCCGGCACGGGGTAATCCGGAAACTGATAGCCAAGATTCGCCAGCGTGAAGTCGAGCCGTTCTGCCAAGCCTTCCGTGCCGGCCAGCGCCTGCGGGATGTCGCTGAACATCCGCTCCATCATCGCGGGCGGCTTCAGATAACTTTCCGCATTGGCGCTCAGCCGTCGTCCAGCCTCACGCAACGTGGTTTTGTAGCGCAGACACGTGAGTACGTCGTAGACGGGACGTTCTTCAACGGTGGCAAACCGCACGCTGTTGGACGCCATCACGGGCACACGAAACGCCGCAGACAAATCAAGGAGTGACGCGTTGGCGGCTTCTTCGTCCCGACGCAGATGCCGCTGCAACTCCATCCAGACGTGTTGTCGTCCGAAGATGCCGACGACCTTGTCGACAAGTCCACCAACGCCGTGCCGCTGGGCCACCAGCGCCTGACGACCGACGAGGGCAATCAATCCGTTGGTGTGGCCGTCCAGATCCTCCAGCGCCAGACGTGACTCACCTTTGGGCGCGTCACGTTTGCCTCTGGTGATCAGCCGGCACAAATTCCGATAGCCGTCCTGGGATGACACCAGGACCGGCAATGTCCACGGGACTGGCGTCCGGAGGTCCGGGGGCGTGATCGTGAGTTCGGCACCGACGATGGCTTTGAGGCCGGCGGCTTTGGCGGCGCGATAAAACTGCGGGGCGCCATAGACGCCGTCGCGATCAAGCAGCGCGAGCGCGGGATACCCGAGGTCTGCGGCCCGCTTGATGAGTGTCTCGGGCAACGAGGCGCCGGCGAGAAATGAGAATGCCGACGCGGTGTGGAGTTCCAGGTACACGCATTAATTCTTTCAATCCACTTCGCCTTCGAGTTCCCACGCGTCGGTCTGTCGGTTCCGCGCCAGTCGATAGATGACGCCGGTCTCGAGCGCCACATCCCACTCATCGCGATCCCACGCCTGTGCGTCGGAGGTCCACCAGTGTCCGGAGGTGCGCCAGGGCCCGGCGGCGGTGGTGACGGTCCCTGCCCCCTTCGACCCATTCGACTCGCGCTGCATCACGCGCTCGCTCAGGGCAACGCTCACTGGGCGGCCCTTCTCCACGCGCACTCGCACGGGGACGGGGACGCGGAGCCGGCGGATTGAGGTTCTGGGTTCAGGGTTCTGGGTTCCGGGTGCTGTTCTGGGTTCAGGGTTCTTGGATTCAGGGTTCTTGAGCGCAAACGGTTTCATGGACGACACCCTCGGGTTGTGGGTGTCGACGATGACGGGGGCGCCGACACGGGAGTCGCCGACCAGAGCCTGAAGACGTGCAAGGAGGGTCGAAAGATCCTCGGGCGTCGGGACCGTGTAGGCGAGCAACGAGCCCTGGGCGATCCGGCCGGGCGTCACGCCACATTCCACCTCCACCACATCGATGCCGGCGGGAGCGGGATGCGCTTCGAGATCGAGCAGGATCAACGTGCGCAACGTTTTGGCCTCGCGCATGGGCGACGGCAACGTGAGCGTGCGTTCGTGCATCACCTTCGTGACCAGGCGCAGGCGTGTGGTGATCGTCACGGCGCCGCGATCGGCGCGCGCGAGGGTGACCGACAACGCGTCACAGAGGCGCGCGAGCACAAACGAGAGCGGCTCAAGTCCTTCGACCGGCCACTCGAGTTCCATACGTTCGACAAATCGCGGCGCTTCGCCGGTGGGCACCATCGGCGTGGCGTCTTCCCCACAAGCCGCCTGATGCAGGCGCGCCCCCACGGGGCCCATACGCGTCAGGATTTCCGCGCGGGGCAATCGGGCGAGATCGCCCAGCGTCACCAGTCCCCAGCGATCACAGATGCTGAGGGCCTCGGCCACCGCCCGACTCTGCAGATCCGACTGCCCGGCCTTCGCCTTGCGCAGCGGTTGTATGTCGGGCAACGCGATCAACGCCGAGAGCGGCAAGCGTTCGAGCATGCGCGCTTCGTCGCCCGACGGCACAATGGTGTTCCCCGGCCGCACGTGCGCCAGCAACCACGCGGTGGTTTGGGAACCAGCGATGGCCACACGCACCCCAAGCCCACGTTCCCAGGCCATGCGGCGCATCTCTTCGGCAATCACCGCCGGCGCACCAATGACACGTGTGAGTCCACGCGCATCACACACCACCACATCGTCTCCATGCGTTTCCACGCGGGGAGAACAGGCGCGGGCCACCGATTCGAGGACGCCGGGTTTGGACGCGCTTAAAGAGTCGCGGATAAGGCAAATAAACATGGGGTGGCCTCCTTTCCGCTGGTCTGCCCGCGGCGCACACGTCGCACACGCTGCGAGACGTCGGGCGTCACCGCCAGCCCCGCCAACTGACGACTCTGCGCACTCCGTCCCGTCCACTGCCCCTTCGCCTGCAACGTGAGCGACACGCCGTGGGCACTGCGGCCAATCGGCTGCGCGCCCATCACCAGGCCCACCGTGTCGCGGCCTTCGAGCACGTGCCCCAGACGCAACCATGTGGACGCCGGCAACGAGCGCAGATGCCGCGCCGGCACATCCGCCACATCAAACACGACCACGGCGACACCGCCGGCGCGGGCAATCAAATCAAACGCGCGCAGGCCCCGCTGCACGGCGAGGTCCCCCACCGTCATCTGCGACGCGCCCCACGACAACTGCGGCCCCCGCACCCACAACAGTCGATCAAGCACCACGCCGGCGGCTTCGGCCGACGCCGGGTCCAGCCGATCCGCCACATCCACCAGCGCCACCATGCCGCCCTGCTGCGTGACTGCGGCCAGCGTGGCCATCACCACTGACGTGCGTCCGGACGAGGGCGGGCCGATGACCTCGGAGAGTTGCCCCTTGGGCCAGCCGCCGGCGAGGTGCTCGGCATCATCGAGGAGTGACACCCCCGTGCCGATACACGGACGTCCGCCCTCCATCGGCCGGGTTAACGTGCCGGCCAGCTGTTTGGAGTCCAGTAGTTGCGTGAGATGAGACAGAGCCGCTGACGCCATGATTTTCGCCCTACTTTCGCCTTGTGGACGAAGTATGGCACGAAGGGCATAAGGCGATCAAGAGGCGAAAGCTCCAGAAATTCAAAAGCTTTTCACAGGAGACATGAAGACATAGGGGCACCGACGTCTGCGCGGGGTTGGGCGCCGCCAAAGGCGGCGTGTGAGATCAGAGCCAGACGGGACACGAATGCACCATCAG
>CAYRGW010000161.1:0-5250 GCA_964423815.1 uncultured Solibacteraceae bacterium | reverse complement strand
TGTGTCGTAAATGCTCTTTGGGTGCATTTATGAATCTGCTCGACTATCACGTATTGCTGGCCTTGTCGTCCGGCCCGATGCACGGATATGCCATCAAGGATGCCGTGGCGCTCGATTCCGGTGGGACACAGGTGCCGAGGGCCGGCACCCTGTATCGCATCATCGCGCGTCTGATTTCCGCAGGGCACGTGCGCGAAACCTCGCCACCGGTTGATGCACCGGTCCACCCCGGCCACACCCGGCGGTACTACGCCTTGACACCCGCCGGTCGCCGGACGCTCGCCGAACAGGCCCGGCTGCTCAAAGGTGCGGCGGCGCAGGCCGAACGACGCCTCGGCGCATCAGGACGCTCGTGAGCGCACTGCTTCGTTTCGTTGTCCGATTGTTCCCGCGCGCGTTTCGCGCGGAGTTTGGCGCCGACGTGGTGATGCAGGCTCTGGCCGACTACGAGCGCGCACGTGCGCAGAGCCTCCCGACGGGCCTCTGGTCAATCATCGCCTCCGTCGGCAACATCGTCGCGGCCGCACTGGCCGAACACGTCCGTCCGACCTGGGTGAGTGCGCACCCCGCGGCGAAAGGGATTGGTATGCGAGGGTTTTTCGATGTGTGGCGGTTGGACCTGACCTATGCGAGCCGTGCCCTGAGACGATCCCCCGGGTTTGCAGCGGTGACTGTGCTGACGCTGGCGCTGGCGATGGGTGTGACCGCCGGGATCTTCACCGTGGTGAACGCGGTGCTTGTCCAACCCTTGCCCTTTGGCCACCCCGATCGACTGGTGTACATCGCGGGCACGGCGCCAGGGTCCGACCTGCCGCCGGAATTTGGCGTGTCGCCCGAGTTCTTTCTGCACTATCGCCAGCGCGCCACCCTCATCGAAGACATCGCCATCTTCAACACCTTTACGAGCACACTGCGTGTGGGTGACCGCGTGGAACGGATCCCGATGGCGGCGCCCACCTACACGGTGTTCAGCACCCTGGGTGCCCGTCCGATACTCGGACGGTTGCCGGAGGCCGCTGACGGCTCCACGGTCGCCGTCATCAGTCATACCCTCTGGCACACGTGGTTCGCCGGTCGCGAGGATGTGATTGGGCAGGCGCACTTCATCAGCGGGGACCACCGCACCATCATCGGTGTGATGGGACCCGAGTTCAGATTTCCCTCGGACAACACGCTGCTGTGGATGTCCAGTGATGTGCGTGAGGGCACCTTCCCGATCGGCCGATTTGGTGGGGGCATGGTGGCGCGTATGACGCCCGGGGCCACACACGAGGACGTCGCCGGTGAACTGACGAACCTCGCGCGCGAGCTGCCTGGACGATTCGGGGGCTCGGCCGCCTATGGACGGGTCATGAACCAGTACATCGCCGTCGTGCGCCCGCTCGCCGATCAGGTGCTGGGCCCGGCCGCCCGTCCGCTGTGGGTGCTCTTCGCGGCCGCCGGCATCGTGCTGCTGATTGCCTGCGCCAATGTGGCCAACCTGTTCACGGTGCGTGCGGATGGTCGCCATCGCGAGATGGCGGTGCGACAGGCCATCGGTGCCCAGCGCGGGCAACTCCTGCGTGTGCAACTGTCGGAGGTCCTGCTTGTGGCCATGGCCGCCGGTGCACTCGCCGTCCTGTTTGCGAGCGTCACGTTGCCCCTGTTTCTCCGGTTCGTGCCCGCGGGACTGCCGCGGTTGTCGGCCATTCACGTGGACGCGACGACGATTCTCTTTACCGCCGTCCTGGCCGTCGTGGCGGGCCTGGCCTGTGGACTGTGGCCGGCAATCCGATCGTCGCGCCCCAGCCTTGCGCGTTTACATGACGGCAGTCGCGGCAGTACGCGCGGTCGTCTCTGGGCGCGGAACGCGCTGGTGGTTGCGCAGACGGCGCTGGCGCTCGTGTTGCTTATTGGATCAGGCCTGCTCCTGCGCAGTCACGTCAAACTCAGCGCCGTCAATCCCGGGTACGACGTGCGCAACGTGTTCACATTTCAGATTGCGCCGGAACAGCCGGCGCTGGTGGATGGTCCGTCGTTCGCGCATTTCTGGATGGCGTTTGCGGACCGATTGCGGACGCTTGCGGGCGTCGAGTCAGTGGGCATCATTGAGAACGTGCCTCTGGACGAAGGCACGTCGGCCGCACGGTTCCGCACCGACACGGCGGCAGGTGAGGACGGGCCGCTGATCAATTTCACCTTTGCCGGCGCCGACTACTACACGACCATGGGGATCGCGGTGGTGTCCGGGCGTGGCTTCACGCGTGAGGACTCGGTCTCCACCCTCGGCAACGTTGTCATCAGCCGGACGGCCGCGAAGATGTTGTGGCCGGATGCCGATCCGATCGGCCGTCGACTGCAACGTGACGGCCTCACCACCTGGGAAACGGTCGTGGGGGTCGTTGACGATGTGGTGCAGGATGACTATCGGGATTCGGCGGCGCCGATGGTCTACTTTCCGCTGACCGGACAGGGGCCCACACAGTGGCGGCTCACGTCACCTGCGTTTGTCGTCAAGACGGCGCGTGGCGATACCATCGCAGCCGATATCCGGGCGGTCGTGCGCGACATCGCGCCTGAGGCCCCGATGTACCGCGCGTACACGATGGAGGGACTTGCGGAACGATCCCGGCTCGCGCTGTCGTTCACGATGTTGACCCTCGGCATTGTGTCCGTGCTCGCGCTGATTCTCGGCGCTGTCGGGCTCTACGGAGTGTTGTCGTACGTGGTGGCGGAACGCACGCGCGAGATCGGCGTGCGGATGGCGCTCGGCGCGCACGCCGGTAGTGTGCGTCGGATGGTCGTGGCGCAGGGGCTGAAAGTGGTGGCGGTGGGCGTGGTGATTGGCCTGGTGATCGCGGCAATGTCCACGCGCGCGCTGGGCGCCCTGTTGTTCGGCGTGGACGCGCGCGACCCCTCGGTGTTCATCGGCACGGCGCTTGCCATGGCGGGGATCGGGCTGGCGGCCAGTTATCTGCCCGCCCGCCGCGCCTCCAACGTGGATCCGATCACGTCCCTGCGGGGCGACTGAGGTTCGCCCTGCGCTAGACTACCGGCCGGAGGCAGGCATGCTCGGACAGAAGCCGATGTCGCAGTGGGTGGAAGAGTACGGACACAGCCAGCAACACCCCATCAATCGGATGTGCCACACGTTTGGTATCCCGATGATCGCGATTTCAGTCGTGGTGGCCATCGGCCTGGCGATTGTGCAGGTCGCGGGGCAGGCCGGCTCCGTCACACACACAGGGTGGTGGGTGGCGGGAGCGTTGTTCGTGGTGGGCTGGGTCCTGCAGTTTGTCGGACACGCGGTTGAAGGAAAACCGCCCGAGTTTTTCCGCGACTGGCGTTTCCTCTTTGTCGGGCTGCGCTGGTGGATGGCCAAGGTGGCCGGAGGAAAATAAAAAAAGGCACGGAGCGTTCGGAACAATCCAAACACTCCGTGCCTCGTGTTTATTTGCCGGCGTTCAGGTCGTTCCAGTGCATCAGCGCGTTGAAGCCGAGGATGTAGGTGCCCTGCGACTGCCAGCGCCAGAAGGGCCGGATCGCAAACATCACCACGTGGCCCTGGCCCACGGGCACGTCAATGACCTGTGCACGACCTTCGAGGTTCTCTCCGCCGACCAGTCCGCCTGACAACAACATGTCGCTTGCGCTTGGTGGGAACTGCAGGATGACGCGTGGCTGCATGAAGTCGAGCAACGCCGCACCCTGACCGCCGCCGCGACCCCCACCAAATCCCGCGCCTCGTCCTGCGCCACGTCCACCAGGGGCGGCCGCCGCTGCGGGCGCCGGTGCGGCAGCGGGCGTCCAGTCCTTCGACGGATCCCATGTGCCGAACACGTTCTGGCTCTGGCCCATCGGCGCCGTGTTCTGGTAGGTCGCCCCGCGACCCGTCGTGATCACCGACGTGGGCGCCTGCGGACCAGGACGTCCGCCGATGCTGAACAGCGGACCGCCGTTGGACTTGTAATACACCGGCAGGTGATTGCGTGAGAGTCCGTAGGCAATCGGGCTGGTCTTGTCCGCGACGACGCCGCGATACACGGAGCCAGGTGCCGTGAGGCCCACGCCGAGATCCACGGTCACACCGGGCGTGAGGAAGTTGTTCGGGAAGATGGCCGAGGTGCCACCTTCCGTGATGAGCGTGCCGCCGGCCTGCACGAACTCGTACAACTTCTTCAGACCGGCGGAGCCGAGCCCACCGCGTGTATCCATCGTGCTGTCCGGGTATCCCAGCGACGGGAAGGCATCGGACTTCTGGAACGGGATCGGTGACCCGCCGGTCGGGGCCTCCTGGCCAATCGCGCCGCCATGGGGCCAGAGGATGACATCAAACTGTGCGCGGAGGTCCCGTCCGGCGACTTCGTTTTCACCGAAGTAGGTGTACGGAACCTTGTAGTAGTCGAGGGCGGCGCGAACCCAGCCCTCGTCCTGCGTGTTGCCCCAGCTGTGCACATAACCGATGCGCGGAACATCAAGGTTGTGGGTTTTGACGGTGGGCGCGGTGGCCACTGCGTAGCCCGACAGACCCAGTTCGGTCAGCACGGGGTCCAGCTGCGCGCGATTGGCGTTGGGAATGATGATGGCGCCCGCGCCGAACGTGCGGCCCGCCGCGTCAAACCCCGCCTCGGCCGCCTGCATGGCGACACTGGCGAACTGGAACCGGAACCGCGCGAGCAGGTTGTCGCCGGTGTGGTCCACGATCACCGTCGGTCCCGTGCCCGTGATGCCGCCCGTCGCACGAATGGCCCCGGTCACCGGCGTCATCGCCGCGCTGAGCAGCGCCTTGTCGTTGATTTCGTGCGAGATGATGTTGCGCATCATCGGGTAGGTCCAGCCCAGGTCGTCGTACGGGCTGGGATTGGACATCGAGTAGTCCTGCACCTCGAAATACATGTCCACCACGGTGCGATAGGGCTGATCACCCCGGATGATCCAGTCGCCGGGTTTGACGTTGATGCCACCGGCGGTGAATGCCGCTGACGCTTTGTGGATCTCGACGCCCTGTGACTGCAGGCCCTCGACGGCTTCGGCTGCGTTGGCTTTGCTGTGCTGATCGGCCGGAATGACCCAGCCGTTGGACGTGCCTTCTTTGCCGCGATTCACCGCGTTGCGGTTCTTGATCCAGTAGTTCTCAAGCCAGCGGTCTTTGTCCTTCCCCGTGAACGACAGCGCGAACATGACGGCCGACTGGCTCATGTTCACATGGGCGCGCGGGCCCCAGTTGACGTTGCCCGGATCGGGATTCGGACGGAACCATTCGCGGCTGTT
>CAYRGW010000160.1:0-5273 GCA_964423815.1 uncultured Solibacteraceae bacterium | reverse complement strand
CGCTCGGTGACCGACACCAGCATGATGTTCATGATGCCGATGCCGCCGACCATCAACGACACGGCCGCGATGCCCGCCAGCAGGGAGGTCATCGTGCTGCTCTGCTCGGTGCGGAACGCGATGATGTCGTCCTGTGTCTGCACGCGGAACGTATCCTCTTCGCCCGCCGCGAGTCCCTGCGTCACACGCATCGACACCTTCACCGCTTCGGCCGTCGAGGCGATGGCGTCAGCCGACGCGGCCGACACGGTGATGTTGTTAATGTGCTGAATCCCCTGGATCTTCTTCTGTACCGTAGTGAACGGCACAAACGCCTGGTCGTCCTGGTTCTGCCCACCTGACGAGGCGCCCTTGGCCGTAAACACTCCAACGATGCGGAACACGTGGTTGCGCACGCGGACGTTCTGACCCACGGGGTCCACCTCAGCGCCGTACAGAATCTCCGACACGTTGGAGCCGAGGACAATCACCTTCGCAGCCGACTGGACGTCCTGTTCGGTAAAAAACTGGCCGTATTTCAGGGGCCAGGCCTTGATGAGCGGCCAGTCCACGTTGGTGCCCTGAATCTGGGTGTTCCAGTTCTGGTTGCCGGCGATGAGCTGCTGGCGGGTGCTCGCCCCTTCCGCGACCCACTGCACCTGGGGCAGGGCCCGCAGCGCTTCGGCGTCGGACGCCATCAATCGGCTGGAGTTGCCAAACCCCATGCTGACGCCGCCCGCGGCGAAGTTGCCGGCCATCACGGTGATCGTGTTGGTGCCGGTCGCCTTGATCTGCTCTTCGATCGACGCCTGCGCACCCGTGCCGAGCGCGACCATCGTGATGACGGCGCCGACGCCGATGATCATGCCGAGCATGGTGAGGGCCGTCCGGAGCTTGTTGCGCCCCAGCGCCTTCAACGCGATGCGAAAGACCATAAATACTGACATTGCTGACTCCTAATGTGCCGCCGGCGCTTCGTCGTGCGTAATCTGGTCGGGTTCGGGTGGCGGCAGGGCGGCCAACTCGTCCGCCGCGTTCCGGCGATGCGTAATTTTCTGGTCGGCCACCACGCGGCCGTCACGGAAACGAATGAGCCGTGTGCCGTATTCCGCGATGTCCATTTCGTGCGTGATCAACATGACCGTGATCCCGCGTTCGATGTTCAGGCGTTGGAAGATGCCCATGACTTCAATACTCGTCCGGGTATCGAGGTTGCCGGTCGGTTCGTCCGCCAGAATGATCGACGGCTCGTTGATCAGCGCACGCGCGATGGCGACACGCTGCTGCTGACCACCCGACAACTGGTTCGGCATGTGATGGAACCGCTGGCTGAGGCCAACGATGTCGAGGGCGGCCATGGCACGTTTGTGCCGTTCGGACGCCTTCATCTTGTTGACACCGTTGTAGAGCAGCGGCAATTCGACGTTGTCGAGCGCCGTGGTTCTGGTCAGCAGATTAAAGCCCTGGAAGACAAATCCGATCTTCTGGTTGCGCACCCCGGCGAGTTCATCCTTCGACAGCTTGGAGACGTCCTTGCCGTCCAGGATGTATTCGCCACTCGACGGTTTGTCGAGCGCGCCGATGATGTGCATGAAGGTCGACTTGCCCGACCCCGAGGGGCCCGTGACACACACGAACTCCCCGGGCTCGACGTCGAGTGAGACACCCCGCAGGGCGCGTACTTCATGGTCACCCATGTAGTACACACGCTGCAGGTCACGAACTGAAATTACGGGCACGAGTTCAAACTCCTTGAATGCAGCGGACGCACGTTACCGACCGCCGCCGCGACCGCCGCCACCCATGTTGGGCATGCCGCCGCGACCCTGCTGCTGGTTGAACGGGCTGGTCGCCGCAGCGCCGCCGGTCGTCGTCGTGAGCCATGGCATCAGAATGTTGGAGATGAGTTCGGTGCCGACCGCGAGTTCCGCGGGACCGGACACGAGCTCCGTGAAGGCACCGTCCGAAATGCCCTGCTGGATGTCGAGCCGCTCAAGTTTGCCGAACGGGTGGGTGGCATCCGCCGCGCGGAGCACATACACCTGACCACGCGACGGCTGTCGCACGAGCTCCGGGAAGAGCTGGTCGATTGAGGTGGCGCCACGCTGCGCGATGGGGACCACCGGGGCATTCTGGCCTGCATTGCCGTTCCGGCCGCCGCGCCCCGCACCACCCGTCCGCCCGCCAAAGTTGATGCCGAGTTTGGCCATCGCCGCCATCTGCTGATCGCGGGGAAGGGCACGAATGGCCTCCATCTGTTTCTGCTGTTCGGGCGTGAGCGTACTCATGCCGCCCGGGCGCGCGCCGCCGCTGCGACCGCCTTCACGGCCACCGGACGCGAAGGGGTTGGCACCGGCATCACCACCACGCGCCTGGCCTGAGCCGGCCGAAGCGGCCTGCTGCGGAGCGGCCTGTGGAGTCGCTGCCGCAGGAGCCGGAGTCGTTGGAGCAGGCGTCGTCGCCGGAGCCGGAGTCGCTCCCGGGGCCTGCCCTGAGCCTGTCGAAGGGGCACCACCCGTGCGGCCAGCGGCGCCGCCGCGGCCTGCCGGCGTCGGCGGTTCCCTCTTGAGGGCCTTCCACATGTCATTGGTCGGGCGGAAGCGGAGCGCCGCGCTCGGAATACGCATCACGTTGTTGCGACGCGCGACCTCAATCTTCATCGCGGCGGTCATGCCCGGCTTCAGGCTCAGATCGTTGTTCTGCACCTTGACGACCGTGGTGTAGGTGACGACGTTCGACTGAATCGTCGGGTTGATGCGCACCATGGTGACTTCGCCGACGAACTCGCGCTGGCCATGCGCGTCCACCGTGAAGGTCACGCGCATGCCCGTGCGCACCTTGCCGATTTCGGCTTCGTCCACGCCACCCTCGAGTTTGAGTGTGGTGAGTTCGGTCGCGATGTCGAAGAACTTTGTCGCGCTCTGCGAGCCGACGACCGTCTGGCCGCGGTCGACCACGCGGTTGACCACGACACCGTCAATCGGCGACTTGATGGTGGCTTCGGTGACGTTCAGCTTGGCCTGGTCGAGGTTGATGCGCGACTGCACCATGCCCTGTTCGGCGGACTTGATCTGGGCCACACGGCTCTTGACCTGGAGTTCGGCGGCTTCCAGCGCCTGTTGCGTGACCAACTGCTTGGCGCGCAGCTCGCGGGTGCGGGTCAGGTTCTGTTCAAGGTCGGCGAGCTGGACGCGCTGGCTCTCGAGGTCGACTTCCTGACGGGCGATGTTGGCTTCCTGAATGCGCACCTGGGTCTCAAGCAGGTCCGTATTGACCTTCGCGAGCACCTGACCGGCGCGCACAATCTGGTTGAAGTCGGTGTACAGCTCATCAATGACGCCGGACACCTTCGAGCCGACGCTGACCAGCCGGTCCGCCTGCAATGTTCCCGTGGCGGAGACCGCCTCGACCACGTCGCCCTGCGACACGGTGACCTTCATGAACTCCGGCACTTCCGGGGCCTTCTGGCTATCCCAGTAGTAATACCCGGCGGCCGCAATGGCGAGAACAACAGCGAGAGAAATCAGCTTCTTCATGATCAACTAAGCCCGTTCCGGAGTTGAATGCGCCGCCCCTCGGCGCAAACCAGCCCAACCTTCTTCAAACAACGTGTAGACCGTCGGCACCAACACCAGGGTCACCAGTGTGGATGCTGCGAGCCCACCGATGACCACCCGTGCCAGCGGGGCCTGGAGTTCCGCGCCCTCACCGATTCCCAGCGACATCGGCAACAAACCGAGGATCGTCGTCAGGGAGGTCATCAAAATTGGCCGCAGACGGGTGCGTCCCGCCTGTTCGACCGCCTCCCGCAACGGCATCTTGTCGCGCCGGCGGAGGATGTTCGTGTAATCGACCAGCAGGATCGCGTTGCTCACGACGATCCCGGCCAGCATGATTACCCCGATATACGCCTGAAGGCTGAAGGATGTTGACGTCAGCTTCAACGAAGCGACGACACCAATGATCGCGACCGGCACGGCGAACATGACAATGAAGGGATCCCGCAGCGATTCATACTGCGAGGCCATCACGGCGTAGACCAGCAGGACGGCCAGGAGCAGGAGGACCTGCAGCTGGTTGAACGCCTCCGCCTGGGTCTCGACTTCCGCACCGAACCCGACGGTGAACCCCTGGGGGACATCAATTTCCCCCAACTTCGCCTGCACCGCCTTGACGGCCTGGCCGAGGGGAACCCCGGCTTCCAGTTCGGCGTTCACGCGGGCGATGCGTTCCTGGTTCTTGCGATCGATCTGGGTCGGCCCCCGCGCCGTGTCGATGCTGAGCAGGTTCTTCGCCGGAATCACGAGGCCGGACGGCGTGCTGATGAGCACGTCGCTGACGGCTTCGGTGCGCGCGCGGTCTTCTTCACGCAGACGCACGATGATGGGGAACTCCTTGCCACGCTCGCGGAACACGGCCGCCTGTGTGCCGGCCATGTTGGTCCGGATGGCGTTGGCCACGTTGGTGACCGAGAGTCCGAGCAGGGCGGCCTTGGGTCGATCCACACGAATCGACAACTCGGGACGGCCTTCCTGGCGACCAATCTGCGGGTTGGCGATCCCGTCCGTATTCTGCAGGAGCGTCAGCACGTCCTGCTGCACACGGTTGGATTCGTCGAGTGAAAAGCCGCGCACTTCCACCGACAGCCGGCTGTCGGAGTTGAGATTGCCCAGGATCCGGTTGAGCGACTGGTTGCCACCCGAGGCGCGCGTCGTAATCGTCACGCCGGGCAACCCGACGAGCACACGACGCAGGTCGGTCGCAATCTGTTCGCTGCTGCGCGTGCGCTCAGCCTTGGGCGTCAGTTTCAGCGTCAGCGACGCCGATCCACTGCCGCCACCCATAAATCCACCGCCGCCGGCTGAGGACACCACTTCGGTGATCTCGGGCACATGCTGGGCGACCAGGTCTTCCAGTTGCAGCACGATGGCTTCGGACCGTTCGATGCGGCTGCCCACGGCCAGGCGGGCGTTGACGGAGACTTCGCCTTCGTCAGTGGCGGGCATCAATTCGGCCGGAATCGTCGGCAGAATGAGGATGGCCGCAAGGGTCAGGCCGGTCGCCGTGGCCAGGATGGTCGGGCGATGCTGGAGGGCCGTGTGCAACACACGACGATAGCCGTTGTCCAGCGCGTCGAGCGCCCGCTCGCTGGCGGTGAACAGTGTGCCCGACAGACCCGTGCGTTCAGAAACGGGTTTCGGCAGCACCAGCAGGCGCGAGCACAACACCGGCACGATGGTGACGGCGACAAACAGCGACATCGACAGCGAGAAGATGACGACGATGGCGAGCTG
>CAYRGW010000159.1:0-5423 GCA_964423815.1 uncultured Solibacteraceae bacterium | reverse complement strand
GGCGTCGAACATGCCAGGCGGCAGGCTGGTTTTCAGCTCGAACGTGAAAGAGCGCGTTTCGCCGGATCCGCCTTCGTACGCGAGCACCTGGAGTCGATACCGGTCCAGCGTCCACACGCCGTAGACATCGCGAAAACGCCAGAACCGCGCCTGCTCCTCTCGCTCGGTGACGTAGGCGATCCCCGTGTCGTAGAGCCGGAGCGTCCCATCGCTGCCCTTGCGGGCACTCGCGTTCTTGACCCGGACACTGAAGAGGGCGATGGCGGGCAGTGGCGGCATGACCGCTGTCACGATCGGTCGATCAAGGCGCTCCAGCAGGAACGCGACCACCGACTCCGGAATCGAGCCCGGCACCTCAAAGGCGTACGCCCGGTCCGCACCGAACCTGAGGCGGCCGCGATCTTCGTAGGTCTCCAGCGTGACCCGGGTCGGTGAGAGTATGCGTACCTGTTTCAGCGCCTCGTAGTCCCAGTGACGCGTCTTTGTGCGATCCGGCGTGCGGAACTCGATGCCACCGTCGCCGATCACCAGCGTGCCGGGCGTGCCTCCAAGGAAACGGTCCTGACGAGCGCTCAGCTCAAAGGGCGGCTGTGCGTCAGCCGCGGCGGGAACGGACGCGAACGCGACGACAACAGCGATGCAGGCGAGCGTGAATGAATGCCGAAACATGTCAGGACTCCTGTGGTTGCGGGGATGCGGCGGGCGCTGCCGCCAACGAGGGCCGGATTTCACTACGCCATTTCCAAATCGTGAAGATCACCGGATAGATGAGCAGTTCGAGAAGGAAGGACGAGATGACGCCGCCTACCATGGGTGCGGCAATCCGCTTCATGGTGTCGGCTCCGGCACCGTGACTCCACATGATGGGCAGCAGGCCCAGCAGAATCGCGAGCACCGTCATCATCTTCGGCCGGATGCGCTTGACGGCACCTTCCTCGACGGCCTCCTGCAGATCGGCCAGCGACTGCATCCGGCCGGCACTCTTGGCCTTGTCGTACGCCTGGTCGAGATAGAGCAACATGATCACGCCCGTCTCCGCGTCCACACCCGCGAGCGCGATGATGCCGACCCAGACAGCCACGCTCAAGTTGTAGTCGAGCAGGTAGACGAGCCAGAACGCCCCGATCAACGAGAACGGCACTGCCAGGAGGACGATGGCAATCTTGGTGAGATTCCGAAGATTGAAATACAGCAGGATGATGACGATGAGCAGTGTGAGCGGAATCACGACCTTCAGACGTTCCGCCGCGCGGACCATGTACTCATACTGGCCGCTCCACTCGAGCGTGTACCCCTCGGGCAGGGTGACCATCTCGCCGACGACTCGCTTGGCCTCCTCAACGTACCCACCGATATCCCGGCCGGCGACATCCACATACACGTAACCCAGCAGTTGCGCCTGCTCCGTGCGGATGACGGTGGGGCCGGTGCTCGTGAAGATGTCCGCCACCTGCTCGATGGGAATCTGCGCGCCTCCGGGCGTGGAAATGAGCGTACGCCGAAGCGTATTGATGTCACTGCGATAGTGCCGTTGATATCGGACGTTGACCGGGTACCGCTCACGTCCTTCGATCGTGGTGGTGATGTTGGCGCCGCCAATCGCGGACTCAATCACCATCTCGACGTCCTGAATCGTCAGCCCATAGCGGGCGATTGCCTCACGCTTGATGGTGAAGTCGATGTAGTACCCCCCCGTGACGCGTTCGGCAAAGGCGTTGCGTGTACCGCGGACGCTGCTGATGGCCGACTCCACTTGCGCCGCGATGTCATTGATCACATCCAGCGACGGGCCGAACACCTTGACACCCACCGGCGTCCGAATCCCTGTTGACAACATATCGACCCGCGCCTTGATTGGCATCGTCCAGGCATTAGCGACGCCGGGCAGGCGGACCAGCTCGTCGAGTTCAGCGATCAGGCGCTCGGATGTCATGCCCGGTCGCCACTCGGACTCAGGCTTCAGGTTGATCACGGTCTCGATCATCTCGAGCGGCGCGGGGTCCGTGGCCGTGTTGGCGCGACCGGCTTTGCCGAACACCGACGCCACTTCCGGCACCTGCTTGATGATCTTGTCCTGCACCGCCAGCACCTGCTGGGCAGTCTGTACCGAAGCGCCGGGCAGCGTGATCGGCATGTAGAGCAGGCTGCCTTCATACAGCGGCGGCATGAACTCCGACCCCAGCTTCAGAAATACCGGCACGGTACTGAGCATCGCGACGAGCGCCGCAACGAGCGTGATCGTACGGTGTCGCAACACGAACCGTACGAAGGGGTGATAGGCGCGAATGAGGAGCCGATTGACGGGGTTCTTTTCTTCAGGCGCGATCTTTCCGCGGATGAAGATCACCATCAGATACGGCACGATCAGCACGGACACCAGCGCCGCAAAGCCCATGGCAAAGGTCTTGGTGAACGCCAGCGGATGAAAGAGCCGGCCCTCCTGTGACTCGAGGGTGAAGATCGGCAGGAACGAGACGGTGATGATCAGGAGGGAGAAGAACAGCGGCCGTCCCACCTCCTGTGCGGCCTCGGTGAGAATCTCGAGCCGGCTCCTGGCCGCTGTCCCGGGCGGCCGGGCGGCCTCGTGTTCCAGGTGCTTGTGCGCATTCTCGATCATGATGATCGACGCATCCACCATCGCACCGATGGCAATAGCGATGCCGGCGAGGCTCATGATGTTCGAGCCCAGGCCGATGTACCTCATCGCCACGAACGACAGCAGAATGGCCAGCGGCAGCGTGAGGATCGCCACGAAGGCGCTGCGCATGTGCCAGAGGAACACCACGCACACCAGCGAGACGATGATCATCTCTTCGATGAGCTTCTCGGTCAGGTTGTCGATCGACCGTTCGATGAGTTCTGATCGATCGTACGTGGTGACGAACTCCACGCCCTCCGGCAACGCGGGCTGAATCTTCTCCGTGACGGCCCGTTTGATCTCCTCGATGACGCCGTACGTGTCCACGCCGTAGCGGATGACCACGATGCCGCCGGCCACGTCGCCTTCGCCGTTCAGCTCCGCCACGCCACGGCGCATGTCAGGTCCCAGGTGCACTCGCGCGACGTCTTTGACCAGAATCGGCGTTCCGTCCGTCTGCGTACCAAGACTGACCAGCTCGATGTCACTGACCGACTGGATATACCCGCGGCCGCGGACCATATACTCGCGCCCGGTCCACTCCACGACGCGCCCGCCGACATCGTTGTTGCTCGCACGAACCCGTTGCGCGAGCATGTCAATGGAGATGTTGTAGGAAAGCAACGCGTTGGGATCGACCTCGATCTGATACTGCTTGACGTACCCGCCGACGGGAGCGACTTCGGCAACACCGGTCACACTCCGCAACCAGTACTGGACGTACCAGTCGTTCAGCGTTCGCAACTGCGACAGGTCGTGCTTGCCTGTCCGGTCCACCAGCGCATACTCGAAGCCCCAGCCCACGCCGGTGGCGTCCGGCCCGAGCACCGGCTGTACTCCACCGGGCAGACGCCCCTGCAAGCCGTTGAGGTACTCCAGCACCCGACTTCGCGCCCAGTACGGGTCCGTCCCGTCCTCGAAAATGACGTACACGAACGAGACGTCGAAATACGAGAACCCTCGAACGACTTTGACGTTCGGTGCGGAGATGAGTGCGGTGACGATCGGGTAGGTCACCTGGTCTTCAACGAGCGTGGGACTGCGGCCTTCCCAATTCGCGGTGACAATCACCTGTACGTCGGACAGGTCGGGAATCGCGTCGATTGGTGTGGCGCGAATCGCCCACACGCCGCCGCCGACAATGGCGATGACGAGCATGACGACGATGAAGCCGTTGCGGGCGCTGAAGGCGATGAGTTTCTCAATCACGGTCGGTCTCCTTGCCGCTTACTGCGCCACGATGGCCAGGCGTTTGCTGCCCGCGCGCTGGCCGGCCCGGTTGACCACGACCGTCACGTCCCAGCGGCCCGCCATGAGCACCTGTCCCACACCGCGGTAGCTCCCGTCGCCGGCGTGTGTCAACGTCGCGGCGCTTCGCATGGCCGGCATCCCCATCGAGGGCATCGCCGGCATCAGGAAGACCACCTCCACCACCGCATCAGTGACCGGCTGGCCCTGGCCGTCTTTCACGATCACATCCAGATCGTTGTTGCCCACCCGCGCGGGGTCTGGCTGGCTGCGGAACACGATGTCCAGGCGCGGCAGGGCCGGTGTCGCGGGTGCAGCTGGCGTGGATGGTGCGCCGGGCATGTCCATACCAGCGTGCCCGTCCCCTGCGGCAGGTGTCGGCACGGGTGCTTCCATCCCGGGCATCCCCGCCATCGCCTGCATCGCCGCCTGCAGGTTGGTTTCTGAATCGATCAGGAATTGCGCGGAGGTCACGACGCGGTCGCCCTGTTTGAGGCCTGCGAGAACCGGGTAAAACGCATCCACCGGTTCACCAACGTCGATCGGCCTGGGCTCAAAGTACCCATCCGCGAGCGCCAGAATGGTGTAGCGCTTGTTCCCGTCGTCAAGGACGGCTTCTTTCGGCACGGCGAGCTGGTGGCCGGCCCCGGTACGGATGAGGACGGTGACGTAGGATTCCGGTTTGAACTCCAGACCGGGATTTGGAAATTCGATGCGAACCTTGACGCGGCGGGTCATCGGGTCCACTTGGGGATAAATGAACGTGATTCGGCCCGTCAGCGCCCGGCCCGCCCGGGTGTAGGGAAACTGAATCTCGGCCTGCTGGCCGAGCTTCACCAGCGGCACTTCGTATTCGAAGATCTGACCGAGCACCCAGATTGTCGAGAGATCCGCGATCTTGAACGTGCTCATCTCGGGCGACACGTACTGCCCCGGGAAGGCGTTACGCTCAAGCACCGTGCCGTCGAACGGCGAATAGAGCGTCATCGTCCTGCGAGGTTGCCCAGTGCGTTCCAGTTCGGCGATTTGCGCATCGCTGATGTCCCACAGCCGCAGCCGCTCGCGCGTCGCGGCCAGCATCGACCCTGCGCCCTCACGGGTTTCGGCGATTCGGCTGCTGCCCAGTTGCGCCTGCGCCCTGAGCGCGAGCAGATACTCCTTCTGGGTGGCCACCAAGTCGGGGCTGTAGATGCTGAACAGCGCCTGACCGCGGCGGACGGCCTTGCCGACAAAGTCCACCGACACGGATTCGACCCACCCCGCGATCTTCGGGTGGATCTCGACGACGCGGGTCTCGTCGTACGCCAGCACACCGACGGTGCGAATCGTCGTCTCGAGGGCCTGGTGCGTCACCTCTGCGGTACGCACACCAATCAGTTGCTGACGGGCGGCGGAAATGAATACGGCCGTCTCTGATGGCGGGTCTGGAGGGACCGCCGCCATGGCCTTGTGTTCCCCTGGCGCGGCCGCGGCTCCGGCGCTGGCGGGCGCTGACCACGCGGGCCAGACGCGAAGGGCGGCGAACGTCAGGCCGATG
>CAYRGW010000158.1:0-5560 GCA_964423815.1 uncultured Solibacteraceae bacterium | reverse complement strand
CCTGCAGCATGTACACGGTTTCATCAAAACTCGTGAACGCGTTGATGCTCGGGCCGAACCGCATGCCCAGCGACTCGAGAAACGCGACCGTCTCAAGCTTCGGGAAATTTTTTGTCCCGTTAAACGCCATGTGCTCGACGAAGTGTGCGAGCCCGAGCTGGTCCTTGTCTTCAACGATGGACCCGACGTTGACGACGAGCCGCAGCTCCGCGCGTCCGGCGGGCAGCGTGTTCCTGCGGATGTAGTACTTCAGTCCGTTATCGAACTGTCCAATCGTGACCTCCGGATCAACCGGAAGAGCCTGCGAGACAGGAGGAACAGCCTGGGCTGCCAGTGAGACACCGGCAATGCAGGCAAGCACGAGGGCGCACGCGCGAATACGGACGTGATTGGTCATAAGGACTCCGGCCTCAGTCTACCGCGACAGGCTTCTCACCTGTTCATGGGACGGTCGTAGTGGTCACGACGTGGTATTCGTGGGGGATGTTCAGATGGATCGACATGAAGATTGCGCTGCGTGCGCTGGTCAGCAACCGACTTCGGACGACTCTGACGACGCTTGGACTCAGCATTGGCATCGCGGCGGTCATGATGACGGTCGCACTTGGACAGGGCGCGAGTGCTCAGGTCCAGGTTCAACTGGATGCCCTCGGCGAAGACTTTGTGCTCATACAGGGTGGCGCAGCCCGTGAAGGCGGCGCGCTCGGGGGCTGGGGGTCGAGCCGCACGTTGTATCCGGAGGACGTCGCCGCCATCGAGCGTGACGTGCCTGCCGTGGCGGCGTGTTCGCCCATCATCTCCGGACGCGGTCAGGTGATTGCCGCAGCCCAGAACTGGAACACCCGGTACCAGGGGGTCTCGCCGGAGTTCCTGCAGATCCGGCGCTGGCCGCTTGTCGCTGGCTCAAACATCACGGACATCGACATTGCGAAGATGAGCCGCGTGCTGATTCTCGGAGGCACGGTCTCCGAGCGCCTGTATGGCACGGAGAATCCGGTCGGGCGCGCGCTCCGCATGGGACCGTTCACCTACACGGTCATCGGTGTGTTGCAGTCGCGCGGTGTGGGCCGGGGCGGGCTCAATCTGGACGACATGGTGTTGCTGCCGTACACCACGGCCCAGCGTCGCGTGAAAGGCACCACCTGGTTTGACGAGATCGTGTGCTCAGCCGCAGACCCCATGCGCATGCAGGAGATGGAAGCACAGATCACCTGGGCCCTGCGGCTCTCGCACGACCTCGGTCCTGATGATCCCGACGACTTCTCCCTGCGCAGTCCTCTTGAGTCACTCCAGCTGCGCGCTGAATCGATGGGCACAATGACGATGATGATTGCGGGGGTGGCGGCGATCTCGCTGCTGGTGGGCGGAATAGGGATCATGAACATCATGCTCGTGTCAGTGGCCGAACGCACGCGCGAGATCGGCGTGCGCCTGGCGATCGGCGCGCGGATGCGTGACATCCGGCGTCAGTTCCTGGCTGAAGCGTTGTCCCTGGGCTGCCTCGGTGGCGCGACCGGTGTCACCGTTGGCCTGGTCGGCATGCTGGTGTGTGAGTACTACTTCGGCTGGCCGATGGCCGTGTCGCCAGACGCCATTCTCACCGCCGTCGCCTTTTCCATGGGGGCCGGCATTGTCTTCGGCTACTACCCTGCGCTCCGTGCCTCCGCGTTGGATCCCATCGAGGCCCTGCGGACCGAGGCCTGACGCGGCGATTTTTTGCGTATGCTACTGCGCATGCGCCGATACCTCTCTCTCGCTGCCGTAGTCATGGTGGCCGCGTGCGGCACGCCCTCACCCACACCGTCCACTGACGCACCGCCCGTCGAGGCCATCACACCCGCGAGTGTGCGCGAGCACACCGAACTTGAATGGGTGCTGAAGGCGGACAAGATGCGTCGGCACCTGATTCCCACCATGCGCGCCCATGGGGTGAACCTCTGGGTCATCATGAGCCGCGAAAACGCGGTCGACCCGGCAATCGAGCTGTTTGGCGGCAGCGGGATCACCGGCTGGTATGGGCATCGCAACGCCTACCTCTTCTACGACCGGGGTGGGGACGCGGCCACCGCGTTGGAGACCACCGTCTACGGCACCCACCTCTCCGGTCACTTGCGGCGATTCTTCGACACCGTGCAGAGTTACGGCGAGCCCGGCCTGAAACCGCTGCTCCAGCAATACGTCGCCGATCGGAAGCCGGCTCGGATTGCCATCAACCAGTCGCGCACCATCAGCATGGCCGATGGCCTGACGGCCGAACTGAAGGACTACCTCGTCGACGCGATCGGCCCACAGTACGCGTCGCGCACGGTTTCTTCAGAGCCGCTGCTCGTGGACTACGTCTCCATCCACACCGCCGAAGAAGACGTGGTGCAGGAGCGAGCCGCCAGCGCCACCTACGACATCCTGCAGCGGGCGTTTTCCAATGAGGTGATCACCCCGGGCACCACCACGCTGATGGATGTGCACTACTGGATCACCGCCGAGCGCAAACGGCAGAACTTCGACTTCAACTTCAACGCGAGCCTCGACCTCCAGCGCCTGGAGGATGGCAAGGTGGTGTCGCTGGACGACTCGGACGATCCGATCATCGAGCGCGGCGACGTCCTGCACGTGGACTTCGGTGTGCGGCTCGCGGGTCTGGTGACGGACCAGCAGAAGATGGCGTACGTCCTGCGACCGGGCGAGACGGCGGCACCAGCCGGTCTGATCAAGGCTTTTGCCGACTCACAACGCGCGGCTGAACTCCACGCGGCGGAGCTGGTGCCTGGCCGCACCGGCATCGACATCAAGACACGGTCCGAAGCCGCGGCAACGGCGGAAGGACTTGACCTGCTGGTCTACTCACACGTGCAGGGCTACTGGGTGCATGATGCCGGCACGTGGACGGTGTTTGACTGGCCCGAGCGATACGGCGCCCACCCGCGCACGCCACTCCATCCCGGCGTCTGGTTCTCACTGGAGTTCCGCACACGCACCGCCGTACCCGAGTGGAACAACCAGCTCGTCGCCATGCAGCGCGAAGAGGACATGATCGTCCCCGCTTCCGGACCCGCGCGGTATACCGCAGGTCCACAGACTGAACTCTGGATCATCAGGTAATCATGAACACTCGATCTATTGCTGTCATTGGTCTGTTCGTTGCGCTCGTGGTGCCCGTGCGCCCGGCGGCGCAACAAACCGGCGATCTCCCCATCGGTTTGACCTGGCGGAACATCGGCCCTGCCGGCACCGGCACCCGCATCGTGGACTTCGCGGTGGTCGAACAGACCCCACGTATCGTGTACGCCGCCACGGCCTCAAGCGGCGTATGGAAGACGGTCAACGCGGGCACCACCTGGGAACCGTTGTTCCAGCACGAACAAACCATCGCACTCGGCGGCATCGCCGTCTCCCAGTCCAACCCCGACATCGTCTGGGTCGCCACCGGCGAGCCGAACATGCGCAATCTCAGGAGTTCTTCCTGGGGCTCCGGCATCTACAAAAGCACTGACGCGGGACAGACCTGGCGGCAGATGGGGCTCGCCGACGCACAACACATGGGCCGGGTTGTCATTCACCCGACCAACCCGGACGTGGTGTTTGCCACGATCACCGGATCCATGTGGCAGGACCAGCCGCAGAAAAACGCGGTGCGCGGACTGTACAAAACGACCGACGGCGGCACGACGTGGCGCAAGACCCTCTCGGCAGGCGACAACGCCGGCATCGTGGACGTGGTGATCGATCCCTCGCAGCCCAACACCCTGTACGCGGCCGCGTGGCATCGGCAACGGCGCGACTGGAGTTACGTGAACGTCGGCGCGCAGAGTGGCCTCTTCAAGTCCACCGACGGTGGAGAGACCTGGAACAAGTTGACGGTCGGAATGCCGACCACACCAACGGGACGGCCGGGTGTGGACGTCTGCCGTTCGCGGCCCTCGACGCTGTATGCGGTGGTCGAAGGCGCCGATGGGGGCGTCTATCGTTCGCTCGACGCCGGCGCCACATGGACGCGCCGCAACACCATGTCCGCGTCGTCGATGTACTACGGCCAGGTGCGGTGTGATCCCAACGACCCCGAGCGTGTGTATGTGCTGCAGACGCAGATGGCGATCTCGAGCGACGGCGGCACCACGTTCACCACAAACATTCCCGGCCGCAGCGTACACGTTGACCATCACGCCTTGTGGATCAACCCGGCCGACTCGGACCATCAGTGGCTGGGCAACGACGGCGGCATCTACCAGACGCGTGATCGCGGCGCCACATGGCTCTTCCACGATCAGATGGCCGCGACGCAGTTCTACGCCGTCGCCGTGGACATGCGTGAGCCCTTCTACTACGTCTGCGGCGGGACGCAGGACAACAACTCCCTCTGCGGCCCCTCCGCCACCCGGCACACCGACGGCATCGTCAACGACGACTGGTACGTGACGACGGGCGGGGACGGGTTCGCGCTTCAAATTGACCCCACCGACCCATCGGTGGTCTACACGGAAGCGCAGTACGGCGCACTCGTGCAGTTCAACCCATTTACCGGACAACGTCGACGGATCACGCCGCAACCACCGGAGGGCCAGACGTATCGCTGGAACTGGAACTCGCCCATGCGTCTGTCGCCCCACGATCCGAACACGTTTTATTACGGCGGGCAGTATTTGTTCCGCACGCGGGATCGCGGTGCCAGCTGGGATGTCGTCAGTCCCGACCTCACGCGCCAGATCAAGATCGATCCGCAATATCTGATCTCCCCCTACGGAACGTTGTTATGGATTGACGAATCACCGAGGCGACGCGGATGGCTCGCCGTGGGGACTGATGATGGGCTGATTCACGTGACGGAGGATGGCGGTTCGACGTGGCAACAGGCCGCACCAATCCCAGGGGTACCTGAGCGGGCGCAGATGCGCCGGGTCCTGCACTCAGCGCACGACGATCGCACACTCTACGTTGCGGCCTCGGCGCATGAAGACGATGACTTCCGACCGTTTGTGGCGAAGAGCACCGACCACGGGCGCACGTGGACGCGTATCGAGACAAATCTCCCCGCGGGCAGTCCGGTGTTGTCGCTCGTCGAGGACCCGGTCAATCCCCGGCTGCTGTTTGCCGGAACACAGTTCGGTATCTACGCAACCCTGGACGCCGGCGCGCGCTGGTTCTCGCTGCGCCTGAATCTGCCGACCAACGCAGTGCACGACATGGTGATTCATCCGCGCGAGGGCGACCTGGTGATCGGCACACACGGCCGCGGCATGTGGGTGCTTGATTCACTCGCGGGGCTCCGTGGGCTGACGCCGGAAACACGTGCAAGCGCGGGCACGGTGTTTACACCGCGCCCGGCGTTTCAGCTGACACGTTTTGATCGCGGGCGCAACGCGTTTGGCTCGGCCTATTTCACTGCGCCGAATCCACCCGACGGCGTGTATCTCGACGTGTATCTCAATCCGTCCGGCACCGACGTGCCCAGTCTCGAGATTGCGGATGCAACGGGTCGGGTGGTGCGGCGCCTCACGGCCCCGGCCGCACGCGGACTGCAGCGGGTGATCTGGGACATGCGCGGTGACGCACCGGCCGCGGCACC
>CAYRGW010000157.1:0-5633 GCA_964423815.1 uncultured Solibacteraceae bacterium | reverse complement strand
GGCACCGGCCGCCGCCGGAGGCGCAGGCAGTTTGCCTGTCGCGTAGTACTCACGCACGGCCTCGACCGACGCCTGCCACTGGCTCGGCGTGGGTTCTTCACCGGCCGCAACCGCGCTTCTCAGAATTGTTCGCTGCAGTGTCTGCGCCTGCCGGGCTTCCGTCGAGAACTTCCCGACGTCGAGCGCCCTGGTTTTGAGGTGAACGTCCGCCCCACGTGTGAGGAGCAGTCGCACAACTTCCGGACGGTTGGAGGCGGCGGCAAAAATCAGGGGCGTCTGGCCCCACTCACCCTCTCGCACGTTGACGTCCGCGCCCTTGTCGAGCAGCGCCGTCACCGCCTGCACACTGCCCGCGCCTGCGGCCAGATGGAGGGGCTGCACACCGCTGGTGGACGTCGCCACATCAGCCTTGGCACCGGCCTTCAGCAGCGCAGAGACGACGGGGGCGCTTCCAGAGCGGGCGGCCAGGTGCAGCGGCGTGTAGTCACCAATACGCGTCCGACCGGCCACCGATGCGCCGCTGGCCAGCAGCACGTTCACCATCGCCTCGTCGCCTCGTTCTGCCGCCCAGTGCAACCCGGTCATCCCGTCGCCCAGCGAGGCATTCACGTCGGCGCCCTGTGCAGCGAGTGCCTTCACCGCGGCCACATCGCCGCGCCGTGCCGCATCGGCCACCGACGACGACTGCGCCTGAAGTGACAGGGCCGCCACACCAACGACGACCAGAGCAGCTACCAGTGAACGAACGGGTCTCATCGGCACTCCTTACGAGAGCGAAAACGCGCCGGTGCTGTCACCAAACGTCTGCATGTCCATCCCGAGGTTCTGCATCAGGGTGAGCATGGCGTTGGCCATCGGGGTGCCGTCCTCCGCCTTGAGGTGGACGCCGCCCTTGAGCATGCCGTTGCCGTGCCCGAACAACACGAGCGGGCACCGACGATGGTTGTGGACGTTGGGGTCGGCCATCGGTGAACCCCAGATGACCAGGGTCTTGTCGAGGAGGTTGCTGTCGCCTTCGACCGATTCCTTCATCCGCTCGAGGAAGTAGGCCATCTGTCCCGTGCGGTACTTGCAGATCTTGTTGAACTCGAGCACACGCGCCTCGTTGTTGCCGTGGTGTGAGGACGGGTGGAAGGGCTGCGACGAGCCGCTCTCCGGGAACACGCGGCTTGAGGCGTCGCGGCCGGTCTTGAACGCGATCACCCGCGTCATGTCCGACTCGAGGGCGAGCACCTGCAGGTCGAACATCAACTTCATGTGTTCGGAGAAGGAGTCGGGCACACCGGCCGGCGCGTCGGGCAACTCGCGCGTCTCTCCGCTGGAGTTGTGCGCTTCCACCATCCGGATCCGCCGTTCGATTTCCGAGATGTGTTCCAGATACCGGTCGAGACGATGCCGGTCGGACGGTCCGAGCTGCGCGCGCATCGTGCTGACCTCGCCGTGCACCCAGTCGAGGATCGAACGGCGTGTGACCCGGCGTTCGGCGCGGACGTCCGCGCTGCCACCGGCGCCAAACAACATGTCGAACGCGACGCGGGGGTCACGAATCATCGGCAGCGGCTGGTTGGGCGTCGCCCACGAGATCGAGTCCGTGTACGCGCACGAGTAGTTGTAGGTGCAGCCACCGGCCTGGTCGAGGTTCTCGATGCAGAACTGCATCGACGGCATCGGCGTGGACTGCCCGAACTTGTTCGCGTAGAGCTGGTCGAGCGAGGTGCCGGCCCAGATGTCCGACCCTTGCGTCTGTTTGGGATGGGCCTGCGTCAGGAACACGGCGCTCGACCGGAAGTGGTCGCCGCCGATTTCAGGCGCCGAAAACGCCTCGGCCATCCGCACGTCGGTGTTGCTGATGATCGTGGTGTAGTCGCGGAACGCGTCCAGCGTGCTCAGCGGGTTGTCCGGCACGAGTGTGTAGTTGCGCCCCACCTGCTCCGGTGCAAACAGATATTTGGACGCCCCAATGGCATTGCACCCGGCCAGGCCGTGCACTTCCTCGATACACACCAGCCGCGTGTGTGTCGGCGCGGCGGCGCGAGCACTCTTGCTCAGGCCGGCCGGCACCATGGCGTCAAGGAACGGCAGGGCGACGGTCGCCCCCATCCCCCGGAGGACCGTACGACGCGACAAGGATTTCCCGGTGAGATACGACATGGCAGTCTCCTCTTGCGGCGCGCTTAGCGCCGTCCTCCGTTGGTGGTGCTGGCATCCGGCGGCGCCTCGGCCCGGCTGGACCTGAACGCATCACTGTTGATCACGCCGAGAATGAGTGAAGCCATCGGATACCCCTCGGCAGAGGCATTGCGGGTGATGGCGCGAATGGTGGGCTGGTCGAAGTACTCGGCGCGACGGCCAAGTGAAAACGCCATCAGATTTTCCGTGAGTGTGCGCATCAGCGGAATCGGGCGCTTCAGCAGGACGTTGGACAGTTCCTTCGGCGTCGTGACGGGTGTGCCGTCGTAGAAGTCTCCGCGTGTATCGAGCGGCACGCTGTTCTCACGCACACGCCAGCGGGCGACAACGTCGAAATTGTCGAGGGCGAGGCCGATGGGGTCCATGAACAGGTGACACGACCGGCATCCGGGATCCTCGCGGTGCATTTCCATGCGCTCGCGCGTGGTGAGTGTCCGGCCGTTGTTGCCCGATTCCTTCGTGTTCTCAAGCGGCGGCACATTGGCGGGGGCAGGCGGTGGGGGCGTCCCGAGCAGCACTTCCATCACCCACTTGCCGCGCAGCACCGGCGACGTGCGGTTGGCCATCGACGTCTGCACCAGCACACTGCCGTGCCCCAGCACGCCCTGCCGTCTGTCGTCGGGGTATGAGACCTTGCGGTACTGATTGCCGGCGACGCCCGGAATCCCGTAGTGGCGCGCGAGGCGTTCATTGAGGAACGAGTAGTCCGCCTTGTAGATGTCGAGCGCGCTGCCGTTGCGTTTGACCAGGTCGTTAAAAAACGCGATGGTCTCGCCACGCATCGCCTTCGACAACATCTCGTCGAAGTTCGGGAAGAAGTTCGGGTCGGGATGGACCTTGTCGATGTCCTGGAGCCGCAGCCACTGCGCCGCGAACCGCTCACCCAGCGCGTCAGCGCGCGGGTCGGCCAACATCCGGCGCGCATGTTTGTCCAGCCCACCTGGGGCCGTCAGTTCACCCTTCGACGCCGCCGCGCGCAACGTGTCGTCGGGCGGCGCGCCCCAGAGGAAAAACGACAGGCGCGAGGCCAGTTCGAAGTCGCCAATCTTGTAGACCTCACCGGGTTTCACGCGCTCCGGCTGTCGCTCCAGGCGGAAGATGAAGTGTGGGCTGGCCAGGATCGCCTCGACCGCATCACGCACACCATCCTCAAACCCGCCACGTGAACGACCGGCCTGGTAAAACTGCATCACCCCATCCACCTCCCGCGCGTCGAGAGGACGACGGTAGGCGACGGCACCGAGACGGGCGACGATCGAGCGCGCGCACGGCTGCTCGTCTGCCGCAGAAGTCGGCCGGCACGAAAAGATGCGCCGGCGGGTCATGGTGTCGGAGAGCCCGGTGACGCGCACCGGACCACGCACAACGAGGTCGCGCACGTGGGTCAGCGTGGTGACGCCCGCGCCGCCGGTGCCGGCACCCGCGAATGACCAGTCGTGCGGACGAATCAGATCTTCATACGGACCGTCGGACTTGCGCACAAAGGCGGCCGCGACCACGTGTTGCCCCGCGCGCACCACGATCGGGTCGGTCTTCATCGGGATGGCGCCGCGCCCGTCCTGCGACTCGTTGGGCTGGGTCTCGTATTTGATGAGCGCAACCCGTTCCCCGTTGATGGAGACGTCCACGTCTTCGAGGCGCGCGTTGGCGCCGCCGGTGAGGTTGACCTGGAAGACGTATTCGCCGTCGGCCGGGAAGACGTGTTTGACGGCCATGCCGCCGCGCGTGCCAAAGGGGGTGCCCTCGACGTGATCCCAGGGATGTTGGGACGCGTAGGTGGTGTTGGCGTAGGTGCGGTCGAGCGACACGGCCGACCGATCACCCACGGCCATGCGGCTGATGTCACTCGCCGCGTTGAGATACGCCTCAAGCAGCGTCGCCGACAACATCTGTTCGTCGGCGATGTTGTCGAAGTTGGCGTTCATTGTATCGAGCGGCAGCCACTGGCCCGACTCGACCTCGAGGCCAAGCACCTCACGCACCGAGCGCGCGTATTCGGCGCGATTGAGTCGCGGAAAGACGCGACGACCGGGATTGGGGTTGGCGACGTACGCCGCGTCGAGCCGCGATTCGAGTCCGTCAATGAGCCCCTGCAGGCTCGCCGCATCCGGCGGCGTGGTGCCGGGCGGCGGCATCATGCCCGCGCGAAGTTTGCGGACCATTCGTTCGGCAACGTCCGCATGTTTCACGGTGTCGGCCATCACGAAGGTTTCAAACGACTGGCTGCCCGCCTTGGTCACGTCGTTGTGGCAATCAACGCAGTAGTCCTGAATGATCGTGTCGGGATCCATCGGGGGCAGGGTCGTGGTCGCCGCGTGGGACGCCACGGGCCGGGCCCAGTCGGGCGCACGAGTGACATCAGCGGCGGTAAATCCGCTCTGACTGGCTGCAACCACCATCGTTGCGCCACACGCCGCACCGAACACTGCCACCAACCTCACCACGGTCATCGGCTGCTCCCCTGGAGTTCACACGGGCCCCTGCTCGTTTGGAATGGCCAGAATATACAACGGTTTGCCCCTACAATGGGCGCCGTTCCGCACATGTCTGGAGGGTCTTCCCGTGCGTGCCATGTTTCTGTGTTCGCTCACATTTGCCGCCGCCCTGGCGGCCGCTCCCACCCTGTCCGGACTGCCCCAGCGTCCCCAGGGGCTCCCGGCCACCGGGTCGGCCGGCACCCCGGCCGACCACGTCTTTCTCGAGGATCTGACCTGGGCAGAGGTGCGTGACCTGGTCCAGGCCGGCACCCGGACCGTGATCGTGGGCACCGCAGGCACCGAACAGAAGGGCCCGCACATGGTGGATGGCGAGCACAAATTCGTCATGCATTACGCCGCCGACAAGATTGCGCGCGCGGTGGGCCGCACCCTGGTGGCGCCGGTCATTGCGTACGTGCCCGAGGGGAGCTGGGAGACGGTCGGCGGCCACATGGGCAAACCGGGCACCATCACCTTGCCCGAGGATCGGTTTGTCGACCTGCTGGTCAACACGGGCCGCAGTCTCAAGGCGGGCGGCTTCACGACGGTGTTGTTCCTGGGTGAATCCGGCGGCAACCGCACCGGCATGCGCACGGCGGCCACACAACTCAACGAGTTGTGGAAGGACACCGCCACGGCGTACTGGATCGACGACTACTACACGAAGTCTCACGCCGATCAGCGCACCTACATCACCGAGCAACTGAAGATCCCTGCCGACCAGATCGGCAACCACGCCAACATTCAGGACACCTCCGAGATGTTGTTCGTCAATCCCGCACACGTGCGCCCGGCCAAGATCGCTCCGGGAGGCGGATACGCCAACTCGGGGGTGACGGGGGACCCGACCAAAGCGACGGCCGCACTCGGCAAGATCTTTGTGCAGATCAAGATCGACAACGCGGTCGCGCAGATCAAGGGCCTGATGGCCGGCACGCTGAAACCCGCGGAGCCTCCGGCAGCGCG
>CAYRGW010000156.1:0-5776 GCA_964423815.1 uncultured Solibacteraceae bacterium | reverse complement strand
CGCGCGTTGCGGTACTTGTTGTCGGTCGTCAGCATGTACTGGAACTTGTGCGACGCGTTCAGGGTGTAGTTGAGCTTGCCCTGCATGTTCTTGATGATCGTCTGGTCCTTCGCGAGGCAGTCCTGCACCTTCTGCAGATCGCTGTAGGTCACCAGGCCGGCCAGCTGGCCGGTGCGCTGGGCCGCCGCGTAGGTCGCGCACTGCGCGCTGATGTCCGGATCAAAGTAGTTGAGGACGCCGACG
Organism: uncultured Solibacteraceae bacterium; assembly: GCA_964423815.1. Taxonomy (GTDB): domain Bacteria; phylum Acidobacteriota; class Vicinamibacteria; order Vicinamibacterales; family SCN-69-37; genus SYFT01. The sequence goes on along the minus strand of CAYRGW010000156.1, from coordinate 5,533 downwards.
TTGATGTCCTGCCGGTCGGCCGCCGCCCACCACCACAACTTGTTCTTGAGCACCGGGCCGCCGTATTCGATCGACGCCGTGTAGATCCGCTTGATCGGATTGCCGGAGAGGAAACCACCCGTGCCGCGGCTGAACAGGTCCTCGCTGACGTTGCCGTTCTGCATCTTGTCGTTTTCGAAGGTGCCGACGATCGACCCCTTGAACACGTTGGACCCGCTCTTGGTCACGAGGTTGATCGACAGACCCGAGGACTGCACGGAGACGTCGCCGCCGCCGTTGACCACCGAGATCTGCTCGAACGCGTCGAAGTTGAAATACGACGGCGACGAGTTGGAGGACAGGTCCGTGATGGATCCGCCTTCGAGGTTCCACTGGACCGACGCGGCCGTGCCGCGCGACGAGAGACCGACCTGCTGGCCTGAGGACGAGCCACCAACGTTGAGACCGGCCTGCACGCCCGGCGTCATGTTGATGATCTGCCACGGGTCACGCGCCGTCGGAATCTTCTCAAGGATTTCCGCGGTGAACGTTCCACCCGTCGTCGTCTTTCTGGTGTCCACCACAGGGGCGGCGGCCGAGACGGTGATTTCGTCCGTCATGCTGCCCACTTCCATCGTGGCGTTGATTTCGGCGTTGAAGCCGGAGGTGACCGGCACGTTCGGCCGCGTGGACTTCTTGAAGCCACTCAACTCAAACGTCACCGTGTAATTGCCAATTGGCACCACCGGGAACTGGTAGGCCCCCGTGTCCGTGGTGACTGCCGTCAGGGGCTGCTGCAGCTGTCCGCCCGAGACCGTAACCGTCACACCCGGCAGCACGCCGCCTGATGTGTCTGTGGCTTTCCCGAAGATCTGGCCACGCGCCTGCGCGTGAGCCACGTTCGCAACCAACGCCATCATCGCTGCACCAAGCAGCATTACCCGTAAGACTCGCGTCATCCTGTGTGCTCCTCCAATGGTCGACCGCCCGGGAAAAGCCCGCAGGCGATCACTTTCGTCACGCAAATACGACGGTCCGCACGACGACTCCACGTCGCCGAACAGTTTTCATCCACGTAACAAAGGTGACGAATGCTACTGCCGAGGGCCGTAGGCGTCAAGCAAATCGCATACCAATACAGGGGTAGGGGTATATGAATAATTGACGTATTGTGCAGTCGCATGAAGGATCACGACGTGCAGAAATTCCCCTGGCGATCCGTCACCACCGTCGTTTTTGTTGCCGCTGCTGTGAAGGTGCTCATCGCGCTGCAACTGGCGGATCATCCGATGGTGCAGCCCGAAGTGGGCCTCGACACTACCGCCTATGCCGACCTTGCACGGCGGGTGCTCGGTGGTGATCTGTGGCTCGGACCGGGCCTGTACTTTGTGTCGCCCCTCTACGTGTATGTGCTGGCAGCAGGGCTGGCGCTGACCGACTCCTTCACGGCGGTGCGCATCCTGCAGGCATTGGCCGGCGCATGTGCGGTGGGCGGCCTCTGGGTGGTGACGCGCGAGTGGGCCAACACACGTGCGGCCTGGTGGGCCGCGGGTCTGGCCATCACCACCGGCCTCATCACCTTCTACGAAGTGCTCATCCTGCAGGCGTCGCTCGACTTCGCGCTGACAACCGCCGTACTGCTGGGTCTGACCTACACACTGAAACGAAGCGGCGCCGGATGGCCCGTGCTCACCGGCGTGAGCCTCGGACTGCTGTCGCTCAATCGCCCGAACGCCTTCCTGGCCGCAGCGGGACTGCTGGCCGTCCTCGCCCTGCAGCGGCAATGGCGGACCGTGGTGTGGATCACCGCGGGCGTGGTGCTCGCGTTGGCACCAATCACCGCGCGCAACGTGGCCGTCGCCGGCATCTGGACGCCCACGTCCTCACACGGCGGATTGAACTTCTACATCGGCAACTCCGCGACCGCCCATGGGTTTTATCAACGTGTGCCCGGCATCGCCCCCGACATCAGCGGCCAGGTGCGTGACGTCCGCCGAGTCGCCGAAGCCGCCACGGGCCGCGGCCTCACTAACGCCGAGGTCTCAGACTACTTCGTGGATCTCGGTCTTGACTGGATCACGAGCCATCCGGGTGATGCCGCAACGCTGTTTATCAAGAAGCTGGCATTTGTATTCCACGGCCATCACATCGCGCTGCCGTATTCGTATCCGTTCTACGCGTACGACGCGGGCACGGCGCTTGGTTTGCTGGCGGTGGGCCCGTGGCTGCTGGTGCCGCTGGGACTTGTGGGCCTCGTGGTTTTGGTTCGGCAAGTCCCATCACGGATGCAGGCTCTGACGTGGGTCGCGTTTGTGCCGCTGTACGCCATGTCGGTCGCCGTCTTTTTTGTGGCGGAGCGGTACCGCCTGCCGCTGCTGGTGCCGCTCTGTGTGGGTGCCGGCATCGCGCTCGACGCCGCAGCCGTACTCGTGGCCAGACGGAACTGGCGCACAATGGCGGCCCCCGCACTGGCCACAATCCTGCTGCTCGTCGTCGTCAACTGGCCGACAGAACTCGACGATGGGAGATGGGATGAAGGACTGAAGCTTGCACAGCGGTTTGTGATTCTGGAGCGCCACGATCAGGCGCGGTCGTGGGTGGATCGACTCGAGTCCAATGCGCCCAGACCCGGGACGGCGGCTGCCGGCGTAGCGATGCAATATTTTCTGAGGGGCGATCACGCGCGGGCATTGCCGTACTTCGAACAGGCGCAGCGGCTCGATCCGGGCAATCCGACGATCAGATCCAGCATGGCCGAAGCGCTGCTCGAAACGGGCGACCCACAACGTGCGGTCGGGTTGCTCTCGAATCTGACGCCGGGACCTGATGCGGATGTGGAAACCTGGCTGCGCCTCGGGCGACTCGCGGCCACCGCGCAGGCGCCGGACGTGGCGGATCGGTTTTTCCGGGAAGCGGTCTCGCGTCAACCGGGATTGGCGGCCGCGCGACTGCAATATGGACTGAATCTGCTCGTGCAGAACCGGTTGCCTGAGGCCGAGGGTGAACTGCGCGAGGCCACCCGGATCGATCCACGGGATGCCGATGCCTGGGCGCATCTGGCGTATTGCCAATTTGGTCTGGGTCGCCGCGACGATGCCCGCCGGTCGGCTGAAGCGGCGCTGAGGATTGATGCCGGCAACACGATGGCGCGCGCGATCTACGAACGCACCCGGTAACACGCATAAAAACGGCCGCAGGGATAAACCCTGCGGCCGGTGTGTTGTCCTTCGTATGCGTAGGGCGTGACCCTCAGGTCCGCCGCTACAGCTCTAGAAGTTGATCTGCATGCCGAGGCGGAAGACGCGCGGCGGGATGATGTTGCTCACCCGCGTGTTCGTCGACAGGCTGAGGTTATTGCTGGAATAACCCAGCACCGTCGGCGTGTTCAGCATGTTGAACCCGTCGAGCATCACCTTGATGCGGTTCTGGCCCCCACGGAACGTGAACTGCTTCTGCAGGCTCACGTCCAGCAACTGCGTCCGCTCGAAGCGGGTCGTGTTGTTGGGCTGGAACTGGATCGAGGACCGGCTGATGGTTCCCTGACCCACGCCACCAAAAACGTTGCCGGGACCATTGATGATCAAGGTCCGGACGGCGCCGTCGTTGACGTTCAGGTTCATGGACGCGGTCACACCCCACGGCAGGTCGTAGCTGCCGTTGAGTTTGAAGATGTAGCGGGCCAGCGTGCTGTTCCCGTTGGCATATTCAAGGTTCTGCGGATCCGTGAAGCCCCCGTCGACCGTGTAGTCGTTGCGCTTCTGCACGGTGAACGCCAGGTTGAGCTGCCAGCGGTCGCTGTAGCGCTTGTTGACCGTGAAGTCTGCGCCCACATACGTCTGGTAGTTGGGGTTGGTCATGATGATCGAGCCCAGACCGGACGGACGCTGGCAGGTCGGGCAGATCGTGTAGTAGTTGCCCGTCAGCCCCGTGGTGGCATCTGTGTGCTGGAACGGTCCCGTGTACAGATTCGAGATCGGGAAGTTCGGGGCGCCCGGCTGGTAGCCGACCGTGTAAGTGGTGGTGCCGCGATCGTACCTGCGGTAGATCACGTCCACACCCACCGCCAGATTGGACATCAGTTCGTGTGACGCACCAACGGTGGCTTCACGGGTGCGGGCAATCTTCGTGCTTTCGTCGACTGAGTTGCCGGCCGGCGTCAAGACGCCCGTGTTGATGTCAAACCGCGAACTGCTCGAGCTTGGCGTGCCCGTCAACTCGTTGGCCTGAATCACGCTGTCACCGTTGGCATCCGTCCAGCAGGACGACCCGGAGCACGCGCCGCTGCTGGCATTGGATCCCCACGTGAGGCGGGTCACCGTGAAGAGCGCACCCAGTGAGTCGGCCAGGGTGATCTTCGTGGCGTAGTAGTACGAACCACTGGCACGCAGCACGGTTTTGCCGTTGCCGCTCAGGTCGTAGGTCAGCGACATGCGGGGGGAGAAGTTGCCGAAGGGCTGAATCTCCTCGAGCTGTCCCGTGTTGGGGTCCACACCAGACGACGTGCCTTCTTCACACTGCGCGGGCAGGAGGTCCGGGCGAATGATGTTGGCCGGCACGCAGCCGCCCAGGTACTCCGACTGCTGCCAGTCGTAACGCAGACCCGCGTTCACGCGCAGGCGTTTGTAGGAGTAGGAATCCTGGATGTAGCCGTTGTACGACCACCATTTGTTGTTGCGGAGCTGGTCGCGATAGAGCTCGGCACGATACGGCACAAGGCCGGTCGCCGATCCCACCGGCACGGTCTGCCCGGTGCCGCAGTTGGCCGAGCTGTTGCCCACACACTGCTGCCAGGCGCGACCGCCGCCGCTGTAGTGCGAGAAGCTCAGGATCGGGTTCTTGCGGTATCCCGCGCCGAACTTCAGCGAGTGGTCACCACCAAGTACGTTGGTCAGGAAATACGTGCCGTCCGTCTTGATTTCATGCGACGGGCGCACCGTCTGGTAGGTGGCGGTCAACGAGCGACTGCGGAAGCCCGTCGTGCGGAGGGTCAGCGCCTGCTGGTTCCACAAACAACCGGCGTCGGCCCGTTTGCCTGTGAGATAGCTGTTCAGATCGTCCGACCCGTTGTAGCGGCTCTGACCACACTGCTGGAAGTCCTGATAGTCGAGGAAAAAGCCACCCTTGACGTACGTGTACATCGAGTTGAACACGAGTCGGTCGTTGGCGATCCAGGTGTGTGTGCCCTGGTGAGTCTGGAGCGGCAGCTTCCACGGGGCGTCGCTGGTCTGCTGGGTCGTGGCTTCCTTGGCTGTCGTGGCGCTGGCTCCGCGCGCGTTGCGGTATTTGCTGTCGGTCGTCAGCATGTACTGGAACTTGTGCGACGCATTCAGGGTGAAGTTGAGCTTGCCCTGCAGGTTCTTGATGAGTGTCTTGTCTTCAGCGAGACAATCCTGCACCTTGGAGAGGTCGGCAAACGTCACGAGGCTGCCGAGTTGCCCGGTGCGCTGCGCATCGGCGTAGGTCGCGCACTGCGCGCTCGCGTCCCGATCGAAGTAGTTGAGGACGCCGACGTTGATGTCCTGCCGGTCGGCCGCCGCCCACCACCACAGTTTGT
>CAYRGW010000155.1:2880-5931 GCA_964423815.1 uncultured Solibacteraceae bacterium | reverse complement strand
CGGTCGCCTGCGCCGAGTCGAGTTCGGCCTTGGGCACCAACCCGGAGGCGGCCAGATTTTTGGCGCGCTCCAGGGTCTGACCGGCCTGGGTCTCACGCGCGACGGCGACGTCAATGTCCGCCTGTGCGGCGGCGATGGACTTGTCCGTGCCGCTGGCCTCCGACTCCAGCGCCTGGAGGGCGGCGGCCGCGGACGCAACGGCACTTTGTGCCTGCACGGGATCAATCTGGGCGAGCACCTGCCCCACCCTCACCCGATCGCCCTCCCGCACGTTCAGGGACACCACGCGGCCCATCACCGATGACCCGAGATCGGCATACCGGGTCGCGACAATCTCGCCCGAGGCCGTCACGTACGACCGCAACGCCTCCACCCGCGTCACCGTCGTCGTCGTCACCTCAACGGCGTCACCCGACCGCGATCCGAACATCCACCATGCGCCGGCAGCCACCACCAGCAACGCGCCTGCACCCACCACTCGAGACGTCTGCACAATACCTTCTATACTGGCATGGTCCTGAATCGGACGTCTGCAATGCTCGAGTCCTTCCGCCAGGCCGCAGGCACACTTGCGGCCAACCGCCTTCGCTCAACGCTGGGCGCCCTGGCGATTGCCGTGGCCGTGGCCACCCAGGTCATCGTGAGCGCGGCGCTGGATGGCGTGGCCGCGTCGGCCGAAGCCACCAGCAGCCGGGCCTTCGGCTCCGAGACCTTCCTGCTGGCCCAGGTGGCCTCCCCCGGCCGGGTCTCCCGCCAGGAATTGCAGGACCAGTTGCTCCGCAATCAACCCATCCGGCGCGCCGACTGGCGCTTCCTCGATCAGGTGGCCGACGGTCGTGTGGTGTATGCACCAAACGTGCAGACGATCGCCGAGGTGACCGCCGGCGCGCGCACTTACGAAACGGCGGCGGTTTCAGGCACCACGTCCGTCCTTGCCGACCTGCGCGACCTCTCCATCGACCAGGGCCGGTTTCTGTCAGTCGACGACGACCGGACGGGGTCGCAGGTGGCCGTCATCGGCGTGGATGTCGCCGACGCCCTGTTTCCGGGCGGGACGGCGCTTGGTGAGGGTATCCGGATTGCCGGCCGCCGATTTGTGGTGATTGGCATCCAGCGCCGCCTCGGCAGTTCCAACGGCACGTCGCTCGACCGGTTCGTCTACATACCGTTTGTGGCATGGCAGCGCGCCTTTGGGCCTCCACGCACGTTGCCCCTGTTTGCACGGGCCACGCCGGGCCTGCCGTTTCAGGACGCCGAGGACCACGCGCGGGTGTCCATGCGGGCGCGTCGTGGACAGGCGCCCGGTGAGCCTGATGCCTTCGACATTCTCACGCCGGATGCCGCGCGCGGATTTGTGGCGAACCTCACGCGCCGTATCGGGGTCGCGGCAGGCCCCATCTCCCTGATGGCCCTCCTTGCGGCCATCGTGGTTGTGACCAACACCGTGCTGGTGTCGGTCACACAACGGACGCGGGAGATTGGCGTGCGGCGCGCTTTGGGCGCCAGACGCAGTGTGATCGTGCGCGAGGTGCTGGCCGAATCCATGCTCACGTCGATCATCGGGGGTGTGGTCGGTCTGGCGGGTGCCGCCGCCGTGGTGGCGGCCCTCGCGGGCGCACTCGAATTGCCGCTCACGGTGGCGCCTGGTGTGGTTGTGACCAGTGTGCTCGCGTCGGCCCTGAGTGGGCTCGCGGCAGGCTGGTATCCCGCGCGCCGGGCGACCCGGCTGGCCGTGGTTGACGCGCTGAGGACCGAATGAAATCGTCGGCCTCCTGGCGTCATGTCGCCCACGAAGCCGCCGTCCTCGCGCTCGAATCGATCCGAGTGCACACGGCACGGTCGATCCTCGCCATGGTGGGACTGGTGATCGGCATCGTGACCGTCGTACTCGTGGCCTCCACACTGGTGGGCCTGCGCAATTCGGTCGCCCAGCTGTTTCGCGAACTCGGCACTGAAAACATTTTTGCGTTCCACCGCGCCGGCGATCCCTACACCCCGGCGTCGGATGCCGATGCCAACCGCAAGACGCTGACACAGGCGACCGCCGACGCGATCACACGCCTGGCCCCGTCGGTCCGTGATGTAGGTGTGCAGTTGCTGATTCCCGCCGCCACCTCCACACGGGTCATCACCGCGCGGGCCGGCGGCAACGAGTCCGATACGGTGCTCATCGAGGGCGCGTCACCCAATTTTTTCGAGGTCGCCGACACCCCGTTTGCGGCGGGCCGCCCGTTCACCGAGACCGAAAACCGTGTGGCGGCGCCGGTCGCCGTGCTCGGCGCCAACATCGCGCGGGCGCTGTTTGGCACGACCGACCCACTCGGGCAGTCGTTCCTGCTGGGGGGAGAGCGCTACTTTGTTGTTGGAGTGCTCGCGCCGCGGCAGGGGACGTTTTTTGGCGAGAACCGCAACGACAGTGTCGTGTCGGTGCCCCTGGGCACCGCGACCCGGCGCTTCCCCGAAGCCAATGAGACGGTGCTCTACGTGCGCGCCAAACCGGGACTGCGTGACGCCGCACGCAGCGAAACCGAAACCGTCCTCCGGCTCGTGCGCGGCGTGCCCGCGGACGCGCCAAGCGACTTCACGCTGTCGACGGCGGACCAGATCATCGCCAGCTTTGACGAGATTGGCGCGCAGATCTTCTTTGCGACGATCGCGCTCGCGGGCGTCTCGCTGGTCATCGGCGGTATTGGCATCGCCAACGTCATGGTGATCAGTGTGACCGAACGCACCCGGGAGATCGGCCTGCGGCTGGCCCTCGGCGCGCGACGAGAGGAGGTCCGCCTCCAGTTTCTCCTCGAGGCGGCCGTGCTCGCCGGCGCGGGTGGCGTGATCGGCGTGGTGATCGCCCTGGCCATCGGCGCACTCGCCGCCGCCGTGGCCCCGGCGTTTCCCGCGTTCCCGCCCGTGTGGGCCGTGGTGTCGGGTGTGGTCAGCGCCGTCGTCGTGGGCGTGGTGGCGGGGTACTGGCCGGCGCGCCGCGCGTCCCTGCTTAATCCGGTTGAGGCGCTGCGCTACGAATAGCGGCGGCGTTGACCGGCACATACACAG
>CAYRGW010000155.1:0-2870 GCA_964423815.1 uncultured Solibacteraceae bacterium | reverse complement strand
CGCGTCGGGCGAGGATGTTTGCCGCGATCAACCGTTGGGCGCGGTGGAATGCGTCCTCGACGGACGCACACGGCACACCATGCCAGGCATCACGCGCGTCTGACCAGTCCGGCACGATCAGCGGTGACTCCCGCTCGAGTGCGTCGAAAAGCGCCGCGATCGCCATCTTCTGTTCGCGTGGCAGGTGCCCCATCCAGTAGTGCGTGGTCTTGGCCACCACCGTCACGACGTTCTTGATTTCCTTCTCGATCCGGAACGCCGGTGCCGCCGGCAAATCAAGCGTCCGCCCTTCAGCGCGGACGGCGACGTTTTCCATCGTGATGGCGCGCAACATCCAGGACGCCATCACCTCGCTGTGACACTCCACACGGATCCACCCGAGCCTCGGCGACTCGTCGGCCGGCAGTTCGCTCGCCAGTGTGATGCCGCGGCCCAGTTCGTCCATCACATCGAGATAGTCGTCCGGCCGCGCCCCCACCTCTGCGGACGTGCCCGGTCCGAGCAATCGTCCCTTGTGTGGTGGCCCGCCGGCCAGTGCGAGATCACAGAAGCTCTGCCAGATTTCGTCCCACGCGACGCGGCCGTCCGCGTCGTAGCGGAGGGGGGCCGATGTCATGGGCCTCGCCGCCAGCCGGCCGTACGTGTCGTGGTACTCGGGCGGCAGCAACGTCCGCAATCGGTGATCGAGCTCAGCGCGGGTCACGCCCTATTGTCCCCTGCCCGGGGCCAACGTAGGATCACCGCCTGATGACGACGACCGAACGACGACGGAGTGTGCTGCTCGGCGCGGCGTTCCTGATGGCCACCTCGGCCATCGGGCCCGGCTTCCTGACGCAGACGGCGGTGTTCACCGAACGGCTCGGCCCGAGTTTCGCCTTCGCGATCCTCATCAGCGTGCTTGTGGATCTGGCGGCGCAGGTCAGCATCTGGCGCGTCCTCACGATCTCGGGACGCCGGGCAACCGACGTCGGCAATGAGGTGCTGCCGGGACTCGGGACACTGCTCGCCATCCTGGTCGCCCTCGGCGGACTGGCCTTTAACGTCGGCAACATTGCCGGCGCGGGAATTGGCCTGGCTGGGGCCGCCGGTATTCCAATCATCCCTGGCGCCATTGCCAGCGCCGTGTTTGCGATCGGCATTTTTGTCTTTCGTGAGGCCGGCAAGGTGATGGATCGCTTGGCCATCGGCCTCGGCGCGGTGCTCATCCTGTTGACGGTGTATGTCGCCGTGAGCACGGCGCCACCGGTCGCCGAGGCCGCACTGCGCAGTGTGCTCCCCCTGCAGATGGACGCCCTCAGCATCGTGACGATTGTGGGCGGCACCGTCGGGGGCTACATCACGTTTGCCGGCGCGCACCGGCTCGTTGATGCCGGCGTCCACGGCATCACCGCCGTGCCTGAGGTGACACGGTCGGCGATCACCGCCATCAGCGTGGCGACCATCATGCGCATCGTGCTCTTCCTCGCCGCGCTGGGCATCGTCAGCCAGGGACTCGCCCTCGATCCGACCAACCCCGCCGCGAGTGTCTTTGGACATGCGTTGGGGCCGATCGGTCTGCGCGTGTTCGGCGTGGTGATGTGGTGCGCAGCAGTCACGTCGGTCATTGGCGCGGCGTACACCTCGGTGTCCTTCCTGCGCGACCTGCACCCCAGCATCGATCGGCACTGGCACCGAGCCGTCATCGTGCTGATCACGCTCTCGACGCTGATTTTTGTACTGACGGGACGTCCCGCACGGACGCTGGTGCTGGTGGGCACGCTGAATGGACTCATCCTCCCGCTCGCGCTGGGCACGATGATCATTGCGGCCCATCGGGTGCGGATCGTGGGCGACTACCGTCACCCGCGTGTCCTGACGATCGCGGGAGCCGTCGCGGCGGTGGTCATGGCGGTCGCCGGCGCCTATGTGATCTGGCGCGACCTGCCGGCGTTGTTTTAAGACCCGACGTCCTGTGGCTACTGCGGACGTCCCCCCGGTGCCCACTCCGGCTTGAACGTGCTGTTGGCCAGCCAGCGAATGGGCTCAAGCATCGACTGGATCGATCGTGTCATGTGTGCGAGATCGATCTTCGAGACCTCGTCGCCCACCTGGTGATAGTCCTTGTGCAGGTTGAAGCTGGACACCGTGTGCGCCACGATCCCTTTGCGCGCGAACCGGATGTTGTCCGACCGCGTGAAAAAACTCTGGTCCGGACGTGGATCCTGCACGAGTCGGGCGCCACGTTTGGCCAACTCCGCGCCGAGATTTGATCGCTCGTACCCGGTGAGCCAGAGGTGCTCGGCCGGCACCAGGGAGTCCGCGCGGCCCAGCATCTCAAACTGAATCTGCGCGATGATCGCGTTGTGTGCCACGACCGGCTTGTCAACGAAGTAGCCGGCGCCGAAACCACCGGCCTCTTCACTGCCGAACAACGCAAACACCAGCGTCCGCTTCGGCCGGGGTCCTGCAGCCATCGCGGCGGCCAGTTCCATCACCGCCACAGTGCCCGACGCATCATCGTCGGCGCCGTTGAAGATCTTGTCGTCACCAGCCGCGGTCTCGCGACGCCCCACGTGGTCGAGATGCGCGCCGAGCACAATCACCTCTGCGCGCCGGGCTGCGTCCTCGCCCGTGAGTCGCGCCATCGCGTTCCAGGTGTATGACGACGTGCCGGTGAGGGCGGCGTCGATGGTGATCGGTGTGCCCGACGGGAGCGCCGCCATGGCCGCATGGGTGTCCGGGTCGAGGGTCACGCGGGCCACACGCGGCGCAGCGCCGGAGACACCCCAGAGTCTGGTCCCGGCCGACACGGGGCGGGCGGCCGTCGCGGCCCAGCTGGTCATGGCCTGCGGCGATGCGAGCACAAACACGGCGGCCGCGCCCGGCGGGAC
>CAYRGW010000154.1:0-5971 GCA_964423815.1 uncultured Solibacteraceae bacterium | reverse complement strand
CAGGAGGCCTGGACGATGTGGGAGGAGCAGATGAAGATGATTCTCAACGAGTATCGCCTGTTGCCGTTTCAGAAGGAAGCCCAGCAGCTCGTCGCCAAACACATGGAAGAGTATTTTTTCGGCAAGGGCACCGCCCTGCCGCCGGGGTTTGTGCCCGAGGGCACTTAGTCTCGAAGTCCCGCAGTCCCGAAGTTCCGACGTTCCGAAGTCCCGAAGGAGTGAACAGGTGGCCGTAACCCCGAACGTACCAAGTACCGATCGATCGTTTTTTGGACATCCCGGTGGGCTGTCCACCCTGTTCTTTACCGAGATGTGGGAGCGGTTCTCCTACTACGGCATCCGTCCGCTGCTGGTGCTCTTCATGTCCGCCGCGATCCTCGATGGCGGATTCGGGTTTGATCGTGAAACCGCCTCCGCCATCGTCGGCATCTACGCCGCGTGTGTGTATCTGGCGTCGTTGCCGGGTGGCTGGATCGCCGACCGGTGGCTGGGCCTGCAACGGTCGATCTTCTGGGGCGGCATCCTCATCACCGCCGGCCATCTCGCCATCGGCCTCTCGGCCGTCTTTGCGCACGGCGCGTTTTTCCTCGGCCTCATTCTGATCGTCGCCGGCACGGGCCTGCTCAAGCCGAACATCTCGGCCATCGTCGGCGACCTGTATCCGGAGGGTGGCGCGCGGCGGGATGCCGGCTTCTCCATCTTCTACATGGGCATCAATCTGGGCGCGTTCATCGCGCCGCTCATCACCGGGTATCTCGGTGAACGGGTGGGCTGGCACTACGGCTTTGGTGCCGCCGGTGTCGGCATGGCCCTCGGCCTGGTGACCTTCCACATCCGCGCGGGTCGTACGCTCGGTTCAATCGGCCTGACCCCGTCCACCACGCCGGCCGAACAGCAGACCGTAAAACTCTGGACGCTTGGTGCCGTCGCCGTGCTCGGCACCGTGGTCGCCGCCGCCATGTTGGGCATGTTCAGCATCAACGCCGTCGCCGTCGCCGAACGTATGCGCGACATCATCATCGGGATGGCCGTGCTGTACTTCCTGTATCTGTTCTTCCTCGCCGGCCTGACGATGGATGAAAAAAAACGGGTCGCGGTGATTCTGATCCTGTTCGTGTTCGCGGCGATCTTCTGGTCGGCGTTTGAGCAGGCGCCCACGTCGCTGAATCTGTTCGCCCAGGACTTCACCGACCGCGTGCTCTTTGGATGGGAAGTCCCGATCCTGTGGCTGCAGTCCGTGAACTCGTTGTTTGTCATCCTCTTCGCGCCGGTGTTTGCGTGGATTTGGATCACCCTTGGGAAAAAGGGACTGAACCCGTCGAGCCCGGCCAAGTTCACGTTTGGTCTGCTGTTTGCCGGCTTCGGTTTCCTGGTGATGATGCAGGCGGCCAACATGGTGCTCGACAGCGGCGGCCTGGTCCGTGTGTCGATGATGTGGCTGACGGTCAGCTACCTGTTCCAGACACTTGGCGAACTCTCGCTCAGCCCGGTTGGCTTGAGTTCGATGACCAAGCTGGCCCCGAAGAAGTTTTCGGGACAGATGATGGGTGTGTGGTTCATGGCGGCCGCGCTGGGTAACCTCGTGGCCGGCATCGTCGGCGGCAACGTCGATCCCGAACAGCTCGATCAGATGCCGCTGCTCTTCCAGCGCACCGCGTTGTCACTGTTTGCGGCGGCCGCAGTGCTGGGCGTACTCATCGTGCCGATTCGCAACATGATGAAGGGTTCGACGGCAGCCGGCAATCACTGACGAATGCCACTCGAGAAATACCGCGAGAAGCGTAATTTCGCGAAAACGCCTGAACCACAAGGCGCCGACGCGAAGGTCGCGAAGCGGCGGACGAAGTCGAAGAAGCTCTTTTTCTGCGTCCAGAAACACCTCGCGAGTCATTTGCACTACGACCTGCGCCTCGAGCACCGCGGTGTCCTGATGTCCTGGGCGGTCCCGAAGGGGCCGTCACTGGATCCATCGATCAAGCGATTCGCGGCGCAGGTGGAAGACCATCCCGTCGAATACGGCACCTTTGAAGGCGTCATCCCGGAAGGGTATGGCGCCGGCGTGGTGATGCTCTGGGATGAGGGGACGTGGGAACCCGAGTCCGAGGATATCGACGCGGCACTCACCAAGGGGGACCTCAAGTTCCGGCTCGACGGCTACAAACTCAAAGGGTCGTGGGTCCTGGTGCGAACCCGGGGGTATGCCCGTGAGGGCCAGAAATCGCAGGGGCCCAGCTGGCTGCTGATCAAACATCGCGATGAGTGGTCGGGCGACCTGGACATTGCCGAATTTGCCCCGCTAAGCGTGAAATCCGGCGAGGAATTCCCGGCCATCATGGCAGCGCAGGACCCGGCGCTCTGGTTGACCAACCGGCCGCAAGCCGGAGGCACCACCGGTGCTATGCTTCGAAGCGTTATCGAACAGGCGGCTGAGCTGAAACTCGCCGAACTGAACAAGCTGGCCCCCAAAAAACGGGGCAAGGAGAAAAAGGCATGAAGCGCACACTCGTTACGTTGGCCACGTTGCTGGCCGTATCCGTCGCCGCCCCCGCATTTGCGCGTCAGGCGCCTCCGCCCGCCGCCGCCAAGCCGGACGCCGCAGCGGCGCCCACCACGGACCCGAAACTCGCCTCGTCCTACATCGGCAAGTGGGCCGTGGCGCTGACCGGACCGGATGGCGCGGCCATGAGCCTCGGCCTCGACGTCAAGATTGACGCCGCAAACGTCGTGACGGGCATGCTCACCGGCGGACCGAGTGGGGACACCGCCATCAAGGGTGAGTTCAAGGACGCCAAACTCGGCTTCGGGATCAGCGTGGATGCCGGCGGCCAGATGCTCGAAGTCTGGTTCGAGGGCGTGGTGAAGGACGGCAAGATGACGGGCTCCGCGTTTATCGGTGACCAGATGACGATGCCGTTTACCGCTGAACGCGCGAAGGGGCTGTAATGGCCACCCGAATCGTTGGCACCCTCGTCCGCGTGCTTGTTCTCCTTGCGCTCGGTCTGCAGCTGGCTCCAGCGGTCGCCGCAGTGGCCCCCGCGCCGCAGGACAAACCCGTCCCGACCGTGCAGGTGGCCGGCAAGTGGCAGGTCAGCCTCGAGATGGAGGTCGGCACCGCCGCTGTGGTGATGGTCTTTAAACAGGACGGCGAAAAACTCGCCGGGACCTACACCGGCCGCTACGGCGAATACCCGCTCGCCGGCACCGTCAAGGGCCGCGCGCTCGACTTCGTCGTCACCATCAACGCGGAAGGCACGGAAACCAAGATGCACTTCATCGGCGAGCTCGACGCGGCCGGTGCGGTCATCAAAGGTTCAGCCGACCTTGGCGGTATGGGCGAAGCCGGCTGGATCGCTAAACTCGCCAAATAAAACGTCGGGTGTCTTTTCCGATCCAAGCGTAAGCAGGAAAAGACACCCGACGTTCTTTCACTCACAAGAGTCTCTTCGCAAGCACAGCCCAGATAGCAGCGCGCAGGCGGCGGCGGTCATGGCGGGCAATGGTCCCGAGCCAGAACCGGCCCTCCAGCAGTTCGCAGTGAGGCGGCAAGTCCCCCAGCGGCAGCGGCGACTTGTGCTCGCGCGCATACCGTTCGCGAATCTCTCCATCGGGCGGGTTGATGTTGTGGATCACGACATCAACCTGCCGACCGATGGTCCGCTCGAGCCGTAGCACGGCATCGGTCACCGTAAAATCCTGCATCCCACGGCCTTCCCGCATGAGGTTGGCGACGTACACCACGGGCCCGTTGAACTGCCCGATGGCTTCGCGGGCGCCGTCCACCAGAAAAATCGGCAGCAGGCTGGTGAAGAACGAGCCCGGCCCGATCACGATCGCGTCAAGGTCGGCAATCATCTCGGCCACCCGCGGATGAATCTGCACACTCGGCTCAAGCCAGAGACGTGTCACCGCGCCACCCCTCGCCTGCTCGGCGTCCACTTCCACCTCGCCGCGGGTCATCGTGCCATCGGCGTATTCGGCGCAGATGGTCGCGTGTTGATCGGTGATCGGCCAGACGTGGCCGTCGCACCCGAGCAACGCCCGGAGTCCATCCACCGCCGCCAGAAAATCGCCGCTCTGTTGCGCCATCATCGAGAGCAACAGGTTGCCGCCGGTGTGCCCGGCCAGCGACTTGTGCTCGAGCATCGGCATCCGCGCGAGCAGGAGACGACGCGCGTCCTTCTCGCTGCGCGCCAGCGTCAACGCACACTTCATGATGTCGCCGGGCGGCAGGACGCCGAGCGCGTCACGCAGCTGGCCCGAGGAGCCGCCGCTGTCAAACATCGTCACAATCGCGTGGACGTGCACCCAGGGATTGGCTTTGAGCCCGCCGAGCACACTGGGGAGGCCCGTGCCTCCCCCGAAACAACCAACCGCCAACTCACGCATCCGCATCGACGCCATTCTACGGCCTGCCTCCCCCGCTACAATGGACGGACATGCCCCACTCGCCCCTCACCCTGACCTCGGCGGCCCGCCACGCGATGGATCGCCTCGCGGCTGACCTCGCCCGTGTGCTCGGCCCCCGGCTGGTCTCGGTGGTGGCCTACAGCCCGACCCGCGCAGCGGCCTTCGCCGATCGCCTGACGGCCGATGACCTCCAGGGCCTCGCGCCGCTGGTCGACCGCTGGCATCAGGAGGGACTCGAGACGCCGCTGCTGATGACACCTGAGGAATTCAGACGGTCACTCGACGCCTTCCCGCTCGAATACGAGGCCATGCTCGACCGTCACGTCGTCATCGCCGGCACCCCGCCGTTTGCCGACGTACATCCGTCCGATGCGGACCTGCGTCGCGCCTGCGAAGTGCAGGCGCAGTCCTTCCTCATCCATCTGCGCCAGGGCTGGCTGCAGGCGGCTGACCACCATGAGGAACAGGAGACGATGCTGATTCAGTCGGCGGCACCGCTCAGGGCGCTGCTGGTCAATGTGGCGCGCCTCCACAACGTGCGCGCCGAGGATGATGCGGCGCTCGTGGCGTTCGGCGAACAACACGTGGGCCTTCCCGCCCAGACCCTCCGCGCGATCCTCGCGCTGGAACTGCACCCGGAACAGTCCGTCGTGTTGCTCAGCGCGCCGGAGTTCATGAACGCCTATCTGCTCGCGGCCGAAACACTCTGGGCCTTCGTGGACAAATGGCGCAACTGACGCATCTGGGCATCGTTCGACTGTTTGTCGTCCTGCTTGCCGCCATCCCGTGGAGCGCATCCGCCCAGACGACGCCCGCAGCGCCCCCAACGCTGACCGCGCCGGTCAACGACTTTGCGAAGGTCATCGATCCCGCCTCGGCGGCCGAACTCGACCGGATCATTCGCGCGCTGCAAACCGCGTCGGGCGACGTCCTGGTGGTGGCCACCATCCCGACGCTGGCGCCCTACGCGTCGATCGAGGAAGCCGCGGTCCGGATGTTTGAGCAGGCCGGGATCGGCACCCGCGCCTCCGACAATGGCGCACTGCTCCTCGTGGCGGTGGACGACCGCAAGGTCCGTATCGAGGTGGGCTACGGCCTGGAAGAGTTCATCACGGACGGGTATGCGGGCGACATGATTCGCACACACATGCTTCCGGCCTTCCGTGAGGGGCAGTACGGGCCGGGACTCGTGGCGGCCACACGCACGATCGCCTGGCGACTGGCGGACGCACGCGGTGTCACCCTTGACGAAGCGAGACCAGCCGAACGTCGCCGCGGCAACAACTCGATTGCGCCTGGCGGCATCAGCACCGCCGTGATCGCCCTCCTGGGGTGGCTGTTCATCAACTGGGTCAACAACAGGACCGGCGGCGGTCCGACCGGGTTCAACCGGCGCGGCCGTCGGGGTACCTGGAGCGGATGGCACGGCGGCATTGGCGGATTTGGCGGCGGCTTCGGGTCCGGCGGATACCGCGGCGGTGGTTTTGGTGGGGGCGGTTTCGGCGGATTTGGCGGCGGCCGCAGTGGTGGCGGCGGTGCCTCAGGGGGGGGGTAGCATGAGTCC
>CAYRGW010000153.1:0-5988 GCA_964423815.1 uncultured Solibacteraceae bacterium | reverse complement strand
GGGCGGGTGGGTCGTCGCCTTCTGTGCGTTCCTGTTCGGCTACACGACGCTGATCGGCTGGGCCTACTACGGCGAACAGTTCCTTGAATACATCCTTGGCCGTGGCATCACCATGCCGTACCGCTACGTGTATTGTCTGCTGATCCCCATCGGCGCCGTGCTCAAGCCCGACCTGGTGTGGGCCTGGGGCGACCTGATGAACGGTCTCCAGGTGTTCCCGAACGTCATCGGCCTGCTCGGCCTGAGCGGCGTCGTCGCCGCCTACGCCAACAGCCGCGGGAAAAAGTAGCGCGGCACCTATTCGCTCGACCCCAGCGACCGGCTCGGGTGCACACTGATCGCCCGTCGCGCCGGGCCAAGACACGCGAACAGGCACACTACCGTCAGGGTGAGGCCGAAGACCGTGAGCAGCCCCAGCTCCGTGGCTGTGGCGCCTCCTCTGACCCACACAAAGAGTGCGAGCACGACGCCGCACCCGGCCATCAGGCCCGCTCCGACCTGCCGCAGCGGATGGCGCAACACCTCGAGAGCGACACGCCCACTTCGAGCACCGAGTGCCATGCGGATCCCGATTTCGCGTGTGCGCCTGGTGACCGTGAATGACATCACGGCGTAGATCCCCGCGAGCGCCAGCACCAGTGCGACCACGCTGACCATCAGGATCAACTTCGCCCACAGCTGCCAGAATGCGGCCTCGGCGCTCACCACCTGATCCAGCGCCTGCAGGTCGAGGATGGTCACGCTGGCCTCGGCGCGTGTCGTCGCCAGTCGCAGTTGCCGGAGCGAGGATGGGGTTGCGGCAGGTACATGTGCGGCGATGTTGACGACAGATGGCGGCGCGGCTGCATCAAACGGCCGGTACACAAAGGGCCTGAGTTGGTTGTCGAGCACCAGCGCGCCCGGCCGACTGGTCTGAAGATTGGCGACCACGCCGACAATTTCAAGCCATGCGCCAGGAGGTGTCTGATTGGATGGGTCCACCACGCGAAGTCGCCTGCCGAGTGGACTGTCGCCGCCCAGGGCTTCTTCCACGAACGCCTCATCCACAATCGCAGTGTTGGCGTTTGCGCCTCGATCGGCCGACGAGAAGTCGCGTCCGATGGTCACCGGCGCGCGAAATCCGTCAAAAAATCCGTGGCCGATCTGCGGCATCGACACCTCATGCGTGGCTCGCCCTTCCACCTCAACGAGCTGCGCACTCTGCGTCATCAAGGGAAGGCGCTGCGCCATCGTCGCGGCGGCAACACCAGGTTCCCGCGCGAGGGACGCGACCAGCGCCTCAAGGCGTGCCAGTCGGGCGGGCCCCGGCAGCATCTTGTCGGCCTCGACGGTGATGGCGACGTACTCCGGGGCTTGGAAACGTGCGTCCAGCGAGCCGCTGCGATGCGCCTGCCGCCACATGAGCCCCGCGCCCGCAGTGAACACGACGGTCGCCGTCACCTGGATGACGATGACGGCGGTCCAGATGCCGCCGAGACGGAGACGACCGGCGCCTGCTGTGGCTTCCTGCAGACGCGTGGTGCTGAGTTGACGGGTGGCGCGGAGCGCCGGAAGTCCCCCCGCCATGAGCGCGGCCACGATCGTGAGCAGAGTCGCGTAGACGATGGTGTCAAGGGAGACGGACGGGTCGAACCAGAACGGTGACGTGCCCCCGCCCATGATGCCGATTTGTCGTTCAATCCAGGCGAGCCCCGGGCCCACCGCGGTCAAGCCCAGCGCGGAGGCGATTCCAAACAGTGTGAGTGCCTCCACAAGGAATTGCGCAACGATCCGGCGACGACTGGCACCGAGGGCACTTCTCACCACCAGCTCGCGTTCCCGCGCAGCCGCGCGGGCGAACATCAACAGCGCCACGTTGGCGGCGACGAGCAGCAGAAACATCCCGGAGAACAAGTTGAGCTGCTGGACCATCGTGACCAGCAGGATCGTGATGGGTACGTCGAACATGGATTCGCGATACCACTGCACCGTGGGGAGCAGCAGCGGCGTGTCGGTCGCAACGGTCGTGACGCCGCGACCCAGAGTGGAGAGTTCCGTGCGGGCTTGGTCGAGGCTGACTCCCTCGGCAAGTCGCCCAAAACCCCGGAGCCCGTCGATGGGTTGAGCGCGCAGATCCAGCGGCATCCAGAAGTCGTGGTTGACAGGAAACTTGAAGCCGTCCGGCATGACGCCGATGACGGTCGCCATGGTGTCGCCGATACGGAGCTCTTGACCCGTGACATCCACGCGTCCGTCGTAGAGCGTGCGCCAGGTGGCCGCACCAATCACCGCCACGGGCGAGGCACCGGGCATCACGTCCTGTTCGGTAAAGACGCGGCCGACCAGGGGAGCGACACTCGCGATGCGGAAGCCCGAGGGGCTCATGAGCGCCGCCTGCACCTGGCTGGTCGCGCCCGTGGACGTTTCGATCGTGCGCGTGCCGGTCGCGAAACCACCGATGAGTTCGACACCGGTGAGGTGTGCCGACCAGTGGTGAAGGTCGCTGACCGTCGGGGGGTGCGGACGATTGGCGTCACGATTCCAGAGACGCAGCCCCACGACGTGTTCGCCACGGGGAACGGGCAACGCCCGGTCTGGCAGCGTCTGATTGATGAACTCAAACAGCGCGCCGCCGACAAAGATCGCGAAGGCCATCGCCAGCCCGCCGATGAGTGTCAGGCCTGGATATCGGCGCAACATCCGGACGCCAAGTCGCGCGTCAAGCGAGAGTCCCGCGACAGGCCGGCGAAGCCCGGCACCGAACTGGGAGGCCCCACCGGTGATGACGCGTGCGAGCGCGGCCCTCGCCTGTGCGCGGTACCAGCGTGTGGCCCAGACGCGCCCGTGGGAGTCACTGTAGCTCGCAAAGAGTTCCGCGGCGTCGGCCGTCAGTTCCGGTGTGCGAAGTCGACGTGAGGCCCAACGCAGCGCCCGTGTTGAGAGACGCGGTGTGGGTGTCATTTGCTCGACTCCACATCGGGAAGTGATAGCCCACGCCAGACGCGCCGCCACATCTCGCGGAATTCCGTGGCCGCGCGGACACCCGCCGGTGTCGCTCTATAAAACCTTCGGGGTCGTCCACCCCGATCGGACGGCGTGCCGACTTCGGAGGTCAGCAACCCCTTGTCCTCAAGGCGTCGCAGGGTGACATGCACCGCCGGCAGGCTGACCGCCTGCCCCGACGTCGCGGTGAGCCCTTCGAAGACCGCAACGCCATTGGCCTGATCGCCGGCCCGGATGACGGTGACCAGGACCATGGCTTCAAATTCCCCGAGCCTGCCTATCTGTTCCATTGAGTGAGTCCCCCGCCCAGTGGCCGCGATGAATAAAACATCGTTTTATACATACGCAGGTCCTCATCTGAAGTTCGTTCCCCGGAACGAGACTCCCAGCCCTCTGTCCTCGTTGTGAACTTGGCGGCTTCGCTTCTTGATCGCCCTTGGTCTGACTGGTACGATGGCCCTTCCATGTCATCCGACCGGCGTCGACTCCCCATGACCGTGCTGCCTGCGCTGGTCGATGCCCGAAGCAAGGACGAGTCGCTGTCGCTGGCGCTCTCGCGGATGCTCGCCGAACACGAGAAGGCGCTGCAGGGCGCTGACGATGACCCGCACGTCACCGCCGTGCGCCGGCTTGAGCCTGTGGAGGCGCGGTACGCGCCGTTTCCCGATCATCTCGATGCGCGGTTGATCGCCGCGCTACGCAAACGTGGGATCGATCAGCTGTACTCCCACCAGGCGGAAGCCATCGCCCATGCGACGGCCGGTCGCAACGTGGTGACGGTGACGCCGACGGCGTCGGGCAAGACGCTCTGTTACAACGCCCCCGTGATGGACGCGATCCTCAGCGACCCATCCACTCGCGCGCTGTACCTGTTTCCCACCAAGGCGCTCGCGCAGGACCAGTTGGCTGAACTGCACCAGCTCGCCGAACTGCTCGGCGTCGAGGGTGGCGGCGACATTGGTGTTTTCACCTACGACGGCGATACGCCGCAGGACGCGCGCCGCGCCATTCGTGGCCGCGCGCACGTGGTGTTGAGTAATCCCGACATGGTGCATTCAGGCATCCTGCCGCACCATCCGCGATGGGCGAAGCTGTTCGAAAACCTGCGCTACGTCATCATTGATGAGCTACACGCGTATCGCGGGGTGTTTGGCAGCCATCTCGCCAACATCCTTCGTCGTTTGCATCGTGTGTGCCGGCACTACGGATCCAACCCGACGTTTATCTGTTCGTCGGCGACGATCGCCAATCCACGCGAGCTGGCGGAAAAACTTGTCGGCGCGCCGTTTGAGCTGGTTGACCAGTCGGGTGCGCCACGCGGCGAAAAATATTTCATCTTCGTGAATCCGCCCGTGGTGAATGCGCAGTTGGGCATCCGACGCTCCTACCTCGCCGAGACCAGGCGTGTGGCGATCGAGTTCCTGAAACGTGGCCTGCAGATCATCGTGTTTGCGCAGAGCCGTCTCTCGACGGAAATCCTCACGACGTACATGAAGGATGCCTTTGCCGGCCCGCCCGGCGCCGCGGAGGTGGTGCGCGGATATCGAGGCGGGTATCTGCCCTTGCGCCGACGTGAAATCGAACGGGGCCTGCGTGATGGGGAAGTGCGCTGTGTGGTCTCCACAAGCGCGCTGGAACTGGGCATCGACATCGGGGCGCTGGACGTCACGGTCATGGCCGGGTACCCGGGCACCATCGCCGCGACCTGGCAACGTGCCGGTCGCGCGGGACGACGGTCAGGACGGTCGGCCGCGGTGCTGGTGGCCTCGAGTGCGCCCATTGATCAGTTCGTGGCCCGTAATCCCGACTACTTCTTCGACGCGTCACCGGAACACGCGCTGGTCAATCCGGACAACCTGCACATCCTGCTCGCGCACGTGAAGTGTGCCGCCTTTGAGTTGCCCTTCACCACGACGGAAACCTTCGGGACGTTGAACGTCCAGGAGATGCTGCAGATCCTCAGCGAAGAACAGTTCGTGCAGCTCGCCGGCGATCAGTGGCAGTGGACACACGAGTCGTACCCCGCCGACGCCGTCAGTCTGCGATCCGTGAGCTCCGACAACTTCATCATCGTGGACCTGACCAACGGTGAGCGCGTCATCGGTGAAACGGACTTCACCAGCGCCCCGTCGGTGCTCCACGAAAAGGCGATCTATATCATCGAAGGTGGTCTGTTCCAGGTCGAACGCCTCGACTTCGACAACAGGAAAGCGTTTGTGCGCAGCGTTGAGTGTGACTACTACACCGACGCCATCGACTACACGAAGGTGACGATTCTCGACGACTGGACGCCGGCGGAACTGACGTCATCGCAGCATCACGGCGAAGTGCACGTCGTCTCGCGCGTCGTGGGTTTTAAA
The DNA here is from genome assembly GCA_964423815.1 of uncultured Solibacteraceae bacterium. GTDB lineage: Bacteria > Acidobacteriota > Vicinamibacteria > Vicinamibacterales > SCN-69-37 > SYFT01. The sequence continues at coordinate 646 of CAYRGW010000153.1, read as the reverse complement.
AAAATCAAGTTCTACACGAACGAGAACATCGGGTCGGGTGAACTCGATCTGCCTGAACAACAGATGCACACGTCGGCGTACTGGGTCACGATCGCGGCCGAGGTGATGGAAGGCCTGCCGTATGGCGGCGCGGACAAACGTGATGGGGTGCTGGGCCTGGCGTTTGCGATGCGCAATGTGGCGCCGCTGCTCCTGATGTGTGACTCCCATGACCTGGGCTTGTCGGTGGACGGCGTCGGCACCGAAGAAGCAAAGACGTTGTCCACCGTGGCACCGACGATCTTCATTTACGACAACTATCCCGGCGGCATCGGGTTCAGCGAGCCGTTGTTCCAGATGCATCAGGACCTGCTCGCGCGGACGCACGACCTCATTGATGGGTGCCCATGCCAGTCGGGATGCCCGTCGTGTGTCGGCCCCGAGGGGGCCACAGGACCGCTGGCGAAAACGGTCGCGTCACATCTGCTGGCGGTGCTGCGTCAGCCCGCCCTTGAGACGCCGGAGTCACCCAACGCGTGAAGAATCTTGCTGAGCGCCTCCGCGCCATCGTTCGCGAGAACCGGCGTGAGCTGACGGTCGAGCCAGACCTCCCGTCCATCGGCGGGGGCTACAACTTTCAGGACGTGGTGGCGCGGTCGGCTGAGGC
>CAYRGW010000152.1:0-6007 GCA_964423815.1 uncultured Solibacteraceae bacterium | reverse complement strand
GCGGCATCTACACCAAGGCCGCCGACGTCGGCGCCGACCTGGTCGGCAAGGTCGAAGCGGGCATTCCCGAAGACGACCCGCGCAACCCCGCGACGATCGCGGACAACGTCGGTGACAACGTCGGCGACGTCGCCGGCATGGGCGCCGACCTCTACGAGTCCTATCTCGGTTCGATGCTCGCCGCGATCGCCCTGGCGGCCGCTGCCGCCATCAGCCTCCAGCATCCGGAAGCGGCCTGGACGATGATCATTGCGCCGGTGGCGATTGCCGCCGTCGGCATCTTCCTCTCCATCCTTGGCAGCCAGCTCGTGCGCACCAAGGAAAACGCGACGCTCAAGGAACTGCTCGGTGCGTTGCATCGCGGCGTGAACGTCGCCTCGGGCGGCGTGGCCCTGGCGGCCGGCGTCATCTGCTACATCTGCTTTGCGGACGTCTACAACCTGATCCCCGGCGCGACGTGGTGGGGTGTGTGGCTCGCCACGGTCGTCGGTCTGCTCTCGGGTCTGATCATCGGCAAGGGTTCCGAACACTACACGGCGTATGACTACGCGCCGACGCAGGAAGTGGCCAAGTCGAGCGCCACGGGTGCGGCGACGGTCATCATCAGCGGCATCGCCGTCGGCATGATGTCCACCTGGGTGCCCATCGTGACCATCGCGGTCGCGACTGCACTCGCCTACGGCTTCGCGGGCGGCTTCGCCGACGCGTCGCTCGGCCTCTACGGCATCGCCCTGGCGGCCGTCGGCATGCTCTCGACCCTCGGCGTCACCCTCGCGACCGACGCCTACGGCCCGATTGCCGACAACGCCGGCGGCAACGCCGAGATGAGCCACCTGGGTGATGACGTGCGCGTGCGCACCGACGCGCTGGACTCGCTCGGCAACACCACCGCCGCGATCGGCAAGGGGTTCGCGATTGGCTCGGCCGCGCTCACCGCGCTCGCACTCATCGCGACGTTTGCGACGCTGGCCAAGGGCACACAGACCGACGAGGCGTTCTTCCAGAGCATCTCGCTCACCGACCCGATGGTCATCTCGGGCATCTTCATCGGTGCCCTGCTCGTCTTCGTGTTTGCCGCGATGACGATGACGGCGGTCGGACGCGCGGCGCTGGTCATGGTCGAGGAAGTGCGGCGTCAGTTCCGCGAGATCCCGGGCATCATGGAAGGCACGGGCACGCCCGACTACGCGCGGTGCGTGGACATCTCCACCGACGGCGCGCTCAAGAAGATGGTGGTCCCCTCGATGATGGCCGTCATCGTGCCGGTCGTCGTCGGCATCGTGTTTGGCATCGGCGGCGTCATCGGGATGCTGGCCGGCGGCCTGGGCACGGGTTTCGCGGTCGCGATCTTCATGGCGAACGCGGGCGGCAGCTGGGACAACGCCAAGAAGTGGATTGAGTCGGGTGAACTCGGCGGCAAGTACCTGAAGAACGCCGCGGGTGAATACGTCGACGCCAACGGCAACCGCGTGGCGCGCAAGGAAGACTCGAAGAACCCGCGTCACGGCGCGACGGTCATCGGCGACACGGTCGGCGACCCGTTCAAGGACACGTCAGGTCCGTCCCTCAACATCCTGATCAAGCTGATCAGCATGGTCTCGGTCGCCACGATCGGCATCACCCTCGCCATCAACAACGGCCAGGGTCTGGTGAAGATGATCATGGAAGCGCTGCTGCGCTGAGTCGAGGTCCCGGGGTCCCGGGGTTCTCGGAGTTCCGAGGTCCTCGGGGTTCCTGAGTCCCCGCGGTCCCACGCTCACAGGCCCGGTGGCGAAAGCTGCCGGGCCTTTTTTCTTGCGCGGAAGCTAAAACGAAATCGTCACCGCCAAGCCCTTCCGGCGTGCGCTGGGCAATGGCGCGATTCGGACCGTGTTTCCAGATGCCAACCTGTCAAAGACGGTGGTGTACCGCTTGACGAGATGATCAATCAGCGCACCGGCGGCCGCCATGGAGCCGCCAAAGACGATGCTGGCGGCCCTGACGCAGTCCTCGTGTTCACTGGCGTCTTTGCAGTCCACCCTTGCGAAGATTAAGCCCGCCGCGGCGCCGATGCCCATGCCGATCAGCACCCCATCACCCTCACGCCTGTGCACCTGAATCAGGTACACCCGATTGTCCGGGATGGTCACCGACTTGCCCCTCTTCCTCAGAAGGAACGCGCCAGAGTCCAGACTGACAAGGCGACCGGAGGCCGGCGTACGGGTAGTGTCGACAATGCGCACCCACTCGCCCTCGCGCAGCGTGTTCCGTACATCCTGAAGAGACTGGCCTTGTCCCAGGGCGATGCCTGGAAACCCGACCAGCCACAGTGCCAGAGTAGTCACGACGAATCGCACAGGCATAAAGCCCCCTCGGTGACTAATGCGCAATCTGCGACCGGAACGGCTCAAGTACGGCCCGGCTGGACACGTGGCCGCGTCTGGCCTTACGGTGGACGGCGCGTGACTCCCCGATGGTGTGCTGTTGTTGCCCTGACCGTGCTTGCCGCGTACGCGGCGGCGGCCGCCATGACGGGCGTCGGCTTCCACGGCGCTGAGGCGTTCCCACTCGGAGGCGCCGCCGGCGACGGCACGGCACTGAGCGTCATGGCCCTCGTGTTGGGCCTGTCACTCGGATGGGGCATCCCGGGACTCGCCCTCGCCCTGCTCTCCAACCGCACACTCACAGGGTCCGCGCTGCTCGGCCGCGCTCTCGGCTTTGGTGTGGGGTATCTGTTCGCGACCAGCCTGGCGTACGGTCTTGTCGCGGGACATGCCCCACCGCGGACGGCATTGCTCGTCCTGCTCGCGCTCCCCAATCTCATATTGCTGCTGCAGAGCAGGCGCGACGCGGAGCGCATATCCGTCATCCCCGTCGGTGCGGCGCTGATCGTGATGGCACTGCTGACCACTGTGTTGTGGCAGAAGGTGCGTTACGAACATTTCAGCGGCGACGGCACCGAGATCTACGAATGGTCCCGGAGTTTGTCGGACCATCCGCTGCCCTTCTGGGACCTGGAAGACTCCAGCCGTCCGGGAGCGTTCGGCGTTCCCGTGTTCGCGTCGTTTGCGGGCGCGCCGCTGGTGCACGCAGAAATGACGCTCATCGGACGCGGCGAGATCAGCGCGCGCCTCCCCTTTGTCATCGCCCTCGTGATTCTCGCCGCACTGGCCACAGGACTTGTGCCGCATCGAGGTCGATTCGGCTGGCTGCTGACCATCACCATCGCGGGCCTGTACGTCTTGTGGCACGCCTACTACGTCGGCAACGAACCACCGGTGACGGACCTGGCGGAATCGGCGGGCACCGACACACTGACGATCGCGTTGTGGCTGGCAGGCGCGCGCGAACTGTTGCGCGGATCAACACGTGTGGGCGTGGTGTTTCTTGCGCTCTCGTCGGTGACGACGATGATGGGGCCGCCACTCGTGGTGCTGACACTGCCGCTGTTGTGGATCGCGAGTCCCGAGCGCGCCAGGCGTGCCTGGCGATGGACGGCGGTGGCGGGTGCCGTGGTGGTGCCGGTGCTGGTCGTGCTCGCCTGGCGTAGCGGGGTGTGGGCGGAAGGGTGGCCAGGATTCGACCGGGAGTTCATTCGCGACCTCGCCACGGCCGAGACCCGCGCGCCGGAGTGGCCGCTGGTGGTTCAACTGCTCATCTCGACGGCGGGCCTTCCGCTGCTCGCACCGCTTTTCTGGCGGCGAATGAGTGGTACCTCACGCGCGTTCACGCTCATCGGCGTTGGCTACCTCGCGATAGTGCTTGGCGGCCAACAAAAGACGCTGCACTACCTCGCGCCACTACCGTGGATCTGCCTGGTGCCCGCGTTGGAACTGGCCACGACCCGGATCCATCTGACGGCTGTGGGGCTGCTGACCGTCGCGTTCGTGTGCTCCTGGCCGTCTCCGCGCCCGGTACAACGCGACGCGATCCTGCTCGGCCGTGAGTCGTGTGTGCAGGGACTCGACTACCAGCAGGCATCACTCGGCGCCGAGGCGGTGTACGACGCCTTCGACACGCCGGCCACCGGCGAACGTTTTTCCGTCGGCAAACACTCGTTCGTACGGTACGCGATGGATCTCGGCGACACCTCGTGCGTGATCGGCCTGTCGCCATCCACGCCTGCCGGTGCGGTCACGGTCGCGGCCAACGCGCAGGCCAGCCTCTGGACCAGAGACATCGATCGTTTTGTGTGGTGGCGCTTCCACGAAGTGCCTGTCCCTTCGTCACCACTCTTTCGTCGTGACGCCTCCCTGACGCTGCCAATCGATCCGGCCGAGTGGGTGGGCCAATTCACGATGGACAGCTCGCACGGCCGCGCGCTTCTCCTCGACCACCACGACACCCGCACCAGGCTGCTAGTGCCGATCGTCAATCCGGACGATGCCGCCGTGCAGGTGGGCGTGCGCACAACGACCGACCAGCTGTCCGTCACGGTCAACGGTGCACCGGCCCCGATGGCGCAGGTCGGCAGCGACACCGAAGGCACGTCACTCACCGGCCCGTGGCGCCGTGGCTGGAACATCGTCGAGGTGACCGGTGCCGCGCCGCTCGACATAACCTGGATTACCCCGGCGCGTACGCCCCAGGGTGGGTGATCGCCCCCCGTTCACTTGCGAACAACGGCTGTTGGTCGTAGTCTCCTCCTGCTCTTCCCTGGAGGTCTCTCATGTTCGTGCGTCGATCGGTTCTGGCCGCCCTCGCTCTCAGTGTCCTGGCTCCATCTTTGACTCTGGCCCAAGGCCGTGGAGGTGGCGCCGCCGCTCCTCCCCCGCCTCCAGGCCCCCCACGGTTTGAGTATGTCGGCCCGACCAACGCCGGGCGTATTGCCGCGGCCGCAGGTGTGGTCGGCAAGCCGGGTGTGTATTTCGCAGGCGCGGCCTCGGGCGGCGTGTGGAAGACCACCGATGGCGGCGGCACCTGGAAGCCGACGTTCGACAACGAAACGTCGCAGGCGATCGGCGCACTGGCCATCGCGCAGTCCAACCCCAACGTCGTCTGGGCCGGCACCGGTGAAGCGTGGGCCGTGCGCGACATGGACATGATGGGTGACGGCATCTACAAATCCACCGACGCGGGCGAGACCTGGACGCGGATGGGCCTGGAGCACACCGGTCGCATCGGGACCATCGTGATCCATCCCACCAACGAAAACATCGTGCTGGCGTGTGCGCTGGGTCGCGCGACGGGACCGCAGCGCGAACGCGGCGTCTTCCGCTCTGAGGATGGCGGCCGCACGTGGCAACACGTGTTGTTTGTCAACGAGGACACCGGCTGCTCCGGCCTGCAGATGTCCGTGCAGGATCCCAACGTCATCATCGCGGGCACGTGGGAGATCTATCTCCAGACCCACATTCTCGAGAGCGGCGGCATGGGCTCGGGCATCTACATTTCACGCGACAACGGCAAGTCCTTCACGAAGGTCACCCATCCCGGATTGCCGACGTCGCCGTATGGCAAAACAGACGTCGCGATCGCGCCGTCCAACGGCAACCGGATGTACGCACTGATTCAAACCGGCGCCGATGGCGTCAAAGGTCTGAAGTCCGAAGCGCAGGGGTCCCTCTGGCGATCCGATGACGGCGGCCGGGTGTGGCAGAACGTCAGCTGGGATCGCCGACTCATTGGTCGCGCCGGGTATTACATCCGCATCCGTGTCTCGCCCGATGATCCGGACCACGTGCTCATCGCAAACAGCACCCTGTGGCGCTCGCGCGACGGCGGGAAGATCTGGGTCAGTGGCGGCGGCGGGTGCGGCGACTGTCACGACATCTGGTGGGACACGACGCCGTCGATGGCGGGCCACTACATCGTGACCGGTGACGGCGGCATGGGCATCTACGGCTCGCCGCGTAATCCCACCGGCAACACGAGTGTCTCGTTGCCCATCGGGCAGATGTATCGCGTGACGGTGGACCAGCGGAGCCCGTACTGGGTGTACGGCAGCCGTCAGGACAACGGCAGCATGCGCATCGCCAGCAACCGGCCGATCGTGCCCGACAACGTGCCGTCGTACGCGCCGCCGCCA
>CAYRGW010000151.1:0-6325 GCA_964423815.1 uncultured Solibacteraceae bacterium | reverse complement strand
CGCGGCGCCCTGCCCCGCGCCACCGGCACGCGCGGCCTGTGCTGCGACCGTCGCCGGATCCGTCGCTTCAGGTGACGGATACATGTACGTGATGCGCTCGGTGTTGGTGCAGCCGTAACTCTTGAGCTGCGCTTCGATCCAGTCAACCGCGTCGCGATTACGCTTGGTGCCCTGCTGGCGATCACCGAACTCGCCCAGGCCACGAAGGATCGTCTTGTAGCGCTCGAGTTCGAGATTGCCGACCAGCTCACGAATAGGGTCAGCCGGCTGTGCGGGCGCGGTCGGCGCGGGCGCCTGCGCCTGTTGCGTGGACACGGATGCGCCGGAGGCCAGCACACCCAGAAGGGCGAGTGGAAGCAGGGTCTTTCGCATAGTGGCGACAGTGTAACCCGGCGCGGCCAAAGCCGACGCCCTACGAAGACGCCCTCTGGTGTAGGGCGTGGCCTTCAGGCCCGCCGGACTAACGGACGACGACGGTCGCGGTCCCGATCGCCAGGGCTGATTCCGACGACATCGACTGGTAGTAGGCGACGAAGCGGTTCGTCTCCGGCGCGTCGTAGGCGCGGAGGTTGTCGGCCCAGCGGAAACCGATGGGCTGGAACCACAACGTGGCCGTGACCGTGAGTTCGCCCGATGCCGGCGCGGCGTTCACCACGTAACGCACACGATCGCGGCCACCGGCGAAGTCGGTGTCGGCGGTCGCTTCCCCATGGACGGCGACATCGGCGGTCGCGCGCGCCTTGTCGAGGCCACGCGGCAGCAGGCGGTTGTCCTTGAGATACCGCGCGCCCGTGAGCAGGCCCGTAGTGACGCGGCCGGACGGGTCGCCCATCACCGACTCGTAGATCTGGACCTGGTCGGCCTGATCGATCTGTGCGTAATGGGGTTCAAACCGCGCGGGGTCGGTGTCGTTGAGGTTGCCGGTGATGCGCCCGTCGGGCGTCCACGCACCAGACTCGAAGACCACGCGCCCTTGCGCGTCCTTCACGCTCAACTGAATCCACGCGCGACGCGACGGATACGCCGTCGGGAATTTGTGTCCCGCCAGGTTCTCCACCGTGACATCGGCGGTCACGCGCCCGTTCACACGTTCGGCGGTCACGGCGAGCCGCGCGGTGTCGGTGCGCAGATGTGTTTCGGTGCGAGCGATCGCGCCGGCCATTTCCGCCGGGGTCGCACGCACACCGAGGTCGACCCGATACCGGTTGAGCATCTTCATCATGAAGAAGTTGCCCCCGAGGAATGTGTGGCGCGAGACACCCGCACGCGGCTGGCCGAGCACACGCGTCAGCGCGATGTCTTCATTCACCACGGGCATGTGGCAGGACTGGCAGCTCTGCGTGTCCTTGTAGGCGCTCTGCTGCCACTCAAGATACGGCGTCTGTTCGGGCAACTTCGCATCGCTCGCACCCGGTGCGAGGGAGTGGGTGAACAGGGTGTGGCAGGTGGCGCACAGCTCGGACTGCTGCACGTGTGTCCCCTCGTTGGGCTGGAAGCCTGACGACGATTCCATCACCCTGGTGCGGCCGGCATCGATCACAAACGGACCAAACACCTTGCGCGTCGCTGCCGTGACGTCAATCACGTACCCGCCGGTGAAACTCGACGGGTCGCCAAGTTTCGTCGGCTGAATCTGGTGGCACACCGTACACGACACACCATCGGAGGCGAGCAACACATCCGGCGATGCCGGGCTGAGCTGATCAAATATCGACCCCTTGCCGCCGTTCGCCCTGGCCGGGAACGTGGTCATCGGCATGTGGCAGATCGAACATTCGTCCTCGATCGTGTCGCGCGCGCCGGGGTGATCCATGATCTCGCGCCGCACGGCGGCCATCCAATACGGGTCACGCGCGGAGTTGGCCATCATCGACGCGCGCCAGTCAGCGCCGATCGACACGTCCTCGCCGGTGCGGGTGACGATGTTGTTGTGACAGACCATGCAGGTGTCGCCGGGAGTGAACACCACCGCCGGCTGGACGGCGGAAAAACCGTCGGGAGGCTTTTCCGCAGACAAATGCACTCGGCCGGAAAAGCCTCCCGACGGTTTTTCCGCAGCGACAACCAGGGTTGACGCCCAAATAACGACGGCGAGGCCGGCGCAGAATTTACCAGCCATCACGAAGACCTCCGTCAAACCAATCCCACAGGACATACATGACCACGCGCGAATGACGTCCGGCGCGGTCGTTAAGCGGCACACGCCACCCGAGGTTAAAGCGCACATGCTGCCGGGTGTTCAGGGTCACCTGGAACTGCGGCACGATGTCCCAGTGGGTTGTCGCGCCCGATTCGAGTTCGCGGGCCGCGAGCAGCTCGACCATCGGCGACCACGCCCGGCCAAACGGGCCCTGCTGTGTGAAGGTGCGGCCGAGGTTAAAGCGCCAGAACGTTTCCCGGCCGGCCTGCTCGGTATCCACGGGCAGTTCGATGCCGCCCTGAAACTGAAAAAAACTATCGGCCGGCAGGATCTTGCCGACGGACACAAACGACTCAAACACCGTCGTGTTCTTCGACAGTCCGGCGCCGCTGTCACCGGTCGGCAGAATGACTTCGCCTGCGAGCGAGACGATGTAGCCGCGCGCGAGGCTGTGGGACAGGACCCGTTTGACGCCGAGCGCGAGGTCGCCGGCACCACCGGTCCAGTCGCCGTCCTTCGACGCTTCGAACGGCAACTTGACCTCGATCTGCGTCAGCGGTCCAAACCGCTTTTCATAGACAAACTGCGACGAGACGTTGAAGGGGCCCTTGCCAAATCCGGTGGTCATCACCCACTCGTCTTCGGGGAACGCCTTTTCGGTGTGCAGCGCTTTCGGGAGATTGAGTTCGCCGCGTGGCCACTCGGTCGCCGAGCAGAAGGTCTTGACGTGGGCGATCACGCTGTAGAGATCGTCTTCACTCAGCGCGCCGCCAAACGCAGGCATGTGTCGCGAAAATCCGCGCGCCGGTCCACCTTCATGCGCCACGGTCACCCAATCGGCGCTGGGTTCACGCGGGGCAAACTGACAATCGGAAAAGTCAGGCGTCGGCACGTCAAAGCCCAGTTCAGTGGCTGCCTTGCCCTTGCCGTCCATGCCGTGACACGTGGCACAGGTCTCGGCATAGATCTGCGCCCCACTCTTGCCGGTCGTGTCGACGGTGCCCTTCCGCACGACCTGCGCGTGCGGATTTTCCTGTACGGACAAAAACGTCACGACAAAGACGAGCGTGGATACCGTACACGCGATCGTTCGCTTACTCATACAGGTGAACGATAACGCGCACACCCAGCAACTATCTAGGACTGAACCGGTCGGAAAGAGAGAAGACGTCGGGTGTCTTTTTCTGCTATCGCCTGGAGCGGAAAAAGACACCCGACGTCATTTCTTGATTGTCACCGCCGCGTTGGGACGTTTGGACCAGTCCTCGAATGAGCCGTCGTACAGCTTCACGTCGTAACCGAGGAGGCGCGCGGCGAAGATGGTTGCGGTCGCCTGCTGGCCGATGTGGCAGTACGCAATCACCGTCTCACCGGGTTTGACGCCGGCCTCGGTGAAGATGGCGCGCAGTTCATCGACCGACTTAAATCGTCCCTGCGCGTCGTAGGTCGAGCTGAACGGCACACTGACGGCGCCGTCGATGTGGCCCGTCTTGTGCGGGGTGGCCTGCCCGCCGCCGGTCTGCGTCCCGTCGTAAAACGCGGTGGTGCGGGCGTCGATCACACGCATGCCGGCGGTCTTGCGCTGCGCGTCCACGAAGTCCGCATCAACGATCAGCGGCACCACCTTCAACGCACTCAGTGTGCCGACTTTGGGCTCGGGCACAACGTCGGTCGTTGGTCGGCCCTCGGCCACCCACTCGGTCAGGCCGCCCTGCATGAAGTGTGACCGTGCCCCCAGGCCGGCGTGCTGCAACGTCAACATCAGACGCGTGGCAATCGCCGTGTTGTTGGGCGCGGGCGCGTAGACCACGATGTGCGAATTGTCGGAGATCCCGAGGCCCTCAAGCCCCTTGCGGAGCGTCTCCGGGTCCGGCATCTGCAAATTCAGCGGCGTCCCATCGGCACCCTGGCCGGTCACGCTGAACGACGTGTTGGCCGCCAGCCGCGCGCCGGGAATGTGCGCGGTCGCATATCCGGCCGACGGACCCACATGGAGGATCACCAACTCGGGCGTGTTCAGCCGCTCGGCCACCCACGCGGGCGACACCACCAGGTCCGGTGTCGACTGCGCCATCGCCAGCCGTCCCGCGCCTGAAACCATCACCACCACTGCCGCCGCCACCATCGCTATCTGACGTTTCATTCGTAATCCTCCGAAGAGATATTACGAGGTCCCGGGCTCCCGAGGTCCCGGGCTTGCCCCGCCGTAGCTTTTAGCGAAGGCGGGTGACGAGTGCGGCGCCAACAAACGCGGCGACGGTCATCGTCGCGACGGGGAGAAAGTGCCAGGTGAAGAGATGGCCATGTCCGGTGATGGGACAGATCAACTCCGTGCCGAGCACCCCAAACGACAACGCGGCCAACGCGGCGAGGCTGCCGGTCCAGCGCCAGTCGAGCGGAGCCGCGCGTCGCGCGAGCCACACGAGCACGGCGGCAGGGCCGACGGCGATCCCGTAGGTCTTCCACACACACTCGATTCCCGCCTGTGCCGGAATCAAGCGGGTACCGGTTGACCACACCTCAAACACCAGGACACTGCCCCACATGCCCAACAACGCCACCGGCGTCCATCGCACCCACCACGCCGACACCATGCCGGGCACCGACAACGCCAGCGCCACGAGCGCCGACACCAGACCTGTCGCCAGAATCAACGCGACGGTGACCAGGAACCCCGGGTCACTCGTCACCAACGACCAGTTCGATCGCAACCCGCGCAGCGCCACACCGGCGACCACCGCCACCAGGGCCACGCCCACCCACCGCGCGACACGCACCTGCGGCGCGGGCAACGGCGTGACCGGCGTCACGTCGCGCGCCAACTGCGCAATCAGTGTCTCGTGACTCATGACTCTTCCTTCCCTCCGCTGAGCACCTGCCGCAAACGCCGATAACCACGGTGCGCCATCACCTTGACGGCCGACTCCGACATCTGATGTTTCGCCGCCAGCCCACGCACGGTGTCCTCGCGCAACTTCAACCCCTCCACGATGTCGCGTTGCCTCGCGGGCAGCGCGGCCAACGCTGCACGCACCGCGCTCATGTCCACCTCATCCCACTGGCCTGCGGCCTCGCCCGGCGTCGCCATTTCGAGGTCGTCGCGTGCCTGCTCGCGCGTCGAGACCCGACGCTCCCGTCGCCACACATCAACCAGCCGGTGTGACGCAATCGCATAAAACCACGGCGCCAACGGTCGCGACGGATCCCAGGTGTGCCGTGCCTTGTGCACCGACACCAAAGTCTCCTGCACCACGTCATCCACCCAGGGGACACTTCCAGCGCGACCACGCGCGAAACGCTTCGTGGCGGTGGTCAACAGGGCGAGCACCTCCGCGTAGGCGGCCTCATCCCCGGTCTGCGCCAACCGCATCAACTGCGTGGCGTGTGTCTCTTCAGCGGCGGTCACATCAACCCGGGCACACGTTACTACGGGGACAACACACATCGGTTACATCGAGGTCCCGGGGTCCCGAGGTCCCGAGGTTCCGGGGTTCTCGGGGTCCCGGGGTTCCCGAAGTCCCGAGGTAACCGGGGTTCCGCAGTCATCGAAGTTCGCCATGAAGCTGGGAGGCTTGTTCACATGAAACGACTGATGACGATGATGGGCGCGGTGGTGGTGATGGCGGTTGGGGTATCGGCGCAGATGGCGCAGACGCAGGACGCGATGATGATGAAAAACGAGTTCAAGCCGTTCACCAAAGAAGCGCATGCGAAGGCGATGGCTGAAGGCAAAACGACGCTGGTGTTTTTCCATGCGCCGTGGTGTCCGGTGTGTCGCGCGCAGGAACCCCGGGTGCTCGCGCACCTGAACGGCGCGGCCAAAGACGTGGTGGCCTTCAAGGTGGACTACGACTCCAACGCCGCGCTGCGCACGCAGATGAACGTCACCAAACAGTCCACGCTGATTCTCTACAGCGGCATGAAGGAGACGGCGCGCCTGTCGTACAAGAGTGACGAGGCGTCGATTGCGGAGTTCATGTCACACGCGACGATGAAGATGACGATGTCGGGCGGCCGGTAACAGTGGTCGCGCTGGGGCTCAGTTTTGCGGCGGGGCTGTTGACGTCGTTGTCGCCGTGTGTGCTCCCCGCGCTCCCGATCGTGGTCGGGAGCGCGGCGGCCGACCGCCGCCACGGCCCGCTCGCCCTGGCGGCGGGCCTGGTCGTCGCCTTCACGGTGATCGGC
>CAYRGW010000150.1:0-6537 GCA_964423815.1 uncultured Solibacteraceae bacterium | reverse complement strand
GGATGGTGCGTCCCGGGGGAATCTTCACTTCCTTGCCCGTGCGGGGATTCCGGCCGATGCCGCGCTTCCGGGGTTTCACCTGAAACACTCCGAATCCGCGCAGTTCGATGCGGTCACCTTGCATCATGGACGCCCGCATGGCGTCAAACACCGCGTCAACGGCCACTTCGGCTTTGACTTTGGTGATTTCGGCGATGCGCGACACCTCGTTGACGATGTCGACTTTTATCATGACTTCCGGGGCACGCAGTATCCGTAAGTACTATAAATACGCCCACTTACGGAGTCAAGTGTCCCTGTAACTGCTACACTGTTGGGATGTCTGTTACAGGCGTGGGCCCCTCAGTCGTGCTGGTCGGGCGTCCCAACGTCGGCAAGTCCACACTCTCGAACCGTATCGCCGGGACGCGGCGGTCCATCGTGGCACCCGTGGCCGGGACCACGCGTGACGTCGTGACGGTGCCGGCCGAGTGGGCGGGCCGCAAATTTACGCTCGTCGATACGGGTGGCTTGTTTGGCGCCACGACCGATCCGCTCCACGCGCTGGTGATCGACCACGGCATGCGCGCGCTCAAGTCCGCCGACCTGCTGGTGTTCCTCGTCGACGGCCGCGAAGGGCTGGTGGTCGGCGACGAACAAATCGCCCAGGCCATCCGCACGGTGGACTGCCCGGTCTTGCTGGTCGTCAACAAGGCCGACGACAAACGGGCGCTCGCCCGCGCCAACGAATTCCACAAACTCGGCTTCAAGGACATGTTCGAAGTGTCGGCAGAACACGGCACCGGTGTCTACGAACTGCTCGACGCACTCGTCGCGGCGATGCCGGTGAAATCCACCGAGCCGACGCCCGACGTGGATCCGGAAATTGCGCTCGCGATCGTGGGACGACCAAACGTCGGCAAATCCTCACTGGTCAACCGCCTGCTGCGTGAGGACCGTGTGATGGTCAGCGACATGCCGGGCACCACGCGCGACTCGGTAGACGTGCGTCTGCAGTTTCAGAAGCGCAAGGTCTGCCTGGTCGATACCGCCGGCATGCGTCGTCCCGGCAAGGTGGCCAGCGCGGGTCAGGTGGAATCGATCAGCGTGGTGCTCGCCAAGCGGGCGATGGAAAAGGCCGACGTGGCCGTGCTGGTGATTGATGCGGCGGAAGGACCAACCGATCGCGACGCCGCTATCGCGGGTGAGGCGGAGGCGGCCGGCTGTGGTGTGGTCATCGTGGTCAACAAGTGGGACCTGATGGCGGAGCGTATGGGCGACGACCCGCAGAAATTTGTCACCGAGTACGACGACCGTCTGCGGTTCCAGTTGAAGTTTCTCGAGTTTGCGCCGGTCATTCACGTGTCCGCGTTGACGGGGGAGCGGACGGCCAAAGTGCTGGAGATGGCGATGAAGGTCGCCGACGCGCGACAACATCGCGTCACCACGTCCGACCTCAACCGATTTGTCGAGGCGGTGACGACGGCGAATCCGCCGACGAGTAAACATCGGCGGCAGGTGCGCATCATGTATGCCTCGCAGATTGCGACGGCGCCGCCCCGGTTCGTGTTTTTCACGAACGTCGCCACCGAGTTTCACTTCTCGTATGAGCGGTTTTTGATCAACCAGTTGCGTGAAAAATTCGGGTTCCTGGGCACCCCGATTCGTATCACGGTGCGCCGGCGCAAGAGAAAGACGGACGGCTGAGGTCACAAACGGCCTCGGAGGTCATATACTTGTCAGCACGCGTGGACGCGGTTTCGATTCCCAATCGGCCGGCATTCCGGGCAACAGAAGTCTGCGAGATTGCGGGAGTCCCGCAATTCGTGTTGCGGGGGTGGGAAGCGGAGTTTCCTGACCTCGGCGTGGCCAAAACACCGGCCGGGCCTCGGGTGTATCGGAAGGCGGACGTCGAGCGGGTGCTGCACCTCAAGCGCCTGATTCTGGTCGAGGGGTTGACCCTCGCCGGCGTGCGACGGCGGTTGGCGGAAGAAGCTGACGCGGCCGCGGGGGAGTCGGACCTGACATTGCCGGAGACGGCGGTCGGTGCGGCCCCTGGATTGGACGAGGGCGCGCGAGCGTCCCTCACGGAAGTGAAACGAGGACTCCACTGGATCCTCGAGACACTCGGTGGCTCCCCAGCCTCCGAGTTCGCGTTGGCGGCTGACCCTGAGCCGGCCCGCGCGGGCAAGAGCAAGGCGAAGAAGAAGTAGTTGTCGGCGGGATGTAGCGCAGCCTGGTAGCGCACTTGACTGGGGGTCAAGGGGTCCCGAGTTCGAATCTCGGCATCCCGACCACTTTCTTCTTTTTCGTGCCCGTTTTCGGTCAGCATCTCCTGTTGACCGGGCGCCAATCTCCGGTATCGCCGGACACGCCACTCCAGTATTGACTTGAGCTACTACCCGCCATAAAGTCCCCGGAACCCTGCATCTCGCGTTACCCCTGCGTTACGAACACGACGCGGGTGTGGGCTTCGTGCAAGTCCATTCGGAAGTGAATTTTTGGAGGAGCGTTACATGACACGACACGTTTGGCGTGTGCTGCTGATGGCAGCTCTCGTCGTTTGTCCCACGACCCTGGCATTCGCGCAGGCGACGACGTCCATTTCTGGCGTCGTAAAAGACTCGGCCGGCGGCGTCATTCCTGGCGCCACGGTGGTGGTAAAAAATGACACCACAGGGGCGACGTTCGAGGCGGTCACGTCCGCCAATGGCGCGTACACGGTCCCGGCCCTTCAGGCCGGTGCGTACACGGTGACCGCCACGCTGACGGGGTTCAAGACGGCACAGGTCAGCAATGTGCGTCTGGCACTGGGCGCCCCATCGACGATCGACTTGACGTTGGAAGTCGGTCAACTGACTGACGTCATCAACGTCAGAGCAAGCACGGAACTGGTGAACACGACCAACGCGACGGTGCAGGCCACGCTCAACTCCGATCAGTTGAACCGGATGCCGACGCCGACCCGCAATGCGCTGAATGCCGTGGCCTTCCTGCCTGGAATCAATACCGCCGGCACCAATCGCGATTCCACCGTCAACGGATTGCCCGAATCATTCATGCAGATCACGATGGACGGCGTGAGCAACAACGACAACTTCCTGCGTACGTCAGACGGCTTTTTTGCCTCCGTGACGCCGCGGCAGGACGCCGTGGAAGCCGTCACCGTGACGCTCGCGGCGGCCGGCGCGCAGCAGGGTGGCAGCGGCGCGATCACAATCGGGTTCCAGACACGTTCGGGCGGCAACCGGTTTTCGGGCAGCCTGTACGAGTACTTCCGAAGCCCGGAGCTGAACTCGAACTACTACTTCAACAAGATCAACAACCTGCCGAAGAACGAGGTCAAGCTGCACCAGTATGGTGGCCGCATTGGCGGTCCTATCGTGATTCCCGGCGTCTTTGATGGCCGGGGTAAGGCGTTTTTCTTCGGAAACTACGAACAGATTCGATTCCCGAACAGCTTCACCCGCACGCGAACGGCGCTGCACCCGCGCGCGCTCGACGGCTGGTTCCGTTATGAAGCTGGTGGCTCTATTCGCGAGGTGAACGTGCTCGCGTTGGCCAGTGCCAATTCGCAGATTGCCACCCGTGATGCGACGGTCCTGTCGTTGCTCAACAAGATTCAGGCGGGGATGGCCACGACCGGTACCATCAACACGACGGCTGACCCGCTGCTCAACAGTTATGTCTGGCTGAGCCCGAGCAAGTTGTTCGAGCACCAGCCCACCGGGCGCATTGACTACAACATCACCGACCAGCATCGTCTGAGTGGCACCGGCGCCGTGATCTGGGCCGAGCGCACCGCCGACTACCTGAATGGCACCGACGCGCGGTTCCCCGGGTCGACGAACATTCGCGACTTCAAGTCCAAGCGCCCGTTGTTCAGCCTGACCCTGCGGTCGACCTTGTCGCAGAACGTCGTCAACGAACTTCGTGGCGGCATCACGGCGCGCTGGGGGCAGTCGAATTTCGGGTTTCCGTCCAGCGAGCCGTCGCGCAACGACCCGTCTTCGTTTGCCGACCAGGGCGGGTTCGCGGTCGACTTTGACCAGAACATCGGGTTGACCAACTGGTGGGTGAGCAACGGTCCGAGCTGGCGGGCGGCACCGACCTACAGTCTCACCAATACCCTGAGCTGGCAGCGTGGGGCGCACAGCCTTCAGGTGGGTGGCGAATGGCTGCGGGCGACGGCCGAGGAGAGCGCGCAGCAGATCGTGCCTGGCATCAACCTGGGTTTCAGCACCCAGTTCGATCCGGCTGCGGGTCTGTTCAGCACCGCCAACTTCCCGAGTGCTTCGGCGGGGCAGTTGACCGACGCCCGGGAACTGTACGCGCTGCTCACGGGACGAGTCATCTCGGTCACAGGGCAGGCCGCGCTTGATCCGGCGACCAACAAGTACGTCGCGTTTGGCCCCCGTACCCGCGCTGGACAGATTGAGGTGTTCTCCGGCTTCGTCCAGGATTCGTGGCGCGTGAGTCCGACGCTGACGCTGAATATCGGCCTTCGGTACGATCTCCAGACGCCGTTTGTCGCCAACAACGACATCATGTCGGCAGCGGCGCTGGCGGATGTGTGCGGGATTTCAGGCATTGGTGGCAACAGCACCGTCTACAACCGGTGCAATTTTTTCAAGCCCGGTGCCAACAGCGGCAAGGCGATCCCCGAGTTTGCGCAGCTGACCGCCGGCACGCAGGGGTACACCACGGACAAGAACAACTTTGCGCCGTCGCTGAGTGTTGCGTGGCGGCCGAACGTGCAGGATGGCTGGCTGCGGGCCGTGCTCGGCAGCCCAGAACAGGCGACGATTCGGGCAGGTTGGGCGGTGGCCTACGAACGCCAGGGCATGAACCAGTTCACTGGCGTATACGGGGCCAATCCTGGATCCACCATCACACTGACGCGCGACACCAACACCGGATTGGTCCCTGCAGGCGAGTCCTGGCCGGTGCTCTTCAGCCAGACGAACCGGCTCTCGAACGCGACGTTTAATGAGACGCCGTCGTTTCCGATTCTGACCCGCCCGGATCGCGCCGACTCCATCAGCGCGTTCTCACCTGACATCAAGGTTGGCCGGGCGCAGACGTGGAATGTCGGCGTTCAGCGTTCGATCGGTGAGGACATGGCGGTCGAAGTCCGCTATGTCGGCACACGTGGCACCGACCAGTGGTCCACGCTCAACTACAACGCGATTCGCGGAGAAAGCCTGCTCGCCAATGGATTCCTGGACGAGTTCAAGAACGCCATGGGAAACCTGAAGGCCAACAATGCGGCAGGCGGCAGCCGGGCTGGTTCGTTTGCGTATTTCGGTGCGGGCACCGGCACGACACCGCTGCCGATTTATCTGGCGTACTTCAACGGCCGGACGGACTCAACAAATGCGGCCGCGTACACGGGTGGCACTGGGACGTGGGCGAGCACGACGTTTGCGTCGCGCCTGTCTCCGGCCAGCCCGGCACCCAACACCTCCGCAGGTGATCTCGACGGGAACCTGACGCGCCGTAACAACGCCATCGCGGCGGGACTGCCGGCCAACTTCTTCATTCCCAATCCGCGCGTCAACGCTGTCAGCGTGACTGACAGTGGCGCGTTCAGTGACTATCACGCGCTGCAGGTGGACCTGCGCCGTCGGCTCTCGAAGGGGCTCTCGGCGAGTGTGAACTACCAGTACGCGATCGAGCGCGGATCGGCCTTTGACGGTTTCAGCTTTGGTCGCACGATGGTGAATGGCGGAAACGTCCGCCACGCCTTCAAAGGTCAGTGGGACTGGACGATTCCCGTGGGTCGCGGTCAGCGCTTCGGTGCAAACATGCATCCCCTGCTCGACGCCATCATCGGTGGCTGGAGCATGAACGGGGTCGGCCGTATCCAGGCGCGGACGCTCGACTTCGGCAACGTCCGACTGGTCGGTATGACCGAGAAGGAGTTGACCGACATGTACAAGTTCTACAAGCGGACCAACGCCACAACTGGTCGGACTGAAATCTGGATGTTGCCTGAAGATGTGATTCTCAACACCCGTCGCGCCTTCAGCGTGAGCAACACGACCACGGCCGGCACGGCGTACACCGGTTACTCAACCAGCCTGGGTGTCCCGACTGGTCGCTACATCGCGCCGGCGAACTCGGAGTCGTGCATCCAGACACGCGCGGGCGACTGTGCGCCTCGCACGACGGTGATCCGCGCGCCGTGGTTCACGCGTATTGACGTGGGCGTCACCAAACGTTTCACCATCAAGGGGACCATGAATCTTGAGGTCCGTGGTGATGTGTTGAATCTGTTCGACAACATCAACTTCAACCCGGTGGCGAACCCCGGTACCGGCGCGACGATCTTCCAGGTCACCAGCGCCTACACCGACGCCAGCAATACCTACGACCCGGGCGGCCGACTCGGCCAGCTGATGATTCGGTTCAACTGGTAACACCGGCGTTACCGGAGACCGTCAGACACGAGGGGCGGGTCCACTGGACCCGCCCCTTTTTCATTTACACTGGGCGCGACATGAGTCGTGTGTGTGCCTGCGTCGTGGTCGCCTGTGTGGTGCTGCTGATCCCGTC
>CAYRGW010000149.1:0-6862 GCA_964423815.1 uncultured Solibacteraceae bacterium | reverse complement strand
ACTGCGACCGCGGCGACACGGTTCCCCTCGGCACGGCGGTGCCGCTCTGGCGATACGTGGTCTGCGGCGAGCGATACGTGATCGGCGGGCGCGATGTCTGCGGGCGCGTGGACCTCACGGTCGTGCGGTTGTAATAACTCACCGACGACGTGTAGGACGGGCGCGGCGCCGAGTACCCGACGAACCGACGCTGGGTCGGGCGGGTGGGGATCCAGAAGTAACGCCCCCCGATACGATCCCATCGCCCGTGATGATGTGTGGGCCACGACCACCGCGAACCACCCACCCACGAGTACCCGAAGCCCACAACAAAACTCCAGCGGCCACCGTAGTACGGTCGCCAGCCGACGCTGACCCGCGGATACCAGACGTACCCGTACGACGGATGGTGCTGCCATGCGCCATACCGATCAAACACGCCGCCGTAGTAGCGGAGTTCATCCGGCAGGTACCGAGCCGACTCCACCCCATACCGATCACTTTCAAGCATCTCGGTCCAGCGCTCAAATTCATCCCGCGGGGCCGAGTAGGCGTACGGTGTGGACGGGGCATAGGCCGACGTCGTCAACGCCCGGGTGCCTTCGCGAACAATGGTGCGCCCGTGGTCGTTGGCCAGTTCCGCCGAGCCACGCGCCACCGCCACCTCAATCTCGGCCTCACCGCGACGCGACTCCGCGAGTGTGACGCGATAGTCACCCTGGGTACGCATGATGGCGCTGCCGGCCATCGTGTGGATGGAGAGGCCATTGCGGTCACGCCACTGCGCGCGCACACGTCCCGCCCCCAGTTCCACCTCGGTTCCAGAGAGAAATGTCACGGTCGTGTGTTCGTCGAGCGCGATCACGCTGCCGTCATCAAACAGAATCTCGACGCGGCCGCGCGTGGTGCGCAGCCGGTCACCGGCCTCGAGCGGGACATTTTCAATGTCGCGCGACGATTGGCCGTCGCGCTCGAGTTCGGCATACCCATCCACGACGGACACAAACGCCGGCAGGTCGTACTCGGACTCGCCGACGTACGTGGTCCGCACGTCATCGTCATACGGGCGATTCGGGTCATATCGCGCCTGGTCATACGGCCCCTGCGCGAGCACGGACGCCGCGCCCACCCCAAGAATCAAGACACCAGACAACAAGAAGGATTTGGACATACACGCCTCATAAAGCAAACGCAGCAACTGGCACCTTTCCAGGTAGCAAGTTCCGCGCCCGCGCCGGATGCCTCAAAACAGGCCCAATTTCGACACATCAGCCCGCCGTTGTCTCCACCAGGTGGCAGTGCAATTGGATACAGTATTGACAGTTATAGACTCATCTTTCTATAATGTATGAGACTAAGGTTTGGCCACAGAGAGGCCCAAAGCGCGCGAAGGAGCGTCACACAATGAGCAAGATCATCGGAATCGACCTCGGCACCACCAACTCCGTGGTCGCCGTCATGGAAGGCGGAGAAGCCGTCGTCATCACCAACTCGGAAGGCGGGCGCATCACGCCGTCGGTCGTCGGCTTTTCGAAGTCGGGCGAACGGCTGGTCGGGCAGGTCGCCAAACGTCAGGCCGTGACCAACCCCGAGAACACCGTCTATTCGATCAAGCGGTTCATGGGGCGTCGGTTTGATGAGGTGGGCGAAGAGCTCAAACTCGTCCCGTACCGGATGGTCGCTGACGGTGGGCACGTAGGGGTCAAGATTGACGGTCAGGACAAACCGTTCACGCCACCGCAGGTGTCGGCGATGGTGCTCGGCAAGCTGAAGCAGGCCGCAGAGGATTACCTCGGCCAGCCGGTCAGCAAGGCCGTCATCACCGTGCCCGCGTACTTTAATGACGCGCAGCGGCAGGCCACCAAGGATGCCGGCACGATCGCGGGCCTCGAAGTCATGCGCATCGTCAACGAGCCGACCGCGGCGGCGCTGGCGTACGGCCTCGACAAGAAAAAGAACGAAACGATCGTGGTGTACGACTTCGGCGGCGGCACGTTTGACGTGTCCGTGCTGGAAGTGGGCGAGGGCGTGGTCGAAGTGAAGGCCACCAACGGCGACACCCACCTGGGTGGTGACAACCTCGACCAGCGTGTCATGGACTGGATCGTGGCCGAGTTCAAGAAGCAGGAAGGTCTCGATCTGTCGAAGGATCGTATGGCCCTCCAGCGTCTGAAGGAAGCGGCGGAGAAGGCCAAGATGGAACTCTCGACCGTCGTCGAGACCGAAGTGAACCTGCCGTTCATCTCGGCGGACGCGACGGGACCGAAACACCTGGCGATGAAGCTGACGCGCGCGAAGTTTGAATCACTCGTCGAGGACCTGCTGCAGAAGACGATGGCCCCGTGCCGTCAGGCAATGAGCGACGCGGGCCTCACCGCGAAGGACATTGATGAGGTGGTGCTCGTCGGCGGCTCCACGCGCATCCCGCGCGTGCAGGCGCTCGTGAAGGAGCAGTTCGGCAAGGAACCGCACAAGGGTGTGAATCCTGACGAAGTGGTCGCGATTGGTGCGGCGATTCAGGCCGGCGTGCTGGCCGGTGACGTGAAGGACCTGCTCCTGCTCGACGTGACACCGCTCTCGCTCGGCATTGAAACGCTGGGCGGCGTGATGACCACGCTGATCACACGCAACACGACGATCCCGACGCGCAAGAGCGAGACGTTCTCCACGGCGGCCGACAGTCAGCCGAGTGTGGAAGTTCACGTGATGCAGGGTGAGCGGCCGATGGCGCGCGACAACCGTACGCTCGGCAAGTTCCACCTGGACGGCATTCCGCCGGCGCCGCGTGGGGTGCCCCAGATCGAGGTCACGTTCGACATCGACGCCAACGGCATCGTGAACGTCTCTGCGAAGGACAAGGGCACGGGCAAGGAACAGAAGATCACCATCACGGCGACGAGCGGTCTGTCGAAGGACGAAGTCGAGCGGATGGTGAAGGACGCCGAAGCCCACGCCGAAGAGGACAAGAAGCGGAAGGAAGAGGTCGACACCCGCAACCGTGCGGACCAGGCCGTTCATGCCGCAGAGCAGTTCATGAAGGAATCGGGGGACAAGGTGCAGTCGGAAGATCGGCTCGCCATTGAGTCCGCGATCACCGACGTGAAGCAGGCGCTCGAGTCCGGGGACGCGACAGCCATCACGAAGAAGCTGGACGCGTTGATGGACGCGCAGACCAAGGCGGCGACCAAGTTGTATCAGCAGCCGGGTGCCGAGGCACCGGGCGGCGACGGCCCCGCAGGCTCGTCCAACGATGGCGCGGCGTCGGGAGATGTCATCGACGCCGAAGTCATCGAGGAAGAGAAGAAGTAGGTGGATCTCTACGGCGCGCTCGACTTGAATGCCACCGCGACGGCGGCTGATATCGAGCGCGCCTATTTGCGCCTCGCGCGGCGGTACCACCCACGGATTAATCCGGGTGACCGCCTCGCCGAGGAGCGATTCCGGCAGGTGCAGCAGGCGTACGAGGTGCTCGGCAACGCCGACCGCCGACGCGAGTACGACCAGAGCCGCACCTTTGAACATCCGACCACCGTTGAGGCCACAATTGCCTTTGAGGGATTCGATTTTTCCTCACTGGCGCAGGGGCACGAGGCGGCCACGTTTT
The DNA here is from genome assembly GCA_964423815.1 of uncultured Solibacteraceae bacterium. Classification (GTDB taxonomy): domain Bacteria; phylum Acidobacteriota; class Vicinamibacteria; order Vicinamibacterales; family SCN-69-37; genus SYFT01. Next base: position 3,279 of record CAYRGW010000149.1, on the reverse strand, counting down.
CGGAGATGTTCTCCGACGTCTTTCAGGACGCCGCACGCCGGGCCACCTCCCCGGAACAGGGCAGTGCGCTTGAATTGACGATGACGCTGTCCTTTGAGGAGGCGATGCGCGGCGGGCAGTTTCCATTCTCGGTCGTTCGTCAGGAACGATGTCCGGGATGTGCCGGGGCCGGGCGTGTGGCTGTGGTCCCGGTGGCGTGTCCCGTGTGCCGTGGCGTGGGTGCCACACGATGGGCGCGCGGGCACATGGTGTTCACCAAGCCGTGTGAACCCTGTGAATCCAGCGGCCGGCTGACCAGTCAGTCCTGTCGGACGTGTGCGGGTGTGGGCCTGCAGGCGCGCAGCGAGGTTGTGACACTCGTGATTCCTCCGGGCATTGACGACGGCGCCAGGCTCGCCGTGCCAGGGCGTGGACACGCCGGCGCGAGAGGTGGTCCGATGGGCGACCTCTACGTGACGGTGGCCGTGTCGCCGCACGCCGTGTTCAGTCGCGACGGTCGTGACCTCCGGATGTTGTTGCCGGTGGCCGTGCATGAGGCCGCCCTGGGGGCCAAGGTGGACGTACCGACGCTCAACGGCCCCGTCAAAGTGAAGATTCCGCCCGGCACCGGGTCGGGCACACGACTGCGGGTGCGGGGGCAGGGGATTCCGTCCTCCCACTCGCCCGACCCCGCGCTTGCGGGCGACCTGATCGCTGAAGTGCAGATTGTCCTGCCCCCCGTGCGCGACGAACGGTCGAAGGCCCTGTTGCGTGAATTCGGCGCCCTCAATCCAGTGGATGTGAGAGCGCATTTATTTGGAGCCCAGTCATGACGACCCGAAAATCCGGCACCGGCAAGGGCTACTACATGATCAGTGCGGTGGCCTCGAAGTACAACGTCCACCCGCAGACCTTGCGCCTCTACGAGCGTGAAGGCTTGTTGGCGCCCTCACGCACCGACGGCAACACGCGTCTGTACTCCGACGACGACCTGCATCGACTGGAGACAATTCTGACGCTGACCCGTGATCTGGGCGTGAATCTCGCGGGCGTCGAAATTATTCTCAACATGCGCCAGAAAATGGAAAGCATGCAGAGCGAAGTCAATGAATTTATGGCGTACGTCAAAAAAGAATTGGCGCAGGGCCTCGACGATTGGGAACAACGCCTGAATACGTCATTGGTGACCACACGGACTGACGACCCCAACATCGGATGATTCTGTTAAGATTCCGATCTCCGTGTCTGACTGCCCACTGTGTAACGGAACTGGATGGAAAGTCGCCGCCGGCGAAGGCGTGCGGCGTGTGGAACGCTGCGATTGCCGTCGCGCCGAGGCGGCCGATCGTCTGCTGAGAGACGCGCGCATCCCGCCGCGTTACGCCAGGTGTGATCTGGCGAACTTCCAGATGTATCCGAACGAAAAGTTGCAGTCGGCGGTGACCTACGCGAAAAAATTCGCCGAGCAGTTCCCGGCGGTGACCAAGGGCCTGTGCCTGATCGGACCCCCTGGCATCGGTAAGACACACATCGCCGTGGCCGTGTTGCGCCAGGTTGTGATGCAGAAGGGTGCGCGCGCGCTGTTTTATGACGTGCGCGAACTGCTCAAGGTGATTCGGTCGACCTACAACCCGGTGGTGCGCACGGCCGAGATGGACATCATTCGTCCCGTGATGGATGCCGAGTTGCTCGTGCTCGACGATCTCGGCTCCGAAAAACCGTCCGAGTGGGTCGAAGAAACGATGAACCTCATCGTCAACACCCGCTACAACGAACGCCGGCCGACCATTTTTACGACCAACTACGAAGACACGCCCGATGAATCCGATCTGGATTCACTCAAGGCGCGTGTCGGGTACCGCATGCACTCGCGCCTGCACGAGATGTGCGAGTTCCTCGAGTACGACGGCGGCGACTACCGGATGCTCCCGCCCAACGGCGGTCCGAACGATTTGACGATCCTCTGGCAGACCAACAAAGGTCGCCGGGTGTTGCCGGCCCGTGCACGAGGCCCCGCCCGCGCACAGCTGAAAGAGAACGATCCGCTCCACTCGCTCAAGAACCCGCGCGAAGCCCGCGAACTGCGCTGGCCCGGCGGCAAGGCCGGGCGCGGCTAACGCCAGGGGTGCTGGGGCTCTATTTACACATTCCGTTTTGTTCCGCGATTTGCAATTACTGCAACTTCAACAGGGGGCTGCTCGACGAGGCGCTGAAGCGCCGATACGTCGACGCCCTTGAACGCGAGATTCGTTCGGCTCCTCGGCGAGCCGCAGACACGATCTTTTTTGGCGGTGGCACTCCGTCACTACTTGACCCATCCGAGATCGCACGCCTGCTGAAGGCGTGTCGCGAGGCATTTGATCTCGCCGAGGATGCCGAGATCACCCTCGAGACCAATCCCGAAACCGCCACGCCCGAACGCCTGGCGGCCTTCCGCGATGCAGGCATCAATCGACTCAGCTTCGGCGTGCAGTCATTTGATGATGACGAGCTGAAGCGGCTGGGTCGCATCCATTCGTCGGCGCGTGCCGTAGAAGTGATTGAGGCGGCGAAACAGACCGGGTTCACCTCGGTTTCGTTTGACCTCATGTTGTGGCTGCCGGCGCAGTCACCGGCGTCATGGCATCGGACAATTGATCGGGCGCTCTCATTGGCCCCCGATCATTTATCGCTCTACCTGCTCGAGCTGTATCCGAACGCGCCGCTCAAGGAAGATATGGCGCGGGCAGGGTGGTCACTTGCGCCTGATGATGACGCGGCGGATATGTATCTGGAAGGTCTCGCCCGACTGGAAGACGCCGGGCTGAGTCAGTACGAGATATCGAACGTCGCCCGGCCCGGGCATCAGTCGCGCCACAATCTGAAGTATTGGCAGGCGGGGGACTGGTTCGGGTTCGGGTGTGGGGCGCATTCGACCGTGGACGGCCGACGATGGAAGAACGTGTCGTCCACCAGCGAATACGTGGATCGGGTGAGCGCAGGGCAGTCAGTGTCCGGACACGTCGAGACGTTGACCCCGGCGGCGCGTGTGGAAGAGGCACTTTTTACCGGGCTGCGCCTTAATGAGGGTATTGATGAGGTACAGTTTGCCCGGCGTTTTGGCCTCGAGCCCTGGACCCGGTATGGCGCGGACCTGGATCCGTTTGTGCAGTCAGAACAGGTGTGGCGGAAAAATGGCCGATTTGGCCTGACCCGCGAGGGAATGTTGGTGGCGAACGAGATTCTGTCTGTGTTCGTCTAATTCCCGGCTCGTCACAGACAGTTCGGTACGGTAGAGTAGGCGTTCCTTTTGAACCAACG
>CAYRGW010000148.1:0-7241 GCA_964423815.1 uncultured Solibacteraceae bacterium | reverse complement strand
CTTCATGTCTCGCTGTGAATCCGATCTGAATTTCAAACAGCGCGTACCCGCATAGAATCGGAAGGCTGATGGCTGAAATGCGACGCGAACGAGAGGCGGCGGACCTCGCAGAAGACGCGCGGATGCTCCTGAACGGGCTCGATCGGGAGGTGCCGGGCGCCTCCGGCGCGACCGGCGAGTGCCGGCCCGCGCTCGACGTGGTCGACACGGCGGCGACCGTGGAAGTGGTGGTGGATGTGCCCGGGATGTCCGCCGAGGCATTACGCGTGCTCGTCCGCCGCAATACCGTGCTGGTCGTCGGCGCCAAAATCGCGGCCGGCCCGGCCGACTCGCGGTATCACGTGGCCGAACGCAGCCACGGCCGGTTTGCCCGCGCCGTCAGACTCACCGGCGCGGTGGATGCCAGCCGCGCCAAAGCCATTGTCCGGGGCGGATTGTTGCGCGTGATTCTGCCGCGCATCGACGACCGTCGCGGCCAGCCGATTCGTGTTGCCGTGGAACCTGCATGACCAATCTCCTGTTTATCGGCGACATCGTCGGCCGCCCGGGCCGTGATCTGTTGCGGCACGGCCTGGCCGCGCTCGCGTCCCATCACAACGTCGACCTGATCATTGCGAACGTCGAAAACGCGGCGGCCGGTCATGGCATCACGCCCGACATTGCCAACGATTTGTTTGAGTACGGCGTGCACGTGATGACCGGCGGCAATCACACGTGGGATAAAAAGGAAATTTTTCCCTACATCGTGAAGCAGCCCCGGATGATTCGCCCGGCGAACTATCCCGACGGCGCTCCCGGTCTCGGGCGCTACGTGGCCCGCGCGGAAAACGGCGTGATGGTCGGCGTCGTCAACGCGATGGGACGGGTCTTCATGACCCCGCTCGACGATCCGTTCCGTGTGGTGCTTGAACAAATCGAACTCGTCAAGGCGGCGGGCGCACAGATTGTGTTCGTGGACTTTCACGCCGAGGCGACGTCCGAAAAAGTCGCCATGGGCTGGCATCTCGACGGCAAGGTCGCCGCCGTCGTCGGCACCCACACACATGTGCAGACGGCCGACGACCGCGTCCTGCCCAAAGGCACGGCGTACATCACCGACGTCGGCATGACCGGGCCGCATGATTCCGTCATCGGCGTGGATCGCCTGGCCGTCGTACACCGCTTCCTGAGCGCCATGCCGCAGCGGTTTGAAACGGCAGCGGAGAACCCGCGGCTGAACGGTGTGGTGGTGCAGGCGGACGAAACCACCGGCCTTGCGACCAGCATCAGCCGCGTCAACGTCTCGCTCAAAGACCTCGAAGCGCTGGCGGTGACGCCGGTCGCGGCGCGCTGACCATGGCCGAGTGGCAGGGGCTGCCGTTTGACGATCCGGAGCCGACGGCGACGACGGATTCGAAGTCCCGAAGTCCCGAGGTTACCGAGGTCCCGAGGTCCCGGGGTCCCGAGGTCCCCGCGGTCCCGCTGACGGTCAGCGGACTGACCGCGCAACTCAAAACCATCGTCGAGGGGACGTTTGCGACGGTGGAAGTCGAAGGCCAGGTCTCCAATCACCGGCCGCATCCATCAGGACACCTCTACTTCACGCTGAAGGATTCGTCGTCGCAGATTCGCGGCGTCATGTTCCGCAGTGACGCGCGGCGGCTGACGTTCCGCCTTGAAGATGGCCAGCACGTGGTCGTCAGAGGGCGCCTCAGCGTGTATGAGGTGCGAGGCGAATATCAGCTGATCTGCGACCGTATTGCGCCGCACGGCCTCGGCGCGTTGCAGTTGGCGTTTGAACAACTGAAGAAACGGCTGGCGGCGGAAGGCCTGTTTGAGGCGTCGCGCAAACGCGCGCTCCCCACACTGCCGCGAAAGATCGGCGTCGTCACCTCCCTCTCCGGCGCAGCGTTGCAGGACATCTTGCGTGTGCTCACCGCACGTTACCCGACCGCCCACGTCATCATCCGGGATGCGCGGGTGCAGGGTGATGGCGCGCCCGAGGAACTGGTGCGAGGCCTGAAGGCGATCGCCAACGTCGATGGCGTGGATGTCGTGATCATCGGTCGCGGCGGCGGGTCCGCCGAAGACCTCTGGGCGTTTAACGATGAAGGCCTCGCGCGCGCGATCGCTGCGTGCCCGATCCCGGTGATCTCCGCCGTGGGCCATGAGGTGGACTTCACGATCGCGGACTTCGTCGCCGACGTCCGCGCGGCCACGCCGTCCAACGCCGCCGAAATTGTCGTCGACCGCGCGGACTCCTTCCGCAACCGGATTGACCGTGCGGCCGAACGCCTCACCGCCGCCACCCGACGGGCGATTGATGCGAGGCGTCAACGGAGCATGCGCGCAGAATCCCGGCTGCAGGCGTACCCCACCCGCGTGGTGCTCCGCCAGCGCGACTGTCAGGAGTACATCCTGCGCATGCGCCACGCCCTCGTGGATCGTGTGGCCCGATCAGGCCAGCGGTTCGAACAACTCCGGCGTCGCCTTGAGGCGCGCGACGTCCGTCGAGTGGCGGCGGACTGGCGCCTGCGCCTTGTCCGCACGGACGCGCGGTTGCGCCAGGTTGTGGTGCGCCGCCACCAGGCAGCTGACGCACAGTCGCGTGAACTCGCCGCGCGGCTGCACGCATTAAGCCCGCTGGCCGTGCTCGGCCGCGGCTACGCGGTGTGCTGGAACGACGCGCGCACAGGTATCATTCGATCCACCCGCAGTGTGTCACCCGGTGATGGTGTGCGTGTCACCCTGGCCGACGGTGAGCTGCGCTGCAAGGTAACGGAGACGCCAGAATCATGAGTACGCCCGTCCAGTCAATCAAGGACTTCGAGTCGGCCATCGCCGAGCTCGAGAAGATCGTCAAACAACTCGAGGACGGCGACCTGCCGCTCGACACGTCGCTCGCACTGTTCGAACGTGGCGTTGAACTCTCGCGGTATTGCCACGACCAGCTGGGCGCCGCCCAGAAACGGATCGAAGTGCTCACCGAACGCGGCGAACTCAAGGACGGGTCCGGACTCGTCGACACAGACGAACGCCGGTGAGTACTCCACACACACTCGACGCCTATCTCGACGAGCTGCGCGGCACCATCGACACCGCGCTCAAGACCGCGTTGCCCGAGGGCATGGCGCCCGCACTCATCATCGATGCCATGCGCCACGGCCTGATGAGCGGCGGCAAACGCCTGCGGCCCTGCCTCACGCTGATGACGGCTGAAGCGGTCGCGCCGCTGGCCGGCACCACGGTGCCCCGCGCGCGCATGCTCGCCATCCCGAGCGCCTGCGCGATGGAAATGATCCATTGTTATTCGCTCGTGCATGACGACCTGCCGGCGATGGACAACGACACCTTGCGGCGCGGGCGCCCGACCACACACGTCGTGTACGGCGACGGCGTGGCCGTCCTGGCCGGTGACGGTCTGCTCACCGAAGCGTTTGGCCTGCTGGCCAATTCGCCGTCACCCGTCGCGCCGCCAGGCGCGCCCGAAGCCCCGGCCGACCGCCGACTGCGTGTGTTGAGCGTGCTCACCACCGCCGCCGGCGCCATCGGCATGGTCGGCGGACAGACCATCGATCTCCAGGCAGCGGGCCGTGTGCCCTCCAATCCTGCGCAGCCCCTCTCCGAGCGCGAACTGCGCGACATGCACGCGCGCAAAACCGGCGCGCTCATCCGCGCCTCGGCCGTCGCCGGCGCCATGATCACCGGCGTCGACGATGCGGTGATCGCGGCGGTGGACCAGTACGCGAACGAACTCGGTCTCGCGTTTCAGATCATTGACGATGTGCTGGATGTGGAAGGGTCGGAGGCCGACCTGGGGAAAACGGCCGGCAAAGACGCCGCCGCCGGCAAACCCAGCTACGCGGCCCTCCACGGGATCGACGAATCGCGCCGCCTCGCCGCGGCGTGTGTCGAACGCGCCAAGGCCACACTCGTCGCCGCCGGCCTCGAAGGCCGCCTCACCGAACTGGCCGAATGGTCACTGGCCAGACGCAAGTAGGTCGGCCTACACAAGTAGGGCGGCCTGAACTTGAAGGCTGCCAAAACTGCCAGTACCGCCAATGACCAAGAGCCGCCTCGATACCCTGCTCGTCGACCGCGCGCTGGTCCCGTCGCGTGAACGCGCGCGGGCGCTGATTCTCGCCGGCGACGTCCTCGTCGACGGCCATCCCGTCACCAAGGCCGGCACGGCGGTGGACACCGAGGCCGCCATCACCCTGCGGACACCCGATCACCCGTGGGTCAGTCGCGGCGGGCTCAAACTTGTCCACGCGCTCGAGACGTTTGGCATCGACGTCACCGGCGCCACCGCCCTCGACATCGGCGCGTCCACCGGCGGCTTTACCGACGTGTTGCTCCAGCGCGGCGCCGCGCGCGTCGTCGCCCTCGACGTGGGGCACAATCAGCTCGACTGGAAGATCCGATCCGACCCGCGCGTGTTCGTCATCGAAGGCGCCAACGCGCGCAACCTCTCCCCCAACGACCTGCCCGCAGACGCCCGACGCTTCGACATTGTCACCATCGACGTGTCGTTCATCTCGCTCAGACACATCCTGCCGGTCGTGCCGGCGCTGCTTGCCGACCACGGCCATGTGGTGGCGCTGGTCAAACCGCAGTTTGAAGCCGGACGCGAGGAAGTGGGCAAGGGCGGCATCATTCGTGATGAAGCCGTGCACACACGAGTCGTCGAGACCGTCACCGCCGCGGCGCAGGCACTGGGCTTCACGGCAGTGGGCCTGGTGCCGTCCCCGATCACCGGCGCAGAAGGCAACAGGGAGTTTCTGCTGTTATTGAGACCGCAGTAACATCATTCCGTGACTCGTATTGGACTGACCGCAAAGCCGCACCCCAACGCCCAGGCGGCGCTTGAGGAGGCTGCCGCGTGGCTGACGGCGCGTGGCGTCACCGTGGTGACCGGCGCTGATGACGCAGCGGCACAAGGCGTGGACGTGCTGGTGGCCTTTGGTGGCGACGGCACGTTGCTCGCAGCTGCCAGTGCGGTGGTCCAGTCCGGTGTCGACATCCCCGTGCTTGGTGTCCACCTCGGCCACCTGGGGTTCCTGACCGAGGTGCGACGCCCCGAGCTCACCGACGCGCTGGCGGCCGTGATTGAAGGACGCACCTGGACCGAGACACGACTGCTGCTCGAGGGACGCGTCGAGCGCGACGGTGTGGTCACCGACTCACGGCTGGCGCTCAACGACATCGTGATCACGCGCGGCCGGCTGTCGCGCATGATTGAACTCGACGTGGCGGTGCAGGGCGAACACGTGTGCCACGTGAGAGCCGACGGATTAATTGTCGCCACCGCGACCGGCTCCACCGCCTACAACCTCTCGGCGGGCGGCCCCGTGGTCCACCCGTCCGTGGATGCGGTGTTGCTCACGCCAATCGCTCCCCACACGTTGACCAACAGGCCGATCGTGCTGCCGGCCTCCGCGCACATCGTGCTGCGGCCCACCCTCGACGCGCCTGCGGACGTGGTGGCCACGTTTGACGGCCAGTATGGCGCGCCTCTGCAGGCCGGGGATGTGGTCTCGATTCGCCGTTCCGACCGTGTGCTGCGGCTGCTTCGCACCACGACGCGCACACACTTCGAGATGCTGCGCGAAAAACTCCACTGGGGCGGATAACCTTCGGAGCGCTTAACGCGGTCGGTTGCGGAAGAACCGGATCTGCCACTCCTGCACGTTGCGATTGTGTTCTGCCAGTGTGGTCGCGAACACGTGTGTGCCATCGTTGCGGCTCACAAAATACAGATATTTGTCGGCGGACGGGCGGATGGCGGCTTCCAGAGACGCGCGCCCAGGGGACGCGATGGGCCCCGGCGGCAGACCGGCGTAACGATACGTGTTGTAGGGCGAGTCAATCCGCAGATTTTCGCGCGTGAGATTGCCGTTCCAGCGATTCGCGAGTCGAAGCGCGTAGATGACGGTCGGGTCGCACTGCAAACCCATCCCGATGCGCAGACGATTCTGATAGACCGCAGAGACGATGGCGCGCTCGTGCGCGGCGGCGGTCTCCTTCTCGACCAACGACGCGATGGTCACCACTTCACGCGCGGACAGGCCTCTTGCCGTCGCGGCTGCGCGCAAGTCCGCGTCATAGGCGCGGAGGAATCCGGCGACCATCGCATCCACCATGCCCTTCGCACCGGCCGAGCGCGGCAACTGATACGTGTCGGGGAACAGATACCCCTCAAGGGATCGCGCGTCGGGGTCAATCGCCTGGATACGCGCGGGGTCGCGCGCTTCGCGGAGGAAGTCCTCCGCGGTGCCCAGTCCGGCGGCGGCGAAGACCTCCGCCATGTCCCAGATGGTGAGGCCCTCGCGGTACGTGACGGCGCGTGTGTACACGTCGCCTTTGGCAAGCCGGGCGATCACCTCCGCAGGCGTGGCCGGTTCGGCAAAACGATATTCGCCCGCCTGGAGACTTCGCTCGACGCCTGACATGCGCGCGGCGACACGAAAGACGAGGGGGTGTGAAACGACGCCGGCCGCGGCGAGGCGTTCACCGATGGCGGCGACCCCACTCCCCTGCGGAATCTCGACAAACACTTCTTCGCCGGGGAATCCCCGATACGCACGTCCCACCTGTTGGCCGGCCCACCACGCCGCGCCCACGCCCAGGAGGATGATCACGAACAGCCCAAAAAAAATCTTTTTCATCGCGGTCGATTGTCCAGATAGTCCTGAAGCACGATCGATGCCGACTCGGCGTCAATCAGTGCTTTACGTTTTCGCCAGTCGGGCTCGCGCTCCGCGAGGCGGGATTCGGCCTCAACACTGGACAGACGTTCATCCTGCATCGCCACCGGCAATCCGGTCAGCTCGCCGAGCCTGGTGACAAAGATCCGCACCATCGGGGTCTGATCGGTGTCGTCGCCATTAAGTCGGCGAGGCAGTCCGACCACAAGCCCGTCGAGATCGGGATCGTCCGACGCGCGGAGTTTGTTCACGACGTCAGCGATCCGTGCGGCCGACGCAACCGGATTGCCGGCCGCAGGCACCATCTGCCACGCCCGCGCCAGCGTGCCGCTTGCGTCGGAGAGCGCGAGCCCAATCCGCTTCGCGCCGTAATCCACGCCCAGAAATCTCACGCGCCCAGTCTAATCTCACCCGATCAAATCTCACACGAGACATGGAGACGTGGAGGTTTTGATCACCATGATGGGCATGAAGGGCCATGAGGGCGAGGGGCTGGACGCCGCCTCCGGCGGCTGTCGCGAGAGAAGCGCGTGAGCAAACGAACACTCCTCACCC
>CAYRGW010000147.1:0-7858 GCA_964423815.1 uncultured Solibacteraceae bacterium | reverse complement strand
TGGTCGACACGGTCAAGGCTTATGCCGCGCACGAGGCGCAAACACTCCAACTCGTCACCGATGCGCGCACGCGCGCAGAGTCTGCCGCCGGCGGCGGGCCACGTGCGGCCGGTCAGGCCGAGAACTCCCTGACGGGGCAACTGCGGACGATGTTCGCCCTCGCCGAAAACTATCCGGACCTGAAGGCCAGCCAGAACTATCAGGATCTCCAGCGCTCGCTTGAGACCCTGGAGGACGCGATTCAGAATGCCCGCCGGTATTACAACGCGGTCGTGCGCGACTTCAACACCCGCATCCAGTCCGTGCCCGACCTGTTTGTCGCGCGCGCGTTCGGCTTCACCGAGCGTGAGTTCTTCGGACTCGACGACCCGACCGAAGCGCGGGTACCGAAGACGGGGTTGTGAGGGGCCATGCCGGCGATCCGCTGCATCGTCCTGATTGCCCTGCTGGTGGCCGGCGTCTCAGGTCCTGCGGTCGCGCAGGAGGATCGCGGCGCGTACACCATTCGCAGCTTTGATGCCGACCTGACGATCGAGGCCCACTCGGATCTCCTCGTTGAGGAACGGCTTGAGGTGGAGTTCAGCGAAGCGCGGCACGGGATCTTCAGAACGATTCCCGTGCGCTACTCGGATCCAAAGGGCTACGCGTACTCCCTCGATGTCCGACTGCTCTCAGTCACTGATCACGAAGGACGGGCATTCGACACTCAGGTCAGCCATGAGGGCCGGTACGTCAAGATTCGGATTGGTGATCCGGATCGCACGGTCATCGGCCTCGTTCGGTACGTCATCCGCTACCGTGTGCGGGACGCACTCTCTCGATTCGCCGAACACGACGAACTCTACTGGAACGCGACCGGCAACGAGTGGAACGCGGGTATTGACCGATCGAGCGCCACGGTGCGGCTGCCCGCGTCGGTGGCAGCATCGGAGGTGCAGGCCGCCGGGTACACCGGCGCGTTTGGCGCCACAGGACGCGACGTTGACGTGACGCATGGCGAGCCCGGTGTCATTCACTTTGTGACCACCAGACCGCTTGGCCGTCTCGAGGGACTCACCGTGGCCGTCGGATTCCCACAGGGGGTCGTCACGTTTCCCACTGCGACGGAACTCGCCGTGCGGCGGACCGCGGACAACATGGTCCTGCTGCTGCCGCTGGCGTGGTTTGCCTTCGTGTATCGGCGATATCGCCGCGACGGTCGGGATCCGGACGGCGGCGCACCGGTCACCGTCATGTACGAACCCCCGCAGGGATTGACGCCTGGAGGCATCGGCACACTCATCGACGAACGTGTCGATATGGTGGATATCACCGCGACAGTGGTGGATCTGGCTGTGCGTCGGTATCTGACGATCCGCACGGAAGAACAGGAGCGTCTTTTTGGCCTGATGACGCATGAAGAGACCATCTTCGTGCGCGAGTCCCCGGCGCCGCAGGGCACGTTGGCGCCGCACGAGGAACGGGTGATGACGGCCCTCTTCGAACGCGGTGACGAGGTGTCGGCCTCAGACCTGGCCAACAAGTTCTACCGGCACATCCCGGCAATCACGACAGGGCTGTACAGCCGCCTGGTGACAAACGGCTACTTCGACGCCTCTCCGCAGACGGTGCGCCACCGCTGGGTCGGGCGCGGCTTTGCGGCCGCAGGTGCCACGGCGCTGGTCGGCTTCGCCTGGATGGCCTTCCGAGAGGTCCCGGCCCCGGCCGTGGTGCTCGTCCCCATGGCGGCCGCCGTGCTGACGTTGATGGTGTTCCTGGCATTTGTGACGGCCATGCCGAGACGAACGACAAAAGGCGCGCGGGCGCGCCAGTGGGCGCTCGGCTTCCAGGAGTTCGCCACACGCGTCGAGGCCGACCGACTGGAGCGGAGTGCCTCTGAGCCACGCGCCGAGTTCGAGGCCCTGTTGCCCTACGCGATGGCGCTGGGCGTGGCCGATGACTGGGCGAAAAAATTCGATGACATCTACCTCGACCAGCCACCCGCGTGGTACGTCGGGCACCTCACCAGCCAAGGGTTCTCCACGCCGGCGTTCGAGCGTTCGCTCTCCACCGCCATGTCGAAGGCCGGGCAAAACATGGTCGCGTCGCCCCGATCATCGAGCGGGTCCGGCGGTGGAGGCTCGTCGGGCGGTGGTGGTGGAGGTGGCGGAGGCGGTTCGTGGTGATGACCCGCAGCGTCCGACGGGCACGGCGTGCGTGGATCGTGTGCGGGATTTTGTGTGCCGCGACACTGATCCCGTTCATCGCCAACTGGGACATGATGCGCGGCGGTTATGCCTGGATCACCATCGTCGGCTTCGCCGCGTTGGCTGCCGGTGTCACCGCCATCGTCTTGCGCCGGCGAGCGCGCTGGGACGAGGACCTGGTCGCGGGGACACACGACCTCATTGCCGAGTGGACCGTGCCGGATGCACTCTGGCGACGTGTGACCAGCCGACAGTTCGAACAGCAGACGACCGTGAAGCGAGGGTTGCTCCTGATTGTCTGGTTCTGGTGCATCGTGATCGGCATCGGCTTCGTGGTGATGGATCCCGAGCAGGGATGGGCGGTCGCCGCCGCGCTGGTGCTGCTGATGGCCGTCACCGCGATGGCCGCTGCGGCGCTTCCCCGCCGACGGCGGGATCGACTGGCGACTGCGCCCCATCGTGTGGCGATGGCGCGGACGCGGGTCCTGCTCGGTGACGAATGGCATTCGTGGGGCGGGCCGGGATCACGACTGAGACACATGCGCCTGGAACAGCACGATGACGCGCATTGGCTGGATGTCCGCTACTCCTACCTCTCGCGCGCCGGCGTGCTGACCGAACGTGTCCTGCTGCCGGTACCTCCTGAAGCGTTGGCAGACGCCCAGCGCGCGGTGGATTTCCCGCGGTAGCTGGCCGCACCTGCGCAATTCGCAATACCACTCGCATCGCGAGTGGAGGCACGGCACTTGCAGCGTGAACTGCCATCATGGTCGGAATATCACGCATCGCAGTAATGGTCGGTTGTGCGCTGGTCTTCGCCCTTTCAAGCCTGGCCGGGGCTCAACACACGACGGAAGACGAGGAGAAGGCGATCCAGGCCGTGAGAGAGTTCCTGGAAAGCCGCGGCGAGGTGGCGGCGCTGAAGAAGGGGAACGACGGGTGGAAGCCAGGCGCCCGCCTCTACTCCTTCGTCAACCTGCCGGCGTCCGAAGAGGCCCGCGTCAAGTCGGGCGACTCGCGCATTGAGTTCAGCACCAGGATGGTCGATCAGATTCTGTCTGGTCGCAGTGGGGTGGATCGGGCCGTCGTCGCCGATTGGGCCGCGACCTTTACGCATGAGTTGGTCCACACCACGCAGACCGCGTCGGGCTGGGTCGGCGCCGAGAATATCAACCTCTTCGCGCACAGCCAGACCGAGGAAGCCGCCGGGTGGGGCAAGGGGCATGAGTCGTACTGGAAGTGGCTCGCCATTGCGTACCGGAAGTCACGACAGGCGGCCACCTGGGAGGAGCGCGAGCAGTACGCCATGGAGGCTGTTGAGTTGGCCGCCTCCTTCCAGCGCTACGCCGACAACTACCGGCGCAAGAAATTTGGCCCCCTTCCCAAGCACATCGAGTTCATCCCGTTCCTGGGGACTGACACCTTCCGCCTGACACTGGAGGAAGCCCTCGAACAAGCCGAGCAGGTGCGCAAGTCGTTGTCCGCCAATCTGCACGTTGTAGTGAAGCTCAACAAGTCCCGCGTCTGGGCGACGGTCGGGGAGCAGGTTGAACTCCGGGCGATACCCAACTATGGCTGGGGCGGCTACACCTACATCTGGAAAGTTGGCAATCACACGCTGCCGGAAAAGGGCCAGAGTCTGATTTGGAAGGCCTCGGTCAACGAAACGATTACCGTCACGGCCCAGGACAACCATCGCGGCCAGAAGGCCTCCGCGTCGTGCGAGTTCATCATCGTGCACGGCCCCACACCGCTGCCTCCTGTTCCCCCTTCGCCGCCGCCCACGCCTGCACCGACGACCAAGCCCACGCCCAAACCCGCCACCGGCACCTACGCCTGGGTGTACCTCGAGACACGCACCAACGACTGGCAGACCAAACTCGACGCGGAGAACGCCCGCACGAAGGGGTGGAAGTACAGCGTCGCGGCCTCAGGCAACAGCGTCACGATCACCAACACGTACACGGGCAGCCGAACGGACGCCTGGATGAAGAACGGGATGTCTGAATCAGGCACCGCGACCTGGTCGGCTCCCCCGACGGTGATCCGGTCGGGGGACGTGGCCACGGTAAATTTGACCGTGACAAACGCACCACGCAGCCACAGCAACTTCTTCGGCATCATCAGCATCAGGGTGGCGGCACATGCGCTGCGACCCGACGGATCCCGTGCGCCGACGTCCTCCTCCTTTGCGGATGCAGACGGTCGTCAAGGCCTCGGCGCGGGCACCCCCAAGCCGGGCAATCAGCCCAAGACGACGTTGACACTGACGGTGTCGCACAAGTTCGGCGCGGGTGCAGCCCCGGGAGACAAGATGAGCATCGTCGTCACAGCATCCGGCGTGTCACAGTCGGTGCAGACGGAGTACATCTACGAGTGGAGACAGCAGTAGTGCATCACATGAAGTCGTGAAGACATGAAGAGACTTGTCAGCGGCGACGGAAGCCTTCGCCGCGACTCCAGACAGCCGCGCCGAGGCGATTGAGCGAAGCCTCTGCCGGGTCGGAGTCGAGCCGCACGTTGCCGGGTGGACGCAGGAACGCGATCTGCGTCGCCTGCCGGTCAAACGTGTTGGGTTCCGTGGCCGCGTTCGAATTCATGACCGACGTGAGAATCGTCACGTGGGTGTATCCCAACGCGTGCCCCAGTTCGTGGGCCCGCAGGGAACGCCGAGCAGAATGACTGGAGCGATCAAAGTCGCGATCGAGCATGATCGTGCCGCCGATGACGGTGCCGTCCGTGCGGAACTGCCAACGCGAATACCCCCAATATCCGGTGGCCGTCGTCAACCCCGCATATCGGGCCACGGTGATGACGCCGGTATTCAGGACCTGCATCCGTCCGTCGACGTCGATGGTGTCGCGTGTGATGCCGGCAAACGACTGAAACGTATTGCCCGTCAACTGCGGCAGCGCCCAGCTGAGATCCGCCTCCAGCCCCAGACGATCGGCGTCGGACATCACGTCATCGATCGCGGCGGCATCCGACTGATTGATCGAGGTGAACTGCAGGGTGCGTGTCTGCACCCGCAGCGGCGGCGCAGACGTCCAGCGCTGCAGACGCGGCGCGCGTAACAGTTCGTCGTAGGCGTCGAGGTTAAACGTCGACGGGATCATCGACACCTCGATTTCGTTGCCGGGAATCTTCATGGCGACCGTGCGCGTCACGTAGCCGGTGCGTGTGAACGCCACCGCGCGCGCGGCCCCGCTGCTGGCCGCCGCGCCGACGGTCATGGTGCCGGCCAGCGAGGACGCACCGCCGGACACACCGTCACCGGTGGCGGTGACGCCACTCATGGATGAGCCGGTGATGGCGTCGGTCACGCGGACAAACGTCGAGAAGGCCGCCGGCGTGGACGACCCCGGCGTGGTGGGGCCACTGCTACTGCTGCTGCAGCCAAGGGCGCCACACACGAGCCCCAGGCACAGCAGGTGTCGCGTCATACCTGTCGCGACAGCCACAGACCCGCTCCGGTGGCCAGGATGGCGCCACCCACCTGCGCGATCACACTCACCATCGCCGTCATACCGCTGCCGGCCTGCACCAGCCGCACCGTCTCCAGTGAAAACGCCGAAAAGGTTGTGAACCCTCCACAGACGCCGACGATCAGGAACAGGTGCGCGGCGTGTGGGGCTCCCAGTTCACGGGCCGTCAGGAGTCCCGCGAGAAATCCGACGGCCAGGCCACCCACGACGTTCACCGTTGCGGTGCCAATCGGAAACGGTCCAGGCACAAGCCGATGCATCAGCGCCCCAAGCGCTCCACCGACCGCCACCGCCACAAGATTCATCTGAATTGAGCGTATCAAATACACTGGAGCTCATGAGCCCGCGTCCTCCTCTTGTCATTGGTGTTGCCGGCGGGTCCGGTTCCGGCAAAACCACCGTCGTACGCAACATCATCGAAGCCCTGGGCGACGGTCACGTCTCGGTCCTGGAACACGACCACTACTACCGCGACCATCCACAACTGCGTCTGGAAGACCGCGCCGCGCTCAACTACGACCATCCGGATTCACTGGAGACCGACCTGCTGGTCAGGCACGTGGAGGAACTGCGCGCGGGTCGGCCGGTGGAAATGCCGACCTACGACTTCTCGCGGCACGCCCGGCGGACCGTCACCGAGGCAATCCAGCCCCGCACGGCGATCATCGTGGAGGGCATCCTCATCTTCACCGACGCCGCGCTGCGACGGTTGATGGACGTCAAGGTATTTGTGGACACCGACAGCGACATGCGGTTCATCCGGCGACTGCAGCGCGACATCACTGAACGCGGCCGCACCGTCGAGTCGGTCATCGACCAGTACCTTTCCACCGTCAAACCCATGCACCTGGAGTTTGCCGAACCCAGCAAACGGTACGCCGACGTGATCATTCCGTCCGGCGGCCACAACATCGTCGCCATCGACATGTTGTTGACGCTGATTCGAAGCCTCGCGAAATAAAAAGGGCGCCGGTGGTCAACCACCGGCGCCCCATTCGCAGGCTGCGCGCCTAGCTGACTTCCAGCACGCGGAACGTCTGCATCGGGCCGACGGGCGTCACGACGTCGCCGACCTTCTTGCCGATCTGCGCGTGGTAGGTACCGGGATCGACGAGTGGGCCGAAGCCGCCACCGCCGCCACGACCACCGCGGCCTGGTGCGCCAGGCGCACCCGCGACCGCTTCGCCGCGCAGGTTCCACAACACACGACGGAAGCCGGCGGTGCGGTCGAGTGCAATCTCACGCACCTTCTGCCCACGCGCGTCGGTCACCGTCAACACGAGGTCGGTCCCGGCCGGAATCGTCTGGCCAACCGAATACGCGAAGTTCGCACCGAGCGGAGGATTCGGGCTGACGACGTTGCCGCCCAGCGTGCCGACACCGGCCGCGCCGGCCGGAGCCAGACCACCCTGCGTGATCAGCCACGGATTTTTCACCGGGTAGAGACGGGCCTCTTCGGTCAGCGACTGCGACGTGAGTTCACGCAGCGGGCTGTAGTCGTCAAGGATGAAGAAGCTGCGACCAAACGTGCCGACGACGAGGTCGTTCTCGCGCTTCTGCACCTGCATGTCTCGCGCCTGCGCCGTGGGCCAGTTGCCCTTGAGCTGCGTCCACTGACGGCCGCCGTCCACGGTCACAAACACACCGAACTCGGTGCCGGCAAACAGCAGGTCCGCCTTCACGTGGTCCTGAATGACCGACCACACGTTGTGTTTCGCCGGCAGGTTGCCGGTGATGTTCGTGAACGTGCGACCGCGGTCCGTGCTCTTGACGATGTAGGGCTTGTAGTCACCCGTCTGCCAGTTGTTGAGCGACACAAACACCGTGTTCGCGTCGAGCGGTGACGCAAACACGTCGCTCACGTAGGTCCACTTCGGCACGCCCGGGAACTCTTCCACCCGGCGCCACGTCTTGCCGTCGTCTTCGCTCACCTGCAACAGGCCGTCGTCAGTGCCGACATAGAGCAGGCCGGACTTGAGCGGCGATTCGTCCACGGACACGATCGTGCTCAGCGCGGTCGTCGACTCGCGGAACGCGATGGAGTCGGTCGGCCACAACTTGCCCATGATCGGGATTTCCGTCGGGTCGAGGTTGCGCGTCAGGTCCCCGCTCACCCGGGCCCAGCTGGCGCCGCGGTCCTCGGACTTGTAGAGGAAGTTGTTGCCCCAGTAGAGGCGCGTGTTGAGG
>CAYRGW010000146.1:7267-8075 GCA_964423815.1 uncultured Solibacteraceae bacterium | reverse complement strand
CTCCTGCCGGATCGTTTCCATTTCGTGGGCGTCCTTCGACAGGCTCACGTTGGTGGCATCCAGTTTTTCGCGCAGAATCCGGGCGTTGTCGGTGAGCCCGCCGATCTGCACGCCCTGATCAGCAAACAGTTTGCGGGTCAGGTTCGACTGTTCGTCCACCCGGCTGTTGATGGCCTTGAGCGACTCCACCAGTTCCGCCACCGCGACCCGGAGGAGTTGCGTCTGCTCCTGCAGGATCCGCAGGTCCGCAAAAATCTGCTGGTGCTCGCGGTTCTGTGCCGCCGCCGCGGCCGGCAGGGCCAAGACGGCCAGCAGGGTCAGGTTCAGAAGTCGGCGTGCCATGCGTCTATGTTACTTCCCCGTCACGACAAAATGACCGCGCCGATTTTTGGACCAGGCGGCTTCGTCGTGGCCCGGATCAAACGGAAATTCCTTGCCGTAGCTCACGGTGCGGATGCGATCGGCGGCAATCCCCAGCGACAGGAGATACCCCTTGACGGCGAGCGCCCGACGTTCGCCGAGCGCGAGATTGTATTCGGCCGAACCACGCTCGTCACTGTGGCCCTCAATTGTGATGGACCAGGTGGGATACTTCCGGAGCACCTCGGCGTTGGCGTTGAGCACCTTCTGGCCCTCGGCATCAACGGTGTCGGAGTCGAGGCCAAAAAAGACGGGGCCCAGCGGGCTCTGCCGGTTGATCTCATCGGTATCCAGCGTCGCGAGCGGGTCCGACACGATTGGCGTCGGCTCGACCGGAATCACCGGCGGTGGTTCCGGCACGGGTGCGGGTGGATCCGGCGGCCGGTTC
>CAYRGW010000146.1:0-7257 GCA_964423815.1 uncultured Solibacteraceae bacterium | reverse complement strand
CGCGCCTGGGAAGGTCGCGGCGGACGGCGGCGGGGCAGTCACGGGCACAGGAGGCTTTTTGCCGCCGCAGGCCGCGAGTGTCGTCGTGCCAACCAGAGCCAGAGCAAGGAGGGTGCGCAGTCGAAGTGAAGAGTTCATCGTTTGGACCAGCTGGGATATTTGTTGTTGCCTGAGGTGGTCACGCGGCGTTCAAGTTTGCCGTCGCGACCCATGATGACAATGTGCTCTTTGCCCCACTGTGTGGTGACAAAGGCGATGTGACGGCCGTTGGGCGCCACCGAGGGACTCTCGTTGCTCCCCTGAAACGCCGACGTCAGCGTCGTCACCGTGTTGGTGCCGAGTTCGATCATCTTCACGTGATTGCCGCCGGGCACTTCGGCCGTGAACGCAATGTAGTTGAACGGCGCAGGGGACCACGTCGGACGGTCGACCTTGCCTCCGCCGGTGGGCAGTCGTGTCACCGGCCCGCCGTCAGCGCTGACGATGTAGATGTGATTCTGTCCGGCGCGATCCGAGGTGAACGCAAGCTGCTGGCCGTTGGGGGACCACGTCGGCGCGTTGTCGGCGCCGGGGTGTGACGTGACCTGGCGGAGTTCACTGCCGTCGATCCGCATGGTGTAGATCTCGAAGTTGCCTGTGCGGCTTGAGGCAAAGGCGAGGCGCGTGCCGTCGGGCGAAAACGCCGGCAGGTAGTTCTGCGAGTTGGGCGTGCCCTTCGCAGGGCGCGTCGCCGCGCGTGCTTCATAGATCGACTGCACGACGACGTCAGGAAAACCCGAGGTGTACGAGGTGTACGCCAGGAAACGATTGTCGGGAGACCACGTCGGCGCGATGTTCAACGAACGATGCGGGGTGAGGCGCATCTGTTTGCCGCCGTCGTAGTCGGAGATGTAGATCTCCTTGATCGAACGTTCCTCGATGGTGCCACCGAGACGTTCCCCATCACGGTCCGACGCAAACGCCAGTTTGGTGCGCGCGATGCCGTCGAGGTTGAACAGTTCCTTGTGCAGTTCGTCCGCGATGGTGTGCGCGCAGTAGCGTGGGTCACGGACGGGGCAGGCATACCGTTTGCCGAAGGTGCTCAGGCGTCGCTCGACGCTGACCACGCGAACTTCGACGGTCAGCACGTTCGCCGCCAGGCTGGCCGCGCCTGTCAGCACAAAGTCGGCGCCGAGTTCATTCCACGTGTCGTAGGGCAGTGCGTCGGCCGGTGAAGCCGGCACCCTGGACGACGCCGCGCGGGAAATCATGGTGAACTCCCGCTCGAACTCGATGTCGTCAAACAGGACCTGGGACACGGTCGCTGCGGCGGCCCGTCCAGCCTCGTCGCCCGTGACGAGAAATTCCGGGACCGCCAGCCGAGGCGTACGCCCGCCGACGCCGCGCATGCTGATCGACACTTCCTGCTGTTGCGCGAGTGGCGCCGAGCCAATCCCATCCGGGCCAATCACGAACGTGTCCGCCGGGGCACCGGACGGCAGCGCCGTCCACAGGAGGGCGGCACTACACATGGCCGTGATCGTCATTCGACGGTGCTGATTCATTCCTTACCTCTTCTCATAGTCAAACCGTAAACGGACGATCAGCATCGGTTCCTTGTGACTGACCGGCAACGGGGGGAGCTTCGCGTTCATGACGGCCCGTTTGGACACCATCTCGAGATTGAAGCTCACGTTCTTCTCCAGGACCTGTATCTGGGGAAAGCCGCCTTCGACGCTCCCGTCTCGCAAAATCGTGAACCGCAGCACCACGAACCCCACTTCCGGCTGGACCCTGGCCCACGTCCGGCTGAGTGCTTCCTTGAACTTGAGCGTCCACTCCGGGTCGAAGTTATTCAAATCGACCGCGTCGCCACCGCCCAGGCCACCCCCGATGGTGAGTCCGTCTGCTGTCCCTGATGCCCCTGTATCGGCCGCGGCCTTGCCGGCCTGCACCTTCGCACCGGTCACAGGGGGTTTGGTCGTGGCCGCAGGCGGGGCAGGTGTCGGCGACGGGGGCGTGGGTTTCTGAGGAACGGGCTTCGACGCCGGTGCCGGCATCACGTCGGGTCGCGCGGCGGCGGGTGGTGCGGGAGGAGTGGGCCGTGTGGCCTCTTGATCCACCTGTCGGCCGGAAATCGGCGCAGTCCCGGTGGACCGTGGGCCGACCGCGCCGCCCAGGCTGATGACGATGATTTCCGGGGGAGGCGCCTGCGTCCCGAGCCAATTGGTGGGGAGAAAAATCGCGATCGCGCCGAACGCAATATGCGCGGCCAGTGACCACCCGACCAGCTTCGACAGGCCACCCTCGTCATGGCTCCTGGCCGCGAGGATGTCGCTGACCGCCGCTTTCACGGCGTCCGTCTCCCGGAGGGCGGTGAGACGACAAAGGCGGCATTCCGCACGCCGCCGAGTTTGAGCTGCTCCACAACATCAATGACGGCCTGGAGCGTCGCCTGGCCGTCTCCGCCCACATAGACGTCCTGCGACGTCCGACCGACCAGGGCCTGCTTCACACGCTCGGCAAGAAATTCCAGCCGGACGCGTTGACCATCAAAGCGCACGTTCCGATCCCGCATGAAGGTCGCGGGCACTTCGACGTAGATGGGCTCCGCGTTGACGGCCTGCGCGCGTCTGGCCTCCGGCAACGAGACCGTAAATCCCTGCTGCATCATCGGCGCACTCACCATGAAGATGATCAGCAGCACCAACATCACGTCCACCAGGGGGACGACGTTGATTTCGGCGAGGGAGGTGGAAACACGTTGCCCGCGTCCACGCCGGCTGCGGCCCGAGTTGTGGGAGACCTGCTCAACTTTTGGCATGTCGTCTCCTTACGTGAAGTTGCGTTCGGCGATGTTGAGGAACTCGAGCGAGAAGTCGTCCATCGCGCCCGCGAAGTGTTTCACCTTGCCGGTAAGGTCGTTGTAGTAATAGACCGCAGGGATCGCGGCAAACAGCCCGGCCGCCGTCGCGATCAGCGCTTCGGCGATACCCGGCGCGACCACCGCGAGACTGGTGGATCCACTGGTGCCGATCCCCTGAAACGACGCCATGATGCCGACCACGGTGCCGAACAGTCCGATGTACGGCGTGATCGACGCGGTGGTGGCGAGGAACCCGACACGCGATTCCAATCGACTCAACTCGACGGTGGTTGCGCGCAGCAACGCGCGGTCGAGTCCGTCAAGGCTCCGCAGCATGGGCCGCGATCCTTCGCCCGCCGTGCGCAGTTGGGCGTTCAGTTCGGCATACCCGGCCTGAAAGAGCCCGACCAACGGACTCGCCGGCAGACTGGCGCAGATCGACTGCACCTCGGAGAACTTGCTGCTCTTCCGGAAGATGTCCAGGAACGTCGCGGTCTGCCGCTGCGCCTTCTTGAACTGGAGATGTTTGTGGACGATGATGCCCCACGAAATTGCTGAGAACAGCAACAACACCAGCAGGACGAACCACGCCAGTGGGGAAGCGTCCGCAATCAGCGAGACCAGATCGGTTTCAGATGAGACAGGGACAACAGGATCCCCAGCTGGACTCTGAGCCTGAAAGGCCAGAGCCAATATGCCTAACGTGCGCAACAAGACCTCCGTCGTTCACGGATTGTGCGCCGCTGGGACAGCGCGAACAAATTTGAGAGTACCACGCACCCAGAGTCGAGTCAAAAGGTTTGCTACCATGCGACGATGTTGCGCTTCCTCGCCATTCGTCATCTCGCGGTGATTGATCACCTGGAGATCGATCTGGCTCCCGGTCTCACCGTGCTGACCGGAGAAACCGGCGCGGGCAAGTCGATGTTCGTCGAAGCCATCGACCTGCTGACCGGTGGTCGCGCCAGCGCGGATCTTGTCCGCACCGGGGAAGACACTGCCTCCATTCAGGCAATCTTCGAACGTCCCGGACGCGACACCCCCGACACTCCCGACATCATCGTCCGACGCGAGATCTCGGCGCAGGGGCGCAGTCGCGCCTACATAGATGACGCGTTGGCGACCAGCACGGCCTTACGGGATCTCGGCACCAGGCTGGTGGACCTGCATGGGCAACACGAACATCAGTCCTTGCTCGATCCGGCCGAACATGCGGGACTGGTGGACACCTTTGCGGATCATCCGGCGACACTCGCCCGGGTGGCCACCGCACACGAAGCCTGGCGGCTGGCGGCCAGCGCCCTCGAGCGCACCCGACTCAGCGCGAGGGAAAAGTCCGCGCGTATCGAGTGGGTCACCTTTCAGTTGCACGACCTCGACCGGATTGCGCCCAAGCCCGACGAGGACGAGACGCTGCTCTCCGAGCGACAGGTGCTGGCCAACAGCGACCGGCTGACGCGGTTGTCGACTGAAGCCTTCACGCAGTTGTATGAGGGGGAAGGGGCGGCCTTGTCGTCGCTGGGTGGCGTGTGGAAACGCCTGGCGGATCTCGCCGCGCTTGATGATCGCTTCGCGCCGTATCTGGAGCAGCGGGACGAGGTGCGGTCCCGCCTCGAAGACCTCGCGTTTATGCTGCGCGACTACGCCAACGACCTGGAGTCATCGCCCGAGCGCCTGCAGCAGGTCGAGGATCGGCTGGCGTCGCTCGAGGGGCTCAAACTCAAACACGGCCCCGGCTTGTCTGACGTGATCGCCAAACACGCGTCCCTGCGTGCGGAACTCGAGGCCCTTCAGGCCAGTGACGAAGCGGCGGCTGGGCTGGAGAAGCAGGCAAACGAAGCTGCGGCCAAATTCGTTGAGATTGCATCGAATTTGTCATCTGCCCGTAAGGTTGCGGGTCAGCGGTTGGCAAAGGCTTTGGAGGCTTCTCTCGCACAGCTGGCCATGCCGAAGTCGAGGGTGGAGGTCAGAGTTGAGTCGTTCCCCTCAGATGGGAGCCGTTGGTCCGCCGCGGGTTTTGACGCGGTGGAGTTCTATCTGTCACCCAACCCAGGCGAGGACGTGAAACCCCTGGCTCGCATCGCCTCGGGCGGGGAGTTGTCCCGCATCATGCTCGCCATCAAAACCCTGGCGACGCCAGACGAAGAAGGGCGCACGCTGATCTTTGATGAGGTGGACGCCGGGATTGGTGGGGCAGCGGCGGATGCCGTGGGTGCCCGCCTCCAGGAGCTCGGTCGCCGATTTCAGGTCCTCTGTATTACGCACCTGCCGCAAATCGCCGCGCGGGGTGACAACCACCTGCACATCTCCAAACAGGTCAAGGCAGGGCGGACGACAACGACCGTCGCCAACCTTGCTGGGGCCGAGCGCGAGATGGAACTGGCCCGGATGATTGCGGGCGACCGCGTGTCAGAGCGGGTGCTGGCCTCTGCCCGGGAACTGCTTCAGGCGAATCGCCATGGTCTTGGCGAAAGCGAAACCAGGGCAAAAGGCGAAAGCGAAAGTCGGCCGTCGGCGAAAGCGAAGGGGAAGCGTGGCGCGTAAGTATTTGATTGAGACGTTTGGCTGTCAGATGAACGTGCATGACGGCGAACGGATCGCAGGTCTGCTTGAAGCCGACGGCTATGTGCCGGCATCGTCAGACTCCGACGCGGACCTGATTGTCATCAACACCTGTTCTGTCCGTGAGCGCGCGGAGGACAAGTTGTATTCACGTCTGGGTGAAATCAGAAAGGCGGGTGTTGAGTCCGGCCGCAGACCCCAGGTTGCCGTCGCGGGTTGCGTCGCCCAGCAGGAAGGCGACAAACTGCTTCGCCACGATCCCACGATCGACGTGATCGTCGGCACCCAGGCGGTGAAACAGTTGCCGGGTTTGCTCGCCAGAACCCGGGAAGACCGTGTATCGCGGGTGGATGTGAACCCCTATGAGGACGTGTCGTTCCCACTCGGTATGGCCAAGGCCTCGGACCCGGTGCGGTCGTGGGTCACCATCATTGAAGGCTGCAACGAGTTCTGTTCGTTCTGCGTGGTGCCGTATACCCGCGGGCATGAACGGATGCGCCCCGTCGCGGACATTCTGGCGGAAGCGAGGCGCGGAGCCGAGTCTGGTCGCCTCGAGATCCAGTTGCTCGGCCAGATCGTGAATCACTACCAGGCCCCTGACGATCCCACCTGCGATTTCCCTGAACTGCTTCGACGTGTCAGTGAAATCGAGGGACTGGAGCGCATTCGTTTTGCGAGCCCTCATCCCCGGCATGCCTCCGATCGCCTGATTGAAGAGATGCGGACCAACCCAAAACTCTGCCGGCACTTCCATTTGCCGGTGCAGTCGGGGTCAAATCGTGTGCTCCGGGAGATGCGCCGGCGGTACACCCGGGAGGATTTCCTGGCGCTTGTTGGTCGGCTCCGAACCTCCGTGCCGGGCGTGGTGGTCTCGACCGACATGATCGTCGGGTTCCCTGGCGAAACCGAAGAGGACTTTGCAGAGACGATGGATCTGGTGTCGGCAGTGCGATTCCAGTTCATGTACTCCTTCAAATATTCGCCGCGTCCCAACACCCTGGCCGACAAGCGCATGAAAGATAATGTGCCTGAGTCGGTGAAGTCCCGGAGGATCGTGGCCTTGCAGCGCCTGCAGGGGCAGATTCAGATTGAGTTGTTTGAGGCCATGGTCGGGCAGGAGATGATGGTCCTGGTGGACGGCACCTCGCGTCGGGACGCGTCTGAACTCTCCGGAAAAACCGACGGGTGGGTGACCGTGAACTTTGCCGGCGACCCGTCACTGATTGGCCGGCTGGTGCCGGTCCGCATCACCGCAGCCGGCAACAACAGTGTGCGCGGCGAACTGATGGGAGGGGATCATGCTCATTGAGATGGCGATCAAGGGACTGATGGTGGACCCTCTGACCAACCTGCCGATCATCATTCTTCGTGACGAGACCAACGAGCGGGTGCTGCCGATCTGGGTGGGGCCTGTCGAAGCCAATGCGATCGCGCTTCAGGTTGAGAACGTCTCGACGCCGCGGCCGATGACCCATGACCTGCTGCGACATGTGCTCACCGAGATGGGGGGCACATTGACCCGCGTCATCATTCACGACCTTCAGGAGAGCACCTTTTACGCCTACCTTGAAATCATGCAAGGCGAGGAACGGTTGCTTATCGACGCCCGGCCCAGCGATGCGCTGGCGCTTTCCCTGCGGGCCAAGGTTCCAATTTTTGTGAACGTCTCGGTGTTTGAGCATGCCCGCGGCGCTGATGTGGCGCCGCAGCAGGTCGATCAGGAGCGTTTGCAGCGCTGGCTCGAGAGTCTGGACCCAGATGATCTCGGCTACAAGATGTAGTGCGTGTAGAATCCCAACAGCCGATGATCATTTCCATCGCCAATCAAAAAGGCGGCGTCGGTAAGACGA
>CAYRGW010000145.1:0-8105 GCA_964423815.1 uncultured Solibacteraceae bacterium | reverse complement strand
GCACCCGATACGGGCAAGCCGAAGCTGGTCATCATCGGATTCGACGGTATGGATCCGGACCTGGTGCGCGAGTACATGGCGGCGGGACAACTGCCCAACCTCGCGCGCGTGATGCAGGCCGGCGGCCTGTACGACCTCGACACGACCGTGTCACCCGAATCACCGACGGCCTGGGCGTCGTTTGCCACGGGCGTCAATCCCGGCAAACACAACATCTACGACTTCCTCGTGCGCGACACCCAGACCTACTTCCCCGATCTCGGGATGGTCACCCGCACGCCGCCGACGTTCCTCTGGAACTGGATTCCCACATCACGCCCGAAGATCACCTCCCTGCGCGGCGGCACGTCATTCTGGGTCACGGCCGGCCAGGCCGGTGTGCGCAGCAGCATCCTCACCGTGCCGATCACGTTTCCCCCCGAAGAGGTGCCGAACGGGGAACTGCTCTCCGGCCTGCCGTTGCCTGACATTCGCGGCACGATGGGCACGTTCAGTTATTACGCGACGGACCTGAGCCGCTTTGAAGAGGGCAGCACCGAGATGGGCGGCATCCTCAAACGTCTCGCTTTCGACGGCGACACCGCGCGCACCCAACTGGTCGGGCCGCCCAATCCAATCGTCCGCGCCCAGCTCGCGGAGATCGATGCCAAGCCGACGCTCTCCGATGCGGATCGGACCACAAAGGCCGAGCTTGAAACAAAGGCGGATGTCACGCTGCCCCTCACGATCACGTGGACCAAGGGTCGCGGCGCTGCGGACATCGACATCGACGGCCAGAAGGTCACGCTGAAGGCCGGCGAGTGGAGCAAGTGGATCAACGTCAAATTCAAGGTCAACCTCTTCATCACCGTGCACGGCATGACCCAGGTGCACCTGATGAAGGCCGATGACGATGTGCAGGTGTATGTGGCGCCGGTGAACTGGAAGCCCGACGCACCACCCGTGCCCATGTCGTATCCGGAAGGCTTTGCGGGGGAACTCTACAAAAAGCTCGGCCCCTTCCGCACGCTTGGATGGGCCGAAGCCACCTGGCCGCTCAATGAAGACCGCATGACGGAAGCGACCTTCATGGACGACCTCTATCGGGCCTTTGATGATCGGGCGCAGGTCATCCTGAACCGCATGACCTCGGGCTCGTGGGACATGCTCATCGGTGTCATCGAATCCACCGACCGGGTGCAGCACATGATGTGGCGCCATCGCGACGACACACATCCGATGCACAACGCCGCCGACGCGGAAGCACACGGCGACTCAATCCTGCGTATCTATCGCCGCTCGGATCAGTTCATCGGCGAGGTGCTCGACCAGATTGGTCCCGACACCACACTGATGATCGTCTCCGACCACGGGTTCCACTCGTGGCGTAAGGCCGTCAACCTCAACAGCTGGCTGGTGCAGAACGGTTTTATGGTGCTCAAGGGCCAGGCCGAGTCGCGCGACAAGACGCTGAACGACCTCTTCAGCGGCGCGGAATTTTTTGAGCACGTCGACTGGTCGAAGACGCGCGCCTACGCGATGGGCCTCGGGCAGATTTATTTCAACCTGCGTGGCCGCGAAGGTCAGGGCATTGTCTCCACCGGCGCGGAGTATCAGACGCTTGCGACCGACCTCGCCGCGCGGCTCAAAGCCGACTTCCGCGATCCGGATACCGGCGAACTCATCGTGCAGAACGTCTACAAACGCGACGACGTGTACACGGGCGAATATCTGCACAACGCCTCGGACTTGCAGGTGGGGTTTGCGGATGGGTATCGGGTCTCCTGGCAGACCACACTTGGTGGCGCGCCGGCGGAGCTGGTTTATCCCAACATGAAACGCTGGTCCGGTGACCACGGCGGCTTTGACTTTGCCGACACCGCCGGCGTCCTCATCACCAACCGTCCGATAGTGACCGACGCCAACGGCCGCGCCAACATCACCGACATCGCCCCGACGGTGTTGGGCTTTTACGGTGTGCAGTCGCCACAGGCTATTGACGGACGGAATCTGTGGACGGGGAAAAGGTAAGATCGCCCCATGACTTCCAAGTCCCGCTGGCTCCTGTTCCTGGTGTCCACGCCGCTGGTCGTGTTGGCCGCGGTCGGAGGGCTGCTCGGGGCCAATGCCGCCACATCGAGCGAGCCACTGCAGCCCGAGAAGGCGTTCACCCACCTGCGCGTGTTCGAGGACGTCGTCTCGCTCATCATGTCGAGCTACGTCGAAGCGGTGGACCCGGACAAGGTCATGGAAGGGGCGATGCGCGGGCTGGCCGATGGGCTGGACCCGATGAGTGCGTACCTCACGCCCGACGAAGTGGCGCTGGCCAAGTCGGTGAGCGCACTGCCGGCCGGCGACGTTGGTCTGGTCGTGTCCCGTCAGTTCTACCTCCGTATCGTCGGCGTGCGGGACGGCTCCCCGGCCCATCGCGCGGGCCTGCGCACCAACGACTTCATTCGTGGCATCGACAACAAACCGACCCGCGAAGTGTCCGCGTTCACCGGCATGCGACTGCTGCGCGGCGCGCCGGGGTCCACGGTTGAGCTGACCGTGCTGCGCGGCAATGCGGCCGAACCGCACGTGGTGAAACTCACGCGCGAAGTGCTCAAGGGCGACGCGGTCACCACAACCCGGCGTCCCGATGGCACCGCGGTCGTGCGCGTGACCAGTTTTTCCGAGGGTACGGCTGCCGCACTTGGCGCGGCGGTGACGGCAGCGCAGAAGTCCGGTGCGTCGGGTGTGGTGCTCGATCTGCGCGCCACGGCCGACGGCCCCAATAGTGAGGGCATCGCGGCCGCACGCTGGTTCGTCAAGACCGGCTCGATCGCCATCCGCGCGGCCCGCGACAAGGAGCGCGAGACGACCACGGCGGCCGCCGGCGACGGCTCGGTCACCCTGCCGGTCGTCCTGCTCGTGTCCAACGGCACCGCCGGCGCCGCGGAAGTGTTTGCCGCCGCGCTTAATGGCAACAGCCGCGCTGACCTGGTGGGTGAACCCACGGCGGGGCTCGCCGCCGAGCAGCGCCTCGTCGCCCTGCCAGAAAATCGCGGCTTGTGGATGACCTATGCGCGGTACCTCGCGACCGATGGGGAACCCATTCACGGTCGCGGCCTCCGGCCGACAGTTGCCGTCGAGTCGCCGAGCGTCGGGTTTGACGATGCGCCGCCGGCGACCGACGAGATGCTCACAAAGGCGATCGAACGCCTCAAGACACGCACGGAGTCCACGGAGCGCCCGTGACCAAGCAGCAACTCGCGGCGAAGATTGCCGAGGACACGGGTCTCACCAAGGTGACGGCCTGGGCCGTCGTCGAATCCGCCCTCGACGGCATCATCAAAGCCCTGAAAAAGGGGGACACCGTGACGCTCGTCGGGTTTGGCACCTTCAAGACCGCGGTGCGCAAGGCACGCACGGGGCGGAACCCCTCCACCGGGGCCGCGCTCAAGATTCCGAAGCGCACGGTCGCAAAATTCACGCCCGGCGCCGCCCTCAAAAAATCGCTCAACGGCTTGCCCTGAGCCTGTCGAAGGGTGACTCGGGTTATACTCTTGGTTCGCCTGTTTGGCCGCGAGGCTGTCTAGGCGCGTAGCTCAGCTGGTTAGAGCGCCTGCTTGACATGCAGGAGGTCGGCGGTTCGAGTCCGCCCGTGCCTACCATTCGACTCGGCCTGAACGCCCGCGAGGCGGGCGTCAGAGGCCTCGCTCATGGCAAAGCCGAGTCGAATGCCCTGAGCGAACGTAGTGAGTCGAAGGGCCCATGGATACCATCACAATCACCCTCCCCGACGGTTCAGAGCGATCCGTAGCCGCCGGTACATCTGTCGCGGCCTTTGCGACCGAGGCCCTGCCCGGCGGTGTGGTCCGCAAGGCGCTCGCCGCGTATGTCGACGACACCCTCGTTGACCTGAGTCATCCCCTCACCGCCAACGCCCGTCTGCGGATCGTCACGCCTGACGGTCCCGACGCGTTGTACGTCTATCGGCACTCGACCGCCCACCTGCTGGCGGCGGCCGTGACGCAGCTGTTCCCCGAGGCGCAGTGTGGCATCGGCCCGCCCATCGAGGACGGCTTCTACTACGACTTCGTCGTCAACCGGCCCTTCCTTCCTGAAGATCTCGAGAAGATCGAAAAGAAGATGAAGCAACTTGCGCAGGAGGACCTCGTCTTCGAACGTCAGATGTGGGACCGCGACGAGGCCATCGAGTTCTTCAAACAACGGGGTGAGCCACTCAAGGTGCAGCTCATCGAGGAAAAGACCGAAGGTCAGTCACACGTCTCCTGTTACACGATCAAGGACCGCGAGACCTTCGTGGACTTCTGTGTGGGTCCACACGTGCCGACCACCGCGAAGCTCAAGGCGTTCAAGGTGCTGCACGCGTCCAACGCCTACTGGAAGGGCGACGCGCAGGGCACGCCGATGCAGCGCATCTACGGGACGGCGTTCTTCAAAGACGACGACCTGAAGCAGTACCTGACGCGCATCGAAGAAGCCAAAAAACGCGATCACCGGAAGCTCGGCAAGGAGCTCGGGTTGTTCTCGTTCCACCAGTGGGCGCCCGGCGCCGCGTTCTGGCAGGGCAAAGGCACCACGCTCTACAACACACTCGCCAACTACATGCGCGAAGTGCTCTTCCCCGCCGGCTACACCGAGGTGAAGACGCCGCTCATTTACAACAAGTCGCTCTGGGAAACCTCCGGCCACTGGCACCACTACCGCGAGAACATGTTTCTTGTGGAAGGCAAAGGCGCCGACGGTCAGGCCGACGACGCCTCGGCCATGGGCGTCAAAGCGATGAACTGCCCGGGCCACATGTTGATGTTCGGCATGGAGACGCGGTCCTATCGCGACCTCCCGCTGCGCCTGCACGAGCAGACGCCGCTGCATCGCAACGAAGCGTCCGGTGTGCTGTCGGGTCTGACACGTGTGCGGCAGTTCGCGCAGGATGACGCGCACTGCTTCGTGATGGAGTCGCAGATCAGGTCGGAAGTGGAACACCTGATGGCGCTGGTCAAACGGGTGTACGGGGATTTTGGCCTCGCGTTTGATGTGAAATTGTCCACGCGGCCCGAAGAATTCCTCGGCGAAAAGGCCACATGGGACCATGCCGAGACCGAGCTGAAGGCCGCGCTTGATGCGTCGGGCGTTCCGTACGTCGTCAACGAGGGTGACGGCGCGTTTTATGGTCCGAAGATCGACTTTGACGTGACCGACGCGATTGGCCGCAAGTGGCAGTGCGCCACGGTGCAGCTCGACTACCAGCTCCCGCAGCGGTTTGATCTCAAGTACATCGGCGCCGACAACCAGGAACATCGTCCCGTGGTCATCCACCGGGCGATTTTTGGCAGCTTCGAGCGGTTCATCGGGGTGCTGATCGAGCACTTTGCCGGGGCGTTTCCGCTCTGGCTGGCGCCGGTCCAGATCGCCGTGTTGCCCCTGGCGGACCGGCACCTGGAATGGGGCCAGACGGTGCAAAAACGGCTGTCTGAGGCCGGATTCCGGGTGGAATTGGACGCCCGGGTCGAAAAAATCGGCTTCAAAATCCGGGAGGCGCAGCTCCAGAAGGTGCCGTACATGCTGGTGCTGGGGGACCGGGAGGTCGCCGAGGGCCAGGTGGCCGTCCGGAGCCGGCTCGGGGGGGACCTGGGGGCCAAATCCCTTGAGGATTTTGTGGCTTCCGCCCAATCCGAGGTTGCCGAGCGACGGTAGACACGTTTCCAATGCTAAGATAGTCGGCTGTGACTGCTGGGGATATCTCCAGCAATAAAGGAGTCTGTTATCGCCTACGACCGAGGTCCGCGACGAGACGACCGCGTCCGCACCAATGAACGTATCCGGGTCCGTGAGATCCGGGTGATCGACGACAACGGAGAGCAGCTTGGCATCATGCCGCCGCCGCAAGCGTTGGCATTGGCTCGGGGCAAGGGGCTCGACCTGGTAGAGATTTCACCGACCGCTGTTCCGCCGGTCTGCCGAATCATGGATTTCGGCAAGTACCAATACGAGCAGCAGAAACGCACGCGCGCGGCGAAAAAGCACCAGAAGGTGATCGAGGTCAAGGAGATCAAGTTCAGGCCGAAGGTCGATGAACATGACTACGACTTCAAGAAGAAGCACATCGAGCGCTTCCTTGATGACGGCGACAAGGTGAAGGCCACGATTTTTTTCCGTGGCAGGGAAATGGCGCATCCGGAAATCGGGCGCCGCATTCTGGAACGGTTGTCCGGAGAGCTGGTTGATGTGGCGATTATCGAATCCGCCCCCCAGAAGGAAGGCAACCAGATGCACATGATCCTGGCGCCGAAGCCAGGGGTCAAACGGCCGGCAGCGGCCAAACCGGTGGTGGCAGCAGCACCGCCGGTCGAAGAGAGTCAGGGTTAGGGAGTAGACGATGCCGAAGATCAAGACGCACCGGGGCGCGGCCAAGCGCTTCAAGAAGACCGCCACGGGCAAGTTCACGAGGTCAAAGGCGTTTAAACGCCACATCCTCACGAGCAAGACCACCAAGAGCAAGCGCCAGATGCGCGGGAGCGAGGTCGTACACGCGGCCGACACCCCCCGTCTGAAGAAGATGCTCCCGTACGACTAAGACTGACGAGAAAAAGGACTAGACCATGCCACGCGTAAAGAGAGGAACCGTCCGCGCCGCCAAGCGCAAGAAGATGCTGAAGCTGGCGAAGGGTTACTTCCTCACCAAAAGTAAGCTCTACCGTTCAGCCAAGGAATCCGTCGACAAGGCGCTCAACTATGCATTTGTCGGTCGTCGCCGCAAGAAGCGCGACTTCCGTCAGCTGTGGGTCGTGCGCATCAACGCCGCCGCGCGCCTGAACGGGCTCTCCTACGGTCGCCTGATCAACGGCCTCAAGGCCGCCAACATCGCGCTTGACCGCAAGAGCCTCGCCGAACTCGCCGTGAACCATCCGGAAGCGTTCGCCAAGGTGGCCGCGCAGGCCGCCGCTGCGGCGCCCGCGCCGCCGAAGGCTGTCAGGGCTTCGGCTTAAGGTCCCGGGTCCGACAGGGTCCAAGGTCCAAGGTTCGAGTATCAGGGTGCAGGGTTCTTCGGAGCCCTGCACCTTTTTTGTGCCCTCCGCTTTTCGCGCTATCGCTCGCCCGCCGTGTTGAAGGTGGGCCACGGAAACGTCTCGGCGGACGCGCCGGCAAGCTTCGCGACATCCGACAGATCGTAGAGGACCGCACCCGACTCGCCGGCCGGCCCGTCAGGGAGACGTTGTCGCTCGTGCCCGATGGCCGCCAGGTACTCGCGAATCCAGCCAGGCTCGTTGCGATCGAGCTGCACCCAGAAAAACCACACGCGCGTGTGCCCACGCAGTCGATCAACTTCGCGGAGGTAACCGCGGGGGTCGTCGTAGTGGCGTTCGCCCTGCGACCATTCGGTGATGCCGGCCTGCCGCCCGTAGAACGCGATGTCGTGGCGCGCCTGCGTGTACACGTAGATGTGATCGTCTGCGCGACGTTCGCGGGCGAGCCGTTCCAGCACCGCGCGCGGTGCGGCGTCATCCGACGTGAAATACGGCGGGCGGAACACCGTGAGCACTGCGACAGCCACCGGCACAGCGAACAGCGCCATGAGGACCGCGGCTGCGGCTCGTGATGGGCGTGACTGGCGGCGGCCGAGATCCTGGAGCGCGGCCGCCGCCAGCACCAGAAGGGGCCAGGCCGCGTGAATACCAACGCGATGATCGAACGGAAGGAGGTGCGCAAACGCCGCAGCGAACGCGGCGGTCGGTGGCGCGACAAGTAACGCCACGCGCCAGTCGCGCCGCACGACCAGAACGGCAATCCCTGCGACGGCCAGCCCGGCCGGGATCATGACGATGGCGGTGAGGAGCGCGCTGTCGGGTGGAAAAAACACGAGGGAGTGGCTGAAGACGCCGTAGAACTTCGGCAGGAACCACGCCACTGCAGTCAGCGGATTCCACGAGGGCGGAAAGTCATCGCCCCAGAAGTCGCGCATGAAGTCGTCCGTCGCGGCATCCAGCAGACGGAGTGCGATCCATCCAGTCAGGGCGGCACCCGCGGTCCATCCGATGCCGAGGGCCCCGAGCGCCGCCGCGCCCGCACGGGGACGGCGATGCCACCACGCGGCGACCAGGAGCACGCCCAGGATC
>CAYRGW010000144.1:0-8107 GCA_964423815.1 uncultured Solibacteraceae bacterium | reverse complement strand
CGGGTGCGCGACGACCACGGTCTCGACTGGGCCGGATTTTCTGACGCCCTGCGCTCGACGCCGCCGGGCAATCACGGACGGCTGCTGTTTCCGTGGTTCGTTCCGGAAATCACCCCGGATGTACCGACGGCCGGCGCCCATCGCGTCAACCTGGATCTTGCAGACGCAGCAGGCAACGTGCGTGGTGTGGTTGAGGCACAAATGATGGCACTCGCCAACCACTCGCGATGGATGGGGGTCGACGTCCGCGTAATTTACGCGACCGGTGGTGCTTCGGCCAACATCGACATCCTGCAGATCATGTCGGACGTCTTCGACGCGGAGGTGCGCCGTTGTGACGTCGCCAACTCCGCGTGCCTCGGTGCCGCACTGCGTGCCTGGCACGCCGACGCGCACGCGTCAGGACAGCCGCTGCCGTGGACGGCGATCGTCCGCGACCTGACCCGGCCCTCCGGCCCGCCGATCACCTCCCGCCCGGACGCCGTCGCGGTCTATCGTGACCTGCGAGTCACGTACGCGGAGCTCGAAGAAGAATTTCGGCAAGGGCTTTTCACAAGAGACATGAAGACATAGAGGCAGCGTGCGTCTGCTGCGGGGTTGGGCGCCGCCAAAGGCGGCGTGCGAGATCAGAGAGAGACGAGAAACGAATACACCACTGGTACTCGACCGGTGCATTCGTTTCTCGTCTCTCTCTGATCTCGAAGCCCGGCCAGAGGCCGGGCTCCCAACCCGGAGTGTTAGGCGATCTTCTCCACGCCTCGTGTGAACAATTCCTGAGCTCTAACGGACGCCTTACCGCGCTCCGAAGGTGAAGACCGTCTCCGACTTGTAGTCCTGCCCCTTCCGCAAGACCACGGTCGGGAACGTCGGCTGGTTCGGCGAATCCGGGAAGTGCTGGGTCTCGAGGCAGAAACCCGAGCGGTGGGGATAGGCACGACCGCCCTTGCCGGTGAAGGAGCCATCCATGAAGTTGCCGGTGTAGAGCTGCAGGCCCGGCTCCGTGGTGCGCACTTCCAGCGTGCGGCCGGTGACCGGCTCGTAGACCGAGGCCGCGAGCTGAAGGCCATCGCCGCTGCGATTGAGCACGTAGTTGTGGTCGTAGCCACGCCCTCGCGCCATCTGCGTGTCCGTGCTGGCAATACGCGCGCCGATGGGGGTCGGTGTCCGGAAGTCGAAGGGTGTGCCCTCCACCGTCGCCAACTCGCCTGTCGGAATCAGTCCGTCGTCCACCGGAGTAAACCGGTCAGCGTTGATCGTGAGTTCGTGCCCGAGAATATCGGCGGCCTTTGCGCCCGCCAGATTGAAGTAGCTGTGCTGCGTGAGGTTGATGATCGTCGGCGCGTCGGTGGTCGCGTGGTACTCGACGACCAGTTCATTCGCGGCGGTCAGGGTGTACCGAACATGCGCCGTGACTTTACCGGGGTAACCTTCATCACCGTCGGGGCTGGTGTGTGTCAGGAGAATGCCTGGGCCACGTGCGTCCTGGAACGGATCCGCTTTCCACACCGCCTTGTCCCAGCCTTTGATCCCGCCGTGCAGATGGTTGGCGTTGTTGTTCTTCGCCAGCGTGAACGTTTTACCGTCGAGCGTGAACGCGCCATTGGCGATCCGGTTACCCACGCGGCCAATCAGCGCGCCAAAATATGGGGAGCTCTTTTCGTATTCCGCGACTGAATCAAATCCCAGCACGACATCGTCGAGTGCGCCCGTGCGGTCGGGCACCTTGAGGGACTGGATGATGCCGCCGTAGGTCAGCACCGTCATCTCGGCGCCCTGGCCATTACGAACGGTGTACTGCTCGACCAGGCGGCCATCCGCCGTCGCACCGAAGTCTGCCTTGGCCACCCGAAGTGGTGTCACCGTCATGGACTCGGATGATCCGTCGCCCCCACAGGCAGACGCAAGCACGAACGAGGTGGCGACGACGATTCCGAGCAGTTTTCGCATGGTCGAATCGTATACGATTCGGCCTGACATGGCCGGGTCCGGACTGGAATTTCGTGACGTCAGCAAGTCGTTCGGCGCCGTGCGTGCTTTGTCGGGCGTGAGCTTTGTGGTGACGTCGGGCGAGGCCCATGCAGTGGTGGGTGAAAACGGCGCCGGCAAATCCACACTGCTCAAGATTCTGGCGGGCATCGTGCGCCCCGATCAGGGCAGCGTGCACCTGGACGGGGCGGTCCTCGACTGCCACTCGCCGCGTGAGGCGCTCGAACACGGCATCGGCATGGTCTACCAGGAGATGTTGTCGTTTCCCAACCTGACCGTCAGCGGCAACATCTTCGCGGGCCGGGAGGTGACCACCAGGTTCGGGCTGCTCGACGAGGCCGCCATGCATGCGCGCACCAAGGAGCTGCTGGCGCGACTCCATGTGCCGGCCGCGCCGGAGACACCGATGGACAGTCTGTCCACGGCCCACGCGCAACTGATTCAGGTCGCGCGTGCGCTGGCCTTTGACTGTCGTGTGCTTGTGCTGGACGAACCGACGACGTCGTTGACCGACGCCGAGGTGGATCACCTCTTTCAGGTGGTCACCACGCTCAAGGCCAGTGGCGTCACCATTCTGTTTGTGTCCCATCGGCTCCCCGAGGTGTACCGCCTGTGTGATCGCATCACCGTGCTGCGCGACGGGGCACATGCCGGCACGTTTGACCGGGCCCACACCACACCGGACGACATCGTCCGCGCGATGGTCGGTCGGGAACCCCCGGTGCGATCGGTACGTGTCACGCGGGCGTCGGGCGGTGTGCCCGCGCTGAGGGTGCGCGGTTTGTCGCGGGACACGGCCTTCTCCAATATTTCCTTCGAGGTGGCGAAGGGCGAAATTGTCGGTATCTTCGGGCTCGTGGGGTCGGGCCGCACGGAGCTCCTGGAGTCGCTGTTCGGCATTACGCGCCCGACCGCGGGTGTGGTGGAGGCCGACGGGGTGCCGCTCACGATCACGTCAGCCGATGATGCGGCACGCGCGGGGTTTGGACTGGTGCCCGAAGAACGTCAGCGCCAGGGGCTGTGCTTCAACTTGACGCTGTGTCACAACCTGGCGCTGCCCCGTGCGGCGAAGGACCGCGTGCGGACGATCAACCATGCGGCGGAGCGCACGGCCGGCCAGGTGCAGGTGGACGCCCTGGCCATCAAGGCGCCACATCAGGATGTGACGCCTGACGCGCTTTCGGGCGGCAACCAGCAGAAGGTGGTGATCGGCAAGTGGCTTTCGACGGGGCCGTCGGTGCTGCTGCTGGATGAACCCACCAAAGGCGTCGACGTCGGCGCCAAATTCGAAATTCACAATCTGATTCGGCGAGAGGCCGATCGTGGGATGGCGTGTCTGATGGTCTCAAGTGACTTGCCGGAAGTGCTGGCCCTGTCGGATCGGGTGCTCGTCATGCGTGAGGGACACCTGCGCGGCGAACTGGTCGGGTCGGAGGCCACGGAAGAATCCGTCATGCAGTTGGCGACACACGAGGTGGCGTCATGACGTCCATCTGGCGCGCGCGCGAATTCAGCACCCTGGTGATTCTGATCTGCGAGGTGCTCTTTTTTACGTGGTACCTCTGGCCGGAGTCTGGGGGGCATCCGTTTCTCAACGTCGGCAACGCCCTGCTGATTCTCAAATATTCGTCGATCTATGGCATCGCCGCCATTGGCGCCGCCATTGTCATCATCACCGGCGGGATCGACCTCGCCTCAGGTGCGGTGATTGGACTGACCAGCGTCGTGACGGGCTATTTTTTCGTCGAAGCCGGATGGTCCCTGCTCCCAAGCGCCATGATGGGCATGCTTGTGGGCCTGTCGGCCGGCCTTGTCTCGTCGTGGCTGATTGTCGGCATGAAGTTGCCGCCGTTTATCGCGACGCTGGGGGTGATGGGGATCTGGCGGGGTGTGGGCTACATCATCACCGAGGCCCGGTTCTACGACCTGTCGGCGAAGTTGCCCCGCAACTGGACCGTCGCCGGTCTCTCGATTGATTGGGTGCCGCCGATCGTCATGCTCGTGCTTGTGGTCATCTTCCAGATCCTGATGAAGCAGTTTCAGTGGGGCCGGGCGATTTTTGCCGTGGGCGGCAATGAAATGGCCGCGCTGTTCTCCGGCGTGCGTGTGGGCGTCATCAAGACCACCGCGTACGTCACCGCCGGTCTGCTGGCCGCGACCTCCGGCGTCGTCCTCGCCATTGTGCAGGGGCAGGGCAAGGCGGACCTCGCCAATGGCTACGAACTCGATATCATCGCGTCGGCGGTCGTGGGTGGCGCGAGCCTGACCGGTGGGCGTGGTTCGGTGGCCGGCGCGGTGCTGGGCGCATTGATCTTCGGGGTGTTGCGGAATGCGCTGCCGCAGATTCCCGGCGCGACGTTTTACGACCGTGTGATTGTGGGTCTCGCGGTCATTGTGATTGTGGTGATGGATCAAGTCATGGTGCGCCGCGCTCGATGAAATGGGCCAATGGGGCAATGAGGCAATGAGGCAATGGTCATGAAAAAAGTGTTGTTGGTGGTTCTGGTCGCGATGATGGGGGCCGTCGCGTGCGGCGGCGGGGCGGATGACGCACCGAAGAAGCTGCGGTTTGCGCTGATTCCCAAGTCGCTCGATATTCCTGTGTTTGACTATGCCCGCATCGGTGGCGAGCGCGCCGGCGCCGCACTCGGCGTCGAGGTGATCTACCGCGGACCCGATCGTGCGGACGAACTGCGACAGAAGGAGATTCTTGAATCGTTCATCACGCAGAAGGTGGACGGCATCGCCATCTCCGTCCTGAACGCGTCGTTCCTGACGTCCACGATCGACAAGGCCGTTGAGGCCGGCATCCCCGTCGTGACCTGGGACTCGGACGCCCCGGAGTCCAAGCGGATGGCCTTCTACGGCGTGGACGATTTCCGGTCCGGCCAGATCATGGGCGAGGAAACGGCCAAACTGCTGAACGGCAAGGGCACGGTGGCGTTTATCACCAGCCTCGGTGCGACCAACCTTGAGCGACGCCTCGCCGGCGCGCGCGAGGTGTTGGCCACGTACCCCGGCATCACGATCCTCGAGACGTACGACATCAAGGAAGACAGCGTTCGCACCGGTGAAATCATCGCGACGGGGACCAACCGATATCCGAATCTGGGTGCGTGGGTCTCGGTCGGCGGATGGCCGGTGTTCAGCGCCAATGCGTTGGCGCCCGTGCCGCCGACCACGAAGTTTGTGTCGTTTGACACCGTGGAGGCCGCGATCCCGCTCCTGCGCGAGGGCAAGGTGCAGGTGCTGCTTGGTCAGAAATATTTCGGCTGGGGTGAAGAGTCAATCAAACTGCTCCACGGCCTGGTCAACGGCACCAAACCCGCCAATCCGATCATCGACTCAGGTGTTGACGTGGTGACGATGGCCAACGTGGACGCGTACGAAGCGGCCTGGAAGGTGATGGCGGGAGGCAAGTAGTGAACGCACTTTTGTGCCACAATCTGGCTGCCCAGGAGGCAAATCCATGAAGAACCGAATCACCGCCGTCGTCTCGGCGATGTCGATCGTTGTCACCGCAGGCCTGTTCGCGCAGCAGGCACCATCGAATGACCGGCTCACCTCGCAGGTGTTTGAGGGGCTCGAACTGAGGAGCATCGGGCCGTCACTGGTCACCGGCCGCATCGCCGACTTTGATGTGGATCCAAAAAATCCCAACGTCTATTACGTGGCCACGGCCGCAGGTGGTGTCTGGAAGAGCGTCAATCGCGGGATCACGTGGGAGTCCACGTTTGATCGCGGCGGCTCGTTCAACCTCTGCTGCATCAAGGTCGACCCGAAGGACTCCAACGTGGTCTGGCTCGGCACAGGGGAAAACTCGAATCCGCGCAGTTCGATGATTGGCGACGGGCTTTACAAGTCCACCGACGCTGGGCTGACGTGGACGCGGGTGGCGCTGGCGGAGTCCGAGCACATCGGCAACATCCAGATCGACCCGCGCGATTCAAACGTGGTCTACGTGTCGGCGCAGGGCCCGCTGTGGTCGGCCGGCGGCGAACGCGGACTGTACAAGACCACGGATGGCGGCAAGACCTGGCGCGAAATCCTGACGGTCAGTCCCGATACCGGCGCGAACGAGGTGGTCATCGACCCGGCCAATCCCAACACGTTGTACGTCGCGATGTGGCAGCGTCGGCGCGCGGTCGGCCAGTTCGTGGGTGGCGGCCCCGAGAGCGGCATCTACAAATCCACAAACGCCGGCCAGACGTGGACCAAGTTGACGACCGGGCTGCCGGTCAAGGACATGGGCCGCATCAATCTTGCGGTGGACGCGAAGGTGCGTCCCTCACGCGTCTACGCGATGATCGATGCGCTCGCCGATGAGCGTGGGTTCTACCGCTCGGACGACTCGGGCAACACGTGGGCCCGCGTGGGCAAACGTGCGCCTGGTGGCGGCAGAGGCGGCGGTGCTCCGCAGGAAGGCGAACAGGACTCCGCCAGCTGGTACATGAATGCCGATCCCGGCTACTACAACGAGTTCTTTGTGGACCCGATTCGCCCGGACACCGTGTGGGCGATGAGCACCAATCTCGAGCGCAGCACGGACGGCGGCCGGACCTGGGGGACGTTCCCCACGCAGGGTGTCCACGTTGACCATCACGTCATCTGGCCCAATCCCACCGATCGCAACCACATCGTGCTCGGCAATGACGGCGGCCTCTACGAATCGTACGACGAGGGGCGTA
Source organism: uncultured Solibacteraceae bacterium (assembly GCA_964423815.1). Classification (GTDB taxonomy): domain Bacteria; phylum Acidobacteriota; class Vicinamibacteria; order Vicinamibacterales; family SCN-69-37; genus SYFT01. Next base: position 1,433 of record CAYRGW010000144.1, on the reverse strand, counting down.
CCTGGCGACATTTCACGAATCTGCCGATCTCGCAGTTTTATCGGGTGTCGGTGGACAACATGACGCCGTTCTACAACGTGTGCGGCGGCACGCAGGACAACGGCTCGTTCTGCACTCCGCACCGGACGCAGAATGGCGCGGGGATTCGGACCAGCGACGTCTACATCACGGGCGGCGGAGACGGCTTCCAGACCCGCAGTGATCCCGACGATCCGTACTTTACGTACGCCACCTCACAGAACGGCGCGGTGACACGGCTGGACCTGCGCACCGGGCAGTCGCGATCGATCCGGCCCAATGCGGGTAACACCAAAAATCTCGACGGGTCGCCCCTCGCGGCCGCGGCCGCCGGCGGCCGTGGTGCCGGCGTTCCCAATGAACGCGCCAACTGGGACGCCCCCTACATCGTCAGCCCGCACAATCCCAAGAGCCTGTTGTGGGCGACCAATTTCCTCTACCGGTCGGAAGATCGCGGTGACTCGTGGACACGTATCAGTCCCGACCTGACGCGCCAACTCGACGCGGCCGAAGTGCCGATCATGGGCAAGCAGTGGGATCGCGCGACGACGGTGGGCTTCAACCGTGCCACCACCGCGCTCAGCAACATCGTCTCAGTGGACGAGTCGCCGCTGCTGTCGGGGCTCATCTACGCGGGGACCGATGATGGTCTGCTGCAGGTGACCGAAGATGGCGGCGCCACCTGGCGCAAGACCGAGGACTTTCCCGGCGTGCCGAAGTACACGTACGTGGCCGACGTGATGGCGTCGCCGAAGGATTCCAACGTGGTGTTTGTCACGTTGAACAACTGGCAGCGGGGTGACTACAAACCGTACGTGGCCCGCAGCAACGATCGTGGCCGCACGTTCACGTCGATTTCGGGCAATCTGCCCGCGCGTCATCCGGCGTGGTCGATCATCCAGGATCACGTCAATCCGAATCTGCTGTTCCTGGGTACCGAATACGGGCTGTTCTTCACCGTTGATAGCGGCTCGCACTGGGTGCAGCTCAAGGGCGGCCTGCCCACCGTGCAGGTGCGCGATATGGACGTGCAGAAGCGCGAGAACGACCTCGTCCTCGGCACCTTCGGCCGGAGCTTCTACATCCTCGACGACTACAGCGCCCTGCGCGGCGTGTCGGGCCAGAGTCTGGCGCAGGAGGCACAGTTGCTGCCGATGCGCCACGCCTACCAGTTCAACACCCGGAACCAGATTCGCCCGGCACAGAGCGACTGGCGGGCGCCGAATCCGCCCTACGGGGCCATCCTGACGTATCACCTGCGCGATGCGGCGCCCGAGGGCACGCAGTGGGCGATTGCCATCAGCGACGAGTCGGGGCGTGAGGTGCGTCGGATTGACCTGGCCGGTGAACAGGGTGTCAAACGTGTGGTGTGGAACCTCGCCGGTGCCCCTCCGGCAGGGGCGCCGGCTCCGGCG
>CAYRGW010000143.1:0-8201 GCA_964423815.1 uncultured Solibacteraceae bacterium | reverse complement strand
AAGACGACCACCGCCATCAATCTCACTGCGGCTTTTGCCATTCGTGGCCGTCGCACACTCCTTATTGATCTTGATCCGCAAGCCAACAGCACCATGTCGTACGTGGACATGGCGACGGTTGAGCGATCGGTCTACGACGCGATCACCGACTCTTCGGTGGCCTTTGCCGACATCATCAAGACGTCGACACAGCCAAACCTCTGGGTGGCGCCATCGCGGATTGCGCTCGCCAAACTTGAGGGAAAACTGGTGGGGGAGCTGGACTCCCACTTCAAGCTGAAGGACAAGTTGTCGGCGGTGATGGGCGACTTCGACGCGGTGGTCATCGACTGCCCGCCGGCGCTCGGGTTGCTGACCGTGAACGCCCTGGTGGCGTCCACGCACCTGTTGATTCCGATTCAGTCGTCGTATTTCGCGCTTGAGGGCACGGACGACCTTCTCGAAACCATCGAAAAAGTCCGCCTGCGGGCCAACCCGGACCTTCGCATTCTGGGCGTCGTGATTACGATGCACGACAAACGGACCGCGTTGGCCAGGGATATCCGGGCACAAATCGACAAGGTCTTTGGCAGCAAGGTCTTCAAGACCGTGATTACCAAGAGTGTCAGGCTTGAAGAAAGCCCGGCCTACAAGGAATCGATTTTCAAGTTTGCGCCCGATTCGTCCGGCGCCACCGAGTACTACCGACTGTGTGAGGAGGTCATGGATCGTGTCTAAACGAGGATTGCCATCAAGCCTGAAGATGCGTCACGACGAGCACTACGTTGACGCATTAACCAACCCGGCTGGCGCGCCTATTGGACGCATGATTCCGATCGACCAGATCGATCCGAATCCAGACCAGCCTCGCCAGGTCATGGGCGACCTGTCCGAGCTCATGTCGTCGATTGCCGAGAAGGGCATTATCGAGCCACTCGTCGTTCGGCAGCGCGGCGGACGGTACCAGATTGTCGCCGGCGAACGTCGATATCAGGCATCAGTCCAGGTCGGTGTCCGCGAACTTCCGGTCGTAATCAGGGACGTCGACGACAACGAAATCATGGAAATTGCGCTGGTCGAGAACATCCAGCGCAAGGACCTGACGCCGTTTGAAGAGGCCGAAGCGCTGCAGGTATTGGCCGAGCGGTGCGGGTATACCCACGAGGATTTGGCTCGCAGGATGGGCAAATCCCGAACAAACGTCACGGAGTCCCTGGCCCTGGCGCAGATGCCGGTTGAGGTCAGAAACCTTTGTCGGCTGGCCGACATTTCCTCTAAGTCGTTGCTTTTACAGATAGTTAGGCAGCAGGACGCCCAGAAAATGATTGCCTTCATCGAACGCCTGACCAGAGATGGCTCTGGGGCGCCGGTGACGCGTGAACAGGCTCGAAAGGTCGCCGCAAAACCCAAGCCTGGGCGACCCAAGGCCTTTGTGTTTCAGTATCGTCCAGCCGCCAAGACGTTCAACTTGAAGCTCCAGTTCAAGAAGTCAGACGTCGACAAGACCGAAGTTATTTCGGCGCTCGAGAGCATCATCGACGAGCTCCGCAAGAGCTGAGCCTGTTCGCGACCTATTCAAGGCTGCGCATGGATATGCACTCAGCTACATCGGCGATCTGAAGTCTGAACTTGGCAATCGCCTGGTCGGTAACCGCCAATAGGTAAACGCGCAATCTGAATCCCGCAATCTGGAGTCGCAGCGGCGGGCTAGCCATGGGCGCGGCGATTCCCAGATTCAGCCTGCCGATTTTCGATCTGCCATCACCGATAGGGCGATTGCCAATGTCAGCTTTCAGATTGCCGTTTAACCTAACATGACATAACATTTCTTATCAGATGTTATTGAAACGGCGCATAAAAGTGCCCTGTGGATAACCTGCGGACGCCGTTCAGCCGCCCGGCCCGTGATATCGTCTGAAATTGTTGAACCCGCCTGAATGCGAACCCTTGACCGCTACCTGATTCGCGAATCGCTCGGCCCACTGGCCCTCGGCCTGGTCCTGTTCACGTTTTTGATCGCGATTCAGCCGATGCTCGTCGCCGCCGAATTGCTGATCGCCAAGGGCACGCCGATGCCCACGGTGGCATACCTGCTCCTGACCCTGTTGCCGCACGCGCTGGGATTGACCATTCCGATGGCGTTCCTGGCCGCCACCGTCATGGCCCTCGGACGATTGTCCGGCGACCGCGAGGCCGTCGCGCTGCTGGCCTGCGGCGTCAGCCCGCTCCGGATCCTCCGGCCAATCCTGATGCTCGGCACCATCGCCGCCGGGGCCACCTTCTACGTCCTGGTCTGGCTGATGCCTACCGCCAACCAGACCTACACCAACGTCACCTTTGAGCTGACCCAGAAGATGGTCGCCCAGGATGTGAAGCCCCAGTTGTTTTATGAGGGCTTCTCCGGCAAGGTCATTCTGGTGTCGGACAAGACACCCGGCGGCCAATGGAAAGAGGTCCTGCTGGCCGACACGTCCCAGCCCGGACGCCCGTCGGTCCGGATGGCCGAATCCGGCAACCTCATCGTTGATGAGGAACGCCAGCTCGTCAACATCGTCCTCGAGCAGGTCTCCGGCTATCAGCCTCTGCCGTCCACCGGCGAATACCAGCTGCAGAAATCAGGCCGGGAGATCACCCAGATCGATCCGGCGGTCGTCTTTGGCGCCGGCCGTGGCCTGGCCCAGGACCTCAACGCAATGTCCCTGGACGAACTCGACGCGGCGGCGGTGGCCAAAGTCGCCTCGAACCTGTCCCCGCACAACGAGATCATGTTCAAGCAGCAGCGATTCTCGTTTCCGATCGCCTGCCTGGTGTTTGCGGTGATCGGGCTTTCGCTGGGCCTGCATACCCGCAAGGAAGGCAAGCTGGCCGGCTTCGCGATCGGGATCGCGGTCATCCTGGCCTACTACGGCGTCATGGCGCTGTTTGAGGGCCGCACCAGGGCCGGCCAGTTTCCGGCGTTCTGGGCGCGCTGGATGCCCAACATCATTCTGGGCATCGCCGGAGCCGTGCTGCTGTGGTGGAAGATGCGCGGCACCTCGCGCACGTTTGAACTACGCGTCCCGGCGTGGCTCAGCCGCTGGATTCCAGGCCAGACATCACCCGCCGCCGGGTCGTCCGGCGTGGCAGGTCCGTCCACCGGCAAACCCAGGGTGGTCCTTGTTATCAGATTCCCGGTCATCGCCATCTGGCGCCCGCAATTGATGGACCTCTATGTGGGCGGCCGGTATCTGCGCACGATCGGCCTCGCCTTTTTTGGCCTTCTCTCGCTGTATTACATCGTCGAGTTCATCGAGATGTCCGAGAAGGTCCAGAAAGGGAACGCGACGATGGCGATGGTCGCGGAGTACTTTTACTACGCGACCCCGACGTTCGTCTATTTTGTGGTGCCGCTGTCAACGCTGGTCGCTGTCCTGTCAACGTTCGGCGGACTGACACGGACCAATGAGCTGACCGTCCTGCGCGCGTGCGGCGTCAGCCTGTATCGCACAGCGGTCCCGCTGCTCATGCTGGCACTGGTCTGGAGCGGCATCCTGTTTGTGCTCGAGGATCGCGTGCTGGCGCACTCGCAGCGCCGCGCCGCCGTGTTGAAGGATGTCATTCGTGATCGGCCGCCGCGCACCTTCAACGTGGCCAATCGCAGCTGGCTGCTTGGTGATGACGGGCGAATCTATTACTACGCGGTGTACGACCCGCGGGAGCGCACGCTGCATCAGGCGTCGGTCTTTGAGACGGCGCGCAAGCCGTTCCGCTTGTTGAGTCATACGTCGGCGGCGCAGATGACCTTTCGCGACGGCGCCTGGCACGCCACCGACGGGTGGGTGCAGACCTTTGCCGCTGACGGGAAAGTGACCCGCAAGGCGTTTGCGGATCAGACCATCGAGATGGCGGAAACACCCGAGGACTTCGGTACCGAACAGATCGAAGCCACAATGATGAACTACGGCGAGCTCCGCGAGTACATCGATCGACTTGGCGAGAGTGGGTTCAGCATCGCCGAACAGGAAGTCGAGCTGCACCGCAAACTCGCCTTCCCGTTTGTCACCATCGTCATGACGCTGATCGCGGTGCCGTTCGGGGTCACCACCGGTCGACGTGGTGCGCTGTACGGGATCGGCCTGGCCCTCGCACTGGCCGTGTCCTACCTGGTGATCTCCCACATCTTCATCGCGTTCGGCAACGCGTCGATGCTGCCGCCGTTGCTGGCCGCCTGGGCAACCAACCTGCTGTTTGCCGCCGGAGCGCTGATGCTGGTCTTTACCGTCCGGACGTAGCCGGCGCCTGCAGCGACACGGCCGAAATCTCAATCCGCCCTGACGAGCCCGGGACCGTGTGCGGCTCGTCCACCACAAACAAGAGCGACTGCAGCCGCGCCGCGATCGGCCGTCTGGACGTCTGGCGGTCGGCGGGTTCGAACGTGTCAAGCCGCACGCGCACCTCCCGCGGCGTCGTGTCGGCATAAACCGAGCGCACCCAGCGCTCCCCTTCACCCGCTCCGGGCAAACGCACCTGCACGGAGAACCGGCGCGGGCGATCCGCCCGTACGGTGAACCGGATTTCTTCGAACGCTTCCACGGGGTCCAGCGGATGCACAAGCGCGGCAAACTGGCCGATCACGGTGTCGGCAAATCGAAACGTGAGGCTGTTGCCCTGCTCGGTGCCGGTGCGCGTGGCCGTTGTGGCCTGATGGTGTTCCACCACCCAGGCGCCATCTGGCGGAAGGCTGAGCAACCGGCCGGACGGGGCCACCGGCGGCGCGGGCGTCGGAGTGTTGCTGGGGGCCGGCACAAACACCGGCGCGCTCACGATCCACGGCACATCAAATCCCGGCCAGCGGACTTCGACCCGATACAGCCCCGGGGCACCCAACGCGACCTCAAGACCGCCAGGCGCCGAGTCGACTTCCCTGCCGGCCACCCACATTGACACCACCGCCGCGGGCGCACCAGCCACCTCGGCGCGCAGGGTCGTTGGCGTCGAGGTCACGGTCAGCACGGCGGGCGCAGCAATGGCCGTCACGACGGAGTACGTCTGGGCCGTGCGCAGCGCCGCCAGAATCTGGTCCGCATCGCCGGCCGCCTCGCCGCTCAGGGGCCGAGTCAGCCACACCGCCTGCACCACCGTGCGAAACATGTCCGCATAGGACGGCCTCGCCAGAATCGTGCGCGCCACACGCGGTTCACTCTGTTCATCGATGCCGATGCGCGCGTGTGCGTCGACCGCGGCGAGTCCCACCACGTGTCGCTGGCGTGACCACTGGTCCCATCGCCGCAGCGTCACTCGTGGACGACTGAACAGACTCGCAATGGCCGAGGCGGGACGGACGAGGTAATGCAGCGCCGCCTGGATCTTCCGTTGTGTCCCGTCGTCGCGCCATTCGGAGTCGGCGTTGATCCACTCGACGCCGTCGGTGGCTGGTCCACGCCACCTGAGGTCGGCCTTCTGGGAGTCAGGGTGTGCCGCCACCGTCCATCCCCCCATGCGGTGCACGTCTTCGATGACGTCGCGTCCCTCCCCCCCCAGCGGGTACGGCGAGGCATCACGGAGGCCCAGTGCGACGACGTGCCCATCACTGCTGGAGACCTCCACGCCGTCAATGACAAGCACGCCATGGCGGTACGAGGGAGGCTCGGGTGGCGTCGCCGCGGTCCCGTGGTCCGCGAGGATCACAAACTGCAGGCCAGCCTCCGCCGCCGCCCGCGCGACGTCGTCGATCGATCCGCTGCCGTCCGATCGGTTGGTATGAATGTGGTACGCGCCGAAGACGATGCCGTCGGGCACCGAGGTAGCGATCGCCGTCGGCGCCGGCGGCAGGCTGACCAGCGCCCACACCACCACGGCGGCCACCAGGATCGCCGTCGTTTGCCACAAGACGCGTTTCACCTGTCTAGTCTCTCATTCGCGGGGGTGAAAGTTGTCGTAGACATGCCGGAGTCTGGCCTCAAGCACGTGCGTGTAGATCTGCGTGGTCGAGAGGTCTGCATGGCCAAGCATGGTCTGAATGGCCCGCAGGTCCGCGCCCCGCTCGAGCAGGTGCGTCGCAAACGAATGCCGGAGCACGTGTGGGCTCAGGTGGGCCTTGATGCCCGCCTTCTCGCCGTAGTCCTTGAGGATCTGCCAGAAGCCTCCGCGCGACAGTTTGTGGGCGCCCCGCGCACTGACAAACAGATACGGGCCGTCTTTTTTCTTCGTGAACTGGGGACGCCCCTCGGTGAGATACCGCCGAATCCAGTCGACGGCGACATCACCGAGCGGCACGATGCGCTGTTTGTTGCCCTTGCCCAGGCACTGCAGGTACCCCTGGTCGAGCCGGATGTCCGAGAGCCGAAGGTTGACCAGCTCCGACACCCGCAGGCCGGTGGCGTACAACACCTCGATCAACGCGCGGTCGCGCAGTCCACCTGGCGTATTGACGGCCGGCGCGGCCAGCAACGCATCCACATCTGCCGTCGACAAAAACCGCGGCAACGCCGCGAACAACCGCGGAGCATGCAGATCCTCGGCCGGATTCGCCGATACGTGCCCGTGCAGCCGGAGGTACCGATAGAACCCGCGGACAGAGGCGACCAGTCGCGCGGCTGAGGTCGGGGAAAGTCCATCGGTCATCGCGTCCCGGATGAAGGCCTCCAGGTCCTGGCGACTCAGCGCCGGAAGTGCACGCGCCTGCGCGGCGGCAAAGATCTGCAGTCGCGTGAGGTCACGTCGATAGGCGCTCAACGTGTTGCTCGCGACACGGCGTTCCACTTCCAGATGTCGCAGATATGAGACGACGGGGTCCATGTGCGGTTTGCCTTCCCTGCTCCGGAGGTTTACTCTACGTCCAATCCGGTCCTGGAGGGCCGAGTAGTCCGTCATGCCCTATCAATCGAAGTGGCAGTACCTGCCAACTGAAGCTATCAACACCGCATCATTGGCGATCGATACGATGCCGATCCTCGACATCGTCGATCTGATGCTCGCCGAAGACAAGAAGGTGGTCGCGGCGGTCACCAAGGAGCGCGAACGTATCGCGCACGGCATCGAGATCATTTCCAGCGCGCTGAAAAAGGGCGGGCGCCTGCTGCTCATCGGCGCCGGGACCTCAGGACGACTGGGGGTGCTTGAGGCCGCGGAGATGCCGCCCACGTTCAGCACAAAACCCGAAATGGTCCAGGGGCTCATGGCCGGAGGCCAGGAAGCCGTGTTCCGCGCGCGCGAAGGCGTGGAGGACAACTTCGAAGAAGGCGGCCGCAGCCTGTCGCGCCTGCGTGTGAGCAAACGTGACGTGGTGGTCGGCGTCTCGGCCTCCGGCATTACGCAGTTTGTGCGCGGGGGCCTCACCGTCGCCCGCAAGAAGGGCGCGCGGATCATCTTCGTGACGTGTTGGCCGGGGACGGAATTGCAGAATTACGTCGACCTGATCATTGCGCCGTCGGTCGGACCCGAAGTCATCGCGGGGTCCACGCGGCTGAAAGCCGGCACCGCCACAAAACTCGTGCTGAACATGTTGACCACCGTCTCGATGGTGCGCATGGGCAAGACGTACGGCAATCTGATGGTCGACGTGAAGACGGGGTCCGACAAACTGAAGGACCGCGCCCAGCGCATTGTCTCCATGGTCACCGGGGTGGACCCCGACGAGGCCAAAGGCCTGCTGGTGAAATCCAAGTGGAACGTGAAGGTCGCCATCGTGATGAAAAAGGCCGACCTCACCCTCACGCAGGCCACCGCGCGCCTCAAAAAATCCCACGACTCCATCCGCGAAGCACTGGGTGAGGACATCGAACCCCACCTGCGCAAGCTGCTGACGAAGATCGAGAAGATCTAGAGTTGTCCTGCGGCGTCGCGGTCCACCACGATCGAGACGTTGGGGTGTGCCTGCAACAGTGACGCCGGGACACGTGTGGTCACCGGGCCGCGAAGCGCACGCGCCAGAATGCGGGCCTTCGACACCCCGGTGGCGATCAGCACCACTTCCCTCGCCCTGAGAATGGTGCCGATGCCCATCGAGAGGGCCTGCGTCGGCACATCGCGCCATCGTCCGTCAAACAACGCGGCGTTGGCGCGGCGGGTGTCGGGCCGGAGCGTGACGCGATGGGAGCGCGCGTGCAGCGTCGGCGCGGGTTCGTTAAACCCCAGGTGCCCGTTGCGTCCGATGCCGAGGATGACCAGATCCAGACCACCCGCTCGCTCTATCAGCGCCTCGTACCGATCGACTTCGACGCGCCAATCGGGGGCGCGGCCAT
>CAYRGW010000142.1:0-8213 GCA_964423815.1 uncultured Solibacteraceae bacterium | reverse complement strand
CGGGCATTACGCTGGCGGCGACACGCGCGGCGGGTGAAACCGTGGGCGACTACGCCACGACGGCGACCGCAACCGGCGGCAACGTCGGCAACTACACGGTCAGCTACGTGGCGGGTGTGTTCACGATTACCAAGAAGCCGGTGGTCGTGACGGTGCCGCCGGTGGACGTTCCGTATGACGGTGACGACCACGGTGCGGTGTGCACGGTGACCGACAGTCAGGTGGGCGTGGTCAGCTACAGCGGTGTGGCCCCGACGACCTACGGTCCGAGCGCCACGGCGCCGACCGCGGCGGGCACCTACAGTGCAACCTGCACGGTGACGACCGACGAGAACCACGAGACGCCGGACCCGGTCACGACGACGGTCACGATCCGCCGCGTGCCGCTGGTCATCACGGCGTCGAGCCACACGGTCGTCGAGGATGCACCGGCACCGACGATAACCGCGGCGACCTACGTGGGCTTCGTCAACGGCGAAACCCCCGCGGTGCTGACGACCGCTTCGGTCTGCACGACTGAATACACGCCCGCCAGCGCGGTGGGGACGACCCCGGCGAGCACCTGTGATTTGGCGACCGCCGCCAACTACGACATCAGCTACGTGCCCGGCGTCATCACGATTGAGCCCAAGGTGCTGACGGTCACGGCCGTGCCCGTCTGTATCGCCGATGCGCCGTACGTGAGCTTCACCATTGCGGCCGCCAACTTCACGCCGGAGGTCGGCGAGAGTGCCGAGATTCGGTGGAAGGATTCCACCGGTGCCATCGTCCAGACGACGGTGGTCGCGTGGAGCAACGTGAACCAGCCGTTGACCCATCAGATGTTGTGGCCGGGTGCCGTGCTCGACACGGGCGGCAACATCGTCGACTGGCCCGGCTGGTTGTTGCAGGGCGGTCTGTGGATCGAAGGCAACGACGGCTTCGCCAACACACGTCCCGTCTCCACGGTCGAAGTGGAAGTGAATCCGACGGCAACCGTGTCGGTGTCCTACCCGCCGGCCACTGCGGCCTGCGCGGCGCCGCCGGCGAACAAGCCGCCCGTGGCCGTCGACGACCAGGCCTCGACGACGGAAGACACGCCGGTGACCATCGCGGTGCTTCCCAATGACACGGATCCGGAAAACGGTCCGCTGACAGTGTCGCTGCCGTCGACGACCACCGCGCAGGGTGGCACCGTCGCGGTCAACTCCAACGGCACGGTGCTCTACACGCCGGCGGCCAATTACTGCGGCACTGACACGTTCACCTACACGATTACGGACGCGTCAGGACAGACCGACACGGCCACGGTGGTCGTGCTGATCAGCTGTGTGAAGGATGTCCCGACAGCCGTGGCGACGGGCGGCACCTTCCCGTATGACGGCAACGGCCACGCCGGCACGTGCAGCGTGACCGGCGCGTTTGGCGAGTCGCTCCCCGGCACGCTCAGCTACACGCCCGGCGGCGCCACGAGCCCCGTGACCGTCGGCGGCTACACCGTCACCTGTGAGTTTGCAGGCAACGACGACTACGAGCCCGTGACCGCCACGTCGCACATCACCATTACGCCGCGCCCGGCTGTGGTGACCGCCGGCACAGGCACCAAGGTCTATGGCTCGGTGGATCCCGCGCTGTCGGCCGTGTCGACCACCGGGTTCCTCGGCGCCGACCTCGGCACCCTGGTCCTGGATCAGTCGCGTGCCGCAGGTGAAACGGTGGGCAGCTACGCCACCACCGCGACGGCGACTGGTGGCAGCCTCACCAACTACTCGGTGGTTTATGTCCCCGCGGCATTCACCATCACCCAGGCACCGTTGGTGGTGACCACCAATGACAAGACCCGGGTGCAGGGGACCCCGAACCCGGTCCTCGACGGTGCCCTGACGGGTGTCGTGGCCGGCGACAACATCACGGTGGTCTACGCGACGACGGCCACGACCAACAGCCCGGTCGGGACGTATCCCATCACGCCGTCGTTGCTCGATCCCAATGGCCGGCTCGCCAACTACAGCGTCGTGAGCACTCCCGGGACGCTGACGGTGACGCCGAGCACGCAACCCTGCACCACCGCTGGGTTTACCACCTACTCGCAGGGAGGCTGGGGCGCGAAGCCGTCCGGCAACAATCCCGGCACGCTGCTCAAGAACAAGTTCAGCGTCGTGTATCCGGATGGCTACGTGAGGATTGGCACCTCGACGACCAAGTGGCTGAAGTTCACGAGCGCCTACGCGATTGAGAAGTTCCTGCCGCAGGGTGGTTCGTCGAATGTGCTGAGCTCGAGTGCGACCAACCCGACCACGTCGTCGGCGGGCAACTTCGCCGCACAACTTCTGGCACTGCAGCTGGCAGTCGATTTCTCGGCGGCTGGTGTGACGAAGGAGGGCCTTGGCCGCCTGGTGATGGTGTCCGGTCCGCTGGCGGGCCAGACCGTTGAGGAGATCCTCGTCATGGCCAACAAGGTCATCGGCGGCCAGACGTCGGCGCTGCCCAGCGGCATGAACATCTCAGCGCTGAGCGGCATCCTGGAGTCCATCATCATGAACTTCCATGAGGGCACCACGGATGGCGGGCTGCTTGGTTGCGCTCCCGTGCCGCCGACCGACCCGTGTGAAGTGAACGGCGATGGCGGCACCAACGGCGGCAGCTACTCGAACAAGTCCGGCAAGTCCGGCAAGTCCGGCAGTTCGAGCAAGTCGTCGAGCAAGTCAGGGAAGTCAGACAAGGACGGTGGCGCTGGTGCTCCGTGTGACCCACCGTCCGATCCGTGCTCGGTCAATGGCGGTACCAGCGACAAGTCCACCAAGTCAGGGAAGTCCTCGTATTCGTCGAAATCGTCGAAGTCCTCGAAGTCGTCGACGTCCTGCGATGGTGAACACTCCGACAAATCGAGCAAGTCGAACAAGTCCACCAAGTCGAGCAAGTCGACCAAGTCGAATCACTACCAGGGCGACGGCGATGACCACGACAAGGGGAAGAACGGCCACAAACCCGGCGACGGCTGCAGCCACGACACCGCCGTGAAAACGTCGAAGCCGAACGTGCCGTCCAAGCCGAAGTCGCCGTCCAAGCCAAGCGCGCAGAAAAAATAGGTGACCGATCAGCGCTGACGCGGGCAAAACGCAGTGGTACTATTTTGTGGGGACTACAATTGCGTGAAAGGGAGATGACGTGAAACCGACAGATTCACAGGCGGCGGGTTCAGCGCTGCCCGGGATTCGTGATGACCACGAGGCACCATCCGTGGACGTCCGGTTGCCATGGTCGGCACCAACGCTGCGGAAAAGCAACGTGACGACCGCAACCCTCGGCGCCGGCGCGGCGACCGAAATGGGTGCGACTGGTTCGTAAGTCCGTGTTCGGCTACAGGGTGCACGGCTTGTGGATCGATTCGGAGTTCGATCTGCCCGGGACCAGGCAGCCACTTCCCACCGTTGATGTCCGCATCCGGCGCGGCGTCGTCCCACTGACCCTGCAGGCTCCCGTGACGACCGGAGTGCTGTTTCAAGCAGGGCCAGAAGGATATCTCCTGCGTGTTGATGGCGTTGCCGCGTACCTGGTCAGGAATGCGAATGAGGTCATTGTCGACAGTGACCCGGCAGCTCCCCAGGGGGCGGTGCAGCTCTTTCTCTGCGGGTCTGTCATGACGGCCATCCTGCATCAGCGCGGCGCGCTGGTGTTGCACGCCAGTGGGGCCGTCGGGCGCCGGGGCGCGGTCTTGATTGCGGGTGACTCCGGCTCAGGAAAGTCGACGCTCGCCGCCGCACTGGCCCACCGCGGCCACCACATTGTTTCAGACGACCTTACGGCGGTGACCAGCACCGAAGCCGGGCCTGTTGCGCCCGCGGGATTCCCCATGCTGCGGCTGTGGCAGGATGCGATTCATCGACTGGGCGAGGACCCTGCCCGGTACGAGCGCGTCCGCAGCGGCGTCAATAAGCACCAGTACCACGTGGCCCCGAACGCGCTCGACCCAAGTCCCGTGTCCGCGATTTTTGTGCTGGAACGGGCGCCCGGGACAGAGGTGTCTGCGGTCACTGTCAGGCCGACGGACGCCTTTGCGCAACTGCGTCGACACACCCGGACACCGCGCGTGCTTGAAGGCCTCGGGTCGCGGGCCTCATATTTCCGCGTGGCGGCGGACGTGGCCTCGAGGGTGCCGGTCACACTCCTTCGGCGTCCCGCCGGAGGTGACAGCGTGGAGGCTCTGGTCGCGCTCATGACACCGGCGCTGGGCTGATGTCGGCATTCTGGTGGCTCGCGTCATACCCCAAGGCCGGAAATACCTGGCTGCGTGCCGTCTGGACGGCCTACAGGGAACCGGATGCGCCATTGGACATCAACCGGCTGCATGGTGGTCCCACCGCGAGCTCGCGCAGTGTGTTTGATGAATGGGCCGGGGTCGAGTCCTCGGACTTGACGGCGGCTGAAATCGAGCGCCTGAGGCCGGCCGTCTGGCGTTATCGCGCGGCGGTCGTCACGCCGCGTGTGCTGGTGAAGGTACACGATGCGTGGACGGTGACCGATCGAGGTGAGCCGATCTTCCCGCCGGAGATTACCCGGGGAATCATTTACATCGTGCGACACCCGGGTGATGTCGCCGTGTCGTTTGCGGCCCACTCGGGCGTGCCGGTCTCGACCGCGTTGGAGTGGTTATGCCAGGATGACTATGTCCTCTCCCCGGAGGGTCACCGCCAGCGTGACCAGGTGCCCCAACGGCTGCTCTCATGGAGCGGACATGTCGCGAGCTGGGTGGATACGGCGGCACAGCCGCTGATCGTGGTGCGGTACGAGGATCTGTTGACGGCGCCGGTCGCGGAGTTCCGCCGGGTGCTGGCCTTCACTGATGGCGTGGTTGACGATGTCCGCCTTGAACGCGCCGTGGAGATGGCGCGCTTCGAGCGATTGCGGGCGCATGAACAACGTCACGGGTTTCGCGAACGGCCGGCCGCGTCAACCAGCGGATTCTTCCGCACGGGTCGGGCAGGGCAGTGGCGGGATCAGTTCACACCGCAGATGCGCAGCCGTCTGCTCGAATGCCACGGGGCCATGATGGCTCGTTTCGGTTACCTGGAGGAAAATGCCTGAGACCCGGCTCACCGAGTTCAGTTGGATTATGCGCGCCGAGCAGACGTTGTTCGCCATGGTGGGAACAGAGGCCGTGATGCTCAACCCCGACAGCAACGCGTACTACGACACCAGTGCCGTCGGCGCCGCCATCTGGGCGCTCCTCGACCAGCCCCGCCGCGTTGCGGAGGTCGTCGACACCCTCACTGCGCGGTACGACGTTCCGCACGCGACATGCCTGGGTGATGTGGTCGTTTTCCTGGAGCAGGCGGTCGCCGAAGGGCTCATCGTCGTTTGCGCGGAGCCAGAGCCCCCAGCGCCTGTGTGAGCGGCGTGTACCGTTCAGCCACGTCCGACGTGTCGTTGAGGACGCGGTCGTGATGAGTGATCCAGGCATGGGCCGCAAACGCGCCCTCGGCCAGCGACACACCCAGATGTAACTCTGCCTCGTGCCCGTTGCGGCGCAGCAGCCAGAGCAACGCGAGCGACCGCGACAGGCAGTTGCCGGGGAGCCAGGAATAACAGGTGACCCTGGCCGTCGCCAGCCGGTAGGCCTCCACGCGTCCTTCCGGCTGGCGCAGGTGCCTGCTGCGCCGCAACGCATTCGCCTCCAGCCACGCGCGGGTGCGCCGATAGTCCCACACGCGGACGGCCACATGCAGGACCGGCACCAGCCACACCATCGTGAGCACCGCGCGCCGTTCATCGCGCGGGAGGTCGAACCATCCGCGTCGCGGCCGGGTCATCGAATGCCGGGCTCCGTCCCGGCGATAAACGCCTCAAGGCCCGTGGCCGTCATGACCATGATCACGTTGCCGGGACGTTCAAACGTGGGCGGCTCGGCCAGCTGCGTCCGACGTCGTTCCACCCACGGCCGCATGATGTCGACCCACATGGGCAGCGCCGCCTCCGTGCCGCTCTGTCCGGGGCCGATGGGTTTTTTCTGATCGCGCCCGACCCAGACGCCGAGCGTGATTTCCGGATCAAAACCGATGAACCAGGCGTCCGTGTAGTCGTCGGTGGTGCCGGTCTTGCCTCCCACAGGCCAGTTGAGCGCTTTGGCCTTGGCGGCGGTGCCCGACTCGACCGCGCCCTGAAGCAGGTGGGCAATCACGTACGCGGTGTCCGCGCGCAGGGCTTCCTGCGGCTCGGGGCGATGTTCCTCAAGCACGTTGCCCTCGCGGTCGGTCACCTGGAGGATGGGCATCGGTGTGACGCGTACGCCTTGATTGGCAAACGCCGAGTAGGCCGAGGTCATCTCGAGCAACGTCGCTTCCGCCGCGCCGATCGCGACGGGCAGGAATTCCGGGAGCGGCGCAGTAATCCCCATGCGGCGGGCGTACGCAATCACCTGCGCGGGCCCGAGCGCCTCCATCAGACGGATCGTGGGGATGTTGCGTGATCCCGCCAGCGCGGCGCGCAACGTGATGTCGCCACGAAACTCGCGGTCGTAGTTCATCGGCTCCCACAGCGGCTGGCCGGGACCGGGGTTGTAGCTGAAGGGTTCGTCGCGCAGCAGGGACGTCGCCGTGTATCCGCGATCGATGGCGGCGGTATAGACAAAGGGCTTGAAGGTCGAGCCGACCTGTCGCATCGCCTGTGTGGCGCGGTTGAACTCACTGCGACCAAAACTCTGGCCGCCGATCATCGCGAGAATCTGCCCGGTGCGATTTTCGATCGCGATCACGGCGCCCTCGATTTGGGGCGTCTGTTCCAGTGACGCCGTAAACGTGCGCGCGTCGTCGTTGCGGACAAGCACCCGTGCCTCGATCAGATCCCCGCGTTTGACCAGTGCCGCCGGCTGTCGTCGTGTCCACGCGTACCCGGACGCCGCGATGGTGCCCTGCCAGGCCCCCGCGCGCAGTTCGATCACGGGGCCGGCCACGGCCAGCACCACTGCCGGGACCACATCGCCCACGACGGGCGGTCGCGACCATCGCGGAATTTTGTAGGTGTCGACGTCGATCTTCTCGGCGACGAGGTTACGCGCGGGACGCCTGAAGCCGCCGAGCCGGTCGAGTCGCCGTAGCTCGCGGTCAAGCACTCCGTTGGCGGTGCGTTGCAGCAGCGGGTCGAGCCCCGTGCGCACGGTCAGGCCACTTTCGTAGATGGCCTTTGAGCCGTAGCGCTCCTGCAACTGCTGACGAATGGTCTCAAGGAAATACGGCGCGAGGGCCGGCACGGTGGGGGCGCCGGCGGTCTCAATCGGCCGCGACTTCGCCGCATCGGCGTCGGCCTCGCTGAGCCATCCACTGACGACCATGCGTGATAGCGCGTAGTTGCGCTGTTTGGTGGCCGCTTCCACATTGACATAGGGACTCTGCCGCTCCGGCCCCTGAATGATGCCGGCGAGCATCGCCGCTTCGTCCAGGGTCAGATCGCGCGCGGGTTTGTCGAAATAGATGCGCGCCGCCGCCTGCACGCCGTAGGCACCGTGCCCCCAGTAGATCTGGTTGCAGTACATCGTGAAGATTTCGGTCTTCGTGTACCGGCGCTCAATCTGCACGGCCACCAGCGCCTCTTTGATCTTCCGTTCCCATCCAGAGACGTCAACCCATGCGTTGGGATCGCGCCGGAATCCGACCGTGTCGCGGAAGACATTCCGAGAGAGCTGCTGGGTAATGGTCGAGCGTCCAGGACTCCGCCCGTCGCTGGTCAGGTCACGAAAGGCCGCCCAGGCCATACGCGTCGGCTGGAAGCCTATGTGATCCTCAAATCCCGCGTCTTCAACAGCCATGATGGCTTTGCGCAACACATCGGGAATCTGATCGGCGGTGACCACCTCGCGGCGTTCGGTCGCGAACTCGCCGACACTGGTGCCGTCACGCCCCAGCACGCGGGTGATCGTGCTGGGCGTGTATTCATCAAGCGCGGTGATCTGCGGCAGGTCGCCGACAAACGCCAGCACCACGCCGCTCGCAATGCCGAAAAATGCCGCCGCCACGAACAGGGCAATAAGGCCCACGCCCCGGACCAGACGGATGGTGACAATGGCCATTCACCGATTCTACGTTGGTCCACGGTCCGACACGGTCCATGGTCCAAGGTTCCGAACCCTGGACCGTGGACCCTGTCGAACCCTGGACCTATTGCCCGCCGCCGCGGCGTCGCACCGCCGTGCCGGATTGGCCGCGATTGTCGGACGAGCCGCCTCGTGGTGGCGCCGCCGA
>CAYRGW010000141.1:0-8302 GCA_964423815.1 uncultured Solibacteraceae bacterium | reverse complement strand
ATATATTTCAACAACTTACGGGCCCCCTACTTCACGATCTTGCCCGTATGCCCCTTGCCGGTGCGCGGACCGAGATTGTCACGGACAAGCGGGGTGTCCCGCTCAGCAACCATAAATCCGGCCTCATAAACCATCTGCGCCACCCGCTGGAGCTTCGGGAAAATGATCTTGTCCACCTCATCGTCGGCCCCGTGATAGTCGGGATGGGTGCCGGTGAAAAAGAAGGCGACCGGGATGCCCTTGGAGGCATAACTGTAGTGATCCGAACGGGTGTAGAAGCTGTTCGGGTCGCGGGGGTCGTTGTATTCGTAATTAAGCGCGAGGGGTTCGGCCGTCGCGAGGTTCGCCTCGACGACGATGTTGTGGAGGTCGGTCGAAATCCGATCCGCGCCGATGACGTACACGGTGCTGGCCTCGGACGGATTGTCGTCGCGGTTCCGGCCGATCATGTCGATGTTGAACTGGGCCTGGACCGCGTCGAGTGGCACGGTCGGGAAATCCGCCATGAACCTGGAGCCCTGAAGCCCGCTCTCTTCGCCCGTGTGCCAGACAAACACAACGGACCGCCTGGGTTTGGGGCCGGAGGCAAAGGCCTTGGCCACCCCCAGCAGCCCCGTCGATCCCGACCCATCATCGTCTGCGCCGTTAAAAATGAGGTCCGGCGGACCGGTGGGGGCAGCGCCGCCCCGACCTCGACCGCCGAGAGCGGCGGCCGACGTGCGGTAGCCAACGTGATCGAGGGGCGCACCAAAGAGGACGTAGGTCGACTTGAGGGCGGCATCACGCCCCTCGACGACGCCGACGACATTCTTGGTCAGCCGCGTTTCGATAATGTCGTAGGTCGCATTGATATCAACCGTGACCTTCACTCCTGGCAACGAGAAGGTGGGAAGGGGTTCGCCCGCATCAGCCGCCGCACGGAGCTGTGCGAACGTTGAGGGAGCCGAGGCCAGAAGCGCCTCAAAAACCCGTTCGTCGGCCGTGAACTGAGGCGGCACGGGATTGTCCACGCGCTGCACGGACGTCAGGTCCGCTGGGACCACAGGTGCCTGACCGCGACCACCGGCGCGTCCTCCGCGACCACCCGCCCGACCACCCGCGGCCTGGGCTATGGCCGCCTGGGCCTGGGTGACCGCGAGGGTCGCCTGCTGGAGCGCGGCCTGAGCCTGAATCAGGGCCTCTTGTGCGGGGCTTGGTGCTGCCGGGCTGGGCGCAAAACTCAGCGCGGCGCGAGCGCCTTTGATTTCAATGGCAAACCGGTTGCGTGCCGCTGCCCCACCACGTCCGGCCGCCGGCACCGACGCGGGGCCCGTGCCCATCCAGACAGCGAGTCTGCCTTTGACGTCACGGCCGGCATAGTCGTCGTGCGCGGGCTCGGTGACCGAGAGTCCGTATCCAAGAAATTCGAGGCCATCAAAGGTCAACGTCTGTCGCCCGCCCACGTTGGTGGCAAACGTCACGCCTTCGCCGTGTTTGAAGGTCACCGGCGCCTTGCCCGGTGCTTCGACGGTCAGGGTCGAGTTGTTGGTGATCCGGTAGGCGTGTTGTTTGACCGACTGGAAATAGGTGCCGTTGTCGCCTCCGGGTTTGACGCCGGCCTCCTTGAGGCGCTCGGCGATGTACTGCGTCGCGAGTCCGTACCCTTCGGTGAAGATCTGCCGGCCCTCGAGGGCGTCCGACGACAAGTACGTGAGCCACTGCCTTAGGTCGGCTTCGGCGATCTGCGCCTTCCGTCCGCGCTGCGCTTCGGCGACCTCACCGGCCGGTCCCCACGCCACGCACCCGAGCACCACCGCCAGCACGACCATTCGCATCCGCATACCTATCGTCCTTTTTCTTTCTGGGTGGCTCCCTGCAGCACGCTCGTGATGACCGCGCTGATGAAACCCACGAGGAGGGCGGCGACAAACGTGGTGAAGGCCCCGCCGACTTCAAAGCCGGCCAGGAACCACGACGTCAGCCAAAGGCAGAACGCTGATATGACGAAATAGAACAGTCCCAGCGTGAGAATGGTGACCGGCAGGGTGAGCAGCACCAGCACCGGCCGGACGATGGAGTTGATGATGCCAAGGACGGCGCCGGCAATGATGGCGTCCTGCACGGAGTCCACCCGCATGCCTTCCAGCAGCGAGGACACCATGTAGATCGCGATTGCGTTGGCAATCCACCGCAAGATGAGTCCGGCCATCTACCCTCCGCGTACGATCACAAATTGGTGCCGGAGGAGGGAATCGAACCCACACTCGCCGTTAAGCGAACAAGATTTTGAGTCTCGCGCGTCTGCCAGTTTCGCCACTCCGGCGGCGGGACTCGCAGTATAGCAGCTACCTGCCTGGACTTCGAGAACCCAGGAACTCCGGGACCTCGGGACTTCGATATTAAGATGTCGCAGTGTCCCGACTGTCCCGTCGCGCGCTTCTGAAGGCCGGTCTGGCTGCGGCCAATGGCGCCGCGTTGATGCATCTGGGTTTTGACCAGAAGCCGGGCGCGACACCCGCGCCGCTTGACGGCGCGGCACGACGTGCGGCGGGTTTCCCCGTCCCTGCCGCGCAGTGGCACGGCGATTCGTCGGTCGGCGCGGCGCAACGGACCGGATCGGCCCGGATCGCTCGTTTTGGACGCAGCGTCGATGCGGATTTCCTCGAACCGGTGTTGCGGGAACGGGAACTGCACCTCCCGATCTCCTCGGCCGGTCAGCTCCTGCGCGCACGATTCCCCCACCTGCGCCGCCACTTCGTGTTCGAGTATTACCCCTGGTACCAGACCAACCCGTACGTGCACTGGAGCGACACCGGGTACGAGCCGCCGTACGGCATCGCGTCGACGACCATGCCGCACCTCGGGCCGTACAGCTCCGCCGACCCCGCGGTCATCGAACAACACGCGCGCTGGATGGCCGAGATGGGCGTCGGTGCCATTGCGATCAGCTGGTGGGGCCGCGGATCGTTTGAGGACCGCACAACGCCGCTCATCATGGACATCATGCGTGATCACGACATCCATGTGACGTTCCACATGGAGCCGTATGCGGACAATCGCGCGGTGACGTTTGCCGACGACGTGTTGTACGTCCTGCGTGAATATGGCGAGCGGCGCCAGTGGGACAACTTCCTGCTGCTCGAAAACGCCGACGGCACGTCGGCACCGGTGATCAAGGGATTCCGGACCATCCTGCCGCCCACGGTGGTCGACTGCACGGGCACGGTTCAGACCGTGCCCGACTACCAGCCCGATGCGGTCTGGCGACAGCAGACCGACCTGTTGCGCGAGGCCACCCGGTCCACGTTTGATCGCATTACGTTGCTGGCCGACTCGCTCGACGTCGGGCGCACCCGCGATGCGGGGTTTGACGGCATGGCGATCTACGACAGTTACGTGCGGCCGTCCTCGTGGGCGGCGGCGGCCACCAACTTCGGCGGCAACAACCTGCTGTATTCGTTTGCCATCAACTGCGGCTTTGATGGCTTTCAGCCGATCGCGCCACGTCACGTCTGTGACATCCCGCTGCCCTTCGAGCCGCCGGTCGCCTCGATGGACTGGAACGACGAGAGCTCGCGGATTCGCGCACAAGCCGCCTCGTACAACCGCGTGCTGGAATCGTTTGACCGCACATTGGTGCTGCAGGCCGATCCTGCGCGCTACAACGCACGCCGGGGTTTTTTCCTCACGTACGTCAACACCTTCAACGAGTGGCATGAAGGCACGTCCTTCGAACCCGCCCGCCATCGTCGCGACCTCCTGCCGGAAGAGGCCGAGTTCGGGTACCACAACCCCGTGAATGGCGCGTGGCGGATGGAACTCCTCCAGTCGCTGCTGCGACCGCTGACCGCCGATCGCTGACCCGTGTCCAGTTGTTCGCGGGCGGTTCGTGTCTTGTCGTTTCATGCCGACTACGCGTGTGCCCACACGGGACGATGTTGTTCGTCGAACTGGCCGATTCCGGTGGAGGCCAGACTCGTCGAGACCGTGTCGCAGGCCCTTGACGCCTCACGTCTGGTCGCCACCACCACCGCGGTGCCGGCACTGGATACGAGCCTGCGCGGGGGCATCGTGCTCGGGCGTGTGCATGGGCACTGTGTGTTTCACGACACCCATGCGTCCGGCGGATGCCGGATTCAGCGCGCACTCGGCGAGGCCGCGATCCCCCTCTCGTGCCGGCAATTTCCGCGACAGTCGGTGACCGATCCGCGTGGCACGTCCGTGACGTTGTCGCACTATTGCCCGACGGCGCGACGTCAGCTTGATCGTCCCGACGCGCCGGTGACGATCGTTGATCGCGCCCGCGCGTTTCCCCTGCACGGGGAATACGTGGGCCTCGATGCCTCGCCCGACGTGCCCCCGCTCCTGCACCCGCGGTGCCTGCTCGACTGGGAGAGTTGGTGGCTCATCGAACGCCGCGCCGTGGCGTTGGTCTCCGAACACCCGACGACCGCACTGCCCCGCCTGGCCCTCATGGTGGAAACCCTGCACACGTGGCGACCGGGCACGTCGCTCCTCGGTGACGCGGTGCATCGTGCGTGTGATCTCGCGCAGATTGCGCAGGTGGACGAGTGGGCGCCGTCGCCAACCGAGCTCGGCGCCCACGTGGAGGACGTCCGGCACTCAGTGCCTGCCGAGTGGAGAGCCGATGTGGATCGCGCGATGGTGGCCGGGACGACCGAGCTGCCTGCACGTGTGGTCGGGCGTTTCCTCGCGGCACACACCTTCGCCAACTGGGCGGCGTACAACGGCCGCGGGCTGCGGACGTGGTACCGGTCTGTGGAGGCGGCGGCGAGTCTGTTGTGGTGGACGCGGGATCCGGGGGCGGTGGATCTGGCGCTGCGGCATCTGGCTGATTCCAGCGCGCTCATTGCGCGCTGGAATCAGGCCGAACGCCTGCCGGTTATTCGCCGGCCATGAACGGGTATTTGTAGTCGGTCGGCGGCACAAAGGTCTCCTTGATCGTGCGGGTGCTCACCCAGCGCGTCAGGTTCGACTTCGAACCGGCCTTGTCGTTGGTGCCCGACGCGCGCGCGCCGCCAAACGGCTGCTGGCCGACCACGGCGCCTGTCGGCTTGTCGTTGATGTAGAAGTTGCCGGCGGCATTACGCAGGGCGCTGGTCGCCTCACGCACGGCCGACCGCTCGGTTGCAAACACCGCGCCGGTCAACGCGTAGGGGGACGTCCGGTCGAGAATCTCGAGTGTCTCGTGCCACTTGGCGTCCGGGTACACGTAGGTCGTGACGACCGGTCCGAAGATCTCTTCACACATCAGTCGGTAGGACGGGTCGGTCGTTTCGATCAGGGTCGGCTCGACGAAGTACCCCTTCGAGTCGTCACACCCGCCGCCCTGCAGGATCTTCGCGCCCTTCTTCGCATCACCGATGTAGCCGGCGATCCGATCAAACGCCTTCTTGTCGATCACGGCGCTCATGAAGTTGCGGAAGTCGCGCGGGTCACCCATCTTGATCTCGCGCATCATCGCGATCGTGCGATCCCGCACTTCACCCCAGAGCGACTGCGGCACATACACGCGGCTGGCCGCCGAACACTTCTGGCCCTGGTATTCAAAGCCGCCGCGCACGATCGCCACCGCGATGGCCGCCGGGTCCGCCGACGGGTGCGCGATGATGAAGTCCTTGCCGCCGGTTTCCCCGACCAGACGCGGATAGGTCTTGTAGTTGGCGATGTTTTCGCCCACGGTCTTCCACATGCTCTGGAAGACTGCGGTGCTGCCGGTGAAGTGGATGCCCGCCAGATCCGGCGAGTGCAACACCACGTTGCTCACGTCGGCGGCGTTGCCCGGCACAAAGTTGATGACGCCGGGCGGCATGCCGGCCGCCTCAAAAATCTTCATGATGTAGTAACCGCTGAGCATCGCGGTCGACGCGGGTTTCCACACCACCGTGTTGCCCATCAGCGCGGGCGCACTCGAGAGGTTGCCGCCGATGGCCGTGAAGTTGAACGGCGACACCGCGTAGATGAACCCTTCCAGGCCGCGGTACTCCAGCTGATTCCACATGCCGGGGCTGTTGGCCGGCTGATCGCTGTAGATTTCCTGCGCGTACTGCGCGTTGAACCGCCAGAAATCGATGAGTTCACAGGCGGCATCGATCTCGGCCTGATACACCGTCTTGGCCTGGCCGAGCATCGTGGCGGCGTTGAGGGTCGACTTCCAGGTGGTGGTCAGGAGCTCGGCAGCCTTGAGGATGACGGCCGCGCGGTCTTCCCACGGCCAGTTCGCCCACTCCTTGCGCGCCGCCACGGCGGAGGCAATCGCCTGCTGGACATGTTCGGGCGACGCCAGATGGTAGTCGGCCAGCACGTGGCCATGGTCAAACGGCATCACGGACCGCCCGGTCTTGCCCGTCCGGATCTCCTTGCCGCCGATGATGATCGGAATATCCACCCGCTCGATGGCCATGGAGGTCAGCCTGGCCTTGAGCTCGGCCCGCTCAGGGGAGCCGGGGGCGTAGGACTTGACGGGTTCATTGACGGCCGCAGGAACGCGGCGAACAGCACTTAGGGAAGCGATCGACATGGGGTTAATCTTAAGCCATGGAAATCACCCGGCACCACGTCGACGCCATTGCGGTGCTGGCAATGGTGGGCCGCCTCACGGTGAACGACACACCCGGCCTGCTCAAAGCCGAGGCCACGCAGGCGCTCGCCGACGGCGCGCGGGCCGTCATTCTTGACCTGGCCCAGGTCCCGTACATCGACAGCACCCGGCTGGGCGAGCTCATCGGCGCCCACATCACCGTGGCGCGCCAGGGAGGCCGACTGGTGCTGGTCTGCCCCACCCAGCGCATTACGGCACTGCTGACCCTGGCCGGCCTGGGCGGGATCTTCGAAACCTACAGCAGCCTTGACCTCGCGCGTCAGGCCGTCCTGACGCCGCGGGTCTGAAGTCCCGAAGTCCCTGGGTCCCGAGGTCCCGGGGTCAGGCTCCGGCGCCCGCCGCCGGTTCCGCCGCGCGCGCACCCAGCTCTCGGTCCAAATCCAGGATGGAGGACGGGTCGTCTTTGACCATGCGCAGCTTCGACACGATCTCGCGGACGTTTTTTTCCTCTTCGACCTGCTCGGTGATGAACCACTGCAGCTCGGCCATGGCGGCAAACACCTTTTCGGTGAACGCCATCTCGTAGAGCGCGTCGATCTGCTGGCTGACGACTTTCTCCTGCGCCTGCGCATTCTCAAACACGTCGAGCAATGAATCGAACGTCGCCCGCGGCTCGGCAATCCCGCCCAGGTGGACCGGATGGTGGCGCGCGATCAAAAAGTCCAGCAACTTCATGGCGTGCGCATGTTCTTCCTGACTCTGCAGGCGGAACCAGTGGCCGGCGCCGGTGAACTGGTGGTGTTCACACCAGGCGGCCATCGCCAGATACGAAAACGACGCGGAAAACTCGGCAGCGACCTGCCCATTAATTGCACCCAGTACATTCGGGGTCATCAACACCTCTCACGCCCAGTATGGCCTATCATGTCGGCCATGGCACGTCTCTCCCGACTCCTCCTGCTTCCCACCCTGTTTGTCGCGCTCGGCCTTCTGTGGGCGGGACTCCTGCCGGGTGCCGTCTCGGCGCAAGGCACGCCCGAGACCGACTACCGCGCGGCGGTGGAACATTGGGAGGCGGGCCGGTACCACGAGGCGTTGCCCCGTCTCATCGGCATCATGAAATCCCCGGCGGCCGCCGCGTATCTGGAGCGCATCGCGCTGCTGACCGGTGAGTGGTATCCGTCCGTCGAAATTGCCGGGGATGGACGGCTGCCAAAACTCTCGCCCAATGGGCAATGGGTGACCTACGAGGCCGGTCCGGCCAATGCGGTGGTCACGCGTGTCGTGCGCGCGGTGGCGAACGCCCCGGTCACGACCGAACTTCAGGGCGGCGGCGCCGTCATCAACCCGGCGGGGACCCACATCGCCTGGGTGCGTCCTCCACAACAGATGCCGTTGACCGACGGGCAGACGGCCCAGCAGGCCACGCTGGCCAACACCTGGGCCCAGGCGCGCGACGGCGCGTTGATGGTGCGTGACCTGGCCACCGGCACCGAACGGGTGGTCGACACGGGCACCCTCCTCAAGGCGTCCCCCCAGTGGGCAGCCGACGGCCAGACCCTGTTTTTTGTGGGCGCTGACGAAGCCGACCTGACACGCTCCGACATCTACCGCACCCGTACGAGCGGCGCACCCGAGCGGGTCACGTCAGAAGCAGGATCAAAGTCCCTGCTGGCCGTGGCGTCGACGGCGTTGTTGTATTCGACCGGCGGCGCGCCCACCTTCCGCCGCCCTGCCGCGGCGGGTGCGCCTCCGGCAGCG
>CAYRGW010000140.1:7639-8306 GCA_964423815.1 uncultured Solibacteraceae bacterium | reverse complement strand
CCCCCGACGGCCCCCCCGCCCCGCGCCGGCCATGCCGCTGGCCGTCGACCACCACGGCGACGTCGACATGGGGCAACTGGATGAGCCACTCGCCTGCGCCCTGTGGGGTGGCGGCGGCCTCCAGCGACCGGCCATCCTCAAACACCAGCGACAGGCCGACATCGGTCTGGCGCACGTCCACCGCGTGGGCCTCGCCGTCGATCCAGACCTGGAACCGATCGTCGGGCGTCCGCTCGATCTGCAGCGTGCTGGGGCGACCGGCGACGTCGACATCAAATCTCATCGCAGTCCATCCTCACGCGCCGCCCGGCGCCAGCCACTGGTCTGGCCGCTGGCCACCGGAGCCCCGGCGGCCTGATGCGCCCGGAACCACGCCGCGATCCCGGCCACCAGCGCGGCGTCACGACGGTCCTGATCGGTGGGCTCCACAAACGACTGGCCCTTGCGCGACGCCAGGAGACCATCGAGGTACGTCGTATCAAACGCACCGGCTGAAAATTCCGGCTGACCGACCAGCCACCGGAAAAACGGCAGCGTGGTGCGCACTCCGGCGACCCGGTATTCACTCAGGACCCGGCGAAGACGCGCGATCACCTGCGTGCGATCTTCACCCCAGACCACCAGCTTGGAGATCATCGAGTCATAAAACAGCGGAATCTCGAAACCC
>CAYRGW010000140.1:0-7629 GCA_964423815.1 uncultured Solibacteraceae bacterium | reverse complement strand
CCCGCCGACACACCACGATCGTCACGCACCCCGGGCCCCCCGGGCACACTGAGTCCCCGGATCAGGCCCGGTGACGGCATGAAGTTCTGATCGGGATCCTCGGCGTAGATGCGGCACTCAATCGCGTGTCCCCGCGGGGTGAGTGCCTGCACGGGATCAATGGTGAGGCGTTCACCCATCGCCACGCGCAACTGCCAGTGCACGAGGTCAATGCCGGTCACCAGTTCCGTGACCGGATGTTCCACCTGCAGGCGTGTGTTCATCTCGAGGAAGTAGAACTTGCCGTCCTCGTCGAGCAGAAACTCAATCGTGCCCGCGTTGGTGTAGCCGACGGTTCTGGCCACCGCCGCTGCGCACTCCGCCATCGCCCGCCGTGTCTCCGGCGTGAGCGCCAGCGAGGGCGACTCTTCCACGACCTTCTGATGGCGGCGCTGGATCGAGCACTCCCGTTCGACAAACGGAATCACCGTCCCGAACGTGTCGCCCATCAACTGCACTTCGATATGGCGCGGATGCAGAATCTTGCGTTCGAGGTAGACCGCCGAGTCACCAAACGCGGATCCGGCCTCGGACCGCGCGGTGCGAACGGCCGCGAGCAGGTCGTCCGGCGTCGCGACCGTGCGCATGCCTTTGCCGCCGCCCCCCGAGACCGCCTTCACCACGAGGGGATACCCGATCGCCTTCGCGGCCGCGACGATCTCCTCGTCTGACGCGTGGTCGGCGAAGGGCGTCTCGGTGCCCGGCACCACAGGCACGCCGGCGGCCATGGCCACCTGCCGCGCCCCCGTCTTGCTGCCCATACGGCGAATCGCGTCCGGGGTCGGGCCGATAAATGTCAGCCCGGCGTCCTGACACGCCTGGGCGAAGTCTTCGTTCTCGGCGAGAAACCCATACCCCGGGTGCACCAGCGTCGCGCCTGCGCGCCTCGCCACGTCGATCAGTTTGTCGATGCGCAGGTAACTGTCGCTGGCCGGCCCGTCACCGATCAGATAGGCCTCGTCAGCCTGGCGCACGTGCAGCGCCGTCCGATCGGGTTCGGCATACACGGCCACCGTGCCAAGTCCCATCTCACGACAGGCTCGAATCACGCGGACACTGATTTCGCCGCGATTGGCGATGAGAACTTTTGGCGCGCTCACAGCGGGATATTGCCGTGTTTCTTCGGCGGGTTCTTGTCGCGCTTGTTTTCGCAACTGGCCAGCGCCGCAATGAGTTTTGACCGCGTGAATCGGGGAGCGATGACCTCGTCCACAAATCCGCGCGAGGCGGCCACAAACGGGTTCGCGAGTTTTTCGCGGAACTCGCCGACCAGCTCCGCACGACGCGCCACCGGGTCGGCCGCCTGCATCAGCTCCCGTCGGAACAACACATTGACCGCCCCCTCCGGGCCCATGACGGCAATCTCGGCCGTCGGGTACGCAAAGTTGAAGTCGGTGCGGATGTGTTTGCTCGCCATCACACAATACGCCCCACCGTAGGCCTTGCGGGTGATGACGGTGATTTTGGGCACCGTCGCTTCCGCGTAGGCGTACAACAACTTCGCGCCGGCGCGAATGATGCCGGCGTGTTCCTGTCGCACACCGGGCAAAAATCCGGGAACATCTTCAAACGTGATGATCGGAATATTGAACGCATCACAGAAGCGCACAAAACGTGCGCCCTTGACCGAGGCGTCGATGTCCAGGCAGCCGGCGAGCACCTTCGGCTGGTTCGCCACGATGCCCACCGAACGCCCGCCCAGCCGCGCAAACCCCGTGATGATGTTCTGCGCGTAGTGCTGGTGGACCTCCAGGAACGCCGCGTCATCCACCACCAGCTGAATGAGGTCGTGCATGTCATACGGCTGGTTCGGCTGCTCCGGAACGACGCTGTCCATCGCCTCGTCTTCCCGGTCGACGGGATCACTGGTCGCCACGCGCGGGGGATCATCCAGGTTGTTGGACGGGAGATACCCGAGCAGCTCGCGAATGAGCAGGATGCACTCGCGATCGGTGGGCACGGCAAAGTGCGCCACGCCACTGACCGCGTTGTGGGTCATCGCCCCGCCAAGTTCCTCCTTGGTGACCTCTTCGTGTGTGACGGTCTTGATCACATCCGGACCGGTCACGAACATG
Organism: uncultured Solibacteraceae bacterium; assembly: GCA_964423815.1. GTDB lineage: Bacteria > Acidobacteriota > Vicinamibacteria > Vicinamibacterales > SCN-69-37 > SYFT01. The sequence goes on along the minus strand of CAYRGW010000140.1, from coordinate 5,515 downwards.
TAGCTCGTGCCCTCAACCATGATGTTGAAGTCGGTGATCGCGGGCGAATACACGGCGCCCCCGGCACACGGCCCCATGATGGCGGAGATCTGGGGAATCACCCCCGAGGCCAGTGTGTTGCGCAGAAAGATATCGGCGTACCCGGCCAGCGACAGGACACCCTCCTGGATGCGCGCGCCACCCGAGTCATTCAAGCCGACGACCGGCGCCCCCATCTTCATCGCCAGATCCATGACCTTGACGATCTTGGCGGCGTTGGTCTCCGACAGTGACCCGCCAAACACGGTGAAGTCCTGGGCAAACGCATAGACGGGCCGGCCGTCCACACGCCCGTGTCCGGCGACCACGCCGTCACCCGGCACCAGTTCCTTCTCCATGCCGAAGTCGCGGCACCGGTGGGTCACCAGTTTGTCGAACTCTTCAAACGTCCCCGCATCAAACAACAGATCGATCCGCTCACGCGCCGTCAACTTGCCGGCGTCGCGCTGCTTCCGGAGCCGATCTTCGCCGCCCCCCAGTTCCGCCAGCCGCTCCAGTGCCGCCAGCCGTTCCTGAGGTGTCGTCACTTCTTGCCCGCCTGCGACTTCGCCCAGTCGGCCATGAATTTTTCAAGACCGATGTCCGTGAGCGGATGTTTAAAACACGCTTCGACCACCGAGGCCGGGCACGTGCACACATCCGCGCCCATCCGCGCGGCTTCAACGATGTGCATGGGGCCACGCACACTCGCGACGAGAATTTCCGTGGTGTAGGGATACGAGTCGAAGATGTCGACGATCTGGCGAATCAGGCCCATGCCGTCCGACGCGATGTCATCGAGCCGGCCCACAAACGGGCTGACGTACGCCGCGCCGACCTTGGCCGCAATCAACGCCTGCGTCGCGCTGAAGATCAACGTCACGTTGACGCGAATCCCCTCGTCGGCCAGGATTTTGGTCGCGCGCACACCATCACGGGTGAACGGGACCTTGACGACCACGTGGGGGTCGATCGTGGCGAGGTCGCGGCCCTCGCGGACCATGCCCTCCCACTCGGTCGCGACCACCTCGGCACTGACCGGTCCCTGCACCACATCACAGATGGACTTGATGATCGCGCGCGGATCGCCACCTTCCTTCGCCATGAGCGACGGATTGGTCGTGACGCCATCAACGATGCCCAGCGGCATCATGGCTTCGATTTCTTTCAGGTTGCCTGTATCGAGGAAAATTTTCATTGGACCACCACGGGATTGGTTAGGGCGCCGACGCCTTCAATGGAGACCGTCACCGAGTCACCGGGCAGAATCGGACCGATGCCCGAGGGTGTGCCGGTGGAGATGATGTCGCCGGGCAGCAGCGTCATGATTGACGTTATGTAGGCGACGAGTTCTGGAATGGTGAAGATGAGTTCGCGTGTGCGGGAGTCCTGCCGCAGGTGGCCGTTGACGTAACCACGCACGGCCAGGTCACGACCATCAAGCCCCGTGGCAATACACGGACCGATCGGGCCGAAGGTGTCGAACCCCTTGCAGCGGGTGTACTGCCCGTCCTTGTTCTGCAGCTCGCGCGCCGTCACGTCGTTGACCGCGATGAGTCCCAGAATGTAGTCGTTGGCCTGATGAAGCGGCACACGATGTGCGCGTTTGCCGATGACCAGACCCAGTTCGGCTTCGTGGTCAATCCGGCCGGCCCAGGCGGGCGCCTGAATCGCCTCGCCCGGCCCAATCACCGTCGTGGACGGCTTGATGAAGAGGAGCGGTTCGGCCGGCAGCGGCTTGTTCTGCTCGGCGGCGTGGTCCTTGTAGTTGAGGCCCACACAGACAATCTTGGACGGCAACACGGGCGCGAGCAGCGTGTGGCCCTCCGACGCAATCGCGGCGCCCCTGGTCCAGGTGCCAAACACATCACCCTCCACCAGATGCCACTGGCCTTCGTGCTCGGCCGCGTAACGTGTTCCACCTTCGTAGGCAATTCGATACAGTCGTGTCATCGTTCCCGTCCCATCACTGTGAGTGTCGCCGAGGGTTCGCTGCGATTACCCGCACGATCCACGGCGACCACGGCATAAATGTATTCGACACCCGGCCGGACGGTCGTGTCGACAAAATCGGTGGCCGACACCAGGGTGGTGGTCAGCGGCTGCAGCGTTGCCCCGGGCCCTTCCCCGCGCAATACGTGATACCCCGCCAGGTCCGTCGTCGCCACGGCCGTCCAGGAAAGAATCACGCGTCCGGTATCGCTGACGCCCACCAGGCCGGTGGGAGTGGCCGGGGGGTACTCGTCCTTCGCCGTTAGGCAGATCGGCCCCGCCGGCGCACTCTCGGTTGAGACGCCGGCATCCACCTGCACCTGCCTGATCGTGAAACACCGCTCGACCCCGAAGATCACCGGTGTGGACCAGGTGCCCGTGCTGATCGGTGTGGGCTCGATCGGCGCAGACGCCTCGACACCATCGGGCGTGGATTCATAGATCATGGCCCCGGCGCCGGCCGGCGAGGTCCAGGTCAGGGTTAAGGTCGTTTCCGAGTGTGTCAGTGCCGCATCCGTCGGCACCGGCGGCGAGCCCCCCAGCCGCACGGGCAACACCACGGACGGCGCACCGTTGCGTCCCTGCACGGAGACGGGGACCATCACGTAGTAGCGGGTCGGCAGCACAATCCGCGTAAACGGCACCACGACCGACGAGGGCCATAACACCAGCGGCAGGGGGCGTCGTGCATTCTGCGTGACCTGTTGCGCGCGCGTCAGGGCGAGCGCACGTTCCGCGCCGACGGGCAACGTCTCGGACCACACGGCCACGTCTCCGGCCGCGGGTCTCGGATCCACAGGCGCCGCGGGGTCGGCCGGCGGCGCGTTGGGCGGCGGCGTCGGCCGCACCTCGATCGAATCCACGAGAAAATCGCGATGCACCAACTGCGTCAACGCCGGCGGTTCTGACCCATATCCGACCGAGCGGGCGTAGATATCGACCCGGGACAACACGAGTGGAGTGGAGGGGTCCTGGTTGGTGGACGGAATGGTGAAGCGCAGGTGTACCCGATCACCGACACGCCGCGCCGCCACCTCTGTGGGACTGGCCGGCACGGGACGGAGCGGCGGCAGGGGCGGCCCCTTCTGCCCGCACGCGGCGGTGACGCCAGTGGCCAAGACGACGGCGGCGACCGCGAGGTGCGCGCGTCTCACAGGATGTACCGCGACAGGTCGTCGCTTTTGGCGATGTCAGCGAGCATGCGATCCACGTAGGCGGGGTCAATCGTAATCGATTGCCCGCCGAGATCGGGAGCATGAAACGAGACTTCGTCGAGCAACCGCTCCATGACGGTATGCAACCGCCGTGCGCCGATGTTCTCCGTGCGCTCATTCACCAGCGTCGCCAACTCCGCCACCCGGACAATCGCCTCGGGCGTAAACACCAGGTCCACGCCTTCGGTCGCCATCAGGGCGATGTACTGCGTGATGAGGGCGCTGCGCGGTTCGGTCAGGATGCGGACAAACTCGTCACGTCCGAGCGCTTCCAGATTGACCCGAATCGGAAACCGCCCCTGGAGTTCCGGGATCAGGTCCGACGGTTTCGATACATGAAACGCGCCCGCCGCAATAAACAACACGTGGTCGGTCTTGACCATGCCGTGTTTGGTATTGACCGTGGTGCCCTCGACAATCGGCAGGATGTCGCGTTGGACACCCTCGCGGCTGACATCGGGACCATGCCCGCCTTCCTTGCCGGCGATCTTGTCGATCTCGTCGAGGAAGATGATGCCGGAGTTCTCGACGCGATCGATCGCGGCCTTGGCCACGCCGTCCATGTCGATGAGTTTCTGCCCTTCTTCCTGAATCAGCATCTCGCGCGCCTCGATCACCGAGACCGACCGGCGGCGGGTGCGTCCCTGGAACATCCCGGGCATCATGTCGCGCAGATTGACGCCGATCTCCTCGACCGAGGATCCGGCAATCACCTCAAACGACGGCATCGATTTCTGAGGGACATCGAGTTCCACCATGCGTGCGTCAAACTTGCCCGCCCGCAACTGCTCGCGCAACTTCTCCCGGGTCGCCGACGCGTGATCACGCGCCATCTGATCCTCGGTCGACCCCGCGCCAAACCCGGAGGTGGTGACCGGTACCGGCGGCAGCAACAAGTCGAGCAACCGCTCCTCTGCCGCCTTTTCGGCGCGTTCCCGCACCTCGGTCTCCCGCTCTTCGCGCACCATCTTCACCGCGATTTCGACGAGGTCGCGCACCATCGATTCGACATCACGACCGACGTAGCCCACCTCGGTGAACTTCGACGCTTCGATCTTCAGAAACGGCGACTGCGCCAGCCGCGCCAGGCGACGGGCGATTTCCGTCTTGCCGACGCCGGTCGGGCCAATCATCAGGATGTTCTTCGGTGCCACATCCTCGGCCATCTCCTGCGGCAACCGCTGCCGGCGATACCGATTCCTGAGGGCAATCGCCACCGCACGTTTGGCCTTCGCCTGGCCGACGACGTATTTGTCGAGTTCAGCCACGATCTCCCGTGGCGTGAGGCTGTTCATCAGATCTCTTCCAGTGTCAGGCGGGCGTTGGTATACACACAGATGTCAGCCGCAATGCCCATCGCGTGTTCAACGATGGCGCGAGGCGTCAACGAGGAGTGGGCCACAAGGGCGCGCGCGGCCGCCATGGCAAACGCGCCGCCCGACCCGATGCCCATGATGCCGTCATCGGGCTCAATCAAGTCGCCGGTGCCCGACAACAGATACATCGCCTGGGGATCAGCCACCAGGAGCATCGCTTCGAGACGACGCAAGGCGCGATCCGTGCGCCATTCTTTGGCGAGTTCCACCGACGCCCGTTCGAGGTTGCCACGATGGGCCTCCAGCTTGGACTCAAACCGGGCATACAGGGCGAACCCGTCAGCCGCCGACCCCGCAAACCCGGCGAGCACCCGGTCCTGATACAGGCGCCGGACCTTCCGGGCTCCGTGTTTGACGACCGTCTGCCCCAGGGTCACCTGGCCATCACTGGCCATGACAACTTTTCCCTGGTGGCGAACGGCGAGGACCGTGGTGGCGTGGGTCTGGATCATGGCCAATTTGGCATCGTATTACGAAACACCGCCGCGCGGCCGTGGCCGTCCGCCAGGGAGGCCACCCAGTGACCGGTGCCAAGGACGCCGGGGCGTCTATTCCCTCATGTTTGGCCGGGATTGCCCCCTGACAAGAGTGGCAGTATTGTTGCAATAGCCAGCAGCGAGAAGCCCCTGCCGAGGGTTGAAGGAGACATGGTTATGGTTCGTTATTCCCGCTCGCTCGTGGTCCTGTCCGTCACGGCGGCTCTGGCCGTCCCTGCTGTGTTGTCGGCCCAGACAGCGATTCCCCGCACCGGCGGGTCGTCCTCGGGTTCGTCCGGCGGTTCGTCGGGTGGCTCATCCGGGGGCGGTTCGACGTCGTCAGGGGGCGGAAGCACCGGCGAAAGCCGTGTGTCGCCACCGTCCATGCCGTCATTTCCGACCGACTCACGTCGGCCGTCATCGTCATCCTCTTCGAGCC
>CAYRGW010000139.1:0-8310 GCA_964423815.1 uncultured Solibacteraceae bacterium | reverse complement strand
GTGGACCGCGTCCGCTGCCCTCGCAGCCCGTTCGCCCCGGTCAGCCCGGCGGCGCGCCCGGTGCCCGCCCGCCGTTTGGCCAGCATCGTCCGGGTCAGTCCACTTACCGCCCCGCGTACTCCGGCCCCCGTTCGAAGGGCCCGCGTCGCGACGACCGTCCGACGCATCAGCAGATGCCCGAGGCGTTGCCGCCCATCACCAAACTCATCACCCTCGCGGAGGGTATGACGGTGAAGGATCTGGCGGACAAACTTGAGGTCAAGGCGAAGGACGTCATGAAGAAGTTGATGGACCGTCGCATGATGATGACCATCAACTCGACACTCGACGCCGACACCGCGCAGCTCATCGCGCGCGACTTCGGCGCGGAAGTGCTCATCCGGTCGTTCGAAGAAGAGGTGGTCGACGTCGAAACGACGGCCTCCAATCCCGAAGACATGGTCGAACGCGCCCCGGTCGTCACCGTCATGGGTCACGTTGACCACGGCAAGACGACGCTGCTCGACGCGATCCGCAAGGCGAAGGTCGCCCAGGGCGAAGCCGGCGGCATCACCCAGCACATCGGCGCGTATTCGGTCGACGTCAACAAACGTCGCGTCGTGTTCCTTGACACACCGGGTCACGCGGCCTTCACCATGATGCGCGCCCGCGGCGCCAAGGTCACCGACATCGTCATCCTCGTGGTGGCGGCTGATGACGGCGTCATGCCGCAGACGAAGGAAGCCATTGACCACGCGAAGGCGGCCAACGTGCCGATCATCGTGGCGGTCAACAAGATTGACGTGCCCGGTGCGAACCCGGAACGGGTCAAGCGCGAACTGTCGGAACTCGGACTGCAGCCCGAAGAATGGGGCGGCACGACGGTCACGGTTGAAGTGTCAGCCAAACAGCAGACCAACCTCGACCAGTTGCTCGAGATGATTCTGCTGGTCGCCGACATCGGTACCCACAAGGCCAACCCGATGCGGATGGCGCAGGGCACCGTGCTCGAAGCCAAACTCGACAAGGGCCGTGGTCCGGTGGCGACCGTGCTCGTGCAGGACGGCACCATTCGTGAAGGCGACCTCTTCATTGCCGGCACCGTGGACGGCAAAGTGCGCGCGCTGTTTGACCACCTCGGCCGCAAGATCAAGTCGGCGGGCCCGTCCACACCGGTGGAAATCCTCGGTCTCTCGGCGCTGCCCTCCCCCGGAGACATCCTCCAGGTGGTGGACGACTCGCTCAAGGCGCGCCAGATCGTCACGTATCGTCAGACGCAGGCCAAAGCCAAGGCGCTCGGCGCGCGTGGGTCACGCATGACACTCGAGTCGCTGCAGCAGCAGATGGCCGAGGGTCACCTGAAGGAACTCGCCATCATCATCAAGGCGGACGTGCAGGGTTCGGCCGAAGTGCTCGCCGACACACTCGCGAAGCTGTCGGATGAACGCGTCAAGGTCCGCATCATCCACACGGGCGTCGGCGCGATCAACGAGTCGGACGTCCTGCTCGCCACCGCCTCGAAGGCCGTCATCATCGGCTTCAACGTGAAGCCGGACCGCAACGCCGCGGAAGTGGCCGAGCGCGAAGAGATCGAGATTCGGCAGCACTCGGTCATCTACCACGTGACCGACGAGATCAAGAAGGCCATGACCGGTCTGCTCGAACCGACCCTGCAGGAGGCGCGCATCGGTGCCGCCAAGGTGCAGGCGACGTTCAGCACGCCGAAGGCCGGCACGGTCGCCGGCTGCATCGTCACCGAAGGCCGCATCACACGCGCGGGCGATGCCCAGGCGCGTCTCACCCGCGACGGCAAGGTGCTCTGGACCGGCCGTATCAGTTCGCTGCGTCGGTTCAAGGACGATGTGGGCGAAGTGAAGTCGGGCATGGAGTGCGGCATCAGCCTCGACAAGTACAACGACATTGAAGTCGGCGACATGATCGAGGTCTTCCACATCCAGAAGATTGCGGCGATTCTGTAATGGCACAAGGCTCCCGGCCTGATCGCGTCGGCGAACAGATTCGCCAGGAGTTGAGCCAGATCATTGCGCAGCAGGTGCATGATCCCGGCGTCGGGTTCATCACGCTCACACGGGTAAAGGTGACGCCGGACCTGCAGCTCGCACGGGTGCTCTACACCGTGATGGGCGACGAGAAACAGAAGAAGGAAACGGTCAAGGCGCTGGAACGGGCGATCCCCTTCCTGCGTCGCCAGATCGGATCCCGGATCCGCCTCCGCCGTGTGCCGGACCTGCAGTTCTTCTACGACGAGTCCATCGAACACCAGGATCGCATCGAGCAGATCCTGCTCGACCTCAAACGTGAGCGCGAGGCCCAGGAGGCCGAAGGCGCAGCCCCCGACGCGGAAGCCTCGACGGACACGCCGGAAGATCCCGACAAACGTAGCGCGGAGTGAACTTGAACTCCGCGTTGAACGGATCCCCAGTCGACGTCGCTGCCGCCATTCGCGCGGGCCACACCTTTCTGCTGACATCACACGCGCGACCCGACGGTGACGCCATCGGCTCACAGATGGCGATGGCGTTTGCGCTTGATGCGCTCGGCAAACGGGTGCGCATCGTCAACAAGGATTCCGCGCCGGCGGCGTATCTCCGCTTCCCCGGGATGGAGCGCATCGTGGTGGCGCCGGCGGTCCCCGCAGTGGAGGGCCTCTCCCCCGCCGATGAAGTCACCATCGTCATGGAGTGTGGTGACCTGACGCGGACGGAAGTCACCGGCCTCGAACGACCGACCCTCATCAACATTGACCATCACATCGGCAACACGATGTACGGGTCGGTCAACTGGTTTGACGTCTCCGCCGCCGCCTGCGCGGAGATGGTCGCCGACGTCATCGACGCGCTGGGCGTGACGTGGACGCAGGAGATCGCGGCGCACCTCTACCTGGGGATCGCCACCGACACGGGCGGCTTCCGGCACGGCCCCATTTCAGAGCGCACGTTCCGCATCTGCGCGCGTATTGCCGCCACCGGGCTCTCGGCCGCACAGCTCTCGCGGGAAATCTTCGACAGTTTTTCGATCGGGCGCATCCGTCTCACCGGCGCGCTCCTGAACGCGATGGAACTGCATCACGACGGCCGTCTCGCGGTGTTGTATTACGACGATGACATTCTGGCGGCGTGTGGGGCCACCAGTGACGACACCGACGGCCTCGTGAACCTTCCACTCGGCGCAAAAGAAGTGCTGGCCGTCGCGCTTGTGCGCAAACAGACCGACACGCAGTATCGCGTCAGCATGCGGTCCAAGGGCGACGTCAGTGTGCGTGCGGTCGCTGTGCAGTTTGGCGGCGGCGGTCACGTGAACGCCGCAGCCTGCAGCATCCCCGGCTCCCGCGAATCAGTGACCGCCGACGTCGTTGCGCGCCTTGGCGCGGTTCTGTAGAGCCGCAGCCAGCCGCACGCCGCTCTGAATCACGCCGACGTGGCTGAACGCCTGGGGGAAGTTGCCGAGGAAGGCCCCGGTCGGCGGATCGATTTGCTCCGGCAACAACCCGACGGCGTTGGCGCGCGCGCAGAGGGAATCGTAGAGCGCGTGCGCTTCATCGAGACGCCCCTGCAACGTGAAGTTGTCCACCAACCAGAAGCTGCACAACAAAAACGCGCCTTCATGGCCCGGCAGGCCGTCGGGCGACTGTTTGGGCAGGTAACGATACAACAACCCATTCCCGGCGCCGAGGCGACGCACGATCGCTGAGGTGGTCGAGACCATGCGCGGATGGAGCGCGGACACAACCTTGCGGAGTGGCAACGTCAACATGCTGGCGTCCGCGTTGCCGCCGCCCAGATGTTCGGTGAACATCCGCTCCTCCTCGTCCCACGACTCGTGGATGATGACCTCGCAGATTTCCTCGGCGGACTTGCGCCAGCCGGCGACGTCCCCCTCGAGACCAAATCGCTCAGCGAGTGAGGCGCCACGCTCCAGTGCGACCTGGCACACCGCGGCCGAGTACGTAAAGACGCGCCCCGGTGTGCGCACCTCCCAGATCCCCTGGTCGGGCGACCGCCAGGCGAGACTGGCGGCGTCGATCAGCGGCCGCAACTGCGCCCACAACTCCGGGGTGATGTCGCCCTGCAGGCGTGCCCACTGCGACGCGCAGTCGACGATCTCGCCATACACATCGTGCTGAATCTGGTCGGCGGCCGCGTTACCCCATCGGACCGGACCGGAGCGTCTGTACCCTTCCAGATTCGGATCCGTCCACTCGGGCTCGGGCGGCGTCCCCTCCACCGTGTACAGGACACGCGGGCTGCCGCTTTTGGCAAAGGCGCGAAGCGCCCAGTGCAAAAACCCGCGCGCCTCGTCGACCAGACCGATCGCGCGCAACGCGTCGACGGAGAACGCGGCATCACGAATCCACGAATAGCGATAGTCCCAGTTGCGTGGGCCCCCGATCGCCTCAGGCAACGACGACGTCGGGGCTGCGACAATGGCGCCGTTGCCGAAGTAGTCGAGCAGTTTCAGGGTGAGCGCCGAACGGCGCACCAGGGCGCGCTGCGGCCCGTCGTACTGCAGATACGTCGACCACGTCTGCCAGGCGCGACGGGTCCGGTCCATCACCTCGTCAAACGTTGCGGGTTCACTCTGGCTGCGCCACCGCAATGCGACCCAGGCCACCGCACCTTCGTCGAGCGTCACCTCAGTCGACCAGCCCGTCAGTGAGAGGTTGGAGTCGAGGTGCACGCCCAGTTCGGAGGTGCCCTGCCTGGGCGCCAGGACGATCTCGACCGGCGCCGGTCCGCGGAGCACTTCGATTTTCCGCAGCAGTTCGCCGCGCGCCATCTCCCGTTCGTCGAGCAGGCTGGCGCCCTCGACAAACGTCATCGCGTCGGTCACGCGCAGAAGGGCGTTGGCGCTTTGCAGTTCGGTGACCAGCACCCCTGTGTCCGGCTCGTAGTACTGCCGTCCACCGGTCACGTCCCGCAGCGAGATGCGAAAGTGTCCCCCGCGTGTGGCGTCGAGCAACCCGCACAACAACGGCGGCGAGTCGAACCGCGGCACACACAACCAACTGACGGCGCCGTCGCGCCCGATCAGGGCGGCGGTGGACCCGTCACCCACCAGGCCGTGGTCCTCCAGGGGCAGGTAGCCGTCGATCCGCCGCAGGGGCGGCAACGCCTCGCTCAAATACCCCTCAGCAACGCGCCGAATCCCGTCGGTGCGGCCGGAATGTCCAGCTTAAAAAGGGCCGCCGCGTTTTCGAACAGCATCAGGGCCCGATCCTTGGGTGGCAACTTGAGCTCGTCCACAAACTGCAGGTACGAATCCATCGAGGCGAGGGGCCAGTCCGTGCCGTAGAGCACCTTGCGCGGGTTCATGCCCCACAACAACATCTCCTTGAGCTGCTGCCGCATGTACGCCTCGAACCGGTCGGAGAAGTCCCCGAGCGTCAACCCCGAGATGTCCGTGTAGACATTTTCATTCTTGTAGACCACTTCCATGCAGTCGCGAAACCATGGATTGCCCAGGTGGCAAATCAGGAACTTCACCTTGGGGAAATCCACCGCGACCTCATCCACGTTCAGGGGGTGCGCAAACTTCACCTTGCCGGTCGGCGAATATGTGTCGCCGCAGTGAATCATCACCGGGACATCAAACTCTTCGGCGAGCCGATAGACGGGTTCGAGCTTCTGGTCGGCCGGGTAAAACGGCTCGTAGCCGGGATACAACTTCAGCCCCTTGATCTCGCCGGCCTGCAACATGCCGCGCCACTCATCGATGTGTTCCTGGCCCAGCGTCTTCCAGGGCACGCCGGCAACCACATGAATGTTGGGCAGATGCCGGGTGGCGTCCACGACGGCTCGTGTGGAGGGCCGGCCTGGTGTGACCTTGTACGACGTCAACACCATCGACACGCCCACACGGTTGCGCCGCATGGCGGTCTGCATGCGGGTCAGGCAACCCGCCAGATCGTCCACCGACTCATCGTCGTAGTAGTTCAGGTGTGTGTGGCAATCAATGATCATGTTTATTTCTTGGTGTGCCTGTCGATCACACGCGCCGCCCAGTCACGCCCGCCGAGGCCAAACGCCAGGGCCGCCGCGAGGCAGACGGCCGCAAACGCGATCTGAAACGCGGAGACCAGCACAGCGCTGCCAATCGCGACCTGTTCAGCGGCCATGAACAACACAAAAATCAACATCGCATACCGCGCCAGCGCACCGACGGGTTCGGCGGTCGCACTGCCCACGTTGCTGAGATAACTCGTCACCACACCGCCCACCACGCGGGCCAGCAGCGTGCCAAACACCAGGATGCCCACCGCGAGCATCACATTCGGCACAAAGTGCATCAATCGCGCGAAGAGTTCCCCGGCCGCGCGCACGCCGAGTGCGTCCAGGAGCGCGATGAACACGCCGAGCAGGATGAGCCAGTAGACGGTGCCGGCAATCAGCGTCACCGTGGTGTACTGCACGCCCCCCTGGACCAGAAAGTCCTCGAAGCCGGCTCGCTCAGCCACCTCATCAATCCGCAGGGCACGGAGCAGTCGCAGCAGGACCCGTCGCACAAATCGTGCGAGCACCCAGCCGACGGCCAGCAGCAGGAGCGCCAGTCCGATGTCTGGTAGTACGTCCCAGACACGCTCGCCCTGGCGACGCAGCGAGTCGACAAGCGTGGCCGTGTCGTTCATGTGGCGGGTTCTCCTTACGCCATCGTAACAAAGGTGTCTCGACGGATGTTAGAATCGCGACGAATTTCCCCCCTGCAGGAGTATCTGGTTATGACACGTCACATGCGAATCGGAGTGGCCCTGGGCCTCGGGCTGGTCGTTGTCGGCTTCAACGGCGGCCTCAACGGCGTTGATCGGTCCACGGTGACCGCTCAGGCGCAGCGCCTCCAGACGCCGGCCGAAGCCGTCAGCTACGGTCAGGGCGGCACGCTCTACGACCCGCTGATGAAGTTCGTCTATGAACTCGACGCGGCATCCAACCTGATGAGTGTCCGCAAGCTCACCACCACGCTGGCCGGACGGGACGTGGTGCTCGCGGTGTTGTCGAACCCGCCCATCTACCGGCCCGAGGATGTGCTCAAGACGGACAAACCCATCGTGCTCATCGTCAACAACGTGCACGGCAACGAGGTCGCCGGCAAGGACGCCAGCATGGAGATCATGCGGGATCTGGTCCAGGGGGATCTGCGCCCGCTGCTCGACGATGTGGTGGTGCTGAATATTCCGACCATCAACCCCGATGGCGCGGAGGTGCGGCGCCGGACCAACGAACAGAACTTCGACATGAACCGCGACTACCTGAAGCTGGAATCACAGGAGGTCGGGGCACTCGTAACGCAGGTGCTCAACGTGTGGCAGCCCGACATCTGGGTGGACACCCACCACGGCGGTGCGGCCCCGTACACCCTGACCTACCAGACGAACATGAACCCCGCCGGTGACCAGAACCTCGCGACCTTCGGCAACACCGAGATCATCGGCGCGATCCGCCGGGCACTGCGCGCGGAGAACTACGACGGGTTCTGGTATTCAGGCCCTGGCAACGTCAACGGTGAGGCCGGCTGGACGGCCACGTCGGTCGAGCCGCGCAAACAGCACGTGTATGGCGCGATGGTCAACACACTCGGCTTCCTCTTCGAGACGCCGTCGGGTTCACACCGCGTGACCGAGAACGGCACGAAGGTCGTGGAAATTCCCCGCGACGAAACCTACAAACATCAGGTGCGCGGCCAGTACATCGGCCAACGTGAACTGATTCGGTTCGCCGCCACACGCGCCGCAGACGTCAAGAAGGTCATCGCCAACGCGAAGGCCACCGCCATCGCGCGTGGCCACAACGATGCCGACGCCGCCACGGACCTCATCCCGCTCGAATATCGCGTGCGCAACAAGGGCAATGACGACTTCTGGGTGCGCGCGGGCGCTGCTGGTGGTGGGCGCGGCGCGGGCGCGGGCGCGCCGGTCACCTGGGAGAAGGTCAACCGTCCGGTTTTCCTCAACTGGGAAGTCACCCGCACGACGACACGACCGTGGGGCTATTTCCTCGCCGCCGGCACGGCGGGTCGTGTGTTGCCGATGCTGCACGACCACCAGATCACCGTGCAGCGGCTGACCGCGCCGGTCTCGGTGGAGCTTGAGGTTTATTACGCCACGGAGATCACCGCCGACTCCTACTTCCAGGGGCACTACCTGCGCGCGGTCAAAGCCGACAAGCGCACGGAAAAAATGGACCTGCCGGCCGGCACGTTGTTCGTGCCGAGCGGCCAGGCCAAGTCCAACCTGATCAGCTATCTGCTTGAACCGGAAACCGACGACAACCTCATCACCTGGGGGTATCTCGACGACTTCCTGCAGGTCCGTGGTGC
>CAYRGW010000138.1:0-8445 GCA_964423815.1 uncultured Solibacteraceae bacterium | reverse complement strand
CACAGCGGCGATGCCCACAAACGCCCAGGGCGCGAGCCACGTCATCGTGACTGCCCTCGTTTCACCAGGTACGTGCGCAGCGCGTCGGACGGTTTTTCGTCGGTGTGCACCAACGCGTAGTCGAGTCCGTCCCGACGCGAGCCTGTCCGCCACCGCTCCAGAAACGCGGTGACCTGATCGCGATACGACGGACGAGCGGCGCGCGCGTCCACCACCACCCGTGCGCCGGTTTCCAGATCTTCGAACTCGACGTCTGATTTAAACGGCAGCTCGATCTCCTCTCGCGAGATCACCTGCAGCACCGCAACGTCGTGGCCACGGCGCACCACACGCCGCAGTTCGACGCGCGTCGCGTCTTCGTTATCGTAAAAATCCGAAATCGCGAGAATCACCCCGCGTCGTTTCAACAAGTCCGCCGCGCGCGTCACCACCCTCGGGGCATCCCACGTCGCCGACGGTGTGAGTTTCTCCAGCTGCGCCAGCAACAACCGCAGGTGCGCTCTCCCACCACGAGCCGGCACCCACACCAGCTTCTCGCCCTGCATCGTCATCAGCCCGACCGCGTCGCCCTGATTGATGATCAAGTGCGCCAGTGCGGCAGCCATGATCACCGCGTAGCGAAACTTATTTGGGGGCGCCAGTCCTGAGCGAACGGAGTGAGTCGAAGGAAAATTCATCGACGCGCTTGTGTCCACGACCAGCACGACCGACATGTTGGTGGTTTCGCGGAACTGGCGTGTGTACAGGCGGTCGGTGCGCGCGAGGAGTTTCCAGTCGAGGTATTTCAGATCATCGCCGGGCCGGTACGCGCGGTACTGGCTGAACTCATTGCTGAAGCCGTGGAACGGGCTGCGATGGTGCCCGCTGCGGGAGCCTTCCACAATGAGTCGCGCGGCAAGTTCGAGGTCGTCAATGGCGGCGACCACCTCGGGCCGGAGGCTCACGGACCGACGGCCTCCAGCAAGCGGCTGATCACCTGATCGGGGTCGATCCCATCGGCTTCCGCCTGGAAGTTGAGGAGCAGGCGGTGCCGGAGCACGGGCGCGGCGACCGCGCGGATGTCTTCGGGGGCCGGGACACTTCGGCCGTCCATCAACGCCGCCGCCTTCGCGCCGAGCAGCAGCGCCTGGCCGGCGCGGGGACCGGCGCCCCACTTCACCCATTCACGGATGACCGGCGGCGCCGAATCATCGGCAGGACGTGTGGCGCGAATCAGGCGCAGCGCGTACGACACCACGTTGTCGGCGGCGGGGAGGTCACGCACGAGCGCGCGGGCATTTTCAAGATCGGCGCCGGTCGCCACCGGTTTGATTTCGTCGGCGACGCGGCTGGTGGTCTGCGCCAGAATGCGATGTTCCTCCTCGACCGACGGATATTCAATGACCACGTTGAACATGAAGCGATCGAGCTGCGCCTCGGGCAGCGGATGGGTGCCTTCCTGTTCGATGGGATTCTGCGTCGCGAGCACAAACAGCGGCCGCGCGAGCGGATACCGCGTGCCGCCAACGGTGACCTGGAATTCCTGCATGGCCTCCAGCAGCGCCGCCTGCGTTTTTGGAGGCGTGCGATTGATCTCGTCCGCCAGGATGATGTTGGCGAAGATCGGTCCCGGAATGAAGCGGATTTCCCGCTTGCCCGTCGACATGTCTTCTTCAATGACGTCGGTGCCCAGAATGTCGGACGGCATCAGGTCCGGCGTGAACTGGATGCGCGAAAACTTGAGATCCACCGCCTGCGCCAGCGTTTTGATGAGCAACGTCTTGGCCAGTCCAGGGACGCCCCGCAACAACACGTGTCCACCCGCCAACAGACAGATCAGGACCTCGCGCAGCACCTGGTGTTGCCCGACGATGACGCGTGACACTTCGTGTTGGAGACGGCCGACCAGTGCGGCGGATTCTTCGAACGGCTTGCGGGCGGATGGCGACTCGTGCATTCGTCGATATTCTATGCCCGGGTGTGACCTTCCTTGTCACTACGGCCGATAAGACTCAGGTCATGGAAACGCGCACCAATATCGTTGATTTCGCGACCTACCGATTTGCCCGGGACCTCCGGTTGACCGAAGCGCGGGATGCGGCGGCCAGGGCCGCCCGCCTCGGGCATCCGGCGGCTGACCAGCAGGCCCCGATGACCGCGTCCGAGCTCGCCCATCGGGAGCGCATGCTCCAGCACCTGCTCCAACAAGCCCCCAGCACCATGCGATAGTCTGACGGGATGACCGGACTCAACGACCCCATCCTGCCTGGACCCGGGGACTCGGACTACGAGCGGTACCTCCGCACCGACGAACTGCTGGCCCTCCAGAAGCGCCCTGAAGACATGGCGCACCGCGACGAGCTGCTGTTCCAGACCATCCACCAGGCCTCCGAACTGTGGATGAAACTCGCCTGCTTCGAGATCGAGACCGTCATCGACCATCTGACCGCCGACCGGGTCGCCCCAGCCGTCCGGCTCATGCGGCGGGCGGTGGCCGCGCTCGACCGCGTCACCGACTCCACCATGATGCTGGAGCACCTGACGCCCTGGGACTATCACGGCGTCCGCAGCCAGCTCGGCCACGGCAGTGGTTTTGACTCCCCCGGCTTCCGGCGCATCCATGACCTCTCACCCAGACTCGGGATCACGTTCGACGCGGTGCTGGCCAGGCGCCCGGTCTCGCTCCACGACCTGTACCGGCATCAGGACACCCACCCCGACCTGTTCGAGCTGGCCGAACGCCTCATTGATTGGGATCAGCGGCTCGTCCTCTGGCGCACGATTCACCTCAAATTGGTGGAGCGCGTGATTGGCGGGGGCGTCATCGGCACACAGGGCACCCCGGTTGAGGTCCTCAGTCGCCGCCTCGACACCCGGTATTTCCAGAACCTCTGGGACATCCGCAACGGCCTGACGGCCGAGGCCGGAACCAGCCCGCGCTGACGCCGTATCATCCCTGCGAGGTACTCGCCCATGATCGGACAGTTCACCCGTCGCCTCTTCCCACTTGCGCTCCTGGCATCCACTCTTGTTGCGGGCGCCTGTGGCCTGCAGCTGTCGACCGACGTTGAGGCGAAGGACCAGTGGACGCGGAGTTATCCAATCAGCGCCAACGGCACCTTGTCGATCACCAGCGGCAACGGGCGAGTGACGGTGGAAGCCGCCGACATCGAGACGATCGAAATTTCGGCCGAGCGCATCGTCCGGGCCAGCACCGAAGAGGCCGCCAATGAACAGCTCAAGCTGATTGATATGAAGGAAGAGGTCAGCCCCGACCGCGTCTCGCTGGACTCGTCGCTGCGCGGCGTCAACATTGGCGTCTCGCGCCGGGTGAACTACACCATCAAGGTGCCACGGACGTTGGCGGTCACCGTCGAATCATCCAACGGCGAGATCACCGTGACGGGTCTCACGGGTGCCCTCACCGCGTCGGCCTCCAACGGGCGCATTACGGGCACCGACCTGCAGGGCAGCGCACGAGCCACCACCACCAACGGCGTCGTGACACTGACGATGGCAGCCGTGACGGGAGACATCACCGCCGAGACGACCAACGGTCAGGTGACGATCACCGTTCCGCGCACCACCAACGCGAGCCTGTCAGCCCGTGTGACCAACGGCGGGATCGTGCACGAAAACCTGGACCTGACGGTCACAGAATCCTCGCGGCGGCGCCTCGACGGCCGCCTCGGCACCGGTGGCCCCTCCATTCGTGTGGAGACCACCAACGGCGCCATTCGGCTAATCGGGAAATAGGACGTCGGGTGTCTTTTTTTGATCTTAGCGATAGCAAAAAAGACACCCGACGTCTTATCGTCTCCGTTTCTTGATCTGCGCGAGCAGCTTGGTCAGCACCGAGCCCGGGCCGACCTCTTCGAACTCCGGTTCAGGCTGGTCGAGCAGGTAGACCATCGATTCAAGCCAGCGAACGGAGTTGCCGATCTGCTCGGACAACGTCTGCCGCACCTGGTCGCCCTCGTAGGGTTTGCCGCTGACGTTGGAGATGACCGGCATGGCCGGCGCGTGGAAGTCGATATCCTGCAGGAACGTGGCAAACAACGACTGGGGTTCGCGCATGTACCGTGAATGGAAGGGTGCGCTCACATTCAGCACGATGTAGGCTCGCACCTCCGCCGCTTCAAATTGCGCCTTGACCGATGCCAGGTCATCCTTGGGTCCGGCAATGACCGTCTGGTCGTATGAGTTGAAGTTCGCCACATCAATGCGGCGTCCGGCCTCGGTGCTGTCCAGGATTTCCTGAATTCGGCGGGGTTCCAGTCCCACCACGGCCGCCATGCCGCCGCCGCTCACCTGCCCCATGATTTCCCCGCGGCGTTTGACCATGCGGAGGCCCGTCGCAAAGTCGAAGACGCCGGCCGCCAGCAGCGCGTTGTATTCACCGAGGCTGTGCCCCGCCACAAAGTCCGGCACCGCGCCACCGTCATCCTTGCGTGCGCGATACGTCAGCGCGTTGACCACATACAGCGCCGGCTGCGTGAACTGCGTCAACCCCAGCTCGCCGCGCGGGTCGTCGACACACAGCTCACGAATGGAAAACCCGAGGACGGCATCGGCCTCGGCCGTCCAGTCGGGGTACCGATCAAACAACTCTGCGCCCATGCCCTTGGACTGCGACCCCTGCCCGGGGAACAAACAAATCTTCATACGCGCGATCCTAACATCGCCCGATCATCCGTTCACCCGATCGCAGATGATATGGATTCGTGGCTTCCGTCTTTCCCCGTCCAACGCCCGACACACTCTCGATCTGTTGGACCGACGTACGTCCGCTCGCAGGACAGACCGCCGCACGATGGGTGACCGCACTTCCTGATGCAGAGCGGACACGATTCGAACGGTTCAAACATGAACGAAGCGCGCATGAATTCCTGGTCGGGCGGCTGTTGGTCCGACAGTGGTTGGCGGCGCTCACCGGACACCGGCCAGACGCCTGGCAGTTTGTCGAAGGGTTTCGAGGCCGGCCGGAAATCGCCGATCCTGCCACGTCCCTGCGCTTCAACCTCGCCCATTCCGGCGGTGTCGTCGCCTGCATCGTCACCGACGGGCGCGATGCGGGTGTGGACGTGGAAGATCTGGACCGGCGCCCGGTGGAGTCCGACCTGTGGCACCGGTACTGTGCGCCGTCCGAGGTCGCCGATATTGACGCCCAGCCGGCCGACGAACAACATCGGCGATTCCTCACCTACTGGACGTTGAAGGAGGCCTACCTCAAGGCCATTGGCCTCGGCATTGGTGTCCACCTCGCGGACATTGCCTTTGACGTGGGCGCCGGCGAGCCGACCATACACTTCCACGATTCCCTTGCGGGAACATCGACGGACTGGGCATTTGGCATGACAAAGGTGAGCGAGCAGTATCTGGTGTCGTGGGCGACACCGCAGCCACCGGCCAGTGCCCGGCCGGGCGTCGAGATCACCCACGTCCCGCTGCTCAGTCTGGACCCGGTCCGCTGATGCGGCTCCTGGCGATCAGCGACCTGCACCTCAGCCACGCACAAAATCGCGAGGGCCTCGACGCGATCAGCGCCCATCCAGACGACTGGCTCATCGTCGCCGGCGACGTCGGCGAAAAGCCGGACCACCTCGTGTATGCGCTCGACAGGCTCGCGCCGCGGTTTGCAAAGGTCATCTGGACGCCCGGCAATCACGACCTCTGGTGCCCACCAGGCGCCACCGACCGCACACGCGGTCAGGCACGGTATGACGAACTGGTCGCGATTTGCCGTGGGTATGGTGCGCTGACACCTGAAGACCCGTACGCCGAATTTGCACCGCGCACGGCGGACACTCCGCCGATTTATGTCTGTCCCCTGTTTCTGTTGTACGACTACAGCTTCCATCCCCGCGGTGTGACCGACCCGATCGCGTGGGCGCGAGAGACCGGTGTGGTGTGTGGTGATGAGTGGATGTTGTCGCCCGAACCATGGCCGTCGCGGCAGGCGTGGTGTGAGGCGCGCCTCGCCTATACCGAACCCCGACTGCAGGCGTTACCTGACGATGCCGCCACAATTTTGATCAGCCATTGGCCGTTGCGCTACGACCTCGCGCGTCCACCAAGAGTTCCGCGTTTTTCGTTGTGGTGCGGCACCACACGCACCGAACAGTGGCCCACACGGTTCCGCGCGCGTGCGGTGATCAGCGGTCATCTGCACATGCGCACGTCAATCGTTCGTGATCAGGTACGTCATCTCGAAGTCTCGCTGGGTTATCCGCGCGACTGGACCTTTGATCGCGGCATCGACTTTTATCTGCGCGAAATCCTGCCGAAAGACGATTCACGTTTTGTTCCAGCGCGTGATCCGTTTATGATTCCGTATTCATGAGGCGACTTCGCGTCCTTCTCCTCGTTCATGACTATCTCGTTCCGCCCGACGATGTGACGGGTGTGGATACGACGACGCAGACCTGGCGAACCGAATACGACGTGCTGAAGACGTTGCGCGACGATCTGAAACACGACGTGCGTGTGCTGGGCGTCACCGATGAGCTGACGCCGATCAAACAGGCGGCGGAGGACTTCAAGCCGCACATCGTCTTTAATCTCCTTGAGGCCTTCCACGAAGTCGGCACCTACGACCAGAACGTGGTGTCGTATCTGGAACTTCTGCGACTGCCCTATACGGGCTGTAATCCGCGGGGCATGATCCTCGCGCGCGACAAATCCCTGTCAAAGAAGCTGCTGCAGTACCACCGCATTTCGGTGCCGGAGTTTGCCGTGGCGAAACGTGGCCGGAAGTTCAAGCTGCCCACACGCATGGGCTTTCCGCTCATCGTCAAATCCCTGACCGAAGAGGCGTCGATTGGCATCTCGCAGGCCTCGGTGGTGGAAGACGAACGCCGACTGCTCGAACGCGTCCAGTTCATCCACGATTCGATCAAGACCGACGCCATCGTCGAGCAATACATTGAAGGCCGCGAGCTCTACTGCTGCATCGTCGGCAACGAACGGCTGCAGGTGTTCCCGATCTGGGAAATGTTCTTCGAAAAGATGACGGACCGGCACTACCGGATTGCCACCTCTCGCGTGAAGTGGAGCAGCAAGTATCAGGACAAGGCCGGCATCATGACCGGCGCCGCCGAACCGATCCCCGAGGGGGTGCAGGAGAAACTTCCGGCGATGTGCAAACGTGTCTACCGCGCGCTGATGTTGAGCGGCTACGCGCGTATTGACATGCGATTGGACGCCCAGGGACGGGTCTGGGTGATCGAGGCGAACCCGAATCCCCAGATCGCCAACGGCGAAGACTTTGCGCGCTCAGCCGACATGGCCGACATCAGTTATCCGCAACTGATGCAGCGCATCCTGACGGCCGGCCTGCGTTGGGAACCGGAAAATAATCGCTAATCTGAAATCTGGAATTGGTAATCGGTATCGGGGAATCGGCAATCGATAATCTAGCTGTCCCCGCAAATTTTCTCCCAGTGCACGGGCTGCAACGACAGCGGCCAGTATTTTTTCCGCAACAGCACCACCTCAAGCGTGTAGTCGGCCCGGGGCACGTGTCCATCCAGCATGCGCTGCCTCAGGCGTCGAATCTCGAATCTGTACAAATCGCTGAGCGCATCTCTCACCAGCAGGGGTGACGTGTCTGACGTTGGCGCAAGGCCAAACGTGAGCAGGGCATCTGCAAGTTCTGGAGGATAAGTCCACCTCTGGTCGGTCATGTATGATTTCGCTACCTTTTCAAGGAGTTTGCCATGTTCCGCCGATTAGCACTTCCCCTCTTCGTTCTCAGCCTGGTGGCTGCGTATCCCGCGGTGCAAGCACAGCAGGCACCCGCCCAGCCTGAGGCGGTCAATAAGGATATCAACGCCCAAATCCGCAAGGAGGGTTGGGACAACTCGCAGATCATGCGCACGATGCACTATCTGACGGATGTGTATGGTCCACGCCTGACCGGATCCCCCAACCACGAGAATGCGGCAAAGTGGGCCGTACAACAGATGGAAAAGTGGGGCATGACCAACGGCAAACTCGAGCCGTTTGATTTCATCACCGGGAACGGGACCGTGCCCAACGGGGGCTGGCTCAACGAAAAGGCGTCGGGACACATCCTCTCGCCCGTCAAAGACAATCTGGTGTTTGAAGTGATGGCGTGGACCCCGTCCACCAAGGGCACGGTTACGGCAGAAGCCGTGCATCTGGTGACCCCGCTGGGTCCCACGGTGAACGCCCCTGTCTCGGCCAACGTGCAGGGTGGCGGCGGTGCCGGTCGTGGCTCGGCAGTCCAGCGCCTTGGCCCGACCGAAGACGAACTGAACGCCTACTTCAAGTCGATTGAGGCCAAGGTCCGCGGCGGCATTGTGCTTGTCGGCAACCACACGCAGGTGCCGTTCCAGGAAAATCCTCCGGCCAAACGACGCGACGACGAACAGATGAAGGCGCAGTTCAACCCGGATCCCAATGCGGCACCTGGCGCGGCGGGCCGTGGCGGACGCGGCGGCG
>CAYRGW010000137.1:0-8712 GCA_964423815.1 uncultured Solibacteraceae bacterium | reverse complement strand
AATCCCGACTTCGGGATCGTGTATTTTTTCCTGGCCAACTCCTACGACAACATGTACAAGCCGGGCCGGAAGGGTGAGCCCGACAACGACGTGAACCTGACCAAGGCCGTCGAGAACTACAACAAGGCCATCACCATCATCAAGGACGATGAGCCCTCGGGCGCCCAGATTCGCAAGTTGTCCTATGAATACCTGATTGCCGCCTACGGCCCGGACAAGCTGAACGATTTTGTGCAGGCAGAACCCATCGGCAAGCGCCTGATGGAGATGGAGCCCAACGAGCCCGGCAACTACCAGACGATGGGCAAGTTGTATGAGGACCAGGGCCGGTATGAAGAGGCCGAGGCCCACTTCCAGAAAGCCGTCGAAGTTCGGCCCGACGCGCTCGGCTACAGCGTGCTCGCCGGTTATTACAACCGTCAGGGCAACTTCGAAAAGACCATGGAAGCGTGGGAAAACCGCGCCAAGGCCGAACCGAACAACCCCGAAGCGCACCACACCATCGCGCACTGGCTCTGGGAAAAGGCCTTCAAGGACTACACCCTGACCACGGCCAAAAAGCGTGAGTACATCGAGCGCGGCATCGCCGCCGAAAACTCCGCCCTGGCGCTCCACGGCGACTACATCGAGGCGCTGACCTACAAGAACATCCTCCTCCGCATGAAGGCGGGCATGGAGAAGGACCGCAAGGTCATCGATGCGCTTTATGCCGAGGCCGACCGTCTCCGCAACCGCGCCATGGAGCTCCAGAAGACGCAGGGCGGCGGCGGGGGCATCTAACCCCTCACCGCTCGGTCGATCGTCGCTTACGGGCGCGCTCAGGGTTTCCTGGGCGCGCCCTTTTTCTTTGTACCGAGGAGTCGGGGTCCCGGGGGCAGGGTTCTGTTCTGGGGTTCTTGGGTTCAGGGTTTCAGGGGTTTAGGGTTCAGGGGTGCGGAGACACCGGACGTGGCACCCATCTTGAAGGGCGCCAATTGTGGCCACGGCAGCCTAGTGATCCCTAGTCGTACTTGAGTGCCACGGCAGGATTTACGCGACATGCCATCACGGCGGCCTGAATAGTCGACATCAGCCCGACTAGGACAAAGACCGCAAACACGAGAGCGGCCGCACTCGGGTCCAAGCCGCTACTACCTTGGAATATCGAGGCCATCGACCGACCAACGAGTGCGCCGACACCGAGACCAAGGGCCGCCCCGAGGGTGACAATAGCTAGTCCCTCGAAGACGACGAGTAGAATCACGCGTCCACGGCCCGCGCCGACCGCAAGGCGAACAGCTAGTTCGCGGGTGCGGCTCCGTACCCCCTCAACCAGACCGCCGACGAGCGCGACGAGCGTCAACCCGAGTCCGGCCAACGCCACTCCGGACATGAGTGCGGACCTCGTTCGCTGCGGCGCGAGCAACTGCGCCAACCTGTCCTCCATCCGCTCAACCCTTACCGTCTTCCCTCCCCAAATAGGTTGAATCGCACGTGCCAGTGCGGCCACCGCCTGACCTTCGTCGGTCGTCCGCACCAGAACACTAGTGGCGGGCGTTCGGCGTTCGACGATGGATACGTAGGCTTGGAACCCCGAGGCCACCTCGGGATTGCGCATGCGCACGTCATCCACAACGCCGATGATCTCATGGGAAATGCCGCCTATCTGAACCGCTCCCGAGAGGAGACCATTTTGGGTTAGAGAGCGTGCGAGGCTCACGTTCACAACCGTACGGAAGGACCGTCCCTGTTCTTCAGGATAACCAAAGACGCGTCCTGACAACAGACGCGCCCCCACAGTGTCGAAGTAGCCAGGTCCCACCTGCAACAGGGCGACTGAGCTGGTAGTGCCCCCAGGCAGGGCAACGGTCGTTGCAGCGTTGAATGGGGCGAAAGGATAAGTAAATGTGGGAGCGGCGCTAGAGACGCCGTCAACCGCGCGGATCGCAGCGAGGCTTTCATCAACTCGATGTCCCTGGGCGCGTAAGCCGTCGAGAGAAGTGTCGTCCCACGGCAGGCGCACTGAGATGAGGCCCGTCGGCTGGAATCCGAGATCGATACGCTGGACCGTCTTGAGACTCGTGATGGTCAGGATGCACAAGTACACCAGCGCTACAGCGCATGCCGTCTGCGATGCGAGGACCATGCTGGCGACGCGACGGGAGCCAGGCCGGCTTGCGCCCGTCGCCACGATCGCGTGTTTTGGGCCAAGCCACGGCGTCACTACGTGGCGCATAGCGCCGATGACCCCTAGCACACCCACTGCCAGAACCGACCCGAAAGCAAGGACGGACCAGTCGAACGTCAGGACACTTCCTTTCAACAGCTCTGGAGGCAGCCAACGGCGAGCTCCGGACTGAAGCACCAGCGTCAGTGGAACGGCGAGGACAAGTCCGCCAATCGCCGGAACAGACGCCTCAGCGAGCGCCTGCCGCATCAGGTCCTTCCGGTCTGCTCCGAGGGCGACGCGGATGGCCGCATCTGCACGCTGGCGGGCAACTTGCGCCAATCCTGAGGCCGTCAGATGAAGGATGGTGAGCAGCAGGACGAGCGTTCCGGCCCAGGCCAGGAGCAGAAGGGCCGGTCCTCCGGATGGCGTGTACCGTTCGCGCAGGGGAACGATCGACACCTCATGGGTCCCGAACGGAACGCGGCGAGCACTCGCTGGCTCGCGCAATCTCGCAATGGCCGTCAAAGACGCAAAGCGCGAGTAGTCCGCTCCGGTCGGCCGCCGGACGAGTTCCCACACATTCGTGCCGAGGGGAAAATCGAATCCTGGGGGCATAACTCCAAGCAACACGCGCCTCCGGCCGGCGAGATCGGCGGGCCTGCCGAGAGCTTCGGACCGCCCCGCGAAGCGAGCCTGCCAGACGGACCATGCGACGACGATGCCGTCGGGCGCTTCATCGGTCAGCCAGGATCCACGGCTTGGCGCCACGCCGAGAACGTCGGCCACATTAGCAGTCGCCTGGCTGACGAACAGCCCGCGATCCACGCTCGACTCGCCGCCCGGCACCAGAGCGGCGACACTCAAGAACGCCGGGTGCCCCTGCAAGTCGCCGAACGTCGCTTGTGAGACGGGTCGCCCAGGCTGCGTTTCAATCACAGCCAGCGTTCCTGGATCCCTAGCGGGGATGTCGCGGAGGACCAGTACATGGATCGCGGAGTACAGTGCTGTATTGACGGCGAGAGCTGCGCCGACCAATAAGACCGTCGATGCCGTCACCCAAGGATGCCGTGCCGCGACGCGAATGGCGAGGCTCAGATCGCGCATGGACGGGCGTTACCGCGGAAAATCAGCGGGCGAGAATCTCGGATTGACCTCAAGCTGTTTAACCTGAGTGATGATCTGGTTCTTGGGATGGAGGATCGTGAGCCGGAACGGGAACCTCACCCCGTCAACCACTCGGTAATCTTCGAGGCGCCACACCCGCTCCGGGAGAGTCTGGTCAGACCCAAGGACGCGCGGTGCATACACCAAGGCCAAAGGCTCTGCCGTCCTGTGCGCCAAAAGCAGTTTCAGAATCCTGCCATCCACCGCAGTGAACTCGACTAGCGCGCCTCTGAGACCAGCGACAGTGGCATCCGCTTGCAAACGCGGCGCACTCAAGCCAGGTGCCCTGAGGAGAAACGCCAAGGCTACCCGCCGGAACGTCGCTGGGATCGCCTCCTTCGCATACTCCTGTGCTTCTACAGGGACTTCGCGATTGAAGTGCACCCGGTTCCCACTCAGGGTATGGGTGACGAGAGCAGTTTCCGACTGGAAGCGATCGGGAAACCAGAGTTTGAATGTTCGAGTCTGCGGCATGTTTGGCGGTTGGCTCTGGCTCTCGACCGCAGCGATGCGAAGGCGCTCGACAGCCCGAAGTCGCGCGGCGCCGCCTAAGGCGTCGCCAGCCCGCATGAGCCACTGCACCGCATCCTGGGAATCTCCCGGCACCGGCCCGTAGGGCGGCCCTGAATGCGCCTCCATGGGGTCAGTAGCGACAGCGAAGCAGGAGATGACGGCGGCTGCGACCCAGAGCAACCAACCCAGCCGCGCAACTTCGCCTTCGGCCCTGCGCCTAGCCTCGATCGGTCTCACCATTTGGCCAGTTCTCCTGTCGCGTCGATGACCGCCTGCTCAAGCTCTGGCGACAGCCATCCCAACCAGCTCTGTGCCACGTGATTGTTGGAATCAACCAGCACGATCGCAGGCGTACCGCGGAAGTCAAAACGCGGAACCTGCACGACAGTTCCTCCGTGTCCCAGCGCGGAGCCGAGAACGGCGTGAACCGCTGCTGGCGGTTCCAGAGTAATGACTCGAAAGTCAATGCCGCGCTCCTGCAAATGTGCCGCGAGCTTTGCATAAAAGTCCAAACTCGCGAGGCAGAACTTGCACTCAGACTGAAACGCCAGCAGCAGTTGGCCACGGTCTGTCGATCGCGGGTAGTCCGCGGGAAGCTCACTTCCGGTGGGAAATACCTCAGCACGAGCCTCCACCGGGGCACCATAGTGAAATTTGATCGCCATCGTGAACAACGCCAGCGCCAAACACACAAAAACTACATCAATCGCGCGTCCTGAGGTCATTCGCACCCACCCACATCTGGACTTCTAAGGGAATCGACAGTCAAACCACGTATTCACTGGGAGGAGTATGGCTGGACGCCACACCCCTCCCCTGTGCTCACGCCACCGCGTTTTCACCCATTACACGGGGTGATTTCACAGGTCTGGCTCGTGGTGTCCCAATAGCAGCCGCCGCCGCCGCCGCCCATCCCACAGAGATCCATGTGAATCGGACAAACGATGTTCTCGCAACACCACTCCGGGCCGTTGATTTCGCATGCATCTGCATTAGCCTTGGCCGACACCTGCCAGTTGACCGAAACCAGAGCACCGAGGACCAACAACTGAAGTACTCTCTTGAGCGCCATACGATTCTCCCTCCGCGCAAGCGAACTGCCTACGCTGGCGTAGCCTACCGAACGCCAACGCAGCGGAGAAAGTCAGGATGCGGCACAAAATCCGGCGAATCACCACTCGCTTGGCCGTCCACCGCTATCGTCATGCCGCAGCAGAACCGCGATGGTCTCGATCAGTTGTCTATTCTGGACGAACCGCTGGCTGTTAAGCAGGTCTAGGGCATGAGTTGGAACTCCGACAATCCCGGCGCCAGAAAATCCTCGCTTACACAGAGCGCGAACCGTGCGCTCGTCAGCGTCGATGGCGCCGCGAAAGCCTCCAGCGTTGCTTGGTGCTTGGACCGCTGCCCGCAGCACACGTGCCAGATCGAGCAGCGCCGCGGCGCGAACACCCGAGGCCTCGCACCAGCCCCGGAATGTCCTGGGGGCAACGTACACACCAGCCGCCTTGCACATTTCCTCAATCGTTCGTGCGTCGGTCGGAGCGCGCATAAAAACAACTACCACGCGTGCCAGAGTCCGAATGCGGTCGGGACGTTCGGCCGCCGCTGCAGGCTCGCTCAGTCGTCTTGGGAGCGCCTCTGCTGGCAACGTCAATCCATCAACGGCGCGGACCAGCGTGGCTCTCGTTACTGGCTTTTCGAGGAACGCCTCGACGCCAAGACGCATGGCCTCCACGGCGGCGGGCACGGTCCCAGCGCCGGTCAGTACGATGACCGGTACGTCGTCGCCTTGCTCCCGAACTTCGCGCAGCACCTCTAGGCCGTCAATATCGGGCAACCGGAGGTCGAGCAGCACTGCTTTCCATGAACCCGAGCGGATGCGATCGACAGCGTTCTGCCCGGTCAGCGCCACTTCCACCTGAATCCGCATCGATTCGATCGCGGCGCAAGCGAACTTCAGGAACGTCAAGTCATCATCGACTACTAGGACCCGAGGATTCGTCACCACAGAACTCCGGTTCGATTCGCGGACTACGGCATACGTCATGTCCTAGGGACGACGCGTAAGCCGACAACGATGTCAGCAATTATTGAGTTACAGCTTTTTAGGAAATGGCATCCTAACATGCGGGTCGAATCGCCGCCGAAAACTCCGCCCTGGCGCTCCACGGCGACTACATCGAGGCGCTGACCTACAAGAACATCCTCCTCCGCATGAAGGCGGGCATGGAGAAGGACCGCAAGGTCATCGATGCGCTTTATGCCGAGGCCGACCGTCTCCGCAACCGCGCCATGGAGCTCCAGAAGACGCAGGGCGGCGGCGGGGGCATCTAACCCCTCACCGCTCGGTCGATCGTCGCTTACGGGCGCGCTCAGGGTTTCCTGGGCGCGCCCTTTTTCTTTGTACCGAGGAGTCGGGGTCCCGAGGTCCCGGGGTGGCCGGGGTTCCGGAGTCGTCGGGGTTCCTGGTCCTCTGGGGTGAAGTAGCGCAGCCTGGTCTTGAAGGCTGCGGCCCGGCACACAAGTAGGGCGCGCTGCACTTGAAGCGCGCCAGGGGGCCATGGCGGCCACGGTCAGGCGCGGTTCAAGACCACCGCGCCCTACGGCCCGAGGACTTCGGGACCTCGGAACTTCGGGACCACGGGACCCCGATGTCCCTCCACGTACACAAAAAAAGGCGCGCCCAGGAAGTCCTGAGCGCGCCCACGTTGTTGTCGCTGTCTGCTGCGTTAGCCGGCGGCGCGCATGCCGTCGGTGACGATGCCGACCTTGGTCACACCGGCGCCGGAGGCAGCGTCGATGATGGCCACGATTTCACCGTAGCGGACCGCTCCGTCGCCGATGATGAACACCGTCTTGTCATTACGGGTCTCGAACAGCACCCGCAGGTGTTCCTGCAGCGCGCCGATGCCGATCTCCGTCTTGTTGACGGTGAGGCGGCGGTCGGAGCCGTACTCGATGACGATCTGACCGAGCACGTCTGCGGACTTGGCGTTTTTGTTCACCTCAAGCGGCAGGTTGATGTCCTGCCCCTTCTGGGTGAGCGGCAGGGCGGCGATGAAGATGACCAGGAGCACGAGCAGGACGTCGATCAGCGGCGTCACGTTCATGTCCGAAGACGCTTCGGACTTCGAGACCTGGATGTTCTTCTCCGCGCCGTGGTGCATGTGGGCGTGTGACATGGTTACTGGCCCCCTTCCGCGACGTTGCCGCCTTTTTTCTCCGTGATGAGGCCCACCGACTCGATGCCGGCGCCCCGCAGCGCGTCCATCATTTTCATGATCGACGCGTACGGCGCATCCTTGTCTCCCTTGAGGTAGACAATTTTATCGGTCTTGGTCTCCAGGGTCGTCTGGAGACGGCTGACCGCCTCAGCCTCACTCACTTCGATCGCGTTCACATACAACTTGCTGTTCGCGTCGATGTGCACGACCGTCTGGTCCGCCGTATCCGGCTTGTCACCGGAGTTGTCCGCCTCTGGCAACGCAACGTCGACGCCCTTCTGCATCATCGGCGCGATCAACATCACGATGATGAGCAGCACGAGCATCACGTCCACCAGCGGGGTGACGTTGATGTCTGATTTGGGTCCGCCTTTGGCGCCCCCAACGTCCATCGACATGGGTAACTCCCTTTACGCCGTCTTCTTGATGAAGTAGTCGACGAGTTCCGACGACGAGTTATCCATCTCGACGTTGAAGTACTCGAGCGCACCACTGAAGTAGTTATAGAGCCACACGGCGGGGATGGCGACGACCAGCCCGAGTGCGGTTTCGATGAGGGCTTCCGAGATACCGGCCGAGACCGCGCCGAGACCGGCCGACCCCGTGCTGCCGATGCCGGCGAACGCGTTGATAACACCGACGACCGTGCCGAGCAGACCGACGAAGGGGGCCGTGGCGCCGATGGTGGCAAGCGCCGGGATGCCCTTCTTGAGGTCGTTGGCC
This sequence comes from uncultured Solibacteraceae bacterium, assembly GCA_964423815.1. GTDB lineage: Bacteria > Acidobacteriota > Vicinamibacteria > Vicinamibacterales > SCN-69-37 > SYFT01. Next base: position 936 of record CAYRGW010000137.1, on the reverse strand, counting down.
GTCAGGGCCGTGGCGCGCTGAATGGCGCGACGCACGGTGTCCACAAGGTCATCACGCGTGAGCGTGGCACCCGAGTCCACCTGGAACTGGTATTCCTGGAGACCGGCAAGCACGACCTTCGCGAGGTGGCTGTACTGGTAGGTCTTCGACTGCGACACGGTGAGCGCGTCCTTCAGACGGCCTTCCTTGAGGTGTTTGGCCACCTGAGGGGCGTACAGCTTGGACTGCTTTCGCGCCTGCGAGAACGTGTAGTAGCGCTCAATGGCCACGCCAAACGACCACATCGACATGAAAACCAGAATGAACGCGACGGCCTTCGCAATGAAGCCCATCTGTTCCCACATGTGCATCAGATCCATCTCACCAGCCATTTACAGCCTCCGAAAACCTAAAAAGTACCCAAACGAACCGTGAACGATACAAAGAAACTCAGCGAATCGACTTACTGCAGGGTGAAGTTCACCGTGACCGTCATGATGACCGGGACGGCCTGACCATTGAGCATCGTGGGAGTAAACACCCACTGCTTGACGGCTTCGAGCGCGGCCTGATCGAGCAGTGCCACGGGACGAATCACGCGCGCGTCGGTCACCCGGCCATCCACACCAATCGTCGCCTCAATGATGACGATGCCCTGCACACGAGCGGACTGGGCGATGGGCGGATAAATGGGCGCGACGTTCTTGATCTTTTTCGGCTCTTTAATCTGCCCACCAACACGCACCGGCTGCGCGGGCGGCGGCGGCGGCGGAGGCGGCGCAGGAATCCCACCGACGACGCCACCCACGGCGCCTCCGGGGATACCGCCGGCCACACCACCGACCACACCAATCGACCCTGCGGCCGGACGGGGCGGGGGCTCGGGCTTCACTTCCGCAGGCGCCTCAATCGGTGCCGCCGTCGGATTCACATCCGGCGTGGGCGTGGGCGGCTGCG
>CAYRGW010000136.1:8731-8993 GCA_964423815.1 uncultured Solibacteraceae bacterium | reverse complement strand
CGAATCCTGGATCAATGCCATCTGGCTGGCCGGCCTCGGCGGCGTGGTGCTGCTCGTCGGCGCGATCGAGGTGCTGGCCCGTCTGGTCACCGCCCGGGTGCAGCGCCTGGTGGAGTTCGCCCACAAGGCGACCTCGGATACCGCATTACGGACCGAGGAAGGCCGCGATGAGATTGGCCGGCTCGGGGCCGCGTTTAATACGATGCTCGATCGCCTCGAGGAAAAGGGGCGGGCCCTGATGCGATCGGAGAAACTGGCGGGC
>CAYRGW010000136.1:0-8721 GCA_964423815.1 uncultured Solibacteraceae bacterium | reverse complement strand
CGACGTGCGCAACCCGCTCTCGTCGATCAAGATGCAGACGCAACTGATGCAGGCGCAGGTGCGCGCGGAGTCCGACGACGCCGCGATCCTGGCGGCTGTGTTGCGCGACGTGGACCAGCTTGAATCGGTGGTGCGCGATCTGCTCGAAACGGCCCGGCCGGAGGCGCCGACGCTTGAGCTGGTGCAGGTCGCGGATCTGGTCCGTGCCACGGTCGATCCGTTTCGCCCGCAACTGGCGCACCGACGAATCCAGCTCGTCCTCTCACTGGACGAACAGGCGCCGCGGCTCCAGCTTGATCCCGGCCGCATCCGTCGCGCACTCGTGAACGTGCTGGCGAACGCGGCAGAGGCCACCCGGGCCGGGGGATCGATCACCGTCGTCATGCGCTCCGACCGGGACGAACAGATCATCAGCGTCGCCGATGACGGCGTCGGCATCGACCCGTCCGTGGTGGATCGTGTATTTGATCCGTTTGTGTCGACCAAGCCGGATGGTGTGGGCCTGGGGCTGGTGAACGCCAGGGCCATCGTCGAAAGCCACGGCGGCCGGATTACGCTTGAGCCCGGGACTCCGCACGGTACACTGGTGACCATCCGGTTACCCCAGAGGGCTGTACATGGCTGACATCCTGGTCGTGGACGACGAACAGTCGGTCGCCGAGGCATTCACCCGCTTCCTGAAATTCGAGGGCCACACCGCGCACGTCGCCAGCAGCGGTGAGGACGCCTTGCGGCATATCGAACAGGCATTGCCTGATCTCGTCGTGATGGACGTGCGGATGCCCGGGATGGACGGCGTGCAGACATTGATCGAGATGCGCCGCCGGTTCCCGGATCTCTACGTCGTGATTATGACGGCGTTCGGCACCAGCCAGACCTCGATCGATGCGATTCGTGCCGGTGCCTTCGACTATCTGACGAAGCCGTTGGACCTGGAACACCTGCGGTCTGTCATTCAGAAGGCGTTGGCCTCACAAGCGGTGCGCCGGGATCTGGTCATGGCCGACCCCGCGGTGGCAGACATGCCGGTCCTGATCGGCGAGTCGCCATCGATGATGGAAGTCTACAAGTTGATCGGTCGGCTGGCCTCCAACGACGTCCCTGCGCTGGTGTCCGGCGAACGGGGCACTGGTAAAGACCTGGCCGTGCTGGCCATCCACCAGAACAGCCCCAGGCGCGACCAGCCCTTTGTGGTGCTCGATTGCGCGGTGCTTGTGGAGTCCGACATCGAGGCCGCATTGTTTGCCGGGACGGGCGGCACGGTGCACCTGAGCGCGGTCGAACATCTGTCGATGCCGCTGCAGATTCGGCTCGCGCGGCATTTTGTCAGCCGCGGCATGCGCGCATCCGCACCGACCATCGGCGCGCGGATCATTGCATCCACCGAAACGGACCTGGCGGCGCTGGTCAAGACCGGCGCGTTCAGCGAGTCCCTGCACGACTTCCTGTCCGTGATTACGCTCACCATGCCGCCGCTGCGCGACCGCCGGGCGGACATCGCGCTGCTGGCGCGCGAGTTCGCGCGTCGTTTCAGCGACGAACTCGGTCGACCGATTGCCGGGATTGCCGACGATGCGCTGGCGGCCATGGCCGACTACGCATGGCCGGGGAACGTGGCCGAGCTGGAGTACGCCGTCAAGCGGGCGTGTGTGATCACCAACGGCGACGTCATCACGCGCGCGGCCCTGGCCGACAGCTTGTCCGGACGCCGGCCCACGCCGCGCGCCGACACCGACGCAACGATCGACCAGGCCGCACGGGCGGCATTGCGTGAGCGATTGGCCCAGTCGCACATGGCCGGTTCCCCGTACCACGACATTGTCACCATCGTCGAGGAGGCCATCGTGCGCGAAGCGCTGCAGATTACGCGCGGCAATCAGGTGAAGGCGTCGGAGTTGCTCGGTCTCAACCGTGCCACCCTGCGCAAGAAGGCCGGCGTTATTGATCCGCAGAGCGGCGGCTGAACATCCACCCGGCCGCGCCGATCGCCAGCAGGATAATGACCGCCGGCACGAGATTGCCGGTCTCACGCGCCACGGCTCCGGCATACGCGTACACCACGACAATGGGTGCCGTGCCGACGGTGGCGGCGATGAGAAACGTCGATCGTCGCATTCCCGCGAGGCCGGCGACGACACTCACCGTTTCCAGGACAACCGGCAGGGCGCGCGTCACCACGACAGCGGCCGCCCCGTGGCGATCCATCAGCTGTTCGAGGCGATGTCGATCGGCCTGGCCGATCAAACGATCCGCGGCGCGCGGCCCGAAGCGTCGCGCGAGTTCGTAGCCGAGCCATTGCCCGCCGAGCGAACCCGTCAACGACACGACTGATCCCCAGCCGACGCCAAGCAGGCTGCCGCTCAGCACCATCACGAGGCTGGATGGGACCGGCAACAGGATGTCCACCATCAACAATGTGAACACGATGCCGCCGGCACCGACCCTGTGGTCGGCGGCGCTGTGCGTCAGGAGTGTGGCGAGGTTCAGACCGAGCAGGTTCTCGAGAACCAGCTTGGTGAGCATCACACCCGCGGCGATTGCGAGGATCAGGCCGACCGAGCGGGGCAGTCGCGGCACGCGGGCGTCAGGCAATCAGCGGAGCAGCGCTTCGATCGTCGAGAGTACAAATGTGGTGACGAGCACCTTGTTGTCCTGCCACTCATCACGCACGGGGTTGACCCAGAACCCTTCCGCATGTTGCAGCGAGATCAACTTGCGCGCGAGTTCCTCACGCCACAGGTGTGTGGTGCCCTTGGCATCGACCAGCGTGGGGTCGCCCACGGCGGCGAGGGCCTTCGCCATGACCATGTAGTAGTAGTAGACCGTCTTCTGGCCGAGCCCCGGGTTTTCGTCCACGGTGTAGTTGGTGTGCAGCCACTTGACGGCGGAGGCCACGCGCGGGTCGTCTTTTCGGAGGTTGGCGTAGGTGAAGCTGAGGACACCCGCGTAGGTCGCGCTGCCGTAGGAGGTGGTGAGGTTGTCGTCGGTTTTTGACAGACCCGGCTGGTAGACGAACCCGCCGTCGGTGCCCGCCCACGCCTGGTCGTTGGACTCGGATCGGTTCTGCAGGCGCTCGAGAAATTTGAGGGCCTTGCCCCACGCGGGATCGTTCGGTGCGAGGTCGGTCTCCTTCAGGGCGCGGAGGCCGTACTCAAGATTGATGATGTCGCCGCGGGCGCCGTCCTTGGACGGTGCCGGGCGATATCCCATGCTGCCGTAGAACGGATCGGCGGGGGTCAGTCCCTCGGACTCGTCGATCAGGTGCGTCAGGAGGTACTCACGCCCCTTCTGGATCAGCGGCAGATCCTTCTCGCGTCCGCCGGCCTGCAACGCCATGACGGAAATCGCCGTGACATAGGTCTCCAGATCCTGATCGTGAATGCCACCGTCAGGCTTCGCAAATGCGGAAAGTTTGTCGAGCGCCCTGCCCACCGTCTTGAGGGCCTCGTCGCGTGAACTGCCGGGCGCGCGCAGCAGCGCAGTCGCGGTCAGCCCCGTGATGCCGGGATGAAATTCCCAACTGCCGTCCGGCTTCTGGTTGGCGCGAAGGTACTCGGCGCCGCGGGCGGCCGCCTTCAGGAGCTCCGCGCGTGTTTCCGGGGTGATGCCGGAGGCGGACTGATCCGACGCCGACTGGCCAGAGATCGTGATCGGCAGGACGAGGGCGGCGAGGACTGCGAGGGCGGCGAGACGTGTGCGTGTGGGCATAACAGTGATGGTCAGCGGACGTTGGGCCGATCGAGTGCTTTCACAATCAACGTGACACGGGTCAGCGGTCCGAAGCCCAGGTTCGGGTTCAGGACGATTTCACCGTAGGCACCCGCGAGCTTGCGTGGGTTTTCGATGACCGGGGCCGGGCTGCGGACCAGGCCGATCAGTACGCCGTCGGCTTCGGCGAGGAACTGCCCATCCACGAACCGCGATCCGGTGTACACCCAGGGCCCCACCGGCACGGTGGTCTTGGTGACCTCGTTCCAGAGGAGTTCCTCAGCCGGCATACGCTTCACCCCGGCCGGCGTTTCGATCTCGACCCACAACTCCACCGGGTCGCCTTCCGGCGCGACGGGATCGAAGTGCTGTGTGGGCACACGGGCGCGGCTCGGATCGAGGCCCAGCAGAAGCAGCGCGGCGTTAAATGTCGCCGCTGTCGCGTCCACAGTGATCGCACTCTCGTACGACTTCAACCCGGCAGGCGTGTTGGCGATGAACTCGACGATGGTGACCTGATTCAGCCGACCGGGGGCCCGGAGCTCCCGGGCCTTTGTGTCCACACGAATGGTCCCGACCTGGACCAAATTGGGCCCCAGCCGGGTCACGGCCGCCGGTCCCTGAGGGCCTCGGCCTGGCGACTGTTCGATACCGTGCAGCGAACCGACGGGTGAAAGCAGAAGGGCAGCCACCAACGACGCGGAAAGACGAATCACTCGCGAGATTCTAACCGATTCAAAAGTCGTTTATGGACACAGTTGCTGTGTAAATAATGAACAGTATGGACACGAAGTATCCAAATTGGCTTGACTTTGTACACATGTACGTCCAATACTCACTCACCTTTGCCAAAAGTGTCTTTCTACTAACACTTTTGCCTCGAGTTCGATGTGCCGGACGTGGAGAAACTTATGAGACTCAAGCAATTACAGGGATTGGCCGCAATCGTGGTCATGGTGGCCAGCATCGGTCTGGGTGCCTCGGCGCAGCAGCCGGTCGGCCAGGTGGATGACAACGTCAAGAAGTTGCTTGCCGACCGCGCGTGTGCCTCGTGTCACCTTGCGAGCGCGGCCCTCAGTGCCGCGAAGCTCCAGGGGGTGAACCTGACGGCTGCGTTCCTCGCCGAGGCGAACCTCTACTTCGCTGACCTGCAGATGGCCAACCTGACGGGCGCCAATCTGACCAGCGCGAATCTCAAGAAGGCTCAGCTCAAGGGGGCGAATCTGAACGGCGCCGACCTGACCGGCGCCAATCTGACGTATGCGACCGACGTGGACTTCACAGGCGCGACGACGACGGCCACCACCATCTGTCCGGACGGCGCTGCCGGCCCCTGCCGCTAAGGACCTCCCATCATGAGTCACACGATTAAGTCTGTTGCCACTCGCGTCGGCACGTCCGGCGTCCTTGTCCTTCTGACGCTGTTTGTCGCGTTGTCCCAGCCGGTGCGCACATCGCCGTCCCCGGTGATGTTCCCGTCTGCTGCCGCTCCGGCCGTTGCCGACGCCGCGCCCCAGGCGGGCGCGACCTCGATCACGTTCACCATGCTGGCAACCTGCGGCAGCAACACCCCGGACGTTGACGTCATCATTGGCGGCACGGTGGTGGGGACGCTGAATTCGGGCAACGACTGTACATGTGAGGCGTCGCTGAAGTCGTTCACCACCTCCGATCCGGCGGCGCTGGCGCTGCTGGGTGATGGGTGCTCAAACGTCACCGTGGGCGCGACTGCGCGCACCGGCGCGTACATTTCCTGGATTCGGGCCGACATCAACCGGTCGGGTTCCGTGCAGGGCGTCTGCCTCATGGATACGTACGGTGGCTCCTGCACCGAGCCGAACCTCTGCAACGCCGGCTACAGCAACTACGGCAACCCCACGACCTTCACCGCGACCGCGGCCGCTCCCGACGCCGACGGCGATGGGCAGTCCAACTGCTCGGATCCCGATAGCGACAACGATGGCCTGCTGAACGCGGCCGACAATTGCCCACTGGTGGCGAACGTGACGCAGGACGACACCGACGGCAACGGTCTCGGTGATGCGTGTGACCCCTTCGACCGTGACAACGACGGCGTCTGGAACATCAACGACAACTGCTCTGACATTCCGAACCCCGCACAGGCGGACGCTGATACGGACGGGATCGGCGATGCGTGTGAAGTGGGTCTTGTCGCTGTCCCATGGCTCGGATCGGAAGTGTTGCCGCACCAGGTGACTCCCGGCGGCACCATCGTGCTGCAGGCGGTTGCTACGGGGCCGACGGGTGAGCCGATTGCGCTGGCCAGTGCCTCCTGGAATCCCGGCGACGGCAGCGGCGTGGTCGCGGTGCCACACGCCGACTCGCTCGTGATCGAAAAGACGCACACCTATGCCGGTGTCGTTGGTCAGCCCTTCACCGCCACGGTGACGGCGACCGACACGGACGGCAACGTCTACACCGATACCTTCAACGTGGTGATTGCGGCCAACAACCGTGAGACACGCGTCAACATGGCGATCGACAAGGGCCTGTGGAATCTCCACAAGGAAATGAACCGCACCACGTCGGACGGCCAGCCCTCGGCTTTCTGGACCCAGAATCAGACGACCTACAACATGACGGCGACGGCCAACGCCGTCCAGGCCTTCGCAATCAACAACCATCGCGAGTCGGGTGATCCGTCGCGTGACCCCTACGTGCGCAACGTCGCGCGGGGCATGCGCTACATCCTGTCGGAACAGCACGGCATGCTGCGGCGCCTCGACGTGCCGACGCAGAACGGCAACAACCCGGACGACAACGGCAACGGGTACGGTCTCTGGATCGATGCCGGCGGCCATGCGTCCTACCTCGGTGGCAGCTTCATCGACGCCATCGTCGCCAGCGGCACCCCGAACAGGACGGCTGACGTGGGTCAGGCGACGTACGTGCGCGGCCGGCGCTACATCGACATCGTGCAGGACATGCTCGACGGGTATTCCTGGGGCATGGCCGACGACCGCGGCGGTTGGTATTACAGCTACCAGGATGTGTCCGGCAGCAACGACACCTCGGCGTCGCACTGGTGGGCGATTGGTGTGCTGGCGGCCGAAGTCTGGGGTCTCGATGCCCCGGAGTGGGTGAAGGACATCCAGCGCACGGTCGGCATTCCGCTCATGCAGAACGCCACCACCGGAGCCTTCGGCTACACGAACAGCCAGAGCCCGCTGTGGGATGACGCGACCAACGTCACGTCCGCCGGCATGATCATGATGAACGCCGACGACATGGCGTCGAGCCATGCGCGATTCCAGGCCGCGTCGAACTACATCAACACGCGGTATGCCAGCTCCACCGGCAACTTCTACACGATGTTCCAGTTGACCAAGGCGATGCGTACGGCCCTTGATGGCAACGGCGACACGGCCCCGATCGAATTGCTCAACGGCACGACGGACTGGTATGCCGGCTACGCCGACTTCCTGGTCGCCAATCAGAACGGGGCCGGCGCGTTCACGCAGACGACCGGCACGGCGCCCATCAACGAGGACATGGCGACGGCCTGGGCCATCATCATTCTCTCGCCCTCCCTGTTTGAATTGCCGCCGACCGCAGCCTGCTCGGCGAGCCCGTCGACGCTCGGCACCAACGGCGGACTCGTACAGTTCAGCGCGGCGGCTTCGTCGCACCCGGATCCGGATGCGACCATCGTGTCGTATGCCTGGAACTTTGGTGACGGCGCGACAGCGACCGGCGTGACCACCTCACACACCTACGGTCATCCGCCGAGTTTCCCGACGACCTACGAGGCGCAGGTGACCGTCACCGACTCGAACGGCCTGTCGACCTCGTCCACGTGTGCGGTGACCATCGTCGACACCAACGTGCCGCCGAACCCGGTGACGGGCGGGCCGTACGACGTGTGCATCGGATCACCGGTCATCCTCAACGGGTCGGCTTCGGCTGACGAGGACGGCACCATCACGTCTTACGCCTGGAGCTGGGGTGCGGTGATCAACTTCACCACGCCGAACGCGACCTCGGCCACTGTGGACGCGACGGCGGCGTTCACGGCGCTCGGACCCGGTGTGCACAACGTCGGTCTGCAGGTGACCGATAACGACGGCGCGAGCGGCTCGGCCTTTACGACCGTGCGTATTCGCGCGGCCAACGACGCCACGTGCAACCAGCCGCCCGCGGCGGTCAACGACACGGCGTCGACGTTCAGCGGCACACCGGTGTCGATCAACGTGGTGGCCAACGACACCGACACGGACAACGATCCCCTGACCGTCACCGGCACCAGTAATGGTCCGGCCAACGGCACCGTCACCAACAACGGCGGCGGCACGGTTACCTACACGCCGAACCTCGGGTTCGCGGGCACCGACACCTTCACCTACGCCATCAGTGACGGCAAGGGTGGCACGGCGAGCGCCACGGTGACGGTCACCGTGACCAAGCGCAGCGCCACGGTGACGGCGGGCAGCGGCACAAAGGTGTTCGGCACGGCGGATCCGGTGCTGACACCGAGCTCGACGGGTTTCCTGGCGGGCGACAACATCGTGGTGACGCAGACGGCGCGTGACGCCGGCGAAAACGTGGGCACGTATGCGACCCACGCGGAAGCCACGGGCGCGACGCTGGCCAACTACGACGTGACGGTGATCAACGGCACGCTGGAGATCACCATCTCGAGCGCGACGGCGACGGCCACCGGCGGCACGTTCACGTATGACGGTCAGCCGCACGGCGGCACCTGCAGCGTGGCCCCGGTCACGGGCACCGAAGTGCTGACCGGCACGATCAGCTACAGCCCCGGCAGCGGCGAGCCGGTGACGGCGGGCAGCTACACGGTGACGTGTGACTTCGCCGGCACCAGCAACTACGCGGCGACGAGCGGCACGGCGACGATCACGATTAACAAGGCGACGGCGACGGTCACGGCGGGCTCGGACACGAAGGTGTACGGCACGGCGGACCCGGTGCTGACGCCCAGCTCGACGGGTTTCCTGGCGGGCGACAACATCGTGGTGACGCAGACGGCGCGTG
>CAYRGW010000135.1:0-9311 GCA_964423815.1 uncultured Solibacteraceae bacterium | reverse complement strand
GGTCTGTGGCGCGGGCGGCGGAGGCTGCCTCTTCTGCCTCGTGCCGCCCGACCGGAAATCCGACGTCGCTGCCGCCCTCACCGCCGGCGGCGCGCGTGTGCTCGACGCCTCGATCGAAGCGACCGGGCTGACGATCACCAGATCTTAAGACTCAACATGGGGGGCCATGGGGATCCATAGAGAAGAGAGACGAACGGGGTTGGGTGCCGCCAAAGGCGGCAGATGAGCACGGAGGAGATTCGCACACGAAAGCACCTGGACCACTCACGTGGTGTTTTCGTGTGCGAATCTCCTCCGCGCTCACCGCCCGGCAAAGCCGGGCGCCCAACCCCTCGCCCCCCATGGAACTCAATGCGATCCATGTTGAAATAAGATCTGCGCAGACCGCCGACGACAGGACTGGCCATGCCCAATACACTTGATGCAATCCGGAAGTTGTACTTCAACACAACAAAACCCACCGTCCAGAAGGATCTGGATCAGGCGATCGATTTGTTCAAGACGTTGAAATCTGAGGATGACCGCGAGAAGGCGGCGGTCTTTATGGACGGGTTGTCGCAGATGCGGTCGGAGTGGGGCGTGCGGCCTGGGCCGGCTCCTGGAAAAACTCCGAAGCGGTCGCCGAAGAAATCGTCACGGTCCTGACGTCGCCCACGGCACCCAGCGCACGCGCGGGTTTGCCATTCACCGTCCACGACACCACACCGGCGTTGCCGACCTGCAGGATAATCTCGCGCGTGGCATCAAACCGCTGACGGTCGCCGGCGGCAAACACCCGCGCCGGCACCACGGTGCCATCAGCCGTCACCTGCACCCAGCAACTGGCTGAGGTCGCCACTTCAATCCACAACGCGCTCTGTCCTTCGGCGGCGATGGACGGGCCCGTGGTTTCACCCACCGGTGGTGCAGTCGTCGCCGGAGGCGGCGTGGTCGGCGCGGTCACCACGGGTTGCGGCGGCATCATGCTCGTCGTCGCATCGGCGTCGGCACCGTTGGCCATGCGCCACCACATGACCACGATGATGATCAGCAGCACAAACACGCCGGCCGCCACGCGCAGCCAGAGCCCGGCGCGACGTTGCCGCTCAAGAAACGCGCGGTCGTCTGCCGTCACTTCCGGATGCACTTCGTCGTCGTTGATCTGGCTGGCATGGACGCCAAGCTCGACGAGGAACTGTTTGGAAATTTCTTCGGGGTCGAGGCCGACTTCGATCGCGTAGGCACGGACAAACGCGCGGCTGAAGATGCCCCCCGGCAACTTCGACAGGTCCCCACGCTCCAGGGCCTCAAGCGCCACCGTCGAAATTTTGGTCGACGTCGCGATTTGGCGAAGCGAGATGCCGCGGCTTTCCCGCGCCTGTTTTAGTTGGGCTCCGAATTCACTCATAAAAGACGTTCTACTGAACTACTTACTGTACACGTTTCCCGTCGCGGCCCGCAGCCGGGAAACCGCCTGTGCCGGTCCCATCGCCCCGGGGGCACACCCGGCGGGCAGGAACAGGCTGATCGCCGCAACACCGGCCGCCCCTGCCGCGATCGCCAGCGGCGCCGTGTCCGGTGTGACGCCACCAATCGCCACCACGGGCACAGGACTGGACGCCGCCACCGCCCGCAGTGCCTCGACGCCGCGTGCCGGTTTGCCCGCACTGCCAAACACGGCCCCGAACACCACAAAATCTACCCCGTCGACGACCTCAGAAGTCGTCACATTGTGCACAGACCGGCCGATGATCCACGCACGATCGAGCGCGCGAACCCGCGTCGCGGGCCACCCGTCATCCCGCAAATGGACACCGTGGGCCCCACTGATGACCGCCACGTCGGCGCGGTCGTTCACCAGCACTCGTGTGGGCGTGCCGTGCGCGGCCGCCACCACCTCGCGCGTCAGGTCGCGAAGCGTCGACGCCGCCATGTCGCGCTCGCGAATCTGGATCACGTCGATGCCCGCGCTGACCGCCTCACTGAGCCACCTGGTCGCCTGCGCCACCAGTGCCCGATCGGTCCGCGCCTCGGGACACGCGCGTCGACACCCGGTGACAAGCGTCAGCGTCATTGCGCAGGAGGATGGTCCGAGTCCGCAGAGGCCCATCGTCCCATCACCGCCGACAGCAGATCACGCAATCCGGCCCACGCGGTCACAAGCCCGACGCCGGTGACCGCCCCGCGGGCGTACATGTTCTCCATGATCGCATCGAGCCACGGCCACAGGTCGCCGAAGTAGTTGCGTTCCCAGAGCTGGGTCCATGGCGCCATGACGAGCAGGAGCCCGGCCTCAAGCAAATAGGCAGCGATGAGGAGTCGACTGAAAAAATGAATGGGGGGCTCCGGCGCTCAGTCTGCGATGGTATCAGAGAGATCGAACAGGGTCGGCGGTCGAAATGTCCGCCGATGGGCCGGCGAGTAACCAAATCGCGCCACGGCGGCCAGATGGTCGGCGGTGGCGTACCCCTTATGACGATCAAACCCGTATCGGGGGTCGGCGCGGTGCAGATCCTGCATCATGGCGTCTCTGGCCACTTTGGCCACAATCGACGCCGCCGCGATGGCCGCGACCTTGGCGTCCCCATGGATCACCGACCGCTGGGCCACCGGCAGCCCCGGCAGCGGGAACCCATCCACAAACACAAATCCCGGCAGCGGAACCAGGCTCATGGCGGCCTGACGCATCGCGGTCAACGACGCGCGATGGATGTTGAGACGATCGATCTCGGCAGGGTCCAGGACGGCCAGGGACCACGCCACGGCCTTTGCCCGGATTTCTTCGGCGAGTGATTCACGGGCCGAGGCGCGCAGCACCTTGGAGTCGGCCAGGCCGGGAATATGACGAGCGGGGTGGAGGATGACTGCGCCGGCCACCACCGGACCGGCCAGACATCCCCGCCCCACCTCGTCGACACCCGCGACGTACGCGAACCCGAATCGACGCGCGGCGTTTTCAAACGCGCGCGAGGCTCTCGTCAGCTGCGCTTCTTTTCCTTCATGCGGGCCGCCTTGCCGCGCAGGTCGCGCAGGAAGTACAGCTTCGCACGGCGCACCTTGGCGCTGCGGAGGACTTCGATCTTGTCGATCGTCGGCGAGTGCAGCGGGAAGATACGCTCCACACCCTGACCGAACGAGACCTTGCGCACCGTGAAGCTGGCGCGCACGCCACCACGATGCTGGCCGATGACCAGACCTTCAAAGACCTGGATACGTTCCTTGTCGCCTTCGCGCACTTTTACGTGCACACGGACGGTGTCGCCCGACCGCATCGCGGGGCGCTGCACCAGGTGAGGCTGTTCAATCAATTCCAACGCGTTCATGCTCGTCTCCTGCTCACTTCTTCTCATCAGCGGACGCCTCTGCGTCCGCCTTCAACAACTCGTCCAATGCCGCGCGTTCCTCACGGGTGAGGTCCGCGTCGTGCAACAACTCCGGCCGGCGATCCCGGGTGCGCGCCACACGTTGCCGCGCGCGCCACTTCTCGATCTCGCCGTGGTTGCCGGACATCAACACATCCGGCACCGCTCGATCCCGATATACCGCCGGGCGTGTGTAGTGCGGATGATCGAGCAAGCCCCGCACAAACGAATCGGCCGTGACCGACTCCTCGTCGCCCACCACCCCCGGCACCAACCGCACCACCGCGTCCATCACCACCAGCGCGGGCAACTCGCCACCCGTCAGCACGTAGTCGCCGATGGACACTTCATCGGTCACAAACGCGTCCGTCACGCGCTCGTCAATCCCTTCATACCGGCCACACAGCAGGATCAACCGATCCATCTGCGCCAACCGGGCCGCCATCGCGTGCGTGAACGGCTTGCCCTGCGGCGTCAGGAGCACCACCGCTGAGGGGGCGCCCCGTTCCGCCACAATCGCCTCGATGGCCCGGAACAACGGGTCAGCCTTGAGCACCATGCCCGGCCCCCCGCCATACGGCCCATCGTCCACCACACGGTGCCGGTCATCGGTGAAGTCGCGCAAGTCCCGCGCCTTCACTTCCACCAACCCCGCCGATCGCGCGCGACTGACGACCCCGTCCATCAGCAGCGCTTCGACCATCGCCGGAAAGATCGTGACGACGTCGATGATCACCTGACGTTCACCTCGAGCAGCCCCTCGGGCGGCACGATGGTGATGCGTCGCGCGGTGATGTCCACGTCGCGACAAATATCACCGGCCATCGGCACCAGAATCTCGCCCGACGCCCCCGTAATCCCCAATACCGCCTGCGCGGCACCGGTGTACACGATGGCGACCGGTCCGATGACCTGGCCGTCTGCCGTCTGCACCGTACAACCCACCAAATCGTGCAGGTAATACTGCCCGGCCGGCAACGGCGCGAGTGCCTCGGCTTTCACGCTGACCGTCGCGTCTCGCCAGCTTTCCGCGTCGTCCACCGTAGAGCGACCTTCAAACTGAACGATCCAACGATCTGCCTGCGGCCGGCTGGATCGCACCGTCACCCTCACCGCCTGGCCCTTTGGGGGCGTGACCCACACAGTGGCCCCGCGCCTGAACCGCGTCTCGCCGAAGTCAGTCTCAGGAGCGACTACAACTGCGCCGGCAAGTCCATGAGGCCGGACGATGCGACCGATGAGGACTTGTTGTTCCATCTCCCCATCCTCCATCCTCCATCCCCCATTCAACTAGTCGTCCCGGAAGTCGACGCTGACACGTTCGCCATCCAGTTCCCCGGCGGCGGCGGCCAGCGTGCGCACGGCCGACGCGGTGCGCCCCTGCCGGCCGATCACGCGACCAAGGTCGCCCGGTGCCATGGTGAGTTCGATGATCGTCGTGCCGCGACGCGGCACTTCGATGACATCGACCTCATCAGGCTGACTCGCGAGCGCGCGTGCGACGACTTCGACGACGTCGCGTGCGCGGCTCACTGGGCCGCCGGTGCCGCCGCGTCCGCCGCAACCGGCTTGGGCGCGCGCGAAATCAGCGTGCGCAGCGTGTCTGACGGCTGCGCGCCGGTGCCCATCCAATGCGCCAGGCGCTCACGGTCGAGCACCAGCGTCTCGGGTTTGGTCCGCGGGTTGTAATGCCCGATGATCTCAATGAAGCGGCCATCACGCGCCGCTGCCGACTCCGTCACCACAATGCGGAAAAAGGGGCGATTCTTCGAGCCCGCACGCCGCATACGAATTACTACCATGTCGTCTCCCTCACATCTACCGGCCGCGCATCATTTGCATCATGCGCTGCTGGCCTTTCCGTCCACCACCCGCGCCACTCATCGTCTTGAGCATCTTGCGCATCTCGACGAACTGCTTGAGCAGCCGATTCACGTCTTCCACTGTCGTGCCGCTGCCGCGCGCGATGCGCTTGCGACGGCTGCCGTTCAGCAGTTGATGGTCGTTGCGTTCCGCCGGCGTCATCGAACTGATGATGGCCTGCACACGACCCAACTGTTTGTCGTCCACCTGGGCACCGGCTTTCGCCGCCTGCTTCAGTGCACCCATGCCCGGAATCATGCCGAGCACCTGTTCGAGCGGCCCCATCTTTTTCAACGTCTTGAGCTGGTCGGCAAAATCCTCCAGCGTAAAGTCGTCGAGCCGCGTCTTCTTCTCGAGCTTCTCGCGGGTGTCATCATCAAGCGCCGCTTCCGCGCGCTCGATGAGGGTGAGCACATCGCCCATCCCCAACATCCGGGAGACGAGCCGGTCCGCATGGAACGGCTCAAAATCCTGCGGGCGTTCACCGACGCCCACAAAGGCAATCGGCACACCCACGACACCCACCACCGAGAGCGCCGCGCCACCGCGCTGGTCGCCGTCGAGCTTGGTGAGCACGACACCGGTGACGCTCGTGCGCGCGTTGAACTCACCCGCGCTCCGAATCGCGTCCTGGCCGGTCATCGCATCGGCGACGTACAGCCGGTCGGTCGGGTCCACCGCCTTCGCGATGGCGTCGAGTTCCGCCATCAACTCATCGTCGATGTGCAGACGCCCCGCGGTGTCGACAATCAGCGTGTCGAACCCGAGTTGCTTCGTGGCCGCGAGCGCCCCCGCGGCGCGTTTGACCGGGTCCATCTCCCCCGCGGGGTCGTGGACCCTGACGCCGACCTGCTTCGCGAGCACGGAGAGCTGCTCGATGGCGGCCGGACGCCGGACGTCGGTGGACACGAGCATGGGATGTTTCCCCTGCTGCGCCAGCCACCGGGCCAACTTCGCCGTTGTGGTCGTTTTACCGGACCCCTGCAGGCCCAGCATCAACACCACGCGCGGCGCACGCGTCGTTTCGGTCAGCCCGCCGGTGACATCACCAAACAGGGCCAGCAACTCGTCGCGCACAATACGCACGACCTGCTGATCCGGCGACAGGCTCCGAAGCACCTCGTCGCCAATCGCCTTCGCGCGCACACGATCGATGAAGGCCTTGACGACCCGGAAGTTGACGTCAGCCTCGAGCAGCGCCAGACGAATTTCCCGCAGGGCGGCATCGACGGCCTCTTCGGTGAGCCGTGACTCCCCGCGAAGCGTCTTGAAGACGTCCTGCAGCCTGGTGCTAAGCGATTCCAACATATCCGCGTCGCGCTCACCTTCTGGGCACACTTCGCCCGAGCGCAAACCGCTATCTTAGGCCACTTTAGGGGGGTTCCGCAATGATCGGGCCTCGACGTTCACACGAGGCGCGGAGTCTTGAAGGAACTCAACATAGAGATCCATGGGGATCCATGGGGGTGAGGGCTGGGGCCGCCTTCGGCGGCATGGGGGATCGGAGGGAAGGCACAAATGAGAGACCTCGAAGAAGCCCCCACTGGGTCTCTCATTTGTGCCTTCCCTCCGATCCCCCAGCCAGGCGGAACGCCTGGCCCCCGGCCCGGGGTCTCTATGCCTCCACGTCTCGTGTGAATCCTTTTTGCTGCCTCTTATTGCTGCTTTTGCCCGGGTTTGTATTCCCGCTCGATGTGCCCCTCGAGCTGTGACCGGTAGAAATAGACGTCCCGGAGCTGGCCGGTGGCGTAGCGGTCGGCCTGGTCGTTGAAGTGTTTGGAGCCCGGGACGCTGTTCAGGCCCCCGGCGGTGACGGCTTTGGCCCGAACCTGGTCGCCGAATTCAACCACGGCGACAAAACTGTTCCCGCTGGTCCCGTACCACTTCTTGGTCCCGGGGTAGGCCCGGGCCCCAAACGAGGCCAGGGAGCCCCACCGGGCCGAGGCAAACATGACCGGCGTGCTCGGTTTGGCGTCGTCGAAGGTCTGGACGATGTCGGAGGTGAGGCGCTGGAAACGGTTGATGTCACCCCAGGGGGTGCGCCAGGTGCTGAAGTCGGCGGTCAGTTTGGTGACCGCGGCGTCGAGGGCCTGGAGGCGCTGGTCGGCGGTCGCCCCGGTACGCATGTAGTCGTAGACGCCCTGGTTGGCGGCGCGGGCGTCAGGAGTCACCAGGCTCCAGAGCTGCTCGCCGTAGAAAATCGCCACCGAGGTCGGGACCGAGGTCACCGACCACCGGTAGTCCCAGCCCTTCAGGAGCGCCACGGGCTCGGCGAGTTTGGCCTTGAGCGGATTGGACGCCGGCAACGCGGCATGCGCCCGGACGAGCAGCGGAATCTGGACCTCAAATTCCGGCAGGTAGCTGTCGTACGCCGCCGCGATGAGCGAGTCGAGCGTGAACCCCTTTTTGCCGTTGAGCACCTTGATGGCGTGGACACCACGCGGATTCTCCGACCCCGAGTCCACATACTTCGGATAGTCCGACTGCTTCGGGCTGTAGGGGCCGGCCGCTGAATACGGGTAGTTGTTGGTGTTGTAGACCCAGCCGTTGGGCGGATTCACCACGTTGGGCGACTCGTCAAACGAGAGCAGTCCATTCCACTCGGTGGCCGGGTTGCTGCCATCCACGGGTTTCGTCCAGTCAAACCGCGCGTCCCGACGCGGGATGAAGTTGGAGTGGAAATACGCAATGTTGCCGTCCGCGTCGGCATACAGCGTGTTGTTCGACGAATTGGTGTGCATGGCCATCACCTTTTTGTATTCGTCGATCGTCCGCGCCTTGGTGCGCAGGTAGGACTGCATCAGCGCCTTGAGCGGTTCGTGCATCAGGCGCACACTCACCCACTTGTCATCGGCCTTGCGCACGATGGGACCACGATGGGTGCGGAAGACCAGGAACGTCTTCGACGCCATGCCGCTGCCGGACTTGTACGGCACCCTGAGCGTGCGCGACTCGACGGGCCGTTCCTCGGTGCCCACACGATACGTGTACCGGCCGTCACTGGTCTGGGTCACGGTCTCCAGATATTCGTCGATGTTGTCCACGCTGCTCGACGTGTGCATCCAGCCGGCGCGATCGTTAAAACCTTGATAGACGAAGAACTGCCCCCACGTCAGGGCGCCATAGGCGTTGAGCCCTTCTTCACTCACCACCTGCGCTTCTTCGCGGAAGAAGAACGACGTGTGCGGATTGATCAGCAGTTGCGCCTTGCCCGAGGCCGTGTTGGCACCGGCGATGGCGAAGCCGTTGGATCCCGTTGGCTCCTCCGGCGGTGCGAGGCCGCTCTCGGTGCTGCGCGTCGTGCTCTGCGCGAGCATGGGCGATTTATAGAACGCCTCGAGCTGTTCGAGGTTCACCTGCTCGATGTCGCCGCCGATGCTGCCCTCGCTGAAGCTCAGGGCCATCCACGGCTCAAACCGTGTGAGCACACGGGGCTTCACCTCGGGATGGGTGTGCAGGTAGTAGTTCAACCCGTCGGCCCACGCGTCCATCAACGCCTTGAGCCAGGGTTCGGCCTTGGCATATTCCGCCTGCAGTTCAACTGGGTCGATGAACAGGCGCATGCGCAGGTCGCGGTAGATCGCGCTCTCGCCCTCGGCTTCCGCCAGGCGGCCTTGTGAGTTGAGGAAGTTGGTCTCGACACGATAGAAGTCGTCCTCGGCCTGCGCATACATGAGACCGAACACGGTATCCGCGTCGGTCTTGCCATAGATGTGCGGCACCCCCCAATCGTCGCGAATGATCGTCACCCCCTCGGCGCGCGCCTTCCACGCTTCGACCTCCGCGTAGGTATCGGTCTTTGACCCGCACGACACGCTGACAAGCGCCATCGTCAGCAGCACACACGATTTGGTGAGGAGTGTTTTCATTGGGAAGTCCTGCAAAGAGCTTGTCGAAAGAGCTTTTTAACATGGAGGGCCATGAACCCCATGTTGAACAAAATCGTTACCGGCCAGCGCCGGAAATGCGCGGCAACTGCACGGGCGGCTTGACGACCGCCTTCTGCGACTGGCGTTCGCCACCGGCTTCGAGCGTCACCGTGTACTCGCCGGCGGGCGCAAGGGGCGCTCCGCCGCCACGGCCACCTCGGCCGCCGCCTGGGGCCGG
>CAYRGW010000134.1:0-9332 GCA_964423815.1 uncultured Solibacteraceae bacterium | reverse complement strand
GCCGTCGCGCTGGTCGGCGCGATGGTGTTGATGCGCACGCTGGCGCCGGTCGCCGCGCCAGAATCGGCCCCACCGCCGGCCCTCACCGTGGTGCCCACCGGCGTGCGCGCGGTGGTCGTCGCCATTGATGGCGTGGACGTGCCGACGCTCACGCGCCTGCGCGCCGCGGGTGGACTGCCGACGTTTGACCGTCTCGTGTCAGGCGCATCCGTTGGACTCGCGGTCGGTGCGGATCGTGACCCCGCGCAGGTGTGGACCACGCTGGCCACGGGACAGCCACCCGAGCGCCACGGCATTCGTGCACTGGAAGGGCGGCAACTGGCAGGCGTCGAAGGACGCGTCGGCGCGGACTCGCCAGGGATGTCGATGTTGACGACGGCCACGGACTTGCTGCGCCTCACCCGTCCGACAATTGCCTCGGGTGAAGAGCGTCGCGTCCCGAGTTTCTGGGAAGTGGCGGCGTCGGCGGGATTGCGCACGGCCGTGGTGCACTGGTGGGCGACGTGGCCTGCGGCGGAGACACTCGGGACGGTGTTGTCTGACCGTGCGATTCTCCGACTCGAACAGGGCGGAGATCTGGCCGCTGAGATCGCGCCCGCCGCGATTTACACCCCGTTGCTGGCATCGGCCTCGTCCCGCACGGACCGCGTGAATGCGCAGGCGACCTCGGCGACCGTCGGACTCTCGCCGGAGATCGCCGCCATCATCGAACGGTCGGCGCGCCTCGACGCCACGGTGCTCGACCTCGCGACGGACCCGGCCGTGGGCCCGCAGGATCTGCTGGTTGTGTACCTGCCCGGCCTCGACATCGCGCAACACGCACTCTTCCCGGCGGCACCGGGCGACACGCTGGCCCCGGCGGCTGCGGCCGAACGTGTCCGTGCTCTTGAGGGCTACTACACGTTTCTTGACGGCGCGTTGGGCCGAACCGTGGCGGCCTCTGGCGATCCGGCACAACTCACGTGGCTGGTCACACAACCCGGACGTGTGGCCGGCGGCGGGACAGGCACACAGGCGCTGATGGCTCTCTCAGGCCCGGGCGCACGCCCCGACACGACCGCTGAGGACGTCGCGGCCGAAGCGCTCGCGCCCACCGTGCTTCGTGCGCTGGGTGTGCCCGTCGCGGCGGATCTTCCATCCTCGTCAGTGGAGTCGTTGTTTGCCGAGGCGTTCAAGGCAACGTTCGCCGTGCGCACCGTGCCCACCTACGGCGAGCGCCGCGTGGGATCCACACAGACCACGGGCAAGCCGCTCGATCGCGAAATGATCGAACGGATGCGCAGTCTTGGGTACGTGCGGTAGAAACGGCGGACCTAAAGGTCACGCCCTACAAAATCCTCTTCGTAGGGCGCCGGCTTCAGCCGCGCCGTAACCTCTTCGTAGGGCGGCGGCTTTAGCCGCGCCATAACGGGCGTTAGCGGCGGATGAACCGCGCGGCGCGCGGGAGTGCCGCCGCGGCGATCGCGACCTTGACCAGGTCAGCGACGATGAACGGGGCGATACCCTGGGCAAACGCGGCGCCCAGTGAGGGCGCGAAGCGAGTCATCCACGCGAAGCCACCGACATAAATCATGGCAAGGCCGGCCAGCAGTGCAACCGACGCGCGCAGGAACGAGCGATCAAATCCACGCTCAGCCAGATACCCCGCCACAAAGGCGGCCATCGGGTAGGCCAGCAGATAGCCCCCCGTCGGACCAAGCAGGCGACCCGCGCCGGGCGGCAGCACCAGCGACGGCGCAAACACCTGGAGTCCCGCGATGCCGGCGGCCAGATACGCCATCTGCGCGGCGGCGCCGAGGCGCGAGCCAAGCACGGCGCCTGAAAGGATGACCACCAGCGGCGTCAACGTGAAGGGCACCGCCGTAAACGGCAGCACCACGGTGAACTGCGCGGCCGTGGCCGTCAGCGCAACCGCCAGGCCCACTGCGGCGACCCGGACAGCCGGCGCCAGGGACGCAGCGGAGCTGCCAAGGGACGATTCAAGCAAAGAGCCGCGAGCAGAGGAAGCTGACATAGGTCAGAATTCTAAGCGAATGGTCGTGGCACTGACAATCGCGGGCAGTGATTCGGGTGGCGGCGCCGGGATCCAGGCCGATCTGAAGACCTTTGCCGCCCATGGCGTCTTCGGGACATCGGCCATCACGGCCATCACCGCCCAGAACACCCGGGGCGTCTCGGCCGTCTTCGCGCTCGACCCGACGCTGGTCGTCGCCCAGATTGACGCCGTCGCGACCGACCTTCGGCCTCGTGCGACCAAGATTGGCATGTTGGCCAACGCCGAAATCATCACGGCCGTCGCGGGTGCCATCACAAAACACCACCTCACCCACATCGTGCTCGACCCGGTGATGGTGGCCAAAGGCGGCGACCATCTGCTGGAGGCCGCTGCGGTGGCCGCGTTGCGCGATGGGTTGTTGCCACTCGCCGACGTGCTGACGCCGAACATGCCCGAGGCCGAGGTGCTGACCGGCCTCACCATTCGATCGGTCGACGACATGAAACAGGCCGCTGCGCGCCTGATCACACTCGGCGCCCGCTCCGTGCTTGTCAAAGGCGGTCATCTGGATGGGCCGGCCACCGACGTCTGGCATGACGGCACACGGTGGGTCGAACTCTCGACGCCACGCATCAACACCGTTCACACACACGGCACGGGCTGCACATTCTCCTCGGCGATCGCCGCGGGTCTGGCCAACGGGCTCGACATCGAGGCGGCGATTCGTCAGGCGAAGGAGTACGTGACCGGCGCGATTGCCCACGCGCCCGGACTCGGCGGCGGACACGGGCCGCTCAATCATCTGTGGAATGTGAAATCTGGAATCTGAAATCGGGTTCTCAAATCGGCAATCGGAGGGGTAATCGAGATGTTTTCCAGCGCTACCTATCAAACGCGTCGCAACCGCCTGAAGAAGGATATTGGCTCCGGACTCGTCCTGTTCCTGGGCAACGACGAGGTCGGGCGCACGTATGCCGCGTCCACCTACCCCTTCCGCCAGGACAGCACGTTTCTCTACTTCTGGGGTGTGGATCATCCCGGCCTCGCGGCGCTGATCGACGTTGACGCGGATTCGGACGTTCTTGTGGGCGAAGAGGCCACGGTGGCCGATGTCGTGTGGTCGGGGCCACTGCCATCACTGGTGGATCGCGGGGCCAAGAGCGGCGTGACACAGGTCATCACGCCTGCAGCACTGCAGGCGCAGCTGTCAGCGGCCCTGCTCAGCGGGCGAACGGTGCACTACCTCGCGCCGTATCGCAGCGACCACACCGTCAAGCTGTCGGCGTGGCTGGGTCTGGCCAACAACGCCGTCAAACCAGGCCGGTCCGAAGCGTTTCACAAGGCCGTGGTCGCGCAGCGCAACTACAAGAGCGCAGAGGAACTCGCCGAGATGGAGCGCGCCGTGGGTGTGTCCAAGGCGATGTACGCGGCGGCGATGGCGGCGGCAAAACCCGGCAAGTTCGAATACGAGATCGTTGCGGAGATTGAACGTGTGGCCGTTGCCGCCGGCGGGACGTTCTCGTTCCTGCCGATTTGTTCGGTGCACGGAGAGACGCTGCACAATCCGTACTACCGGAACCAGCTCAAGGCCGGTGATGTGATGGTGCTCGACTCCGGCGCGGAAACCGCCAACGCCTACGCCAGCGACATCACTCGCACGTTGCCGATCGGCGGCACCTTCACGTCGCAGCAGCGGTTGATCTACGAGACCGTGCTTCGCGCAGAGATGGGCGCGATCGCCGCAATCAAACCCGGCGTCGCCTATCGCGACGTACACCTCGGCGCCGCACGCTCGATCGTGGTCGACCTGACGGCGGCCGGTCTGATGAAGGGAGACCCGGACGCGGCCGTCGCGGCAGGCGCCCATGCGCTGTTTTTCCCGCATGGCCTGGGGCACATGATCGGCCTGGACGTGCACGACATGGAAAACCTCGGCGAGGAGTTCGTCGGGTACGGCCCCGGGTTCACGCGCAGCCCACAGTTTGGCCTCGCCTACCTGCGCCTGGCCCGCACGCTTGAGCCGGGATTCGCGCTGACCGTTGAACCGGGGATCTACTTCGTTCCCGCGCTCATCGACCAGTGGAAGGCCGACGGCACCAACGCCCAGTTCCTCAACTTTGCGGAGATCGAGAAGTTCAGGGACGCGCGTGGGTACCGCGTCGAAGACAACGTCGTGGTCACCGACGCCGGGTGTCGGGTGCTTGGTCCCGCCATTCCCAAGACCGTGGCGGACGTCGAGGCGGCCTGCGCTGACTGAACGTCCGGCCGCGTCGGTATACTAACGGGATGCTCGCGGTGACCCCCGCTCCCCTGTCGATCGATGCGCTGACACTGGCGGTCGAGGCCGCCGTGCGCACACGCGGCGAGGGGTGTGGCGCGCTGGCGTCGTTTCTGGGCGTGGTGCGCGGCACCCACCAAGGGCGTGCCGTGTTGTATCTCGACTACGAGGCCTTTGACGAGCTCGCCGTGCGGACATTCGAACAGATTCGCGACGAAGCCCGTACGCGCTGGCCGGAGGCCGAACTCGCGATCGTCCATCGCACGGGACGCCTGCAGATTGGCGAGGCCAGCATCGCCATCGTGGCGGCCACGGCACATCGCGCAGACGCCTTTGCCGTGTGCCGGTATGCGATCGAGCGTGTCAAGCAGATCACGCCGGTGTGGAAACACGAGTTCTTCACCGACGGCGATGCCTGGGTCGAAGGCGCTGTGGCCGATCCGCAGGACGAAGCCGCGCGTGAGAAAGCGATGGCCATCGCATGCGCGTAACCGTTCGACTGTTTGCCAGGCTGCGCGAGATCGCCGGCCGGGAATCGTGGGACATCGAGTTGCCCACAGGCGCCACCGCGGCTGATGCGTGGGCATCGATCGCAACCGACACCCCCACGTTGGCGCCGTTTGACCGGGCGATCTCCGTGGCCGTGAATGCCAGTTTTGCCCGCATGTCGCGCCCCCTCGTTGAGGGAGACGACGTGGCGTTTTTGCCGCCGGTGTCCGGCGGATGATGGAACAACGATGACTCCGCAGGTTCGCGAAAAACTCAAACTCGAAGAAGCCCGCTACAACATGATGCTGGCGCAGGTCTCCGACCCGGTCGTGCAATCGGATGCGGCTGCGTATCGAAAACTTTCCAAAGAACTCTCGGAACTCCAGCCCGTGGTCGAGGGTTTCCGCGACTGGCTGAAGCTTGAACAGCAGGCCGCCGAAAACCGTGAACTCGCGCAGGGAGACGACGCCGAGATGGCGGCGATGGCGAAGGAAGAACTGCCAGGCCTGGATGCGCAGCTTGAAACGCTCGAAGGCCGACTGCGCCTGTTGCTCGTGCCGCGTGATCCGAACGATGACCGTAACGTCGTGCTTGAAATTCGCGCCGGCACCGGTGGCGACGAGGCGGCATTGTTTGCCGGCGACCTCTATCGCATGTATTCGCGTTACGCCGAACGACAGGGCTGGAAGATTGACGTCCACAACATCAGCGAAAACGGCATCGGTGGCCTGAAGGAAGTGGTGGCCTCGGTCGAAGGCCGCAGCGTCTACGGCCAGCTGAAACACGAAAGCGGCGTGCATCGTGTGCAGCGGGTGCCGACGACCGAAGCGAGCGGACGTATTCACACATCGACGGCGACCGTCGCGGTGCTCCCCGAAGCCGAGGAAGTGGACATCCACATCGAGGCGAAGGATCTGCGCATTGATACGTTCTGTTCGAGCGGCCCAGGTGGCCAAAGCGTCAACACCACCTACTCGGCGGTGCGCATCACACACTTGCCGACCAACACGGTGGTCTCGCAGCAGGATGAAAAGTCGCAGATTAAGAACAAGGCGAAGGCCATGAAGGTGCTGCGCGCGCGTCTCTACGAGATGGAGATGCGGAAGCAGCACGAGGCCATTGCCAAGGAACGACGTGGCCAGGTCGGCACCGGTGAACGGTCGGAGAAAATTCGCACCTACAACTTCAAAGAAAACCGGATCACCGACCATCGCATCAACTTCACGATGCATCAGCTGCAGTACGCGCTGGACGGCGACCTCGCCGAACTCATCGATCAGATGAACCAGCACGTGCAAGCGGAAAAACTCAAGCAGGCGACCGAAGAGTCAGGACCGTCCTGATGCCGACGGTCGCCGCGGTCGTGTCGGCTGGTGCGGCCCGTCTGCGCGAAGCGGGGTTTGCGCCTGCCGATGCGGATCTCGATGCGGGCGTGGTGGCGCGTGGACTGCTCGGATGGTCACTCGCGGACTGGCTGTCCAGACGGGACACCGAGGCAGCCCCCACATTCACGAATCAGTTTGACGCCTTAATCAGCCGTCGGGCCACACACGAACCTGTGGCGTATCTGCTCGGCACGCGCGAGTTCTATGGTCGGCCATTTGTGGTGCAGCCGGGCGTGTTGATTCCCAGACCGGAGACCGAACTGCTGGTCGAGGTTGCGCTTGAATGGGTCGAGGCAACTGAGGCCAAACTCCTTGCCGACGTGGGCACGGGTTCGGGGTGTGTGGCGATCACACTCGCGCTTGAACATCCAGGGTTGTCGATCATCGCCACCGATCGCTCGCCGGAGGCCCTCGCGATCGCGAAGGCCAACGCCGACGCGCTCGGCGCCACGAGCGCAGTCGAGTGGCGCGAAACCGATCTGCTCGCCGGCGTCACCGGTCCACTCGATTTGATTGTCTCCAATCCACCGTACGTGCCCGAACGGGATCGCGCGTCGCTTTCCGCCGACGTGCGCGACTTCGAGCCGTCACTCGCGTTGTTCGGCGGCGACGATGGCCTCGACGTGGTCCGGCGCCTGATCCCCCGGGCCATCTCCCTGCTTCGCCCCGGCGGTGCGCTGATCATGGAAGTCGGCGAGGGCCAGTGGCCCGCCGTGACTGCCCTGCTCGAACAATCCGGCTGCGCATCAGTGGACTGGCACGTCGACCTCCAGGGCATCCCCCGCATCGTCGCTGCGGGCCGGTAGAGCGTTCCCATGTAGGGCGTGGCCTTCAGGCCCGCCAATATGGCGCGGCTAAAGCCGACGCCCTACAAGGGACGCATCCCGTAGGGCGTGGCCTTTAGGCCCGCCGGGATAGCTGACCAGCGGCATAATCTGCTCATGACTTCCTGTTTGTTCTGTCGCATCGCGTCCGGGGAAATTCCGGCGAAGAGGGTGTACGAAGACGATGACGTGCTGGCGTTTGAGGACATCAATCCTCAGGCGCCGATGCATGTGCTGGTGATTCCACGCGTGCACGTCGCCACGCTGAACGACCTGACGGCCACGCACGAAGCTCTGGTCGGCGCCATGGTCCGCGCGGCCGCCCACATCGCAAAAGAGCGCGGCTTCGCGGAAAGCGGCTACCGCACAGTGTTCAACTGCAACGCCGCCGCGGGCCAGACCGTGTTCCACATCCACCTGCACGTCCTGGGCGGACGGACGATGACCTGGCCGCCCGGATAGGGCCGAAGTCCCGAAGTAGGGCGCGGTGAACTTGAACCGCGCCTTGGGGCCGTCAGAGATCGAGCCAGCGCCTCACGGCGTTTCCCACAGACTCAAGTTCATCCGTGTCGCAACGGCCGATGCTGCGACTCACAGCAGTGCGCGGGACGCTCACGATCTTGTCGGTCATGACCTGCGACGGCACTTCAAGACCAGTGCGGGGGCCCGGTGGAAGCGAGACGCGAAAGAGGGGCGCGTCAATGATGTCCGACGTGATCGGACAAATCGTCACACTTGCGTGGGTGTCGTTGAACACATCCGATTGAACAACGAGCGCCGGTCGCGGCTTGCCGGTGTAGGTGCCCCGCGCCGTCACCACGACAATTTCACCGCGCGTCACTTCCAGCCCCGGTCATCAGCGACCGACTCGATAAATGCCAGCGTGTCGGCGTCGGCGTCCTGCCGGCTCGCCAGCAGCGACTGACGACGCGCGGCTGCGAGCGGATCCTCGACGGGTTTGTTCAGGGCCTCCTCGAGAATGGCTCGCGCGGCTTCGCTTCTGGTGCGTCGCGATCGGCGAGCTTCGGCCGCCAGCCGGCGGTCGAGCGACCGGGGTACACGGATCGTCAGGACGCTCGTCGATTCCTTGCTGGTCTTCATGGTGTATACAGTATACAACCTGCGACCACTTGGACCGTCGCCTCAGTCCCGGTGCAGCCTGAACTCCATCTGCACTTCGATCGCCACGCGCACCGGCGTGCCATTGAGACGACCGGGTTCGAACTGCCACTGGGCAAGGGTGCTGATGGCGGCTGCATCCAGGTCGGGGTGCAACGACTCGTTCACCTGCGACCGTTCGATACGCCCGTCGACGCCAACGATGGCGAACAGTTTGACCTGCCCCTGGACCTTGGCCCGCATGGCGTCCGGGGTGTACTTGGGGTCGACGTGTTTGAGCAGCTTGGGCAGCGTCACCCCGGCGGTCTTGACGTGCGCCGCACCGCCGGCAAACTCCTGGATGGTCCTGGCCGGGGCCGGTTCGATCTGCGCCTGGACCTGCTGGCCCTGGGCGGCCTGCGGTTGTTGCACCGCCCACCCGACCACCATCATGCCGACCACCACAAACGTGTGCGTCCTGCTCATCATTACCTCCGGCCCATTGAGACGTCCGACCACGTCGGACGGTTTCGAGCGGATTCCAGCGCGTGCTGGCGCGGTTCAAGTTCACCGCGCCCTACGTTAGAGCTCCCGTGTCATCTCGATCATCGTGGCGCTGAACCCGTGCGCTTCGAAGAGTTTGCGCGCCTTGTCGTTGGGCGCCGCCGTCCAGAGCAACACACGCGGCATGCCCTGTTCGCGCAGCCAGTCCACCGCGGCTTCGATGAGACGCGCCCCCGCCCCTCCCCCACGCGCATCGTCGGTCACCAGAATGTCGTGGATGTAGCCGGCCCGCGCGCGGAGCTCCTTGTAGGACTCGGGTTCAATCGCGGCCCACACGTAACCGACGATGACGTCACGACGCTCGGCGACAAGCACGAGCATGTCCGGGTTGTCCAGCTGGCTGCCGAGAAACGCGCCGTACCCACCCTCGGGATTTTCACCGGGGGACATAAACCGCCGCTCGTTGAATCCGTGATGGATCCGCATCAGCGAGGCCCCCAGCCGGCCCAGTGCCGGAATATCCCGGGATTCGGCGCGTCTGAGGGTGATGCTGTCGGTGAGGCTCACGAAGCTAGATTACATGTCCCCTCGGGCCGGGATACACTAGTCGTTCGAGTCGGGGCGTGGCTCAGCCTGGTAGAGCGCTCGCTTTGGGAGCGAGATGTCGCTGGTTCGAATCCAGTCGCCCCGACCATTTCCTTCCGGTCCATTCCGGAGACATGGGTAACACCCTATTCCGGGGACATGGGTAACAGTTT
>CAYRGW010000133.1:0-9397 GCA_964423815.1 uncultured Solibacteraceae bacterium | reverse complement strand
CCATCACCGAGTTCATCCTCCGCAACTACAAGAACTTCAACTCGCGCGCCACCCGCGACGCGTTTATCGCCTACTGGCGTCACATTGACGGCGGCGGCAAGATGTTCTGGGCGGTCGCCGGGGCCATGTCGTCGGCGCAGCTGGGCATCACGCTGGCACCGGCCATCCGCGAGGGACTGATTCACGGCCTCTCAGTGACGGGCGCCAACCTCGAGGAATCGTTGTTCCGCCTGGTGGCGCACAACAGCTACAAGGACTTCCCCGAGTACCGGTATTTCACCAAACAGGACGACACCCGCATCCTCAACGACCGCATGCGTCGTGTGACCGACACGTCCATCCCGGAGGACGAAGCCTTCCGCGCCGTCGAAAAATACGTCGTGCCCATGTGGAAACGTGCGAGCGAAACGGGCTCGCGCCGCTTCTGGCACGAGTACTTTTATGAGTTGATCCAGATGATCGACAAGGGCGCGTATGAGGGCAACCCCGAAGAGTCGTGGCTCCTTGCCGCTGCGCAGAAGAACCTGCCGATCGTGGTGCCGGGTTACGAAGATTCCACCTTCGGCAACATCTTCGCCGCGCACGTGAAGGTCGGCGACTGCAACGCCAGCATCGCGAAGTCGGGCATCGAATACATGGGCGAGTTGTACGACCAGTATCAGGCGCTGTCGGAGGGACCCGGCGTGGGTTTCTTCCAGATTGGTGGCGGCATCGCCGGCGACTTCCCAATCTGCGTGGTGCCGTCGCTCAAGTACGACATGGAGTCCGAAGCCAAGCCGTGGGCGTACTTCTGCCAGATCTCCGACTCAACGACGTCGTACGGATCGTATTCCGGCGCCACGCCGAACGAAAAGATCACCTGGGACAAACTCACCGAAGACACGCCGATGTTTGTCATCGAGTCCGACGCGACCATCGTGGTGCCGCTGATGCTGAGCGCGTTGCTCGAGTGCAAACGTCATCCGAAGGAAGCGGCCGCGCTGATCAACGGATTCACCGGCTAACAGATGTCCACGCTGGCCGGCTGGGGCCGGCTTCCCGAGCCGGGCACCGAGGTGCTCGACGAGGATCTGGAACGACTGACCGTGGACGCCGCGTTGTCGCGCGGACTCGGCCGGTCGTACGGCGACTCGTCGTTGCCCGCGAGTGCGGTCGACCGGGTCGCGAACACACGCCTCGCCAACCGCATCCTCTCGTTTGATCCCGCCACCGGCGTCATGCGCGCTGAAGCCGGGCTCAGCCTGGTGAACCTCGTGCGACTGATGTTGCCGCGCGGGTGGTTTCCCCCGGTCGTGCCGGGCACCAAATACGTCACGCTCGGCGGCATGGTCGCCAGCGACGTGCACGGCAAGAACCATCACGTGGAAGGGTGTTTCGGCGCGCACGTGCGCGCGTTGCGCGTCCGGCTCGCGGACAACTCCATCGTTGAGTGCAGCGCCACGGAACACGCGGATCTCTTCCACGGCTGCATCGGCGGGATGGGCCTGCTGGGCCACATCCTGGAAGTCGAGTTTGTGCTGCACCGCATTCCTTCCCAGTGGATCTGGATGGAGCGTGAGCGCGTACACGACATCGACGCCTACCTCGCGAGCCTCACCCGCGCCGCCTCGGTGTGGCCGATGACGATGGGGTGGATTGATTGTGTGCATCGAGGGGCGTCCATGGGTCGGGGCGTGTTGATGGCGGGGCGGTGGGCGACCGCAGCCGAAGCCCACGAGACTCCTCCGCGCGTCAAGCCGGACAAGGTCGTGCCGATTGAATTTCCAAACTGGGCGGTCAACCCGCTGACGGTGGGGCTGTTCAACACGGCGTATTACTGGAGCCACATGCGGCGGGTGGTGTCGAAAGTTGTGGCGCCCGACCCGTTCTTTTTTCCCCTGGATTCCTTGCTGGAGTGGAACAAGGGCTACGGGTCACGGGGATTCACGCAGTATCAGTGCGTCGTGCCGCGCGCGGCTGGTGCGCCTGCCGTGCGGGAGTTCATGGATCGACTCACACAACTCGGCGGCGCGTCCCCCCTCTGTGTCATCAAGGACTGCGGCCCGGAGGGGAAGGGCGTGTTGTCATTTCCGCTCGAAGGCACCTCCATCGCGGTGGACATGCCCGTCACGGCGGACACACAGGGCATCGTGGACGGGCTCAACGAGTTTGTGATCTCGACCGGTGGGCGCATCTATCTCACCAAGGACCGCTTCACGCGACCCGAACATTTCAGGGCGATGGAGCCACGGCTGCCGGCGTTTGAAGCATTGCGCGACAAGTGGGATCCTTCGCGCCGTTTGCGCAGTGCGCAGTCACGTAGACTCTTCGGGGACAAGGCATGAAGGTAGTCGTATTTGGCGGAACGGCGGGAATTGGCCGCTCGGTGGCGCAGCAGCTCGCGGAGCGCGGTGACGTGGTGTGCCTGCTCGGCCGCGATCCGTCGTCGCTCTCAAAAAGTGTGGCTGACCTGACCGCGCGTCACCCCTCGCAGGCTGCGGCCTCGATGGCCGTGTGTGATTTGGAGAAGCCGGAGACGTTTGCGGCCGCGCTTGATGCCGCCGATGCGGCGCTCGGCGGATTCGATGCCGTAGTCGTCACTGCCGCGATGTTTGCGACGCAGGAGGCGCTCGAGCTGGACCTGGAACTGACGCGCCGGCTGACGACGGCCAACTACGCGAATACGGTGACGTTCTGCGAACACGCGCGGAAGCGGTTGCTCGCGAGGGGCGGTGGCTGGTTGACGGTGTTGTCGTCGGTGGCCGGCGATCGCGGCCGCAAACCCGTGGCGATTTACGGTTCCAGCAAGGCGGGCCTCTCGACATATCTCGAAGCGCTTGATCACAAGTTCCGCGAGAAGGGCCTGTGGGTGCTCTGCGTGAAGCCGGGGTTTGTGAAGACGGGCATGACAGCCGGCCTCAAGCCACCACCGTTCGCAGGCGAGCCCGACCTGGTGGCGCGCGACATCCTCCGCGCCATGGACCGCAAGAAGCCGTTGATTTACACGCCGGGGATCTGGGCGCTGGTGATGTTGATCATTCGAAATCTGCCGCGCTTTGTGATGCGGAAGATCGGGTTCTGATGCCTCTCGATCTCGCGTTCGCCCGTTCCCAGTTCCCCGCATTGTCTGACGACCCAGACGCGTGGACCTATCTCGATAACGCCGGCGGCTCGCAGGTGCTTGGCACCGTCGCAGATCGCGTCCGGGAGTACCTCCTCACGTCGAGTGTACAAACCGGCGCGAGTTACGGCGTATCCGCGCTGGCTGCCGAGCGTCTGTACGCGGGTCAGTCGGCAATCGCTGAACTCATCAACGCCGCCAGGCCCGAAGAGATCGTCTTTGGCGCTTCGTCCACCGTCATGATCCAGACGCTGGCTCGGGCTATCACGCCGAAGTTGGCGCCGGGCGACGAAGTGGTCGTCTCGATGATCGACCACGAGGCCAACATCGGCCCATGGCTCGCTCTTCAGGCCCACGGCATCATCGTCCGCCCCTGGGATCTCAATCACGAGACGATGACGCTGGAGGTGGATGACCTTGAGCGGCTGATGACTCGGCGCACCCGTCTGGTCGTCTGCACGCAGACGTCGAACATCTTCGGCCAACTGATTCCCATCGCGCCGATCGTCGCCTGCGCCCATCGTCACGGAGCCGAAGTCTGCATCGACGGTGTGGCGTTCGCCCCGCATCGACTTGTGGATGTGCGCGAATGGGACTTGGATTACTACGTCTTCAGTCTCTACAAGGTCTTCGGCCCGCACCATGGGGTTCTGTACGGCAAATACGAGCGCCTGCTTGCGCTTGCGAACCTGTCGCACCACTTCATCCCGATGGACAAGATCCCAGGCAAGCTACAGCCGGGCAATCCCAACTACGAACTGTCGTACGGGGCCACGGCGATCCCCGAGTATCTGGTGGCGCTTGGCGAACGGTCTGGCGCGCCTGTCGGCGCTTCGCGTCGTGCGCGCATGTTGGCGGCGTTCGACGCGATTGCCGATCACGAAGCACTGCTGGCCGAGCGCCTGCTTGCCTGGCTGCGTGAGCGGAAGGATGTCCGCATCGTTGGCCCCGCGTCCTCGGATCGTGCCGTCCGTGTGCCGACCATCAGCTTCGTGGTTGACGGCATCGACTCGGAGACCATCGTCCGCGCCATCGATCCGATGAAGATCGGGATCCGTTTTGGTGATTTTTATTCACGACGGCTGGTCGAGGGGCTGGGATTGGCCGCAGGGAAGGGGGTCGTGCGCGCGTCGTTCGCGCATTACAACACGCTTGCGGACGTTGACCGGCTCATCGCCGGGCTGGATCAGGTGCTGAGCAGGTCAACGAGTCCCCGGTCCGCTTCCGGCAACTGAAGCTGCCGAAGTTCGTCGCGGCTGACCCATCGCATTTCCTGACCGAGCAGCGACTTCGGCTCGTCGAGCAGCGTTGTCGCAAAGAAGTGCAGGCGGACCGTTCGCTCGTGGTAAGCGTGCTCGACCGTAAAGATCTCGTCGCCAATGACGGCGCGTGATCCAAGTTCTTCGACCAGTTCCCGCTCGAGACTCGCGACAAGCGATTCATCGTCGCCACACTTGCCGCCGGGGAACTCCCACATGCCGGCCAGATGGGTGCCCTTGAGCCGACGGGTCATGAAGAAGTGCCCGTCGCGTTCGATCACGGCGGCGGTGACGATGAGCGGGGTGGTGGTCACTTGCCGCCGATCCGCCAGACGCGTCGAATGGTGACCGGGCCGGAGAGGTTCTGTCCCTCAACCGGTTGCTGTTGGATCTTTCGCACGATGTCGAGACCTTCGACGACGCGGCCGAAGGCGGCGCCACCCTGACCGTCTGCGAAGCGTTGCCCGCCGAAGTCGAGGGAGGGCTGGTCGTCGAGCAGCACGAAGAAGTCGGACGTGGCGGTGTCAGCCTCAGTGCCCCTCGCCATCGAGACGACCCCGGTGACGTGTTTGATGCCCGTGACGCTCGTGCGTTCAAGGGGAATGGGTGGAAAACCCTCGCTGCGCTTCAGTGGGTTGATGCCGCCCTGGATGATGTTCATCATCGGGCGGGCAGGTGGAGCGGGGGTGTAGTTGTCGGCACGCGTCGCACGATGGAATCGGCCCCAGTTATAGAGCCCGCCGTCCACGTATTTCAGAAAATTGGCCGAGGTGATCGGTGCGCGTTTTGTGTCAACGGCGATGTAGAAGATCCCGATCCCTGTCCAGACCCCGACACCGACTTCACCCTCGCGTAGACCAAGAACGGGGTTCGGCAGAGGCGGCCGTGAGCTCGGCGGTCCGTAGTGGACGATCTCGCCAATATCGAGGCCCACCTTCAGCGTGTGTGATTGCCCGGTCGCAAGTGTGAGGCGCGGCCGTGTGTAGGGCTGAAAGCCGGCGAGTTCAAACGTGACGGAGTAGGTTCCGGGCGCGATCTTCTCAAGGCGGTAGTCGCCGTTGATATTGGTGACTGTCTTCTGAAGGGTGATGCCGCCTGGCGTCTGGAGTGAAACCGTGACGCCTGGGAGGAGGCCGCCGCCACGGTCAAACACCGTGCCGGCGATCTCGGCAGTGGCGGTCGCAGGTGCGGTCTGCTGCAGGCCGGTGAACGATGTCAGGAGCAGAAGAAGTCCGAGCATTCCCGGATGTTAGACCAGCTTCTTGTAGTACGCACATCCCCGCCGCATCACACACACCTCGCACAGCGGTTTGCGTGCGGTGCAGACGGTGGCCCCAAGGTCCATGAGCGCCTGGTTGAAGTCGAAGACGTGTTTGTGGGGGAGCACGGCGCGGGAGATGGCCCAGAGCCGCTTGATCATCGCGTGGCTTTTGGGTTCGCCCTTGGCGATGAAGATGCGGAAAAGCACACGGGCGACGTTGGTATCCAGGATCGCGGCCCGTTTGCCGAATCCGAAACTCATCACGGCCCCGGCGGTGTATTGGCCGATGCCCTTGAACGAGAGCAACGTCTCCTCGTCGCCAGGCAACTCGCCGCCGTATTTCGCCATCGCCTCACGTGCGATCGCCTGCAGGCGCCGCGGACGGATGTTGTAGCCGAGTGGGCGCCACGTCTGCACCACGTCCTCATCGTCGGCGCCCGCCAGCACTTCCAGGCTTGGATATCGCTCAAGCCATTCGTGATATTTGGGCAGGACACGGTCCACCTGCGTCTGCTGCAGCATGATCTCCGACACCAGGATGTGGTACGGGTCGTCGGTCTCCCGCCATGGAAGCGAACGGCCGTTGGCGCGATACCAGGTCAGAAGACGGCGACGGAACCACTGGCGACGGGCGGGAGCGGGCAGAGGCGGCGGACGTTTCACGCGGGTCCATCATACCGGCGAGCTGCCTTACGGCTTGAGGCGCGGCCCCCGGTGGGTCACAATCAACTGCGCAGCATGACGAAGATCTACACAAAGACCGGCGACCTGGGCGACACGGGGCTGTTTGACGGCACCCGCGTCAGCAAAGCGGACCCCCGCGTGGACGCGTATGGCGAGGTTGATGAACTGAACGCCTGGCTCGGCATGGTGCGGGCCAGTGGGCGCGAGGGGGCCGGAACGCCCTCGATTGACTCCCAGATCATCGATTGCCTCGAACGCCTGCAGCGTGACCTGTTTGCGGTTGGCGCCACACTCGCCGACCCGCGTCACAAGATCGCCAAACGTGTCGAGAAGGCACTGATCACCAACGACGACATCACGCGCCTCGAAGGATGGATTGACGCCTTTGAGAAAGAACTCACGCCACTGACCCGATTCATCCTGGCCGGCGGCTCAAAGGCTGGTGCGGCGCTGCACGTTGCGCGCACGGTGTGCCGACGCGCAGAGCGTCGTATGGTGTCGTTGGGCGAGGGCGAAGTGGATCCGGTGGTGCTGATCTTCGTGAACCGCCTGTCCGACCTCTTGTTTGTCATGGCTCGTCTGGTGAACGCGCGCGCGGGAATTCCTGAGACCGAGTGGTAACCCCCGCCGTTGCCGCCGCGTACGCCGAGTGCCTGCGGCTGGCACAGGCACCATACGAAAATTTTCCCGTCGCGTCGTTTCTGATGCCGAAGGCGGCGCGTCCACACGTGGTCGCGATCTACGCGTTTGCGCGCATCGCCGACGACTTTGCCGATGAAGGTTCGTGTGGTCCGGCAGAGCGACTTGCGCTTCTGGACGATTGGGAGCGTCGGCTCGACGAGGCCGCGGAGGGCCGCGTCTCCACAAGTGGCAATGCACAACACGATGCAGTGTTTGTGGCGCTCACCGCGACGCTCAGCGAGGTTGGTGCCGGCGCGCCCGTTCTTCCCGGCTTCCAAACGCTCGGCAGCCTCCACGCGTTGCTCGCCGACCTGCTCTCCGCTTTTCGTCAGGATGTGACGACGACCCGGTATGAGACGTGGGATCAGGTGCTCGACTACTGTCGGCGGTCGGCGAATCCGATCGGGCGCCTCATGTTGCTGGTCACCGGCAATGAGGGGGGCGCGGCCAACACCAAGTCCGATGCGGTCTGCACGGCGCTGCAGCTCACCAATTTCTGGCAGGACCTCGCCGTGGACTGGTCACGTGGCCGACTGTACGTGCCGCTCGAGGTGGTTCGGACACACGGGGCGGATCTCGCGGATCTCGACACGGGCGGGTTGACCCCACCCTGGCGGGCGGTGATGCGTGATGTGAGTGAGCGGACGCGTCTGCTGTTTGAAGCGGGTCGAGGCGTCAGCGACCATGTCTCCGGCCGCCTGAAGCTCGAACTGCGCGCCACCTGGCTGGGTGGCACGCGTATCCTCGACCGGCTCGCCGAAGCAGACTACGATGTCTTTCACCAGCGACCGACCCTCTCCAGACGTGATGCCCCGGGCATCCTCATGGATGCGGTGACGTGGCGGGCCCGATCGTGACGTCATGACGCGGAACACCTCCTTTTATTATTCGTTTCTCGTGTTGCCCAAAGCCGAGCGACGTGCGATCACCGCCGTCTTCGACGTGTGCCGCGCGATAGACGATGCGGTGGATTTGGAGACGGAGCCACGTCTGGCGCAGGCGGCGCTGGAGAGCTGGCGCGCCGAGGTGAAACGCATTTTTTCGAACGCCACGCCGCAGACGCCGCAGGGGCGGGCGCTGCAGCCGTTTGTGAAACCGTTTCGCTTGCCGGAGGCGCAGTTTGAGGCGTTGATCGAAGGCGTCGGCATGGATGCGGCTCCACGCCGGTTTCAGACGTTTGAAGAACTGGAACCCTATTGTCATCGCGTCGCGTCGTCTGTCGGACTGATGTGTGCCGAGATCTTTGGGTACTCCGATCCGCAGGTGTTGCGGTATGCGACGGACCTTGGAGTGGCGCTGCAGTTGACCAACATCCTGCGCGATGTGGGCGTGGACTATCGGCGTGGCCGCATGTACCTTCCGCTTGAAGACCTCGCGAACGCGGGGTGTTCCGAGGAGGACATCCGGCGTGAAGTCGAGAACCCTGGTCAGGGTGTGCGGTCGTCTGCGGTGAAGACCGCGCTGCAACGTCACGGTGCGCGTGCGCATGAGTTCTTCGAGAAGGCGAGTGCGTCGTTGCCGCGGCGGGATGCGTCGAGGTTTGTGGCGGCCGAGATCATGCACAAGGTGTATTTCGAGCTGCTGTACCGCATTGAAGCGGCCGACTACGACGTGTTTTCGCAGCTGGTGCGGGTGCCTCGGCCCGCGCAGGCGCGTATCGCCGCTCGCATCTGGTGGCAGCTGAAGTGGCGCACGAACACGTAGCGCACACCGACTGCGACGTCGCGGTCATCGGTGCCGGGTTTGCCGGTTTGAGTGCGGCGGTCAAACTCGCCGACGCCGGCCTCACGGTCGTGGTCCTTGAGCAGGCGCCACGCCTTGGTGGTCGCGCCACCGCGTTTACGGACAAAACAACAGGCGACCGCGTGGACAACGGACAACATGCGTTGTTCGGGTGTTATCGCGAGACGTACGCGTTTTTGCGAACGATTGGGACCGCCGACCTGGCGCCGCTCGACCCGAAGCTTGAGCTGGTGATGGCGGATGTGTCCGGGCGGCAGTCGCGACTGTCGTGTCCGCCGTTGCCCGCGCCGATGCATCTGCTTGCGGGCGTGTTGTCGTGGGGCGCGTTACCGCTGGCGGACCGGTGGTCCACGGTGAAGATGGCGCCGTTTCTGCGCGCGGCTCGTGCGCGCGGGGCGGAAGCCGTGGCGGCCGAGGTCCCCGCGCATCTGACGGTGTCCGAGTGGTTGTCGTCGCTGGGGCAGGGGCCGGTGGTGCGGGAGTGGTTGTGGAATCCGCTGGCGCTGGCGGCGCTGAATCAGTCGCCGGATGTCGCCGGCGCGCGCGCGTTTGCGCGCGTGCTCGGCGAGTTGTTCGGCCCCGAGGCTGGCGCCTCGTCGCTGGGGGTGCCGACGGTGCCGCTCGACGAGTTGTATGCCGAGCCCGCCGCGCGCTTCGTTGAAGCGCGCG
>CAYRGW010000132.1:0-9847 GCA_964423815.1 uncultured Solibacteraceae bacterium | reverse complement strand
GGCGTCGAGTCTGCAGAGTGTCAGTGCGGCGATGCTGGCCGCGGCAATGAGCATGCAGGCCGCGGACGTGGCACCGTCAGCGCGCGAAATCGAGGCGTGCGCGACGGCACGGGCACAGTCCGTGTCGGTGATGGCCCGCTGGGCGAAGCTCACGACCACCGACCTTGCGGCGCTCAACGCGAAGCGGAAGGCGGCGGGCCTGCCGGCGGTGACCATGAGCCGGTGACCCACCACCTCGCACGTGATCAGCGAGCGGCGATCTCGGTCGTGACGAAGGCGAGCAGGTCGGCATTGAGCTCGTCGGCGTGGGTGTCCGCCAGACCGTGCGAGCCGCCCGGGTACACCTTCAGGGTCGCGTGTGTCACGAGGCGGGACGCGGCCTGCGCCGACGCACCGATCGGCACGATTTGATCGTCGTCACCATGGATGATCAACGTCGGGACGTCGAATTTCCCGAGGTCGCCGGTGAAGTCCGTCTCGGAAAACGCCTTGATGCAGTCGAGCTGATTCTTCAGCCCGCCCTGCATGCCCCGCAGCCAGAACGCGTCGCGCACGCCCTGGCTGACCGTCGCGCCCGGACGGTTGGCGCCGAAGAACGGCGTCGTGAGGTCCCTGAAGAACTGCGAACGGTCGGCGACAACCCCTGCGCGAATGTCGTCGAACACCTTCATGGGCAGACCCCCAGGATTGGCGCCCGTCTTGAGCATCAGCGGCGGCACCGCCGCCACCAGCACGGCGCCCGCGACGCGCGTGGTGCCGTGGCGACCGATGTAGCGGGCCACCTCACCGCCCCCCATTGAGTGACCCACCAGCGTCACGTCCGCGAGATCGAGCGTCTCGATCAGCGCCGACAGGTCGTCGGCGAAGGTGTCCATGTCGTTGCCATCCCACGGCCGGCTCGACCGCCCGTGGCCGCGCCGATCGTGGGCGATGCACCGGAAGCCGTGGGACGCCAGATGGACCATCTGGCGTTCCCACGCATCGGCGTTGAGCGGCCAGCCGTGGCTGAACACAACGGGGCGCCCGGCACCCCAGTCCTTGTAATAGATGTCGGTGCCGTCCCTGGTGGTGATGGTGTGCATCACCCGATTCTTCATCTGTTGACCGGGGGCGACCTGTTTCGCATTGCACACCGCCGGCTATCGCGGCCTGAGTCTAGCAATCAGCGCATCAACAAACGGCTGCGCGGCGTCCGACAGTGCGAGGGAATAACCCGGCGCGTCGGCCTTGACCGCCCGTCCGGCGGAAGTCGCCTTCACGAACTTTGCTCCGCTGACCAGAAAGTGATTTTGTTCAGGGGCCACATCGATCGTGTACATGCCGCCGATCTCGCCGGTGCTGACGAGCGTGACCTTGCACTCAAATCGCCAGCCTTGAATCGGAAACGTCCCGGTGGTCAGTGCCCCGCGCGTCTGCGTGTCGGCCAGCACATACTCGGGCGTGTTGTAATCATGGGGTTTGATCGAGACGATCTCGAGGATCAGTTCCGCATTGGTGCGGGCCAGAATCAGCGGATAGTCCAGATTCTGGCCCGACCGCACGATCGCATCCAGCAGGCCGCGGTCACGCACCGCAAAGTTAGCTTTCACCAACTCCTTTTCAAGCAGGTTGTAGATCTGATCCAGGGTTTCGTTGCCCTGTTGCCGCTGCTCC
The DNA here is from genome assembly GCA_964423815.1 of uncultured Solibacteraceae bacterium. GTDB lineage: Bacteria > Acidobacteriota > Vicinamibacteria > Vicinamibacterales > SCN-69-37 > SYFT01. The sequence continues at coordinate 8,194 of CAYRGW010000132.1, read as the reverse complement.
TGCGCCACCTGTCCCTGGGGTGTGGGGACACGCAGCACGATGGTCGGGCTGGGAGTGGCACGGATGTAGTCGGCAAGCGCCGGTCGTGTCACCACGTCGGGAGATGGCAGTCCCGGGGCCACCACGACATGCATCGCGCACCCGGCGGAGACCGCCAGTGTCAGAACGGCGAACATCGAATTCACGAGACGCATATGTCCTCCACCGAAGGATTCAGATGAAGTCGCCGCCGCCGTTGATGGTGCCGCGAATGGAGGCGTGCTCCGCACTGGCAATAAAACGCCCTTTGAGTTCTTTTGGCCAGCCGCCGTCCGCCGGAAACACGATGAATTCACCTGGAGCAAATGGGCGACCCATGCTCGCATGAGCCACGCCGTTCCAGATGTCAACGGACTCCTTGTAGCTGAATCCGAGATTCTGAAAATACAGGTGATTTGTTTCACTGCGGGCATCCCTTTCGGCCTGCGTCATCCCGGGCGGAAATCCACGAAGGTCCCTGGCCATCGCCGGATCAATCTGGACCTGCGTGCCGTCACGCTTGATCAACCACAGACGTCCCTGCCCGCCCGACACCAACGAGAACTTGCCGTTGTTCATGGCCATGGCCGCCGTCACCTGCAGGAACGCCAGTGACCGTCGCACCTCGTTCAGGCGAGTGGGATCCAGGTCCCCTGCATCCTGACCGAGCGCGTTCAACATCGTCGTGGTGGTGTCGAACAGGGCGACCCATTCGGACTTCGTTTCGACCGTTGCGGCCTTCCCGATCACGCCGGCCGCCGGCGCCGGAGCGGCTGAGCACGTCTGCAGGCAGATGTCACGGTCGTGCGCGATGTTGGCGGTGTCGTTGGTGTGGCAGCAGGTCTGCAGCGCTGACACGCATGGTGCCTTGCACTTCTCGTCGTACGTTCCGCACTTGCCGTCGCAGGCGAAGTAGGCGGCCACGCAGGCGTTTGTCGTGGTCTTGGCCTGCCATGGCGCGGGACAATCCGAGGCCCCCGGTGCGGCGTAATAACCCCTGCGACCAACCTTGTCGGCCGCGATGCTCATGGCCCGGTCATATGCCCGCTGGCATTTCGATGCACATGCCGAGTCGACCACGTCCTGGGGCATCGCGTAGAGCGCGGTTGCGAACGGTGTCCGCGCCATCACGTCGGCGCCCTGGGCGGACGGATCGTGAGTGGAGAAAGACGCGACGATGACCACGGCCAGCAGCGGAAGTTGATGACGCTGTGACATGACTCACCTCCAGGTGTTCACCGCCAGCACTTGCCCTCGAACCATACGGAGCAGCAGTTCTTCGGGTAGGTCCACGTCACTGGCGGATTCACGTGGGCCATGTCGGTCGCCCAGTCAAACGATCGCGCGATGACCGCGCCCGAGCTCTTGTTTTCGAACGTGCCTGCGAGGCGTCCGACGCAGCGGTCTGCGGCGACGTCAAAACGCGGCGACACGACGATGGAGACGGACTTGCGATAACGACTGTCCGGCTGGTTTTCGTAGTCCAGGCGGTCGCGGAGAAAACAGCCGCACAACACATCGATCCGCCGGATCTCCTCGGCACTGCGGCCCATCGGTGAAACCACTGCGGGCTCAGTGGGGCGGGGAAGCGGAGTCACGGGTGGTGGTTCCGGTGGGCGGCTCCCGGGCGCGGGGCCGGGTGACACCGGTGTCGCCAGCGTCCGCAACAAGGACTGCATGTGGTTGATGACCGCAGGGTTCACCCAGATACCGGTGTGGGCCGTCATGCCGACGACGTCCCACCAGGCGCCTGAACCACTGACCTCCACGTTGTCGGCGCCGTCGAGGTGATGGGACTGCTTCGAGACCGGGTCGTCCGAATCCCAGAAGTTGGTCCAGTGTTTGACGGCTCTGGGCCGGTCCAGAGGGACATCGACATTCAACTGCCGGAGATTCACAGCCACGTCCGGGCTGTCCGCTCGGCCGAGTGGGGACCCGATTGTGATCCACTCGTCGATGCGGCCAGGCGGCACCGGCAGCGGATCGATGAGGCTGCCCCCCGCGCTGCCGCCCTCAAGCGCGACCTTGGTGACCACGGTGCCCCACGAGTGCGAGACGACGACTACACGACGGTCCGGGTGGTCCGCGATGGCTTTTCTGATCTGCGCCTGGGCGTCGAGCGCCCAGTCGCCGCCGTGTCGTGCAAAATCGACGAACGAGTCCGCGTCGGTACGCCCTTCGTAACGGAAGGTGACCTCCCGGATCTCCGCGAGATTCCAGGCCTTGCGCACGTCATTCGACCAGCCATCCGGCCGGTTCCCGCCACCGATGCCGTGGACAACGATCACCAGGGGTGCACGTTCGCTGATGACTTGATGAAGGACGTCTCCGGGTGGGACCGGCGGAGCGAGGATGGCGACAAGCGGTAGGCACAACAGCAGGTGTGTGCGCATGGGGAAGCCTCCCAGGGCGGTGCGCGCCCTCAGCCATTATCGCCGATCACGCCTCCCCTGTTCATGGGACACGATCGGGCTGTCCCGTTTGTTATCCTTGGCGCACAAAATTCATGCAGCCGCGTTCGCCCTGGACCAGAGGTCCATTTACCGTGGTCCTTCTGGCCATTTTTCTCGGTGTGTCGCCCGCCTGTTCGCGTGCGCCGGCGGACGTTGCGCGCCTGCAGGACGAGCTGAATGACCTGCGCGCTCAACACGCACAGACAACCGCCGAACTGGCCGACCTGAAGGCACAAGTTGCCCAGGGGCGCGGGACCACTCCGGCTGACGGACCGGCTCGCACCCTGACCATCACGAATCGGCCCTCTCGTGGCGAGTCGACCGCCCGTGTGACGTTCATCGAGTATTCCGACTATGGGTGCCAGTACTGCGCGCAGTACACACACGAGGTGTCCCCGCGTCTGATTCGCGACTACGTGGACAGCGGCAAGGTCCGGTATGTGTTCAAGAACTACCCGGTCGCGGAACTGCACCCGGATGCGTTCACGGCGCACGTGGCGGCGGCCTGTGCGGGTGATCAGGGCCGGTACTGGGAGATGCACGACCGTCTCTTTGTTGATCAGAAAAACTTTCAACGCGCACGCCTGATCGAGGATGCCCGCAGCGTCGGCCTCGACACCGCGACATTTGAGGCGTGCCTTGCCGGGACCTCTCACGATGCGGTCATCCGCCAGGACATCGACGAAGCCGTCAGGGGCGGCGTCAATGGCACGCCCGTGTTTGTCGTGGCGCTGACCGAACCCGGGGGCGCGGCCATCACCCCACTCCGGGTGGTGGTCGGCGTTCAGCCGTACGACGCATTTAAGGATGCTATCGACGCAGTGCTTGCCACGGCAGATGCCGCGGGCCGGGACCAGTAGCAGAAGGAGCAGCAAGTGGTACGACGATTTGTGTTGGTGTTGGTGATGGTCCTCGGTGTGCAGGCGTGGGCCGCACCCGCGGCGGAAGCCGCCGGGAACAACACGGCGGCGATGACCATGTGGGGTGTCACCCCGGATCGCCCGTGGAGCGAGGCCGCGACCACCGTCGAGTGTGGAGGCCTGGGACAGATCGCTTGCTTCAATCCGGACCTCACCTACGCCGGCTCGTATGAGGGGTGCGACACCAACCGGCTGATCAACATCCTGAACTTCTGCAACAAGTGTGGAGGCGTCGGTGACCTGACGTGCAAGTTTGGTCCGAAGTGTGATGCGGGCAGCCGCGACATTGCCGGGATCTGCACCTACTCCGGGTATTCCTCGGAGCCGACGCCCAACGTCTCGGTGAAGCCCACGCTGACGCAGCCGGCGACGGGCCCCGTGCGTGGCATCGTGGATCTGCACGCACACCAGTTTTCGAACCTCGGCTTCGGGGGCGTCGTGTTCTGGGGAGCACCGTATGACGCGGGCGGCATCAACGAAGCCCTGCCCTGGTGCGACTACACGTGGAAGTTCTCCACCACGATGGCCACCACCGGCGCGCCCGGTCCCACGCTGCCGTTTTTCGGCCATGAGGTGCATGGCACGGCCGCCGTGCAGGTGTTTGCCAACCCCATCGGTGTCGCCATGGGCGAGGGCCTGCACGACCCGGCCGGGACAGGGTCGTTTGCGGGCTGGCCGACCTACAAGACCGTCACGCATCAGCAGATGTATTACACCTGGGTGGAACGTGCCTTCCTCGGCGGCGTGCGCATGATGGTGCAACTCGCCGTGTCCAACGAGGCGTTGTGCGGCATGGGCAAGGTGCGCGACGGCTTCACCTGTGACGACATGGACGCGGTCGACAAACAGATTCAGGCGACCAAGGATCTTGAGAAGGCGATCGATCAAAAGGATGATGGTGTGGTCAACGGCAGCGGGTGGTACCGCATCGCGGACTCGCCGGCGGAGGCGCGGTCGTTTATCCGCGCGGGCAAGATGGCCGTGGTGTTGGGTATCGAGGTCGACTCACTCTTTGGCTGCAAGCCGGGAGTCGTCTGCTCGGAGACGTTTCTCAGGAAGCAGTTGCAGAAGTATTACGACCTTGGCGTACGCCATGTGTTTCCGATCCATCAGTACGACAACGCTTTCGGCGGCGCGGCGATCTTCAGAGGCGAACTGAACGCGGCCAACCGCGTTGTGGCAGGCCACCACTTCCGGGTGCGCGACTGCTCAGCCGAGGGGTACACCTACAACGTGACTGGCAATGTCGCGATCGACTTCCTCTCGTTGTTGCTCCAGGGCGCGGAGTTTCCCGATCAGTCGTACTACGACCAGTTTCCGGCGGACTGCAATGCGGATGGATTGACCGAGACCGGCGAAGAACTCATCCACGCGATGATGGACATGGGATTCATCATCGACGTGGATCACATGTCGCGGCTGATGCTCGACGACACATTGGCCATCGCCCAGGCGCGCAACTACCCGCTGGTGTCCGGGCATTCGAAGCTTCGCGGCAGCCAGGGGGGCGACGAGTTCTCACTGACCGATGGCCAGATGGCCGCCATCCGTGACCTGGGCGGCATGGTGTCGGCGATCAATTCCAGAGGGGACTGCGGGACGTCGGAAGGATTTCCGTGGCACTACAAACACGCGGTGGCGGGCATGCAGCGCAAGCCCGGAGACCGGTTCGCGGCGGTCGGGTTCTCGACCGACATGAACGGCTTCGGTGGTTCCACCGGCCCACGCTTCGGTAATCCGGACTGTCCGGGGACGCCGAACACGGAGCTCGGGTATCCCTTCAAGGGCATCCTGGGCGGCTCGTTCGCGAAGCAGAAGACCGGCGACCGGACGTTCGACTTCAACTATCAGGGCGTGGCGCACTACGGACTGCTGGCGGACTTCTTCGCCGACGTGCGGGCCAATTTTCTGACGGCGGAGGAATTTGAGCCGCTGCTCAATTCGGCCGAAAGCTACATCCGGATGTGGACGCGCGCCTCCCCAGGGGATGCGAAGCCGTCCGTGCGTCCGGTGGTGACCGGCACCAAGGGGGTCTCCGGCTTCGCCTATGTGTCGGACGTCCGACTGCGGTGGGAAGTGACGGGCGGGGATGGCCACGATGTGGCTCTGACGGGGTGTGGCGAGCAGGTCATCACGCAGGACACCACGTTGAATGGCGTGACATTTACGTGCACGGCCGAGGCCTACTACGAGGACACCGACGAGGACCATGTCGTCGTGGCCTCCGAGACGAAATCCATCACCATCTGGCGTGACACGACGCCGCCGACCGTCACGTGGGGGAGTCCGCCCTTTACCCTCACGCCGGGGTGGTACAACAAGGACATCGAGTATCCATTCACGGTGGCTGACGCCCTCTCCGGCGTCGATGGCAGGAGCAGTGGCAAGGTGGAGTTCCTTGTGGAAGGCGCCGGCCAGACCGCGACCGTGACGGTGATCGACAGGGCGGGTAACAGCGCCACCTACACCTCTCCTGCCGTCAACATCGACAAGACCCTTCCGGAGGTGATGTTCGTGGGCCAGTCATCCGACGCCAATGCGGCCGGCTGGTATCGCGAGAACCTCACCCTGACCTGGGCGTGTGCCGACGCGCTGTCAGGTCCGGTCGTCGACGAGATGCAGCGCTCCCTCACCGTCGACGGCGAAGGACTGACGGCCACCGGTCGATGCACCGACCGAGCCGGAAACGAAGCCACCGACAGACGCACCGGCTTCAACCTCGACAAGACACCACCCACGATCGCGTGGACCACGCCGACTCCCAACGCGGCCGGGTGGCACAACACCGACGTTGCGGTCGCGTTTGCCGCCGACGACGCACTTTCAGGCGTGGCAAACACGACGCAGACGAGTCCACTAGCACTGACCACTGAGGGCGCGGATGTCACAGGAAGTGTGACCGTGACGGACGTGGCCGGCAACTCCGCGACCTTCACGTCGCCGCCGGTGCGTATCGACAAAACGTCGCCGGAGATTGCGTTTGTGAGCCACCTGCCCGGACCCAATGCCGCTGGGTGGAATCGGCAGGACCCGACGGTGACGTGGGCCTGCACCGACAGCCTGTCCGGCACCGTGATGGCCCAGATCATTGAGACGCTGATCAGCGAGGGAGCGGGACAGGCGCTGCACGCACAATGCGAAGACCTGGCAGGCAATGCGGCAGCAGACAGGCGTGCGGGACTGAACCTCGACAAGTCGTTGCCGACGCTGGTCTGGACACCCGCCACGCCCGCCGCCAATGGGGCCGGGTGGCACAATGCCGACGTTGTGTTCGCGTTTGCCGCTGACGATGGGGTTTCGGGTGTGGCGTCCACATCGCCGTCGAGTCCACTCGTGTTGAGCACCGACGGCGCAGCCGTCACAGGCACGGTGACGGTGACGGACGTGGCCGGCAACTCCGCGACCTTCACTTCCCCGGTGGTCCGTATCGACAAGACGGCGCCGACGCTGCAGTGGGCCGCCGCCTCACCAGCCGCCAACACGTCGGGCTGGCACAACACAGATGTCACATTTGCGTTTGTGACCAACGACGCCATGTCGGGTGTGGCCGGTACGACCCAGACGAGCCCCCTGGTGTTGATCACCGAAGGCGCGGATGTCACAGGGAGTGTCACGGTCACGGACGTGGCCGGCAACGCCGCGACCTTCACGTCGCCGTCGGTGCGCATCGACAAGACTGCACCGGTCGTGATCTGCGTGGCCGACCCGGCGGTGCTGTGGCCGCCAAACGGCAAGCTGATGCCCGTCACGGTCGACCTGCAGCTCTCTGATGCGGGATCAGGGGGCGTGACGTACGTGATGACCGAGGCGTCGAGCAACGAATCCGGCGCGCCCACCGATATCGCCGGCTTTGTCGTGGCGGGTCAGGCGCTGCGCGGGCAGGTGCGCGCAGAACGGAATGGCGGCGGCACCGGCCGCATTTACACACTCGGGTACCAGGGCATGGATCTCGCCGGCAACACGGCCTCGTGCTCGACCACCGTCACCGTTCCGCATGATCGGGGACGAGGTGGTGGCTAGGTTTATCGCACAGGGATCCTGAAGATCGTGGCGCTGGCTGGTGCCAGTTCCAGCGCGTCGAGCACGCCGGTCACGCGCTGTTCGACAAATCGCACCGCCGGTGTTTTGCCCGGCTCGTTGTACGCCATGTCGTTCTCGGCGGTGAGCACCCACGCCGTACCCTGCGACGCCAGCCGCGCGCCTTCGACGCGAAACACCAGCCGCTGCCTCTCGAACGTCGGGTTGACGACGGAAATCGTCAGCGCTGACCTGTCTGCGGTCCACGCCGCTGCGACATCGAGCGGTTCGGGCGCGCCGGTCATCGCCACCGGAATCGTCCCGAAGTGCCGCCGGTACATAACCAGCGCCTCGCCCGTGGAGTCGAGCACGGCCGCAGTCTTGCTGGTCTTGATGGCGCCAATCACGTTGACCGTCTGCGCGTAGTTGGCCATCGCGATCACGTCGGTCTGCCGGCTGTACTCGTTGATCCCCGCCGCGATGCCCAGCGCATCGCGCAGGAAGTAACGTGTGCCCAGCTCGCCGAACACGTGCGGTCCGTACCAGTAGTTCCACTCGTCGAGCGCCACGCGGATATTGCGGCCCTGCATCTGTGGAATCGTCCGCAGGTACTCGCGATGGGCGTCCGCAATCGCGCGGATGGCGTCACCGATCTGCCGCACGTGCGTCAACAGTCCGCCTCCGTGCCAGTCCTGCCGGTAGAAGTGTTTGCTGTTGAGATGAATGTAGTCGGCACCCTGTGCCAGCAGTTGCCGGTCCCAGTCGCTGCTGGGACGCACCGCTTCT
>CAYRGW010000131.1:0-9893 GCA_964423815.1 uncultured Solibacteraceae bacterium | reverse complement strand
TAGCGCACGAGGATGGGCCAATGAGCCAGTGAGCCAATGAGCCAATGCATTGCCCCATTGCCCCATTGCCCAATTCTTAAGTGGCTCTTGGATCGATCCTGTCGCGCAGGGCGTCGCCGACAAAGTTGAAGCCGAGCACCAGCATTGCGATCGCGAGGCCGGGAATCAGGGTGAGGTGCGGCGCGTCAAACAAATGCGCGCGCCCGGCATCCAGCATCGTCCCCCAGCTCGGTGTGGGGGGTTGGACGCCAAGACCAAGAAAACTCAAGGACGCTTCCGCGATGATCGAGCCGGCCATGCCCAACGTGGCCTGCACGGTGACGGCCGGCAGTGTCGGCGGCACGACGTGTTGCCACAGGATCCGCCAGACCGGCGCGCCCAGCGCACGCGCCGCCTGGACGTATTCAAGTTCGCGGACCTTGAGCACTTGTCCACGCACCACACGGGCGTACCCGACCCACCCGATGACGACCAGCGCGAGCACCACGTTGGTCAGGCTCGGGCCAAGCACGGCCACCAGAGCAATCGCGAGCAGGATCCCGGGGAACGCGAGCAACACGTCCATCACGCGACCGATCACCGTATCCACCAGCCCACCCGCGTAACCGGCGACGGCACCCACCAGAATGCCGACACACGCGGACACGGAGACCACGGTCAGGCCGACGCCGAGCGAGATGCGAGCGCCTGACACCAGCCGCGCGAGGATGTCGCGGCCCAGTTCATCCAACCCGAGCGGATGCGCCCAAGAGGGACCCGCCAGCCGCTGCGCCAGCGACTGCACGTCCGGATCGTGGGGCACCAGCCACGGACCAAACACGGCGGCAAACACCGTGAGGCCAATGATGCCGAGTCCGATGCGTCGGGTCATTCGTACCGAATCCTCGGATCAAGCCAGCCATACGCCAGGTCCACCAACAGGTTGACCATCACATACGTCGTGGCGATAAACAGAATGCACCCCTGGACCAGCGGGTAATCGCGGAAGTTGATCGCCTGAATCAACAGCCGTCCCACACCCGGCCACGCAAAAATGGTCTCGGTGATGATCGTGCCGGTCAGCACCGCGCCAAACTGCAGTCCCAGGATGGTCACCACCGGGATGAGGCTGTTGCGCAACGCATGCCGAAGCACCGCACGTGTCTGCGACAGGCCCCGCGCCCGGGCCGCAAGCACATACAGTTCCCGCAACTCCTCGATCAGGCTGGCGCGTGTCATGCGCGCGAGAATCGCCGCGAGTGCCGCGCCGAGTGTGACCGCCGGCAACACGAGATGCCGCCAGTCGCCAATCCCCGACACGGGCAGCCACCCGAGGCCGACGGCAAACACGATCGCCAGGAGCGGACCGAGCCAGAAGTTCGGCATCGAGATCCCGACCAGCGACACCGTCATCGCCGCCTGATCAATCGCCCGTCCCCGATACAGCGCGCCGAGGACACCCAGCGGAATGGCAATCAGAATGGCCACACTCATGGCCGCCATCGCGAGTTGCAGCGTGTTGGGCAACCGCTGCGCAATCTCCTGAAAGACCGGTGTGCCATACCGGAAGGACGTCCCGAAGTCGCCCTGCACCACGCCACTGATAAATTGCAGATACTGCGCCGGCAGCGGACGGTCGAGGCCGAGTCGCGTTCGGAGTTCATCGACGTCGCTGGCGGCAGCCGACTCGCCCAGCATCACCTGCGCCGGGTCGCCGGGGACCAGGTGCAACAACGCAAAGACAAGCGTCGCCACGCCCAGCAGGACCGGGATGGTCAGGATCAGGCGACGAACAATAAACCGCAACACGTCGCCCGGATGATCACACTCCTTCCGCCGATACCGCAAGCCGCGTCATCAACTTCGCCAATCCCTGACGCGTCACGCCCAGGTCACGCGCGGCCGCCGTCCGGCATCCGGCGTGCCGCGCAAGAGCGCTGGTCACGAGTCGCCGATCCAGCGTCCGCCGCGCCTCCTCCAGCGACAGGCCCGCCGACGCGCCGGCGTCTCCCTGCACCTGGATCACCGAGGCCACATGACGCGCCGTCACACGCCCGCGATCAGGGGCCGCCAGTACGAGACCGGCGACCACATTCTGCAGTTCACGGACATTGCCGGGCCAGTCGTACCGACACAACGCCGCCATGGCGTCAGGGGCCAGCCAGGCCCGGGTCGCCCGATGCCGGGTCGCCCCGGCCCAGAACGTCTGCGCCAACGCCGGAATATCCTGCACGCGCTCGCGCAGCGGCGGCACGGTCAACCGCACCACGGCAAGCCGGAACAGCAGGTCCTCGCGAAACCCGCCGGTGGACACCGCCGCCGCCAGTGGCCGATTGGTCGCCGCCACGACCCGCACATCCACGGCCCGGGCGTGGTTGTCCCCCACACGCCGAATTTCGCCTTCCTGCAACGTGCGCAACAGCTTGGCCTGCGCGCGGGGCGAGAGTTCCCCCACCTCATCAAGAAACAACGTCCCCTGGTGCGCGTCCTCAAACAATCCCGTCCGCGCGCCCACCGCGCCGGTGAACGCCCCCCGTGTGTGACCAAACAACTCGGCCTCGAACAGTTCGTCGGTTAATGCCGCGCAGTTGATCGCCGCGAGCCGTCGATCCCGTCGCGCGCTGAGTCGATGGACCGCGCGGGCCACCAACTCCTTGCCCACGCCACTCTCGCCCTCAATCAGCACGGGAAACGTGGTCGGTGCCACCCGGGCGATGGACGCGCGCAGGGCCACCATCGCGGGACTCAAGCCCAGCAGATCCTGCGCCAGCGGATCGTCCACTGTGCCCGCGCGCAGCACGTCGAGCCGCGCGCGCACCGACGGCGCACACACGGAGGCCAGCGCCTTCACACACCCCGCCAGTTCGTCCGCATCACGCGCACGTCGCGCCGCCATCACCCACCCGATCGTGACGCCCCCCTGTCGTACCGGCGCCCGCACATCGTCTTCCCCGGGCCCGACACCTTCGGGATCGGCCACCAGCGCGGTGCCGGTGTCAGCCGCCAGCACCACGACCCGCCCGGTGCCCGTGTGCGCCCGTACCCAGCGACACCCCCGCTTGAGCGCCGAGGTGTCGTCCTCCGCATTGTTGACCTCGTCGAGCAACGCCGCCACACCGCCCCACATCGTCATGACACCCCTCCGTTCTCCCCATCGGCGCAGGCCGGCGAGACTCTCCGGCATCGTGAGTTGGCCACCCACGTCGTCACCCGCGAGTTGCGCCAGCAACAGAGAGTCGATTGGCCCCCGGCGGTCCAGCCGCCAGCGCTCCACCCACTCGCCGGCCTCGGTATGCGCGTCCGCCGCGCGCAGCACATCGATGGCGACGCCTCGTCCCCATGGCGTGGGCCCGTCACGTGCGACCTGTGCCGCCAATGGCAGGACCGACACCCGGTCCCCCTGTCGAAACGTGACGAGCAGTTCGGCCACCAGCCGCCACCGATTCAGGTCACATGACCTGTCATCTGCGCTGCCCCCCAACACCCCCGCCACGTCATCGAGCGCCTGACGGTCCTGACGCAGCCAGGCCAGAAGGGCCCTCCGGCCGAGGGCTTCAGGCGATGCGCGTGGCAACAACCGCACTGCGGCTTCCGCGTCATCCCACCGCCCCATCACAAGCGCCACATCCATCTGTGCCCCGGCAATCCACGGCGGCACGTCCACCTCGCCCAGCTCACATTCCACAGCGGCCCCGGCGACCTCTGCCGCTGCCGCTTCAATCTCCCCAACGAGCATGGCGGCCTGACAGGTCAGCGCCACGACGTGACTCCGTGGCTCGAACGACCGTACCCGCTGCAGTGCGCGACGGCCGGTGGCGCGCACGGACGCCCACAGACGGCAATCCCGCTGACGAAACACGAGCCGGCCGTAGGCGGCGAACGTCATCGCAATACCCCACTCGTCGCCGCGTCGCACGGCGGCTTCACACGCCGAGCGCAACCACATCAGCGCGGCGACCTGGCGGCCTGCCGCCTGCAATCCGCGCGCACGCGCCACACGGACGTCCGGCGTCTCCGGCCACACCAGCCACGCGCTTGCCCGTTCACGTGCCACCGACACATCGTCGGCCGGACGCACAATGAGATGTGGCCGCGGGCTCGTCGAGGCCAGATCACGCAACCATCCACGTCCCGTCTCAGTGAGTGTCCCGTCCACGATGAGTGCCACGTGGCGATGCAGACACCGGCGACGTTCCGCACCCGTCACCTCCGTCGTCGCCGGCACCGCGAGATACCCGATCGACGTCAGCGCTGCATCACGACACCGAGCTGCGTGCACATCGCTGCTCGGCGGCCTGGTCACCAGACGCATCCCGACACCATCCGTGGGCAACGTGTTCGCCCACTCACGCCACGGGTCATGGTGATCACGCATGTGATCACGGGGGATTGCAAGACCGTCGCCCGATTCAACCCGCAAATCCCGGAGGATCTGCGCAGGGTGTTGCAAAAACTTCGATAGAATGACGACGCAATGCTTCGTTTTTTGACAGCAGGAGAATCACACGGTCAAGCGCTGGTCGTGATCGTGGACGGTGTCCCTGCCGGTCTTCCGCTGTCGGCTGACGACATCAATCCGGACCTTGCGCGCCGGCAACTCGGATATGGCCGCGGGCGGCGGATGGCGATCGAGCAGGATCGTGTCGAGATTCTGGCGGGCGTGCGTCGCGGCGAAACGCTCGGCAGCCCGATTTCTCTGCTGATTCGTAATCGCGACTGGGTCAACTGGCAGTACACGATGAGTGTGGAGGCGTCCCCGGACGAGAGTCTGCCTGGCGCCCGACGCGCCGCCGTGACACGTCCGCGCCCGGGACATGCGGATCTGGCCGCCGGCATCAAATACGACCGCCAGGATCTGCGCGACATCCTTGAACGCGCGAGCGCGCGCGAAACAGCGGCCCGTGTCGCGGTCGGCGCCATCGCACGCGCGCTGCTGCGCCATCTGGGCATCGAGATCAGCAGCCACGTCACCGAAATCGGCGGCGCGCGGCTCACCGATGCGCATGCCGTGACGTTTGACCAGATCCAATCGCTGGCCACTGACGACGACGTGCGGTGTGTGGATCCCCAGGTGGGTGCCGCCATGCGACAGGCGGTCGATGACGCGCGTGAGAAGGGCGACACGGTCGGCGGCGCCTTCGAGATTGTGGTCCACCGGGTGCCCGTGGGGCTCGGAAGCCACACCCAGTGGGATCGCAAACTCGATGGGCAACTCGCGCAGGCGGTGATGTCCATCCCGGCGATTAAAGCGGTGGGCATGGGACGTGGCCCCGAGGTTGGTCACCTGCCGGGTTCACAGGTCCACGACGAAATTGTGCTCGCGACAGGTGCGTCGTCAGGCACACTCGGCGCGTTGAGCCGTCCGACCAACCATGCCGGCGGCCTTGAGGGTGGCGTGACCAACGGTGAGGACCTGCGGATCTCCGCATGGATGAAACCCATCTCCACCTTGATGGAACCGCTGCAGTCAGTTGACCTGCACACCATGAAGGTCGAACCGGCGGCGATTGAACGCAGCGACGTCTGTGCCGTGCCCGCTGCGGCGGTCGTGGGAGAAGCCATGGTCGCGATCGTGCTGACCAATGCGGTGATCGACAAATTCGGTGGTGACACGTGGGCGGGGCTTTCGGAGGCTGCGCAGCGTTGGCAGACCGCAGTGGACGCCAGGCTGACGCCGGGAACGTCGACGCCCGAATGATTCGCCCCATTGTCCGCTACGGCACCCAGGGACTGCAGGCGCCGAGCCAGCCGGTCGAGGTCTTTGACCAGCAGCTGCACACCCTCATCGACGACATGATCGACACGATGTACGCCGCGCCCGGAATTGGTCTGGCTGCGCCGCAGATCGGTGTGGCGCTGCGTGTGTGTGTGATTGATCTCTCGGTTGGCAAACGGGACGGCCAGGTCATCACCCTCGTCAATCCTGAATTTGTGGAGCGCGAGGGACTGCAGCTTGAAGAAGAAGGCTGCCTGAGCGTGCCTGGCTTCGAGGCCACGGTGCCCCGCCCCTCGCGCGCGGTCGTCAAGGGATTTGACCGCGATGGCCAACCGGTCACAGTGGAAGGTGAAGGCCTGCTGGCACGCGCGCTGCAACACGAACTTGATCACCTTGATGGCCGGTTGTTTCTGGATCGTTTGCGCGGCATCCAGCGGGACGTGATCGTCCGGCGCATCCGCAAACAGCAGCGCCAGGGGACCTGGTAACAGCCGTGAAGGTGCTCTATTTCGGCACACCCCGCTTCGCGGTCCCGACACTCGAACTGATCCTGCAGTCGTCGCATCCCGTTGTCGGCGTGGTGACACAACCCGACCGCCCCCGCGGACGCGGACACCACGTCACCGCGAGTCCGGTGAAGGAGGTGGCCCTCACACACGGCATCCCCGTGTTGCAGCCCACACACATGAAGGATGACGCGTGGCTGGATCAGGTCCGCGCGCTTGGCGCCGATATCGGCGTCGTCGCCGCCTACGGGCGCATTCTTCCTCAGTCGCTGCTCGACATTCCTCCACAGGGGCTCATCAACGTCCACGCGTCGTTGCTCCCCCGCTGGCGTGGCGCGGCTCCGATTCATCGAGCGGTGATCGCGGGTGATGCCGTCACGGGTGTCACGATCATGCGGGTGGTGCTCGCCCTTGACGCGGGACCGATGCTGGCCAAGGTCGATACCGTGATTGACGCACACGACACGAGCGAGACACTCGAGGAACGGCTGGCGGCTGCGGGGGGCCGGTTGTTGGTCGAGACGTTGGACAGACTGGCCGCCGGTCCGATCCCAGAGGTACCTCAGGACGAATCGCTCGTGACGTACGCCGAGCGCCTGCAGCGCGCCGAGAGTGCCATTAACTGGACGCGGCCCGCGCAAGCGATTGACCGACAGATTCGTGGTCTTCAGCCGTGGCCACTCGCGGTTGGCCACCTGGCCGGGCGTGCGGTGGGACTTCTGCACTCTGCGGTGGTGTCTGCCACACAGGAGGTCGCCGCACCCGGCACCGTCATCCTTGCGTCCGGCGACAACTTCCACGTGGCGTGTGGCCAGGGCGTGTTGGCACTGACCCGCGTGAAACCCGAAGGCCGACGGCCGATGGCCGCGCGGGATTTCCTCAACGGCGGCGGCATAACGGCCGGGATGGTGATGACGTGACGCCGGTCAGAGTCCGCGCGGCACGCGCACTCGTCGCGGTGGAGCGGCGACGCCGCACACTCGCGGCCGAGCTCGAACACGCGCGCCGTGACCTCGACGACGAGCGCGATCGCGGACTGCTGTTGGAGTTGACGGCGGGCGTCTGTCGCTGGCGCGCCGAGCTGGATGCGGTCATTGAGCAGTGCAGTTCTCGTCCCATCGCCGCCATCGACGCCGAAACACTGGCGACACTGCGCCTCGCGTTGTATCAACTGCGTCACCTTGATCGGGTGCCCGATCACGCGGCCGTGCATGGGGCCGTCGAGGCGGCCAAGGCGCTGGCCGGCGACCGCGCCGGAGGATTTGTGAACGGCGTGTTGCGCGGGTATCTCCGCACGCAGGCCGCCATCACTCTGCCGGCACCTCCAGGTCCTGACGCCACGAGGCGCCAGCAACTGACCTATCTCAGCGTCACACACTCACACCCGAAGTGGCTGGTCGCGCGCTGGCTCGACCGCTACGGGTACGCCGAAACCCTCGCGTGGTGTCAGTTCAACAATCAGTCTCCCGAGGTGACGGTCCGCACGCTCGCCCCGGATCAGGACACGGTGAGCTGGCTCTCGGAACGGGGTGTGCCGGCGACCCGCGGCCGCTTTGCGCCGGAAGTGGCGACGTTGGCGCCGGGCGTGCTCGGCGAACTCGCGGCGGACGTCAAACTGGCGCTCGCGATTCAGGATGAAGGCTCCGCCCTTGTGGCACATGTCGTGGGCGCGCAACCTGACGACCACGTGCTTGACCTCTGCGCGGCGCCAGGCGGCAAATCGGTGGTGGTCTGGAACGACATGCAGCAGCGCGGCCTGCTGGTGTCGAGTGACGTCCGACCGGCCCGACTGCATCTGCTGCGGCAGACACTGCGGACCGGCGGCGCGCCGCCACGTGTGGTGGGCCTTGATGCCACCGCGCCGTTGCCGTTCGGCGAGTCGTTTGACCGCGTCCTGGTGGATGCGCCCTGTTCCGGCCTCGGCACCCTGCGTCGTGATCCCGATATCAAGTGGTCCGTCGTGCTGGAGGACCTGCCCACGTATGCGGCCGAACAACTGCGCATCCTCCGCCGCGCGGCCGACGTGGTGCGGCCGGGGGGCACGTTGGTCTACGCCACGTGTTCGAGCGAACCCGACGAAAACGAACAGATCGTGGATCAGTTTCTGGCACTCGATTCACGCTTTGTCCGTGAACCGTGGACCGGTCCTGGCGCCGAACCCGATGGCTGTCTGCGAACACGCCCGACGCGGGACGGCCTCGATGCTTTCTTCGCCGCCCGTCTGGTTCGACGCACACCCGCGTAGTACACTTTTTTTCACGCATGACCACCCCCACCCCACCCACACTGCGCACCCGCGTCTGGACCGCCGGACGATGGATGTTGCTGCTGGCTGGACTGAGCGCGACCTATCTCGTGTTTTTGCTGGCCTCCATGCGGGTCGCCATCAAGGCGCGTGAGGTGACCGTGCCGGATCTGGTCGGCCAGTCGCTGGCGGCGGCGACCGACTCGGCGGACGCCATCGGCGTAACCATGGTGGTGGACCCCTTGAAGCGGCCCGACGGCGCCGTGCCGCCCGACCATGTGATTTCGCAGGAGCCGGCACCGGGCACCGTCATTCGCCGGCAACGACCCATTCGTGTCCGGCTCAGCGAGGCGCTGCGTGCGGCCGTGGTGCCCCAGGTGACCGGGGAATCGGAACGCACCGCGCAGATTCGTCTCGCACAGGAACGTGTCACCGTGACCCAGATGGCCGAGATCTTCAGCACCATGTACAGCCCGGGCGTCATCGTCGCCCAGGACCCGCCGGCGACCAGTCAGTCGGCGCAGGTGGCACTGCTCATCAATCGTGGCGAAGCGGCGATGACCTACGTGATGCCGGACTTGATCGGCACCTCGGGCACACGTGTCGCCGACCTGCTGCGACGCCGGTTGTTTCGCGTGACGATTCTTGGCGAGGTGCCGTATCCCGGCCTGCCGCCCGGAACCGTGGTGCGCCAGACACCACAGGCAGGATTTCAGATTGCACCGGGTGATCCGATCACCCTGGAGGTCAGCCGATGAGCAGGACTGTACAGATCGCGCCGTCGGTCTTGGCCGCAGACTTTTCCCGACTCGGGGAGCAGGTCGCCACCGTCGCGGCCGCGGGCGCCGATCTGATTCACATCGATGTGATGGACGGCCACTTCGTGCCGAACATCACGATGGGGCCGCTCGTGGTGGCCGCCATCAAACGTGCGACCACGGTGCCGCTTGATGTGCACTTGATGATCACCAACCCGGATGCCTACCTCGACGCATTTGCGCAGGCGGGTGCCGGCACGATCTCGGTCCATGTGGAGGCGACCGTCCACCTCCACCGCACGCTCTCGCGGATCCGGCAACTCGGCCTGCGCGCCGGCGTGGCCATCAATCCGGCCACACCACTCTCGGCCATCGGCGAAGTCTTTGAGGTGCTCGACCAGGTCATTGTGATGTCGGTCAACCCGGGTTTTGGCGGCCAGTCCTTTATTCCGCGCAGTCTGGACCGCATTGCCGATCTCCGCGCGCAACTGGGCGACCGGGCCGTGGATATCGAAGTGGATGGCGGCGTTGACCTCTCGAACGCCGCCACCCTCGTCCGGGCGGGCGCCAGCATTCTGGTGGCCGGGGCCTCGGTGTTTGGCACGCCGGACCCGGCGGCGGCCACGGTCGGCCTGCGGCAGGCCGCCCTCTCGTGAGCGGCGACTCCCCCGCCCCCGTGCGCCCGGTGA
>CAYRGW010000130.1:0-10011 GCA_964423815.1 uncultured Solibacteraceae bacterium | reverse complement strand
AGATTGAAAAACTGCAGCGCGCACCCGTCGCCCGATCGACCGGCACACGGGCAACCGTGTCCCGCCGCGTCGTCCGCGCGGCCACGCGCGGGGAGTCGGTCGAACAAATCGCCCGTCGTGAAGCGCTCTCTGAAGGGGAGGTGCGGTTGCATCTGGCCCTGGCGGAGACCACGACGGTCGTCACCAAGAAGGGGGCGCGTCGTGCGGTCCTGCGCGCGTAGCGGGTGCGTCCGCACCCAGTCGTGGTTCGGGCGCCATCCCGGCGTCAGTGTCGACGGGCGCTGGTACTGCTCGGTGGCCTGCGTGGAACGAATGGCGCGCACACGCCTGCTGGATGCGAGACCCGCGTCAGGCGGCCTGCCCGCCGCCGGGCATCTGCGCATCGGCGTATGGCTGCGTCCGTTTGGCGTGACCACCAAACAGATTGATGAGGCCCTCGACGCGCAGCGCAGCTCGCGTCTGCGGCTCGGCGCACAACTCGTGACGCTGGGGTACGCCACGGCCGAGATGGTGCTCGAGGCGCTTGCGCGCCAGTCGGGCGCAGACTTTGTCACGCATGTGGATCCGGCTGTGGTGCGTCATGCCCCCGGTGGCCTCTCATCCCACGCGGTGCGTGCGTTGTCGTTGGTGCCCATCACCAGACCTGATCGCGGCCGTGTCCGCGTCGCCTGTGCGGCGCCGGTGCCGCGTGTGGCCCTGGCGGCGTTCTCCCGCATCACGGGCCTTGTGCCTGAACCCTGTGTGGTGACCGACGCGGTCTACGAGTCGCTGGTGGACGCCTATGGCACGGACGCCACCATCCAGGAAACCGCGGAATTTTTTGAAGCGTCCGACCTGGGCGACGCCATTCGCCACATCACCACCGCGGCGATGCACGACGGATCGTCGCGTGTGACCGAAACCCGGCTCGAGCCCATGACCTGGGTGCGGGTCAAGAGTGACACCGGCGTCCGCGACGTCGTCTGGCACGAACGCCCGAAGGAGGCCTGACCCATGCCAGGTGGACAGTACGTCGCGCTCAGTGCGCTGCGCACCCGGATGCAGCAACTCGATCAGCTGGCGGATGACCTCGCCAATGGTCACACCTCAGGGTATCGAGGCGCTCGCACCATTCAGGAAGCCGTTGTGCGTGATGAATTTGATGGCGCGCTCCGTTCGGCCGTGGATACCGCCAGCGGGGCTGTGCGCATCGACATGACGCAGGGCACGATCGAACCCACCGGGCGTGACCTCGACGTGGCGATTGAAGGGGAGGGGTTCTTCGTCCTGGAGACGGAGAAGGGACTCGAATACACCCGCAACGGGCACTTCGCCCGCTCGATTGACGGCACCCTGGTGACCTCCGATGGTGCCATCGTCCAGGGTGAGGATGGGCCCATCGAACTGGGGCCAGGCGACGCACGCATTGACGAGAAGGGCCGCGTCTGGAGTGGCGCCGCCAACGTCGGCACGCTCATGGTCGTGACCGTTCAGGATCCGAGCGCAATGGCGCGCGGCCTCGGGTCGCGCTTGTTGGCGCAGGGGCAGGAAACCACCGAGATGGAAGAAATCAGTCTCCGGCCCGCCTCACTGGAATCGTCCAACGTCGCCATGTCCGAAGGGCTGGCGCGGCTGACGATGGTGAGCCGGAATTTTGAAGCGCTGCAGCGGGCGATCAGCACGATGCTGAACGACGTTGACGGACGCTTCATCGATCAGATGGCGCGTCGCTAGGACACAACGCAAGGGAGACGATCACATGATTCGAGCCTTATACACCGCGGCGACCGGCATGAACGCCCAGCAGGCCAACATCGACAACGTGGCCCACAACCTGGCCAACGTCAACACCACCGGCTTCAAAAAAAGCCGCGTGGAATTTGAAGACCTCGTCTACCAGCAGGTGCGAGCCGCCGGGGCCGCGGCGTCCGCCGGGTCGGAAGCGCCGGTCGGACTGGAAAGTGGCCTGGGCACACGCGCCGTCGCCACCGCCCGCAATTTTTCCGCCGGCAACCTCCGATCGACCGGCGCCCCGCTTGATCTGGCGATTGAAGGACAGGGCTTCCTCCAGGTGGCCATGCCCGATGGCACGCGGGCGTATACACGCGCCGGTGCGTTGCACCTCGACGCGCAGGGCACGGTCGTCACCAACGAGGGCTACGCCATTGAACCCAACATCGCCGTGCCGGCCAACGCCCTCTCGGTGAGCATCTCGAAGGACGGTGTGGTGTCCGCGCAGATTGCCGGACAGGCCGCTTCGCAGACCCTCGGCTCCATCGAGTTGACGATGTTTGCCAACCCCGGCGGCTTGCGTGCCCTCGGCGGCACGTTGTTCGCCGCGACCACGGCCTCCGGTGACGCCGAGGTCGGCGCCCCAGGCGCCGACGGACGTGGCACCATCGCGCAGGGTTTCCTCGAGGACTCCAACGTCTCGGTGGTCGAGGAGATGGTCAACATGATCATCGGCCAACGCGCCTACGAAGCCAACTCGCGCGTCATCAAGGCGACCGACGAGATGCTCGCGCAAGTGAACAACCTGGTGCGGTAATCATGTGGACCCTGCTGCTCACCATCGGCGTGACTGTCGCCCAGGCGGCGGGACCGAGTGCTGTCTGCAAAGCCATCACACACGAGGTAATCGACCGCATGGGCCCGGACGTGAATGTGCGGTCCTGTGTCGTGGTCGGGACGGGGGCCGCCCTTGACGGCGCGTGGACCACGGCCAGGCCGGACGCCAACGCCCGTGTGGGCGTGGCGTCGTGGTTCACGGTCAGTGGACCCCGTCGTGTCATTCGGGTGCAGGCCACCGTTGACATCGACGCCCCGCATGTCCGCGCCGTGCGGCCGCTGCCTCGCGGACGGCAGCTGACGCCTGACGATGTGCGGACGGAACAGGGACCGGTCAACGGGGCGCGGTTCGCCCGCATCCCCGCACCCGCAACGGTGACCGGCGCGCGGATGATGCGTGTCGTCGATGCTGACGCCGTGGTGCAGGCGCTCGACGTGTCGATCGCACCGGTGGTCAAGGCCGGTGAGTCGGTGGTCGCCGTCGTGCGGATCGGCGTGGTCGAGGTGACGGCGACGATGACGGCCGTGGACAACGGGGGACTCGGGGATCAGATTCGGATCGCGCATCGTGATCGCAAACGTGTGTTGCACGCCACGGTGGTGGGACCCGGGCGGGTCGAGGTGACGTATGAACGGTAAAACACTATTGGCGACGGTCGTGGCGGCTGCGAGCCTGGCCACCGCCGCGCCCGCGCTCGCACAGGCCCCGGCGCAAGCGGCGGCCGCGCCGTACAGCTGGGCCAGTGATCTATTGCTCGATCACCGGGCGCGCCGCATCGGCGACCTTGTGACCGTGCAAATCACCGAGTGTATTGCGGCCAGCGGATCGGCCGACTCCAATCTCGGCAAGGCGTCGCAGTCGGACGGCAAGTTGCCCTGGCCGATTCCCAGCAGGTTTTCGCAGCTGCTGCAGTCGTCGTCTGACACGAAGTTCACCGGCAACGGAACGACGTCGCGCGCCGCCAGCATCACCGCCATCATGAGCGTGCGTGTGACCGAGCGACTCCCGAATGGCGATCTCGCCATCGAAGGGTTGCGCGAGATTGTCATCAACGGCGACCGGCAGTTCGTGACACTCAGCGGCATCATCCGGACGTCAGATATCGCCGCCGGCAACATCATCTCGTCGGCGTTTATTGCCGACCTGCGCATCAAATATTTCGGCCAGGGGTTCATGAAGGACAACCTGAGTCCCGGGTGGCTGATGCGGTTCCTCAACAAGATCTTCTGACGCCCAATGACTTCCACCATGAAACGACTCATCGTCATTCTGATTGCGGCGGCCTGTGTGTGGCTCGCGGCAGGCGCGTCCGTCACCGCGCGTCAGGCGCGCGTGAAGGACATTGCCGCGTTGCAGGGCATGGGCACCACGCCGCTGCTCGGGTACGGGCTCGTTGTGGGCCTCAACAAAACCGGCGACAAACGTCAGACCCTGTTCACGACCCAGACGTTGGCGAACATGCTCACGCGCCTGGGGATCGACGTGCCGTCGGAGGAAATGAAGGTCGAAAACACGGCCTCGGTGCTGGTGACCGCGGAGCTGCCGTCGGCGGCACGCATGGGCCAGCGTATCGACGTCCTGGCGTCGTCCGTGGGTGATGCACGAAGCCTGCAGGGTGGCACGTTGCTGATTACGCCGCTGCGTGATGGCCGCGGTGAAGTGGTGGCGGTGGCGCAGGGCCCCTTGTCGGTGGGAGGGTTTGGTGGCGGCACCAGCGGCACCAGTGTGATGGTGAACCACCTGACCGTGGGACGTGTGCCGTCCGGGGCACTCGTGCAGACGGCGGCCGCGCCGATGGTGACGACGGCCGACGAACTCACGCTGGTGTTGCACGAGCCCGATTTTTCTACCGCCGCGCGGTTGGCCGACGCCCTCAACGAAAACTTCAAGACACGGGTCGCCCGCGCCGCTGATTCGTCGGCGGTGACGGTGTCGATTCCGGAAGAGTATCGGGGCCAGGTGCCGCAACTGATGGCGCGCCTCGAAGCCGTCACGGTGCGACCCGATGCGGCGGCCCGGGTGGTGATCAACGAACGAACCGGCACGGTGGTGGTGGGGCACGGCGTCACGCTTGGGCCCGCCGCCGTCGCGCACGGCAGCTTGTCCGTGCGCATCTCGACCAAATACGAAGTGTCTCAGCCGCCGCCGTTCTCAAAAACCGGTGAGACGGTGGTCGTGCCGAATGAAACGGTCGAAGTCCAGGAGGGGGCCGCCCAACTGGTGAAGCTTGAGGAAGGGTCCACCCTTGAGGCGGTCACCCGTGCGCTGAACGCGCTGGGGGCCACACCGAGAGACATCATTGCCATCCTCCAGGCGCTCAAGGCCTCCGGGGCCCTGCGCGCAGAATTGGTGATTCTCTGACATGGCGAACGATTTCTCCGTCTGCTCCACAAACGCGCATACACGTGAGACTGCCGTCCCAGGGGACCTGGCAACGGGCCGCGCGCCGAACCATGGCGACACGGTGCGCCTGCTCGCGCAGCAGTTTGAATCACTGCTGCTCGGTCAGATGCTGCGCGACATGCAGCCCAGGAATTCCGGCGAGGAAAGCGCAGGATTTGGCGGCGCGTTGACCGACACCATCTACGGTGAACTCGGCAATGCGCTGGTCAAGGCCGGTGGGATCGGCCTCGCCACCTCGCTCGAGGATGCGATGGCGCGCACCACACCGGGCGCCGAACCCACCGACGCCATCGTCGGGGGGATGCCGACGATGCCGACACTCCGGCAGCACTCGCCCTGGCTGCCCGGCGCTCCGATTGCCCTGGGCCTCGATCCTGACCGCATCAGTTCCGCCTATGGCGTGCGACGGGATCCGATCTCGGGGGCGAGCAAGATGCATCAGGGCGTTGATATCCCGATGGCCACCGGCGAGGACGTTCGCAGCCTCCAGGGCGGCACCGTGACCGAGTCGCAGACACGTGGTGGCTACGGCCAGACCATCGTCGTTGACCATGGAGACGGGTTGACCACACGGTATGCGCACCTGTCGGCACGTCATGTGCAGGTGGGGGACACGGTGGCGGCGGGGCAGGTGGTCGGCCTGGCAGGGCAGACCGGGCGTGCGACCGGCCCCCATTTACACCTTGAAGTCCGGGAACACGGGGTGGCGATCGACCCGATGAGCCTCGACGCCGGGCGATTGTTGGGAAATGTGATGCCCGGGACTGAAAAAAACGCTGGAACTGCCGATGACGATCCTGATGGAGTGTCCCGATGAAAATCGATAACGGTTCTCTGCCGCCCACCCCGG
Source organism: uncultured Solibacteraceae bacterium (assembly GCA_964423815.1). Taxonomy (GTDB): domain Bacteria; phylum Acidobacteriota; class Vicinamibacteria; order Vicinamibacterales; family SCN-69-37; genus SYFT01. The sequence goes on along the minus strand of CAYRGW010000130.1, from coordinate 4,210 downwards.
ATCGCATTGGCCAGTCCGGCACCGTCACGTCCGGCGACGGTGTCACGCGCCCCGCCACCGGAGCCGCCACGTCCGGCGATGCCGTTCGAGTCTCCAGCGAAGCGCATCTGGTCGCCCAGGCGGCCAGCGCCGTCGGTGATGTCGGCACCCAGGAACAGGTTCGCCCGGACGTCGTCGAGCGCGCCAAGGCGGCGTTGGCAAAGGGGGAGGTTGGCGCCGACCTGGACCGTCTGGCTGACCGGCTCATCGATGGGATGCTCGACGAATGAGGACGTCTCTGACCGCGTTGTCCGAGGTCCTGGCGGATCTGGCGGGTGCGCTCGAAACCGGGCGCGCCGAGCAGGTGCTGGCCATGGAGGAGCGCGTCGCCGCCGTGATTGCCGAGGCGCGTGCGACGGTCCTCGCCGCCGCGCCCGGAACCGTGCGTGTTGACGAGGTGGTGGATGTGGTGGCGACCGTGCGCGACCAGATGACACGGTGCCGGCGACTCGGGTCGACGGTGCCGGCGTTGATGTCGGTGATGTATCCCGGCCAGATCGGCTACGGCCCCGCCGGCACCCGGGTGACCGCCACGACCGTGCGGTCCGGACTGACGCAGGTGATTTGAGTGTCGAGCATTTTTGGATCCTTGTCGTCGACGGCCGCCGCGCTCGAAGCGCAGCGCCGCGGGCTCGAAGTGGCGGGGCAGAACATTGCCAACGTCAACACGGCCGGCTACAGCCGACGCACGATGATCCTGACCGAACGCAGCGCCGCCGAACCCGGTGAAGTGGGCCGCGGTGTTGAAGTCTCGCAGATTCGCGCGGTGCGGGACCTGTTCCTGGAAACCCGCGTGCGCCAGGAGCAGCAGGCGCTGGCGCGCGATCAGGGGGTGGCCGAGGCCATGTCGGTGCTCGAAGCACAACTCGGGCAACCCGGACTCTCGGTGGATGGCCAGATGTCGGCCTTCTTTAATTCGTTCTCCGCGCTGGCGGAGGACCCGGCCTCGTTGACGCTCCGCGATGCGGCCGTCCGCGAAGCGGATCGGGTGGCCGGCGCGTTTCGGGAGATGGCCGCCCGGTTTGATCAGAGCCGGCGTGATGCGGATGTCAGCGTACGCAACACCGTTGATGAAATTAATCGACTGACGACGGATATCGCCGCGCTCAACGCCCGGATCAGCGGCGTGGGCGGCATCAACAACGAGGCCATCATCGACAGCCGCAATGTGTTGCTCGGGGCGTTGGCGGACCTGACCGACATCACGGTGTCTGACGCGTCCGGGACGATGACCGTCAGCCTCGCGTCGGGCCACACCCTGGTGAACGGCACCCATGTGGTGGCGCTCGACGTGGTCGACGAAGCCGGCACCGGGCTGGCGCGGGTGATGACCGATGGTCAGGACATCACGGCCACACTCACCGGCGGGCGACTCGGCGGGTGGGTGCATGTCCGGGACGGACAGATGCCGGCCTACACCGAGATGCTCGACCGGCTGGCGTTCACCTTCGCCACCGAGGCCAATGCCGTGCACGCGGGAGGCACTGACGCGCTTGGCAACCCTGGAGGCCCGCTGTTCTCCGTCTCGGCCACCGAAGCCGGCGCGGCGAATTCGCTGGCGCTGTCGGCCGCCGTGGCCGCCGACGCGCGGCTGATTGTCGCGGAAGGGGCGACGTCCAATGGGGCGGCCAGCGCCATGGCCGCGCTGCGTGATGCCTCGCTGGTAGAGGGCGCCAGCACCGTGTCCGACTACTGGGGGCAGATCGTGTATCGCATTGGTGGCGATACCTCGGCGGCCGAGCGTGTGCAGCAGGGCCGTCAGCAGGTGATGAACCAGTTGCAGCAGCTGCGCGAGGCCACCTCCGGTGTCTCGCTCGACGAAGAGGCGGCCTCGTTGATGCGGTATCAACGGGCGTATGAAGCCAACGCGAGGTATTTCACGATCGTGAACGATGTCCTCGATGTGCTGATGGGGATGGTGCGGTAATGCGCGTCACATTTCACGAACAACATTCCGGCACCAACGCGCTGCAGACCGCGGCGCAGGAACTCTCGCGCGCGCAACGCGCCGTCACCACCGGCAAACGTGTCAACGTCGCCAGCGACGATCCGCTCGCCGCCAGAAAAATTGTGCACGAACGTGCCGAGCTGGCCGCGCTCGACGCCTACCAGCATTCGGCCGACACGGCCTCGTCGCGCCTGTCGGCGGCCGACACCGCGTTGTCGGGATTGATCGAGTTGTATACGCAGGCACTCGCCACCGCCACTGCGGGGCGGGGCACCACCGCGACGCCGGCCGCCCGTGAGGCGCTGGCCGCGTCACTGCGCGGTACACGCGCCGGCGTCCTCACGCAGGTGAACGCACAGTTTGCCGGGCGTCCCCTGTTTGCCGGCAGCGCGAGTGACGGGCGCGCGTATGACGGGGCACCGGGGGCCTGGACCTATCAAGGCACCGCCGACCCCGTGCAACTGGAAGTCCAGCGTGGCCGCGTCGTGTCGGTGACCTTTGACGGGCAGACGCTGATGCAGGGCGCCGACGCGGAGAACGCCCTTGATGCCCTCGACAGCCTCGCAACCGCCATTGAAACGGGTGACGACGCCGGAGTGGTGGCGGGGATGCAGGCGGTCGAGCGCGCGATGGCGCGGGCGACGCGTGCGCAAGGCACCCTGGGCGCCGATGAGCGCGGGATCGCGGACGCCGTCTCACAATTGAGTGCGTTGCGACTGGCCAGTGAAACACGCCGGTCGAAGGCCGAGGACGCCAACCTCGCTGAAGCCATTACCCGATTGTCGGAAGCCGATACCGCCTATCGCGCGGTGCTTGCGGCCGTGAGCCGTGAGGAACGCATGAGCTTGCTGGATTACCTGCGATGAATGCACACACGCTCCCTCGTGAAGCCCTCGTGACGTTTCCCTCCGGTCTGCCCGGATTTGAATCGTGCCGGCAGTTTGTGCTCGTGCAGTCCGAGGAGTTTGATCCTGGGGTCTGCCTCAAGGGACTTGACGCGCCGGGCCCGACGTTTTTCACCGTCGATCCGCGCCTGTTGGCACCCGACTACCGCCATGACTTGACCGCCGGTGATGCCGCACGCCTCGGCGCCACCACGACGACCTCCTGTGTGTGGCTGGTGATCGTGTCGTGTGCGGGCGATCAACCCCGCGTCAACATGCGCGCCCCCCTCGTGATCAATCCGGAGACGATGCGCGGCATTCAGGTCGTGCCGGCCGATTCCGCGTGGCCCGTGGATATGCCCTGGGCGGAGCTCGCATGCTCGTCGTAACCCGGCGCACCGACGAAGCCATTGTGATTGGCGACGGGATCGAGGTGCGGGTCCTGCGCGTCGGCCGGTCCGGCGTGCGCCTCGGAATCACCGCCGCGCCCGATGTGCCGGTGCATCGGCGCGAGGTGTATGACACTGTCTGTGCCGCCAATCGTGCGGCCGTCGCCAGTGACGAGGCCGTTCGGGCGCTCCGTCTGCACATCCGACGTGACCCCCATCTGTGAATCGTGGCAGACCGCATCCACGGCTGAAGTCCTGAGCCTGCTGCACCGCGAGTGTGCGCGCTGGTCGGTGGACCTGGGCTGGGATCTGGCGCGTGACTGGGCCGCCGTCGATCCTGCCCGTCGCGCCGGCCTGCTCCCGGGATGGGTCGTGCGTGGCGCCGATCGCCGGGCTCGCGGCTGGGCCTTTGGTGTGGACCTCGATGGCGAACGTCAGGTCGGTGCCGTCGTGGCCGATGACGCCGACGCGGCGCACTTGTTGATCGACGCACTGACCGCCGATCCGTCGGTCGCGCACGCACTGGCGTTTGTGCGCGTGAGTGATGTGGTGAACGCCGACCTGCTGCGCGCCCGCGGATTTGATGTGCAGCCGTACGCCTATCTGACCGCGCCGACGGCCGGTGCGTCCCAGGGCGTGGATACCTGGCGCACCGACGATCGCGTGGCGACCGCAGGGGTGTTGATGCGCGCCTACGCGGATGATCACAGTCTGCGACCCTTTGCGCGGCAGGGCACCCCCGCCGACTGGCTCGACTATGTGGATGCGCTGACGATGCGGCCGGGGTGTGGGGTCTTTTCGTCGCAGAGCAGCGTCGTCATCCGCGACGGGCAGCGGTTGCTGGGTGTGGCGCTGGTGACATCGATTGGTCCCACAACCGCGCATCTCGCCCAACTGGCCGTCGCGCCGGAGGCTCGCGGCCGCGGGCTGGCGCAGATGCTGCTGGCCGC
>CAYRGW010000129.1:0-10085 GCA_964423815.1 uncultured Solibacteraceae bacterium | reverse complement strand
GGCCGCGGCCTTCAGCCGCGGGCCCAGTGACGTCCCGGCGGAGGCTTCCAGCAGGGCCGCGGCGACCTCGCGGTCCTGCTCCAGGCTCCCGCCATCAATCGCCAGGGCCTGGCCCACGCTGCCGCCGGCAATCGCCGCGCGCGACCGTGCGGACGCCGGGTCCATCCCGATCCGCTCGACGAGCACACGCGCGACCTCGGCGTCGGTCAGATTCCCGAAACGCAGCCGCCGGCACCGCGACAAGACCGTGGCCTTCAGGGCGTCGGGCGACGTGGCAACCAGGATGAGCACGGCCGCAGGCGGCGGTTCTTCCAACGTCTTGAGGAGTGAGTCCTGTGCTTCCCAGGTGAGGTCATCCGCCCCGTCCACGATGAACACCCGTTTGCGACCTTCAAACGGACGGTAGCCAATCGGCGCCAGGACTTTTTCCCGGATGACCTTGATCGAGATGGACGCGAGGTCCCCGCGATCAATGACCACTACATCGGAAAATTTGCCGCGCGTGATCCGGTCACACACGCCGCACTGTCCACACGCGATGCCGTCAACGCAGGCGGTGCAGTTGAGCGCCTTCGCCAGGGCCATCGCGGTGGTGAATTTTCCAACACCGGGCGGTCCGGCCATCAGGATGGTCTGGGGCACCCGATCCCGACTCACCGCCTTGCTGAGCAAGTCAGTGATACGTGGATGCCCAATAGTGGCAGCTTTGACCATAGTGTCGCCTTTGATTCTACAAGGTTGGGGGGACGCGGGTTGGCGCAGTTCCTGCAGTACCTGAGCTCGTGACCCCCAAAATTTCTCATCATCGTGCTGCGCGGTTGTTGAGCGCGTGTGTGCTCGCGCTGGTCGGGACTGTGGCGTGTGATTCCGCCACCCCCACGGCGCCGGCCGAGACCACCGGTCCCGGCACCACGCTCCTGATCGGCACCGTACTGCACACCCAGACACGTGCCCCGATTGCCGGCGCAGTCGTCACGGTGCGAGGGCAGATTTCCCCCGCGCCGCGGTCGGCCGTCACCAACAGTGACGGCACGTTCCGCATGGACGCCGTGCTCAACGGTATCGGCACCATTACGGTTGAAGCCGCCGGGTTCCAGTTGGTCACACAGGACCTCACGGTGACCGGTGCGGAACTGCGGACGGAGTTGGCCCTGGTGCCGTCGGCGCCCCCGCCTGCGCCAGATCCCCCGGCGACAACCATCGTGCGCGGTCTGGTGACAAACCGGGTGAGCAACCTGCCGATCGCCGGGGCGACGGTCACGATCACCCTGGCCACAGGTGAGCGTTTTGTCGCCACCACGGGCAATGACGGGCTGTTCATCCTCACAAACGTCGAGGTGGGGGCCACGGCAGACCTCCGCGTTGAGGCCACGCGGTATTGGCCCTACGATCAACGGCTGATGGTGGAGACCAACCAGAACCTGACCATCCGGCTTGACCCCACGCCGGGGGGCAACCAATGACGTGCCGGGCGCTGACCACCATGGTGGTGGTCCTCGTCGTGGCTGGGGTGAGCGTATCGGCGTGTTCCTCATCAAACGCGCCGACCTCGCCCGGCGGGTCTGTACCGTCCGGCCCATCGTCTCCGACGCCTCAACCGACACCTGAGCCAACACCGACCCCAACGCCCACGCCAACGCCAACGCCGACACCGACGCCGACGCCGACGCCAAATCCTCCTCCCCCGCCACCGGAGCCGACGCCGACGCCGACGCCGACGCCGCGGTTTGTCACACTGGCGCGCATCATCGATGCTTTGGGTGGCCAGGGTGTCGGCGGCGTGCGCGGCATCCATCCGCAGGCCACCTCAACGGTGTCCGGTTCGGATGGGCGACTCGAATTGTCCAGCGGGTCCTCTCTCGGAGGGATCCGCGTTGAGTTTGACGGCGACGCGATCATCAGCCGCACCACGTTCCTCAAGGTGCCCGGCGCCGACGTGATCGTGTCGGTGCTCCCAGACACGTTTGACCTCACGGCGTTTGACGAGATGGCGCGGCAGCCGGCGATCAAACGCTGGCTGTCGCCGCCGCCACTGGTCGTGCAGCGACGGGTACTTCGGTATGCGGATCTTGATACGGGCACCCTGCCGGCTAGTGCCCAGGTGCGGTCGGAATCAGACGTGAATGAGCTGGTCGGTCACATGACGACGGCCCTGCCCGATCTCACGGGCAGCGTGATTACAGGATTTTCCAGCGTGACGCGGGAAACGGCGGCCGAAGACGCCGATGTGCCGATCACCATCTCGGGGCAAATCACCGTGTTCTGGGTGGATGGCCTGCTGGCCGGATCGGGATACGAGGGTTTTGCGCGCTGGGAATTCCGCGAGTGGGTGATGACCGGCGGCGTGATCCTGCTTGATGCCTCGTCGGATCGTGGACCCAACCGGCAATGGCTGCGCACCCATGAATTGGGACACACGCTGGGTTACACCCACGTGACGACCCGGCCATCGCTGATGGCGCCGTCCGCGTCACCGATGACGACGTTTGATCGCCAGGCTGGGCGGATTGCGTACTCCCGTCCGGTGGGCAATCGATCGCCCGACATCGATCCGGATGACAGTTCGCTTAATTCACTGGCTCCGCCCAGGTGGTCAACCTGGACGGGCAGTAAAAACTAGGAGAGTGGCGGGGCCGACGAGACTCGAACTCGCGACCTCTGGCGTGACAGGCCAGCGTTCTAACCAACTGAACTACGACCCCGCAAAATGGGCGATACAGGATTCGAACCTGTGACAGCCGGCGTGTAAGGCCAGTGCTCTACCGCTGAGCTAACCGCCCGTGCCGACAACCGGTGGATTATCCCATTCTCTCGACCTGTCTGACAAGCCTCAATTCATTCGGGTACGCTAAATCCTCATGAATCGCGTCGGCGAGGCCCTCTGTGCGGCGCTCCGGGAGGACACGACCCGACGTCCGCCATTGTCACAGGACGACTGGCGGGCGGTCGCCGCCCTGGCGACTCAACAGCGGGTCGGCCCCCTGCTGCTCTCGCGGACACACCTGCCATTTCCCGACGATGTGCGGGCGCAGCTGGTGGCACGCGCGCAGGTGTCCGCCCGGCGGGCCCTGCTGCTGCAGGCCGCGGTCCGCGAACTGGCCGACGCCGCCTCCGCCCGGAATCTCACCATCGTCGTGCTGAAGGGTCTGCACCTGGCGACGTCGGTGTACCCGAGTGCGGGGCTCCGCGAGATGGGCGACATCGACGTGCTGGTGCCTGCCGAACAACTCGAGGCGGTGTCGGAGGTCGCCCGGAGCCTCGGGTACACGACCGCGCCGATGCGCGGCGTCGCACATCACCACTTGCCTCCAATGGTGAGAGGCCGGGTGAACCTCGAGATTCACTGGCAACTCTTTAACGATGAGCTGGGTCGTGTTGCCGCACCCGCCGGTCTCATCGCGCGGTCCGTACCGTCGGGTCTGGCGCCGACCGCCAGAAGCCTCAGCCCCGAAGACCTCCTGCTGCATATCTGTGTACACGCCGCCGGGCATCACGTCCTCGAATGGGGCATGCGTCCGCTGTGTGATGTGCAGGCGATCGTCCACCGTGACGGGGACACACTCGACTGGAACATCGTGGGGCAGCGTGCTCGCGAGTGGAATGTGGAGCGCAGCGTGGCACTGGTGCTGGTGCTGGCTCGCGACTATCTGGGCGTGCGGGTGCCGACGGCTGTTGAGGCGCAACTCAGCGCGGCGATGCCTCCGCCTGCGTTGCTCACGGACGCGGTGGACTTTCTCTTCGAGCATGCCGAACACCTCACCGGCACGTCCGAGTCGGCGACACGCCTGTTGGAGATTCGCGGCGTCACGGCGCGACTGCGGCATGTGGCGGAGGTGTTGTGGAGGCCCCGTGCGCGTCCGCACACGGACGCGCAGCCGGATGATGGGCACCTGAAGCGGGTGACGTCCGCCGCGGGGCGGGCCGTCGGGCTTTCATGGAGACATGGGGGCTGGTTGTGGCGCGCGGCGCGGGACCGTGACAGCCCCCTGCACGATGCGCTCGATCGCCGCAACGCCCTGGCGGCGTGGATTCGCGGCCGTTAGACGAAGACGCGAATCGCCATCAGCGCAAACGCACCGGCCAGTCCTGCCAGTGACCGCCATTCCTTGTTCATGCCGAACGCGCGGTCGACGCTGAAACGTCGTGTGCTGGGCGCAGAGGCGGCCGTGGCGCGCCCTTCGCGGTACGCCGAATATTCACCGGAGAAACGCGCATCAAGCGTGGCCTCCTCACTTTTCACCGCCGCCACGTACGTCACGGTGAAATAGGCGACCGCGAGCAGCGCCGTCCAGATGGAGGCCGCAGCAATCACAAACCCCGCGCCCATCAGCAGCGACCCCACATAGAGCGGGTGACGCAGATGTTTGTAGGGGCCACTGCGCGTGACCTCGCGACCTTTTTCGATGTGGCCCGCGGCCCACACACGCAGGGCCTGTCCAAGCAGTGCGACGCCGATGCCGATGGCAAAGGTCCGCGGCGTGGGCGTGGAAAATACAAACGCGGCCAGAAACGTCGCAAACCCGAGCGGCACACGCCAACGCGCCACCTTCACCCAGTTCACCGCGCTCATGAGTTGGCTACCCGCCGCGTAATTGCGCTCGTCACTTCGTCCACCCCAATCGTGCCCAGACACCAGTGCCGGCCCTGGCTCGCCGAAGCTCCGTCGGAGCGAAGGTGGCAGAGGCGCTGATAGTGACACTCACACTGGTCGTACCGTGAAATCGACACATCCCGATCATCCCACGGACCGTTGCGACGTTCGGTCGTCGGGCCAAACAAGGCGACCACCGGCGCGCCCATTGCACACGCAAGGTGCAGTGGCCCGGTGTCGCCGGAGACAAACAGTCTGGATGCCCGCGCGAGTGCAAGCAGGTCGTTAAACGTCGTCTGCGGAGCCCGCACTGCGACGCCAGCGGCACCCGCCACAATCGCGTCGGCGATGGCCTCTTCTCCAGGGCCCCACAACACCACGGGCGTCCAACCATAGGTTTGATGGATCCAGCGGGCCACGGCCGCGAATGACTCGGCCGGCCAACGTTTGTTGGGCCACGCGGCGCCGGGATTCAAGAGCGCAAATTCGGAGACTCCGGATGTGCGGAGGGAGTCCAGGGCTGGGGAGGGACGCAGCGCGAAGTTATCGGGTGATCTGGTGATCGGGTGATCGGGTAATTTCAGATCGCCCGATCGCCGATCATCAATCACCCGATCGACCAACGCTCGATTCTTGTGGATCACGTGTCGGCCTTCGCCGACGTTGATCTGCTCCGTGTAGAACCAGCGCGCCGCAGGCTCACGGAGCGCCCTGGTGTCGAAGCCCAGCACGCGCTTCGCACCCGAGAGGCGCGCCAGCGCCGCAGACTTGATCAGGCCCTGCAGATCAAGCGCGACGTCGTAACGTTGTGCCCGCAACTCTGCGCGGGTCGCGAGCCAACCGCCGAGCGATCGGCCCTTGAGCACGATGACGCGGGAAATTGCGGGGACCTGTGCGAGCAGCGCCGCATGGGCGCGTTCCACAAGCCAGTCGATCTGTGCGTCCGGATACGCCTCCCTCAACGCGGCAACCGCGGGGACGGCGTGTACGAGATCACCGAGTGCCCCCAGACGAATGATCAAAAACCTCAGGTGAGGTTCTGGGTTCTGGGTTCTGGGTTCCGGGCTTGCCCGCCGTAGCCTTGGCGAAGGCGGGTGCTGTTTGGAATTCACGTTCAGAGCCTGCTCAACAGCGACGTGGTGGAGTGATCCTTGGGATCACCGACGATGGCGATGCGGCCGCCGTAGGCGCGCACGGTGTCGCGTTCGGGCACGGTGTCGACCGTGTAGTCGGTGCCCTTGCAGTGGACGTCAGGTTTGAGGAGCGTGAGGAGTCGATCCACGGTGGCGTCACTGAAGATGGTGACGTAGTCCACACAGCGGAGCGCCGCGACCAGTTCCGCGCGCGCGGACTCGTCAAGCACGGGCCGGCCCTCGCCTTTGGCCGCACGCACCGATGCGTCGCTGTTGATGGCGACGACGAGAATATCCGCCTCGCGCCTGGCGGCCTCGAGGTACCGCACATGGCCGACATGCAGGAGGTCGAAGCCGCCGTTGGCAAACGCGACCGTGCGCCCGGCGGCGCGATGCGCGTCGAGGTGCGGGAGCAGTTCGTTGTCCAACAAAATTCGCGCCATAGTGTCCGATTTCGCCAAAAACCGTCGGGAGGCTTTTTTTAGCGAAAAAGCCTCCCGACGGTTTTATTTCGTTTCAGGGTCGGCATTGTTTACCGCGGCCAGCAGCTCCGCGGCGGTGACGGGGGCGGTGCCACGTTTCATCACCACGAGGCCGCCGGCGTGATTGGCGAGGCGGGCGGCTTCCCCAAACGTCGCGCCGCAGGCCAGCGCCAGTGAAAAGGTCGCGATCACCGTGTCGCCCGCGCCTGTGACGTCGGCGATCTGATCGGAGCCGACAATGGGGATGTGATCGGTCGGGCAGCCGGGCTCAAACAACGCCATGCCCTTGCTGCCACGCGTCACGAGCACCGCGCGCGCCTGCAGCTTGCGCAGCAACGTGCGCCCCGCCTTTTCGAGCACGTCGAGATCGTCGCCGATGGTCACCCCGAGGAGGGCTTCCACCTCGGATTCGTTGGGCGTGCACGCGGTCACACCTTTAAATCCAGAGAGTCCGTACCGCGAGTCCACCAGGATCATCGGCACACGACCGACGTAGGTGGCTTCCATCTTCTGTCTCGCGTCGCGCCGCTTTGATGAACGTCCCGCCGCGCGCGCTTCGGCGCGCTCGACCATCTCTGGCGCATACAACCCGCTGCCGTAGTCGGACACGATCACGGCATCGGCATCCGACAGCGCCGTGGACAACGCCACCTCGATCTTTTTTGACAAGGCCGAGGACTGCCGTGGCGTGAGCGTCGGGCCCACGCGGTCGATCCGCACGACCTGCTGTTTCGCCGAGTGCACACCGCCGGCCAGCACCCGGGTCTTGACGGGCGTCACATACCCGGCCGCACGCACCACGCCGCGTGTCTCCGCACGTCGCGGCATTGCGGCGAGCAGTCGCCTGCCGGCATCGTCACGTCCAACGACGCCGACCACCTTCACCCGCGCGCCCAGCGACGCGACGTTACTCGCGGCATTGCCGGCACCGCCGGGCAACATCTCCGTGGTGTCGTATTTGAGAATCAACACGGGGGCTTCGCGCGAGACACGCTCGACCTGCCCGTAGATGAACTCATCGGCGATCAGGTCCCCGGCCACCACGATGTGCGCCTGTTTGAACCGACCGACAATCTCCGCATACCGTGCATTCATCGCGTCAACACCTCGGCCACCGCCTCTGTCAGATCTCGCGCCACCAGCGTACCGTCCGGCAACACCCGGCCCAATTTCTCCAGATCGCGTGCACCGTGTCCAGTGGTCACCAAAATGCCCCGCGCCCCCACGGTCGCGGCCATCTGGACGTCCACATCCCGATCACCGATCACCCACGACCGCGCGAGATCAATGCCGTGCTCGCGGCAGGCGGCGTCGATCATCGCACGACCGGGCTTGCGGCACGCACACGGCGACTTCAACTCGGGGATGGTGGCGTTTGGATGATGCGGACAGTAATACCAGCCGTCGATGCGTGCGCCGCTGGCCGCCAACTCCGCGTCCAGCGTGGTGTGGACCATCTGCACAAACGTGTCATCAAACAATCCGAGACCGATGCCGCCCTGGTTGGTGATCACACACACCAGGAAACCTGCCCGGTTCAACAGACGAATCGAATCTTTTGTTCCGGGGTACCACTTCACCGCATCGAGACTGCTCAGGTAACCCGCCTCTTCGATCATTGTGCCGTCGCGGTCGAGAAACACGGCGGGGCGAAGAGCCGAAGTCATGGGCGTGATGCTCCTGAAGACGTGAAGGCGAGGTGGCGGGACACGGCGGCAAACACCATGTCCACCGTGATGCGTTTCATGCAGCGGTGATCAATCGGGCAATCACGCAGGTGGCAGGGACGGCAGAAGACATCGGCCGTCAACACGTCGCCACGACCAAGCGGACGCGTGGCACGTTCGTCGGTCGGGCCAAACATCGCGACGACGGCGCGGCCGGTCGCGGCGGCCACATGCATCACGCCCGAGTCGTTCGTCACACACACACGGCTGCCCGCAGTGAGCGCGACCAACGTGCCCAGGTCGGTGGTGCCAATGACGTTGCGAAGCCGACCGAGGGTCTCCGGGGCATGCGCACGAAGCCACGTCTCGATCGCGCGGCCGGCGTCCCTGTCGTGTCTGGCCCCGACGAGCACACACACCGCATCACGTTCCCGAATGAGTTTCGCGGCCAGTTCGGCCACACGGGCCGGCGGCCACTGCTTCGCCTGTCCATACGCGGCGCCTGGCGCGAGGGTGATGATGCGTGATCCCTCAAGTGCATCGACACCCACCACCGTGGCCGCGTGACGCATGGCGTCGGGCGCCGCCGTGATACGCGGCGCGTCATCGTCACACGGGATGCCGAGTCCACGCACAAGGTTGCGGTAATAGTCGGCCTGATGCTGGATTCCGCTTGCCGCGCCGAAGCCTTCGCGCAGGCGGGGGCGCACAGCCTTCTTCGTGAGGATCCATCCACGCGCCGACCGCGCGTAGCCCCAGCGCTGCGGCACCCCAGCCGTGCGGAGTAACCACGCGGAACCAAACGAATTCGGGAAAAGAATGCCGAGTTCGAACCGGCCGTCCCTGAGCACACGCACGGCGTCGCGTTTCGCACCAGGCAGCGCGACGACCGCGTCGGGGTTCACGCCGGTGTTCTCGCGAAACAACGCGGCCACCGCTCCGGTCGCCGCCACAGTGATCGACGCGCCGTGGAAGTGACGTCGGAGCGCGCCCATGGCCGGCAGCGCCAGCACCGCATCACCCAGCCAGTTCGGCGGACGGATTACGAGGCGGGACACGACGGTGTGGTCTGGAGGAATCACTCGGCGTCTTCTCCGTCGGATCCGCCGTCAGGCTCTGCGCTCTCGTCGGCACCAGTGGGATACATGCCGCCCACCGCATCGCCACCGGCCACGTCGTCGCGCCATCGTCGATGCATCCACAGCCACAACTCGGGATTGCGGCGCACGTACATCTCCAGCACGTCCGTGCATCGTTGTGTGAGTTCGGTGATGGGATTGGTGGCATCGGCCAGCGGCGGCTCGATCGGATGTTCGTAGACCATCCGATACCGCCCGCCCGGCAGGGGAAGACCAAACACGGGAATCACCGGCGCGCCGGTCCGAAGCGCGAGCGCGGCCACGGCTGATGTCGTCGCCGCCGGTCGTCCAAAAAACGACACGGTCACGGCGTCCTTCGGTTGAATGTGCTGATCGATCAGGATCGCCACGGCCTCATTCTGCTGCAACGCGCGCAGGACCCGGCGCACGGCCCCCTGTCGATAGATCACGCGGTTGCCCGTCGCCGTGCGCACCCTCTCGAGCAAGTCGTGCAGATGGGGATTATCCAATCGACGCGCCAGCACCGAAATCGGGGGCAGCGCCAACGCCGTGGCGAGCCCCTGCAGTTCCCAGAAGCCGAAGTGTCCCGTCACGAGGATCGCGCCCTTGCCGCCGTTGAGGGCCTGTCGCACACGATCATCACCGTCAAAGACCACACGCGCGCGAATTTGATCGGGCGTCAGTGTGCTGAATTTCAACAACGTGGTGAGCGACCGGCCAAAATGCGCAAACGTACGCCGCGTGATCTGGCGACACTCCTTCGGCGCCTTGCTGGGAAACGCCGCCTGCAACTGCCGGAACGCCAGACGACGATGGCCCGCGTCGACGGCCCAGAAGGTCCAGCCGATGGTGGTGCCGATCGCGCGGACCAGGCCGTCGGGGCACACGCCGATGACCGCCCGCACGACGGCGACGAGCCAGTACTCGACTTTGTGGCGCAGGGGTTTATTCACCTGGGGCCTCGTTCGAGGTCCCGGAGTCCCGGGGTCCCGAGGTCCCGGGGTCCCGGCGGCGGTCGCCGAGCCACTGCGCGAAGCTCGGCCCGTCGTCGGCGGGTTCCAGCGTCACCGAGTGGCCGAGCACGTGGACGTCGAACGGCAGCGGCCGGAACG
>CAYRGW010000128.1:2580-10316 GCA_964423815.1 uncultured Solibacteraceae bacterium | reverse complement strand
GCCCGCCCGGACGCCGATGCGCGTGTCTTGGGCGACCTCGCCGCCGCCCACGCCGAGCGTTGGCGACACACGCGCGAGGCTGCCGATGCGGTCGCCGCCCTGGATGCCGCAGAACGTGCGCTGTTGCACGCGCCGGCGGATCCTGTCGCACGTTTTAATCACGCTCTCGCCGTGGATGCGCTGGGACTGCGCGATCAGGCGATCACTCGATGGCGCGCATACCTCGAGGTGGACAACACGTCGCCATGGGCGGACGAGGCCCGTGAACGTCTCGCCCGACTCGAACGTGAGCCACCGCTCGCACAAACGTCCGGCGACGAACCCCGTGTGTTTCCCGCGTCCGTGTCCGGCTCCCGAAGGACATGCGCGGAGACCGCATACCGCCTGCTCGACGAGTCCCGTACCGCGTTTGATGCGTCCGGTCTGGTTGAGGCGGAAACCAAAGCCCGCTCAGCCTCGACACAGCTGGTCTGCGCCGGCCTGCCCACGTCGGACGCCGACGCACAGCTGGCCTGGACGCTCTTTTTCCAGAACCGCACGGCGGCCGCACTCGACCTTGCGGGCACCCTGGGCTCCACCACCCGCGGCTTGTCCCCGCTGGCGCGCGGACAAGTGGAATACATTCAGGCCCTGGCGCGACTGCGCCTGGGCCGCTACTCCGAGGCGGACGCGGGCTACGAACGGGCGATTGCCGCCTTTCAGCAATCCGGCGATCGGGAGTTTGAAGCGGCCGCCACCGTACTCCGCGCTGAGGTGGCGCGGAATCGCACGGACAAATCTGCCGCGTGGGCGGGCCTCGTGCCGGCGTTCGACGTGTTGCCCATCCTCGCCCCTCGTCGCCGACATCTGACGTTTCACAACGCCATTGCCAGCGCAGAGTGGTTCGGTCTTCCAGGAGCCGCGCGGTTTTTTGCAGACGCCCTGGTCGCCGTGAACGGGAACAGCGGGGACCCGGTCGTTGAGGTGGGCGCGTTTCTCAAGAGTGTGCAGGCACACATGACGCTCCGTCGGTACGACGATGCGCGGGTGATGCTGGAACGGGCCTCGGCTCGACTGGCCTCGATTCCCGATTCTTCCGTGCGGCAGCAGTTCTCGACCGAAGTCGATGTGTTCACGGCCGCCGCGCTCGCGCAGACCGACCCGCCACGCGCGTTGCCGTCGTACGACCGCATTGTGGAGGCCTTCGCCCCCACCGAACGTCCGCTGCGGCGGGCCGACGCGTTGCTCGGACGAGGCCGGGTGCACACACGTCTCGGCAACGCGGCGGCGGCCGAACGAGACTGGCTCGAAGGCGCGGCCCTTTTTGAAGATCCCCGGCCGGAACTGCGCGACGAACAATGGCGCGTGGACTCGCGCAGTGAGCTCTGGGATCTGTTTCGCGAGTTGATCCAGGTGCGCGACACCGACCCCCTCGGCGCGCTCGAAGTGGCCGAACGCTTCCGCGGGCGCGCATTACTTGACGCCAGAGCTCGAGGCTCCCTGGCCATGCCGCTGGCGGGGACGGCGCTGTATGACTGGCTTCCCGCCGACGTCACCGTCGTGGCGTACGCGGTGCTCGACGATGGGTTGCGCCGGTGGACGGTGACGCGTGACGGGGTGGTGATGACGCGGGTGGCGGTCACGCCCGACACCCTGGCCGCGCACGTGGACGTGTTTGTGCGCGAGGTCGCTGAGGGCCGCACCGGAGGCGGCGTGGATTTGGCCCGCCTGTTGTTGCCCGAGACACTTGCCGCGGCGCGGACGCCGCGTGTGGTGTTTCTCCCCGACGGTCCGCTGTATCGTGTGCCGTTTGCCGCGCTCGTCCAGCCGGGGTCCACGCGGTTGTTGATTGACGACTACATCCCGCTGATGGCTCCGAGCCTGACCATCCTGCGGGAGGCCGCGCAGGTGCGCGCCACCGCCACCCGGCCGCTGCTGGTGGCGTCCGGTGACGCCCATCCGCGTGAACGTCTGGCCGCACTGCCCGGCGTGGAGCCGGAGATTGACGCGCTGCGCGGCGCGCATGGGTCGGCGCGTGTGCTCAGCGGGCGTGACGCCACAGCGCGGGCATTTCTCGACGCACTGCCGTCGGCCGACCTTGTCCACTTCGCCGGCCACGTGGTGGCCGACGGGTCGACACCAAGCCGGTCGAGACTGTTGTTGTCGGTGTCGGGTGATCCCGCAACGGTGACCTTCGCGGATCTGCGCGAGATCACGCTGCGTCCGGGTGTGATGGTGCTGCTGTCGGCGTGTGACGGTGCCCGCGGGCGCGTGTTTGTCGGCGAGGGCGCGGTCGGCCTGCCCTTTGTGTTTCTTGCCAACGGCGCGTCCTCTGTCGTGGCCGCGTTGTGGCAGGTGGATGACAACGCGCCGGCATCGTTCTGGGTGGACGTGCACAGACGCCTCCGTGCGGGCGTGGCGCCCGAGGTGGCCCTGGCGGAGAGCCAGCGGCAACACCGGCGCGACGGCGCATCGTCAGCCGCATGGGCGGCGTTTACCGTGGTTGGAGGACTGAGAGCATCATGAGTCAGCCGAGCGAACTCACCATTACCTTCCAGCAGATGTTCCTGCTGATCAATCGTGTCAACGGCGCCACGGTGGAACTCCCGTCGACGGGGCACACCGCGACGCTCAGCGGCGCCATGCTGGATGAACCCATCATCCTGTCGGGGGCCGATGTGCGGATCGCCCGCGATGGCCTCGATTATGTGGATACCCAGACGCTGCGACCAGGCGCGCGATATCTGCCCTACCTCGACTATGTGTTTCACGGCCGTGTACGGCCGCAGCCCCGCACCTCACTCGCCGCTGTGCCGCCCGAACTGAACGCACGCGTCATCCTGGCCGGTGGCTGGCTCACGGAACTGCAGGCCACGGATCCCAAGGCGCACGGCGTGCAGTGGGAATTCACCACGGCGTCAGGCGAGGTCACGCTGGTGCAGGAACTGACCGACCAGGTGAAGTTCACGCTGCCGCTTGATGCGGGCGCGCAGTACGAGCTGGTGATCCGCACCTCCGGCACGACCCGATCCACCACCCGGCTTCCGATTCCGGCCGACGGTGCCGACCTGACGTTGATCAACACCGACGCCGCGCCGAAGACGTGGACGGTGGACAACGGGTTCTATCGGCTGAAGGAATACGCGATCCTCTACAACCTGACCACGGCCGCCGACCACCTGCGCACCTACCCGTACCCGTCCGCGCGGGTTGATGGACTGGGGTCTGAGAACGATCCCCTGTGTGGCGGCGGGCAATCGGACGGTGGCGACGACCCGCCGCCTCCGCCTCCGGGATGACGCGGTCGCCTTTACAATAGGCGCACCATGAAACATCTCGTCGCGGCGGCGCTGCTTCTGTTGGTTGCAGGTTCGGCATTTCTGGCGGCTCAGGCGCAGCCCGCTTCCCGCGTGGACGGTGTGGCGGTCACGCCGCGCGAGGGGTACGTCACGCTGACGTGGCGACCGGTGGCCGGGGCGACTGAATATCAGATCGAACGTGACGGCGTGGTGGTGGGCCTCTGGCGGCCGAATCGCCAGATTCGTCAGCAGTCACCGGCGTTCGCCGATGCCGGGTTTGTGCCCGGCGGCACATTGCGCTGGCGTGTGCGTGCGGTGGTCGCAGAGACGCCGCAGGAATGGTCCGAGCCGATCAGCGCACAGACTCGTGCACCATTTGGTCCCGCTGAATTCCGCACGGGTTTTGAGTCACGTGACGGGGCAGATTATACGACCTACGACGAAGAGATCGACTGGACGAAACGAATCGTCGCGGCCAGTCCGCGTGTGCGTGTCGTCCCCCTTGGCACCACGCCGCAGGGACGGACGATGAATCTGTTTGTGATTGGGCACCCGGCGCCGAAGGGATCGGTGCAGGAGATTGCGAACGGGTCGGCGGCCGGTGCGAACTGCAACGTCCACGGCAACGAACCCTCAGGGCGTGAAGGCTGCCTGATGATGATTCGCGAGCTCGCGTTTTCCAATGACCCGGCGATCATCGACATCCTCACCAACGCGACCATCCTCATCGTGCCGTCGTTTAACGCTGATGGTCGCGCGAACAACACACGGGGCAATTCTGCCGGGCAGGATCTCAATCGTGATCACGCGAGGCTGACACAGCCCGAGTCGCAGATTTTTGCCGGGTTCCTGCGCGACTATTCGCCGGAGGTCATGGTTGACGGCCACGAATACGGCAGTGCGGCGACGTGTGACCTGCCGTTGTTGTGGCCCCGCCACAGCAACACCGCAATGTCGGTGCACGACATCTCGAAGACCGGCCTGGTCGAGGGGCAGTTCTACGACGCCGGGGCCAATGACGGATGGTGGCCGTGTCCGTATCCACCACGAGGCATCGACGGCGCGCAGACGTTTACACGCGTCACCGGCCTGAAGAACATGGTCACCACGCTGGTCGAAGCGCGGTCGGGTGGTGGTCCGACGCGTCCAGCCGAAACGGGCAACGTGCCGGAGAATCGCCGCCGCAAGGCCTATTCGCAGCTGTGGTCGATTCGACAGGCGCTGGTGTTTCACCGCGCGAATCGTCCGGCGATTGTGAAGGCGATTGCCGACGGCATCACGTTCCAGCAATCCAACACCGGCCCCATCGTGTTTCACGGCGACTGGGATGTGCCGGCGTTCGCCGCGCCACACCCTGGCGATACGCCGCCGCCCGGCGCGACGCCTGGTGCCGATCAGATGGTCACACCGCCACCGTGTGGCTACTTCCTGACCGAGGCGCAGTATTCCGCGAAGCTGACCGACAGCGGCAAGTTACCCGAGGCCCTCTGGACCTCGGTCGGTGATCGCCTCGCCGCGCACGGCGTCACGGTCGAAAAACGCCCAGGAGGTTATCTCGTCCCGCTCGCACAGCCTCTGCGCGGTCTGATCAACATTCTGCTCGATGGGCAGACACCGCCGGCGCCCATCGTGGCCGCAGAGCGGCGCACCACCTGTGATTGACGAGAAAAAGACGTCGGGTGTCTTTTTCTGCTTACGCTTGGAACGAAAAAGACACCCGACGTCGTGCCCGCATTCGTGCACGTTGCAAAATAACTCAGTTATGAATTAACGTCGCCATCGGAGATTCCGATGGCACGCACACACCTGGGTGAACTCGAAGAGCAGGTCTTGTTGATTCTGCTGCGTCTGGATGGCGAGAGCTACGCCGTCAAAGTCGCGGAGGAATTTGCGGAACTGACCGGCCGTGACGTGTCGGCAGCGACCACCTTCATGGTGATGCGGCGTCTTGAGCAGCGCGGCCTCCTTACATCACGGGTGGGGGAGGCTGATCCCGAGTGGGGCGGGCGCCCGCGCCGTTTCTACAAAGTCCGCGCGAAGCTGGTGCTTCCGCTGCTGCGGGCCTCACGTGAGGCGCGTCTCGTGCTGTGGGACGGCCTGGAGGAGCGGTTGAGATGACACGGCTCCTGGAGTGGTTGGTACGGCTGCTGCCGATCGACGCGCGTGATGAAGTATTGCGCGAACTGTTGGAACAACACGCCGGCATCCGCCGCTCGAAAGGGCGCGCGGCCGCCGTGTGGTGGATGTGCCGCCAACCTGTCGCCCTCATGGCGTGGCGGGACGGCGCGACTGACACACGCTGGCATTCCGGCCTGGCCGACGACCTGGTCATCACACAACGCGCCCTTCGTCGCCGCCCGGCGCTTGGAGTCACGGTGATCGCGACCATTGCCGTGTGTGTGGCGGCCATTGCGGCGGTCGCGAGCATCGTGGACGCCGTAATGTTGCGTCCGCTGCCGTTTCCAGAAGAGGACCGGCTGGTGTGGCTGGCAACGCACGAACGGTCGGCCGGCGCAAAGGCGTTTGACCCCGCACTGGCGGCGACGGCCCATGGCAACCCCATGGACGTGGTGGATTGGGGCCGCCGGGCGCGGCACCTGACAGCGCTCACGCCGTTTGAAACATTTGAAGGCACCATCGACGTGGGAGGCACGCCCAGGCGGGTGGGATTGGCCACCGTGAGTGCGTCCGCGGGTGCAGTGCTCGGGATCTCCGCGCTGCACGGCCGTCTGTTCAGCGAGGCCGACTACCCGCTGGCGGGTCATGTGATGGTGATGTCGCATCGGCTGTGGCGCTCGGCGTTTGGCAGTGATCCGGCCATCGTTGGCCGCGTGGTCCACATCGGTGGTGATCCCGTCGAGGTCGTGGGTGTGCTGCCACCGATGACTCCGGCGTTTCCGATCGCTGACACGGACGTCTGGTTTCCCCTGCGGCCCCCTGCCCCGACGTTCCAGAATCGGGGAGGCGTCTGGCAACGTGTGGTCGCGCGACTCGACCGTGACGTCACAATCGAACAGGCCGCTGCGGACATGGCGCGGGTCGCGCGTGATCTTGCGACCGAATATCCCGACAGCAACGGCACGCGACAGGTGCACGTGGTCCCGTACCGCGAGGGCCTTGTCGGCACTACACGCAGCGTGCTGGTCCTGATGGTGGGCGCGGTGGCGCTTGTGCTGCTAATCGCGTGCGCCAATATCGGCAATCTGCTCCTGGTCAATGCCCAGGGGCGGCAACGGGAACTCGCCGTGCGGGCGGCTCTGGGCGCGCGACCTTCGCGCCTCGCGCGTCTGCTCATCGTCGAGACATTGTGGTTGTCAGTGGCCGGCGCTGCGGTCGGACTGCTGCTGGCTCCGTGGTGTCTCCGCGCATTTCTGCAGCTCTACCCCGAGACATTGCCCGCCGTGGGCGACGTCGAGGTGCGCCTCACTGCGGTACTGGCGGCTGCCGCCGCGACCGCACTCACGGCTGTCCTCTCCGTCATTCCGCCACTGCTCATGGTGCGGGCGCGGCAGCTGCAGGACACGATGCGATCCAGTGAACGCGGCGCGGAGCACCGGAGTCAGCGCCATACACGCGCGGCACTGGTGATCACACAGGTGGCGTTGTCAACGGCGCTGCTGGTTGGCGGAGGACTCCTCCTGCGCACGTTCCTGACCATAAAAGCCACGGCGCCGGGATTCGAGTCCGCCAATGTGCTGACATTTAATCTGGCTCTCGGGGAAGTGCGCTATCCGGATTTGCCGTCGGAAGTCCGCTTTTACGACGATCTCCTCTCGCGAGTGCGCGCGCTTCCGGGTGTGACGGCCGCGGGTGCGACGACGCTGTTGCCGTTGACGCCGGGTGAATTCGGCGATGGGTTCTACCGCGTCGGGGAGAACGACGTCTATCCGAAGATCCCCATCGCTCGCCTGCAGAACGTCACCGCCGGCTACTTCGAGGCAGTTGGGCTCCCACTCAGGAAGGGCCGGACGTTCACGGCCTCAGACAGCGCTGACGCCCAACCTGTGGTTGTCGTCAACGAGGCGCTCGAGCGGCGCGATTTTCCTGCCGGCGCCATTGGTCGCCAGATTCGATTCAGGGGCATCACCTTCGACATCATCGGCGTGGTCGGCGACAAACATCATCGGAGCCTCCGCGAAGTGCCGCGCGCGGAGATGTACTACCCGCGGCCGCAGGTGAATAATCCGAGGTATTTCGGGTGGATCGCCATCCGGACGCAGGGCGACCCGGGCATGCTGGTTGGCCCGGTCAGAGATCTGGTGGCGGTCATCGATCCGACCGTGGCGATCGACAAGGTGGACACGATGGAGGCCCGCGTGGACCGCGCGCTCGCCCCTGATCGTTTTCGCGCGGTGCTTGTGGGTGCTTTGGCGGTGGTCGCGTTGTTGCTTGCAGGTCTTGGACTCTACGGGTTGATCACGCACGCGGTGGCGAAGGACACCCGGAACATTGCCATTC
>CAYRGW010000128.1:0-2570 GCA_964423815.1 uncultured Solibacteraceae bacterium | reverse complement strand
ACGCGATGGTGCTCACGGGCGTCGGCGTCGCCCTGGGTGGCGCGCTGGCGTACGCCGGCCACACGCTGGTGGCCGGCTTCCTGGCGGGTGTGGGTCGTTTTGATCCCGTCACCCTGGGGGGTGTCGTCGTGCTGCTGCTGACGGTCACCGCCGTGGCCGCGCTTGGCCCGGCCGTTCGTGCCAGCCGGGTCGATCCTGCAGACGTGCTGCGCTCGCAGTAACCGGAGCGGCGGGCCTGAAGGCCACGCCCTACTTGACGTTCTTCTTCAGGAACGGCACGCCGTCCTTGATCCACGCCGGCGCTTCAGCGCCCTTGAGGAAGTGATCAAAGAACTGGAAGTACCGCACCGTCAGGTCCTTCCGGTTCGCGAGTCCGCGCAGGCCGTGACCCTCGCCGGGATAGGCGAGCAACATCGCGTTCTTCTCGTGGAACCGGAGCGCGTTGTAGAAGTTCATGCCTTCGGTGAACGACACCGTCGGGTCCGCCGTGCCGTGCATGATGAGCACGGGACTGACCACATTCTTCACGTGGGAAATCGCCGACTCATAGCGGTAGGTTTCTGGACGGTCCCAGGGAGTGAAACCCCAGCGACCCTGGCCGAAGAGGTAGTAGTCGTGGCCATTCGCGCCGCTGCCGCTGTTGACCTGATACGTCCAGCCCCAGCTCTGGTTGAAGTCGGAATACAGGTCCGTCACGCCGGCCCCCATGCCGACGGCCGCAAACATCTTTGACTGCGTCGCAATAAAGGCTGCGCCCTCACCGCCGTAGCTGTGACCGCTGACACCGATACGTTTTGGATCGGCGTAACCGAGCTCGATCACCTTGCGCGTGGCGGCCTCGACACACTCGAGCATGTCGCTGTGTGAGGATCCCGTCCTGAAGTGAATGTCGGGCATCATCGTGATGTAGCCGCGGCTCACTGCTTCGGTCGGCGAGGCGCCCATCCCGGTGAGATACGACGGCGCGGAGTACCGATGCATGTTCTGTGAGTTCTTCTCGTAGAACGTGACGATCATCGGGCGTTTTTCACCGGCCTTGTAGTCATCGGGTAACGCCAGAATGCCCTGCAGGCGCACACCGTCCTTGTTCTTGTAGTCGAACAACACACGCCGCCCCCACATGTACTCCGCCTGCTGCGGGTTGGCGTCCGAGATCTTTTTCGACTCACCAAAGTTGGGGCCGGATACCCGCAGGTCGGGGAACTCGATGAACGTCTGCCGTGTGAAGAGGAACGTGTCCGCCTTGGCCGCGCGTGTCGGATTGCTGAACGACGCATCTTCAAACACCACCGGTGTCAGTGTGCCGTTGGTCAGCGTAAAAAAGCCGGCCTGCTTGGTGTATTCCCCATACGCCGCCAGGGTGACTGGCTTCGAGAGATCAATCTTCTCCCGTTCGGCGGCTTGTCCTCCCGGACCGTAGTCCGCGAGGGGATCGAGCGGGTCGGGCCGAATCACACGGAACCGGATCTCCTTTGCGGACCCCTGACCGTTGGTCAGGTTGCGGCCCGCCGTGCCGTCCACCGGAAGCGCCCACAAGTCATACCGATGGTGCACGATGGCCGTTGATCCATCGGGCGTAAAACCCGCGATGCCGTACGCCGGCTTGGGACCGGGGCGATCAAACTCCATGTCGGTAAAACTCACGGCTTTGGGGCCACCGAGCGTCTGCGTGCTCGCGGTGTCGAGGTTGTAGGACTGAATCTTCTCGTCCTTCCAATACAGGAAGCGGCGTCCATCCGGCGAGATGCCGAACACGTGGCTGCCGGCGAGTTGTCCCTTGAACATCAACGTGCGCACACCGGTCGTGACGTCCACGCGATAAAAATCCGCCGACGCCGGTGCGTAGTCGCGCAGGACGGTCTCGCGTCCCACCGCCCATTTGCCTGTGGGCGCAATCTCGATCTCGCGCATCTTTTCATCCGTCAGGGTCACATACGCCTTGCGGCCCACGTCAAAGGCCTGGCGGAAGGTGACGTTCTGATCGGTGGTCGCGCGAATCATCTGCATCGACTGGATACGTTCGTCCTGCGTATGCCACACGTCGACGTCGGCCTCGGTGTCCGGGTTGCGCCGGGGCGGCGTGATGATGGGAATCTGCGGCTTGATGCCAAAAAACACCCGGGCGCCATCGTCACTCCACGACACCGCCGCGCGATCGCTGATCACCCAGTCGGCGGGGAATCCCTGCGCGCTGGTGGCGTCGAGCACCACCACGTTTCCGGCGCGGACGTCGGGGTACACCAGCAACTGGTTCGGACGCTCGCGCACCTTCTCGACATCAGCACCCTTCAGCACGGCGACGCCCGTGCCGCGGTCGTTCCACACCAGTCGTGTGTATCGTTTGGCGTCATTGTCGAGGCTTGTGATGCGGCCATCTTTCAGATCGAACACAAACAGGCCGTTGCTGTCTTTGACGACGGCATCAATCGAGTAGGCGAGGAGGTCGCCCGCGCGGTTGAACGCGCTGTCGCCCACGCTGCCGAGCGGGAGATCTTTCCCGGTCGTCAGGTCGTGGATGACGATGTCGATGCCACGTGGGGGCGGGGCGGCCGCTTCTGCTGGCGCGGCTG
>CAYRGW010000127.1:0-10350 GCA_964423815.1 uncultured Solibacteraceae bacterium | reverse complement strand
GGGGCTTGGGGCGCGGCTTGGGGTCGCGGACGGCGAACACCTGCCGTTTCCCGACGCGTCGTTTGACCTCGTGTTTGCGCACGGCGTTGTGCAATACACCGGCAACGACTCCGCCATGGTCGCCGAAATCCATCGGGTTCTGCGTCCCGGCGGCCTGGCCATCTTCCAGGCCTACAACCGCAATTCCTGGCTGAACCTCCTCTCGAAGGTGATGAAGACGCCGCTTGAGCACGAGGACGCACCGGTCCTGAAGCGGTACTCCGATACCGAGTTCCGCCGGCTGGTCTCGGTCTTCACTGACGTCCGCCTCGTCTTTGAACGATTCCCGGTCAAGTCGCGCCTCCACAAAGGCTGGAAGGGCATGGCCTTCAACACGTTTTTTGTCGGTACCTTCAACCTCGTCCCCCGCGCGCTTGTTCGAAAATACGGGTGGCACATGCTGGCGTTCTGCCGCAAAGGTGACCGCTGACCATGCGTGTCATCAAGGCCCACGCGTATGGCAATGACTTCCTGCTCGCCGCCATGGGGGACATCGCCGAGAGCGCGGATCGCGCGGGCCTGGCCCGCCGCCTCTGCGCCCGCCACACCGGCATCGGCGCTGACGGTCTGATGCTCGTGGCGCCGACAAAAGGCGGCGCGGTCACCCGGCTTCTGAACGCGGACGGCAGCCGTTCGGAGATCTCCGGCAACGGCATCCGCTGCGTCGTCGCCTGGCTCGTGCGCCGTGATGATCTTGCGGCGGGTTCGACGGTGGTCATTGAGACAGAAGCCGGCGATCGGCGCGTGGACATCCTCGCGCGTGAAGGTCCCCGTGTCTTGTGTCGCGCGTCCATGGGACCAGCCCGCGCGCTCCGCGAAACCACGCTGTCGGTGGCTGGCCACGACGTGCGCTGCGTGGTGATGGACATGGGCAATCCGCAGTGTGTGGTCCTGGGGCCACCGGAGGCGCTCACGCAGGACCGGCTGCACTCGATCGCCGCCGGCCTCGCCACCCATCCGTATTTCCCCGAGGGCACCAACGTGGAATTGGCGGCCGTTGAAGCGCCGGGGCGCGTGCGCATTCTGATCTGGGAACGCGGCGTGGGCCCCACGGAAGCCTCCGGCACCGGTGCCTGCGGCGCGGCTGTCGCCGCAGTGCACTTCGGCGGCGCGGTGTCCCCGGTGGACGTCGAGGCCCCCGGAGGCACCCAGCAGGTCGAGGTGACTGACGACGATGTGTTGTTGACGGGGTGGGCAGAGGTGATCGCGCACGTCGAATGGTGGGGGCAGTCGTGAGGCGGTTTCACGAGGCGTCCGGCTCCGGGGAAAGTTATTCACCCGCCGAGGACTTGTTTAATCGGCGTCGTCGCACGGCGGGACTGATTATTGGTCCGCTGCTCGCGATCGTG
Source organism: uncultured Solibacteraceae bacterium (assembly GCA_964423815.1). GTDB lineage: Bacteria > Acidobacteriota > Vicinamibacteria > Vicinamibacterales > SCN-69-37 > SYFT01. The sequence goes on along the minus strand of CAYRGW010000127.1, from coordinate 8,962 downwards.
ATGTTGCTGCTGCCGATGCCCGGCCTGTCGGACGCGGCGCATCGGCTCAGCGCGATCCTGCTGCTGATGATCGTCTTCTGGATGACGGAAGCCATTCCGCTCGCCGCCACCGCTTTGCTCGGCCCGACGTTGGTGGTGATCCTGGGGATCGCGCCCGCACGTGCGGCCTATGGGCCGTTTGCCGACCCGATCATTTTTCTCTTCATCGGCAGTTTTATTCTGGCGGAGGCGATGTTTGTGCATCGTCTCGATCGGCGCATGGCGTTTTCCGCGTTGGCGTCTCCCTGGATTGGCACCAGCGCGTTGCGCCTGGTTCTCGTGTATGCCGGCGTCTCGGCCGGCCTCTCGATGTGGATGAGCAACACCGCGACCACCGCGATGTTTTTTCCGCTGGGGATGGCGGTGCTGGCGGAGTTGGGACGCGGGCGCAACAATGACCCGGCCTTCCAGCGGTTTGCGATGGCGATGATGCTGGTGACGTCGTTTGCGGCGTCCATCGGCGGCATGGCCACACCTGTCGGCACGCCGCCGAACATCATCGGAAAAGGTCTGCTCCTCAAAAACGCGGGCATTGATATTTCGTTTGCCAACTGGATGGCGTTTGGCGTGCCGTTGGTCATCGTGATGTTGGGCGCCGTCGCGCTGTGGATGTTGTATCCCGCGTCGAAGGGGGTGGTGCTGGGCGCCGCCGCCACCGCCAGCGTGCGCGAACAACTGAAGGCGCTGGGGCCGATGACCACGGGCGAGCGCAACGTGGTGATGGCCTTTGGCCTCACGGTGTTCCTCTGGACGCTGCCGGGCATGTTTGCGCTGGTGCTGGGCCAGTCCCATGCGGCCACGGTGCGTCTGTCGGCACTGGTCCCCGAATCGGTCGCCGCCATTGTCGGCGCGCTGCTGCTGTTTGTGATTCCCATCAGCTGGCGTGCCCGCAAGTTCACGTTGACCTGGGAAGAGGCGTCACACATCGACTGGGGGATCATCCTGCTGTTTGGCGGCGGCCTGGCGATGGGTGGCCTCGCGGACTCGACCGGACTCGCCGACGCCTTTGGCCGGTGGGTGGTGGGATACGTTCCCGGTGCCGGCACGGTGGGACTCACCCTGGTGTTCACCGCAGTGGCGATCCTGATGTCGGAGGCGGCGTCCAACACCGCTGCCGCCACGGTGGTGGTCCCGACCGCCATTGCGGTGGCGGTTGCCGCAGGGGTGTCCCCGCTGGAACCGGCCCTGGGCGCGACCTTTGGCGCCAGCATGGGTTTTATGATGCCCATCTCGACCCCGCCCAACGCCATCGTGTACAGCAGTGGCTACGTCCCCATCAGCGCGATGATGCGGTACGGCGTGGTGCTCGACGTGATCGGCTACGTCGTCATTGTTGTGGGTGTGCTCAGCTTCGGCTGGGTGGTCAGATAACGCGTACCGTTCGCGGTCGTGACAGGCAGATTTTGCCTCGTGTCACTCGCGGTCGCGGCGAGGTACGGCGTCGAATTCCTTCTGTAACTCCGCCAACGCCGCTTCCAATCGGGTGATGGCCACGGGATATTGGCCGTCATCGATGGCTGTGCGCGCTTCTTGCAGAGCAGACGCACTGGCGGCCACGGCCTCACGCAGTCGCTGCGCGGCGGCTGCGGTCAGGCGGGGCGTCGCAGTGCTCGCAATACGGTCGTTGATTGTGGTGGCCAGGGCATCAAGTGCGATGACCAGGCGCTCGGCCTGGCCTCGGGCGTCCGCCTTGGCCGTGCTCGCGCGTTTGACGGCTTCGTACCCGCGATCACGCGCGTCCAACGCCGCGTTGAGGGCCTGCCGATAGTCCTTCTGCGCGACGGCATCGTCGTAGCGACTGAGGGCCTCCTCGGCAGCGAGCAGTTCGTCTGCGGCATACACCTCCGCCGACGCGGCCCGGGCGGCGGCGATGGCTCCCTCCGCCTGGCCCCGTTCCTTGTCCGGGGGCTGCGAACAGGCCGACAGGAGGGTTACCGATGAGAGAACGGTCGCGGCAAGGACGAGGCGGTACATGGGCGAGCTGAGTATAACGCGCCACTCCCATGGGGAACGTGCCGAAGAGGGCCCACGGGAACGTCTCGCACGCGCCGGCCTGGTGGCGATGAGCGACGAGGACTTGTTGTCCATTGTCCTGGGCAGCGGGACGGCAAAGGCCTCGGCAACCACATTGGCCAGAGCCCTGCTGACGCAGGCGTCCGGGGTGCATGGCCTCACGCGGATGACATGGGACGAGATCCGTCAGACGCGCGGCATCGGTGAGGCGCAGGCCGCACGGGTGCAGGCGGCCATCGAGCTGGGCCGCCGCACGTTGGCGCAACGCGCCGGGTCACGTCCCCTGTTTGCCAGTCCGTCGGAAACCGCGGCGTATCTGCTCCCGCGATTTGGCGCGTTCCCGGTCGAACGGTTCGGGATTGTGCTGGTCGACACCAAATATCGCCTCCTGCGGACCCATCTCCACTCGGTCGGCGCGATCGACGCGTCGATGGCGCATCCCCGGGACATTTTTCGCGTGGCCGTGGGGGGCGGCGCGTCCGCGGTGGTGTTGTTCCACAACCACCCGTCGGGCGATCCTGAACCCAGCAAGGCGGACATCCAGCTGACGGTACGGCTGGCGCAGGCCGGCCGAATCATCGGGGTGCCCGTGGTGGACCACGTGATTCTGGCTGACACGGACTACTTCTCGTTCCGGATGGCCCGGATGCTGCCGTAACCCCGGCCCGGCGCGATACAATACCGGTTTGCGACCTGCATCATGTCCCGTGTCTATCTGACCACCGCCATCGATTACGTCAACAACCGGCCACACCTCGGCACGGCGTACGAGAAGATCGCCGCCGATGTCATCGCGCGGTATCACCGCCTCGTGGGTGATGACGTGCGGTTTGTGATGGGCAACGACGAACACTCCCAGAACGTCTTCAAGCGCGCGAAGGAACAGGGGCTGGACCCGCTCGCGTATTGCGATCGAATGGAAGGCGAGTTCCGCGAGGTCTGGGGCCGTCTGCACCTCTCGTTTGACGACTTCATCCGGACCACCGAACCGCGGCACAAGGCGGCCGTCCAGAAAATGGTCCAGCGGTCCCTCGATGCCGGCGATATCTACGAGGGCGTCTACGAAGGCTGGTATTGCGTCTCGTGCGAGGAATTCAAGCCCGAGAAAGGACTGGTCGATGGCCTGTGTCCCGTCCATCGCACCAAGCCGGACTGGATCAAGGAAAAGAACTACTTCTTCAAGTTGTCGAAGTATCGGGATGCGCTCCTGGCGCACTACGCCGCGCACCCGGACTTTGTCGCGCCGGAGTCACGCAAGAACGAGATGTTGCGGCTGCTCGAGGGCGGCCTTGAAGACATCTCCGTCAGTCGCGCCGGGCAGGCGTGGGGCATTCCGCTGCCCAACGATCCCGGCAGCGTGGTGTACGTCTGGTACGACGCCCTGATCAACTACGCCGCAGCCGTGGGCTACGGGACAAACGACGCCATGTTTGAGACGTGGTGGACGCAGGCGGGTGAGTCGCCGCGGACGGTGTTTCACCTTGTCGGCAAGGACATCACGCGGTTTCACTGCGTGGTCTGGCCGGCGATGCTCCTGAGCGCCGGACTGCCGCTGCCGACGAAAATTTTCGGACATGGCTGGGTGCTGTTCAAGGGCGAAAAGATGAGCAAGTCGCTCGGCACCGTGATCGATCCGCTCGCGGCGGTCGATAAATTCGGGCCCGATCCACTGCGCCTGTTCCTCACGAAAGAAATCGTCTTCGGCAACGACGGCGACTTTTCATGGGACCGCTTTGAAGAGAAGTACAACGCCGACCTGGCCAACAACCTCGGCAATCTCGTGAGCCGTCTCACGTCGATGGTGGGCCGGTATCGGCAGGGGCAGTTGTCGGGCGTGACGCCTGACGCCGCCATGGTGGAGGCGTTTGTCGCGGTCGAAACGGAGTGGCGCGACGCGTTTGGTCGTCTGGCGCTCGACGAAGCCTGTGCGACGGTCTTCAAGTGGATCGACCGGCTCAACGAATACATCGCGACGTCCACACCCTGGCACCTCGCCAAGGCCGGCGACCAGGCCGCGCTTGATCGTGTGTTGTGGACCGCGTCCGAGGGGCTGCGCCTCGCGGCCGTGCTTCTCAGCCCGGTGATCCCGGCGTCCGCCGCTGAAATTCTCGACCGACTCGGCGTGGGGACCACGCCGCTGACCTGGGCCTCCGCGCGTGAGTGGCGCACTTCGGGTGACCGCACGGTCACCGTAAAGGACGCCCTCTGGCCCCGACTTGAACCCAAGGAGACTTCCGTGTCCGAACCGACGCCGCCCACATCCGCCCCCGCCTCTGTCACACCCGCCGCTGTGCCGGTCGCCACAGAAGCGGCCGCCGCCCCCGCCGCTCCTGCCTCGCAGTGGCCGCTCGATACACGCATCTCGATTGAGGACTTCCTCAAGATCGATCTGCGCGTCGCGAAGGTGCTCGAAGCCGAAAAGGTGCCGAACTCCAAGAAGTTGATGAAGCTGAAGATCGACCTTGGCTCCGAACAGCGCACGCTCGTGGCGGGCATCGCGGAATCGTATGAAGCGGAGCAGCTGGTCGGTCGCACGGTGGCCATCGTCGCCAACCTCAAGCCGGCGAAACTGATGGGCATTGAATCCAACGGCATGATCCTCGCCGCGAGCGCCGACGGCGGCAAAGCGACCCTGGTCGCGTTTGAAGAAACGCCCGCGCCGGGCACCCGCATCAAGTGAACCCGGCTATTAACAGTAGCCATGTAGGCATGTAGTTTTCTTTTTCTTAAGATCAAAACCCTTATTTGGTTTTCTACATGTCTACATGTCTACTGTGAAGCTCTTTGACTCGCATTGTCACCTCGCCGACGCGGCCTTTGAGGCCGATCTCGACGGGGTGGTGACACGCGCCACGGCGGCAGGCGTTGAGAGTGTGCTCTGCATCCTCTCGTCGGACACGCCCGAGGAGTTTGCCCGTGTGCCCGCCGTGCTGGCGGCGTGGCCGGCCGTGCAGTTCGCCACGGCGATCCATCCCCATCGGGCGGGGGCTTATGCCGGACGCATCGCGGATGTGACCACCGTCGTCAAAGCCGCGGTCGCGCAGGTGTCTGCGGTGGCTCTGGGAGAGATGGGGCTCGAGTATCACTACGACTACGCGCCCAAGGCCGTCCAGCACGAGGTGTTTGCCGCGCAGGTCGCGTTGGCGGTCGAGTTGAACCTGCCGGTGGCGATTCACACGCGGGAAGCCACCGATGACACACACGCCATCCTGCGCAGTGCCGGGCAGGGGCGCGTCCGCGGCGTCATGCACTGTTTTACCGGCTCGCAGGCCGAGGCCGACAAGGCGCTGGACCTGGGGTTTTACCTGTCGATTCCCGGCATCATGACATTTCCGAAAGCCGGCGACCTGCGAGACGTGGTCCGGGCGGTGCCGGCAGACCGCCTGCTGGTGGAGACGGATGCGCCGTATCTGGCACCGGTGCCGTACCGGGGCAAACGGAACGAGCCGGCCTACCTGCGCGAGACGGTGGTGGCCCTTGCGGCGCTGCGCGAAGTGCCCGTCGAGGAAATGGCCCACCGGCTCCGAGAGAACTACGACGCGTTTCTGGGTGCGCGTCGCGTTGACACCCCTGAACAGCCTGTGGTCTGATTCTTCAGGCACACGCGATTTTTCCCAAGCCTTAGGCGAGATACACGACCAGTGAACACATCTGCCACGTCCGTCCCGGATCTCGGCCGGATCTTTGAACCGGTGCGCGACGCGCTCAGTCGCGTCGAGCTGGAATTTGCCAAGCACCTCGAGTCGAAGGTTGAGCTGATCCCGCAGATGGGGAAGTACATCCAGATGAGCGGGGGCAAACGGGTGCGCCCGGCCGTCCTGCTTCTCGCAGCCCGGATGTGTGGGTACACCGGCGACCGCGATGTGCTCAATGCGGCCGTGGTCGAGTTCATCCACACCGCGACGCTGGTGCACGACGACATCATCGACGAGGCTGAAACGCGGCGGGGCCGCCTGGCCGCGCACTCGCGGTGGGGCAACGACGTCACGGTCCTGCTGGGCGACTACCTCTACATCCGCTCGATGGCGATGGCCCTCACGCAGGACTCGCTTGAGGTCGTGCGACTGCTGTGTGAAGTCACCCTCAGGATGATCGAAGGCGAGTTGTATCAGCTCACCAAGATGGGGGACGCCGCCATCACCGAAGAGGAACACCTCGAAATCATCCGTCGCAAGACCGCGTTCCTGTTCTCCGGCTGCGCCGAAATCGGCGGCGTGCTCGGCAACTGCACCGACGAACAACGCACGGCGCTGCGCGAATACGGCTTCAACCTCGGCATCGCGTTCCAGATCGTGGACGATGTGCTTGATTACACGTCGGATGAGAAGATCCTCGGCAAACCCATCGGCGGGGACTTGCGTGAAGGCAAGGTCACGCTGCCCATCATCCTATTGCAGCAGCGGACGGGGCCGGACGTGGCCGCGCTGATCCAGCAGGTCGTCACTGACCGTCAGGTGACGCCCGAGGCCTGGCACTCGATCAAGAGCATGCTCGCCACTCACGGCGCCACCGAAGCGGCCTACGAAAAGGCCCTGACCTACGGCCAGACGGCGCGGGCGCACCTGCTCAACGCCTTCCCGGCGTCGGTTGAGCGCGACGGCCTGGTGTCGCTGGTGGACTACGTCCTCCAGCGCGACCGATAACACCGGCAAGGCACTCCGGTGGACGCCCCCACCCGCATCCACGAACTCCGACGCCTCCTCCGGTACCACGAGGAGCGCTACTACGTGCACGACGCGCCGGAGATTTCCGACGCCGAGTTCGACACGTTGATGCGCGAGCTGACGCGGCTCGAAACGGCGCACCCGGAACTGGTCGACCCGGACTCACCGACACAACGGGTCGGGGGACAACCGGCGCAGGGTTTTCCGACCGTCGCCCACATGGAGCCGATGCTCAGCCTGGAAAACGCGTACAGCGCGGATGAACTCCGGGAGTTTCACGCCCGTCTCTGCCGCGCCCTCACGCTGCCGGAGACGTCCGCGTTGCCGTATGTGGCAGAGCTCAAGATCGACGGACTCAGCATTGCGCTGACTTATGAGGACGGGCGCCTCGTGCGTGGCGTCACTCGCGGGGACGGTGTGCTCGGCGAAGACGTGACGGCCAACGTGCGCACGCTGCGCGCGATCCCGCTGCGCCTGAGTGGCACGACACCGGCCCTGATGGAGGTCCGCGGCGAGGTGTATTTCCCGCGCGCCGATTTCCAACGGGTCAACGAGGAACGGGAAGCGGCCGGCGAGCCGGCGTTTGCCAACCCTCGGAATGCGGCCGCCGGCACCTTGCGCACGCTCGACAGCGCCGCCGTCAGCAAACGGGGGCTGCGTGCCTATCTCTATCAGGTCGTGTTGCCTCCGGGGGCCGAACCCCTCGCGCCGACGCACGCGGGCACACTCGACCAGTTGCGCACCTGGGGCCTGCCGGTGGAGCCCCATCGGCGCCTCTGTCCCGACCTGGACGCCGTCGTCGCGTTCTGCGACGAGTGGCGTGCCGCCCGACATGCGCTGTCGTTTGAAACCGACGGCGTCGTCATCAAACTCAATGACCTGGCGGCGCGCGCGACAGTCGGGGCGACGGCGAAATTTCCCCGGTGGGCGGTGGCCTTCAAGTTTCCGGCCGAGCAGGCGCGGACGCGTCTCCTGAAGATTGCCGTCAACGTCGGCCGCACCGGTGCGGTGACGCCGTACGCCGTGCTTGAGCCCGTCAGGCTCGGCGGCACGACGGTGCAGATGGCCACGCTCCACAACGAACAGGAAATCGCGCGCCGGGACATCCGCGACGGCGATCTTGTGCTGGTGGAAAAAGGCGGCGACATCATTCCGAAGGTGCTGGGGCCTGTACTCGACGAACGCCCCTCCGACAGCACGCCGTGGGTGATGCCACGTGTGTGCCCGTCGTGTGACGCGCCCCTGACCAAACCCGAGGAGGAAGTGGTCTGGCGCTGCGAAAACGTGTCGTGTCCGGCGCGAATCCGTCGTGGCCTGCAGCACTTTGCCGGACGACGGGCGATGAACATCGAAGGTTTGGGGGAGGCGCTGGTTGATCAACTGGTCACTCAGGGCCACGTGCACTCGTTTGCAGACGTCTATCGACTGACCGCGGAGACACTGGCGGGCCTCGAGCGGATGGGCGAAAAATCCGCCGCGAACCTTGTGGCCGAGATTGACAAGAGTCGGTCCGCGGAACTGTGGCGCGTGTTGCACGGCGTGGGCATCCGCCATGTCGGGGAAGGCGTGGCCAAAGCCCTGGGACGCGCGTTCGGCTCCATGCGCACACTGCGGGCGGCATCGGTGGAGCAGATTGAGGCCGTGCCCGACGTGGGAACCGTGGTCGCGCGTTCGGTGCGCGCGTTCCTCGACGACCCGCGCAATCAGACCGTGCTTGATGCGATGGCCGCCCTCGGGGTGCGGATGGAGGACGCCCACGGGGGCGATGCCGACACGCTCCGGGTGTTGACCGGGAAGACGTTTGTGCTCACCGGGACACTCGCCACAATGACGCGGGAACAGGCGGCTGAGCGGATTGAGACACTGGGCGGCAAGGTGTCCTCGTCGGTCAGCAAAAAAACCACGTACGTCGTGGCGGGGACCGAGGCCGGCTCAAAGCTGGACAAGGCACAGGCGCTGGGTGTGCCCGTGCTGACCGAGGAGCAGTTTCAGGCTCTTATAATGGCGGGGAGCACTACATGAAGCCTCTTGCCTGGACCGCTGTTGGTCTCGCCGCCGTTGTGAGCTTCCTGCTCGGACTTGTCGCCGCCGGCGGCACCCCGAGTGGCGTGCGGCGGGGCGTGCTCGCGCCGGCGGCGCTCGAACCGCACCCGCTGTCGATTTCGATGGCCCCGTCCGTGCGCTCGGCGGGGGCCGCGGGGGACTTCGCCGAAGTCGCCGCCCGCCTCAACGGCGCGGGGGTCAAC
>CAYRGW010000126.1:0-10832 GCA_964423815.1 uncultured Solibacteraceae bacterium | reverse complement strand
GGAATGGCTCGCGGAGGCGACAGAACGTGTCGGTGTCCGCGAGCCAGGCCTGCGCCATGTCAGATGTCACCTGGCCCTGCGCCAATCCCTCGCGCAGTTGGGCCGATCCAAACAGAATGTCGATCGGCGGGATCGTGTATTCGTATTCGTACGGTGGTTCACGCCAGGCGAATTGTTCGGGCGACTCGGCCCTGAAGGCTTCAATCAACGCGACGCCGACTTCGACCGAGCGGAACGCCTCGCGATCGGTAATGTGAATCTGACAGCCGCCACACAACACACCGGCGTGTTTGTGGAAGACCGGTTCGAAGGCATGCGGTCGAAACACGACACCGGGCAGCTGGCGCGCGTTGAGGCCGACCGCGAATCGTTCGGGTGAGGAGACCCACGGGGCACCACACAACTCAAACGGTTTGGTCGTGCCGCGCGCTTCAGAGACGTTGGTGCCTTCAAACAGGACCGTGCCCGGATACACAATCGCGCTCTCAAACGTCGGAATGTTCGGCGACGGCAGCACCCACGGCAGTCCGGTCTGGTCCCACCATGTGGACCGGGACCAGCCCTGCATGGCGACGACCTCAAGTTTGGCGCCGATACGGAAGTGTTCATTAAACATCTTCGCGAGTTCACCAATGGTCATGCCATGACGCATCGGAATCGGATACTGCCCGACAAACGAGGTGAATCCCTCGTACAACATCGGGCCTTCCACCAGGTGCCCGCCGATGGGATTGGGGCGGTCACATACGATGACCGGCAAGCCGACCCTGGCGGCCGCCGTCAGGCAGTTCGCCATGGTGTAGATGTAGGTGTAGATGCGGGTGCCGACGTCCTGCAGGTCGATGACCAGCGCATCGAGTCCCGCCAGCATCTCGTCGGTCGGCATCCGGGTCTCGCTGTAAAGCGAATACACGCGCACCCCGCGCGACGCATCCTCGCCGTGCGGCGACTCGATCATGTTTTCCTGCAGGTCGGACCGGAATCCGTGTTGCGGGCCAAAGATCGCGCCGACCCGCACCCCTTCGGTCTCCAGCCGATCGATCACATGCCGGAACTGTGCATCAATCGACGCAGGGTTGCAGACGATGCCGATGGTGCGGCCACGAAGCAGCGCACGATCAGCGAGGATGTCGGATCCGAGGAGTACGGCCATGCCGTCGGCCATTATGGCCGATTCGTGGTGAGGCGACCCACAAGGGCCGCGATCACCAGCGCCGCTTCGTAGGTGTTCAGCCTGAGGCGCACGGCGGGGCGGCCCTTGAGATCGACCAGGAGGTCCCGGTCTTCCCGCCGCACCCTGGCGATCAGGTGCCACGGCCACGACAGTACCGTGCCTGACGCAAAGATGACCCGCGTCGACGTCACAAAGACCTTGCCGCCAGAGTCGACCTGGTCGACGAGGCTCGCCGGGGCGAGAAAGTGGCAGGTGTCGGTGCCGATGACGCGGTGCTGGGTGTCGAGCACAGGAAGGTCCGCGCGTGCGAAGTCCACCAGCGCGGCGAGGCCGTCCAGCATCTCGTGTTGCGCCTCGGCCACGTCCGGCGCGACATCGTCGCTGACGATTGACGCCCTCAACGCGTCAATGCCCTCAACGGTCGGCGCTGACGTCAGCGCATTGGCCGTCCGCCACCATTCACTGACAGCCGGCTGCGCGGATTCCCGACGACGAAAAAAATTAAACAGGCCCAACCGGAATGCCAGCGCGCTTCAGGATGCCGATCGGAATGGCCGTGAGTTCGTACGCATCCCGGTAGTCGGCCAGCGACGCAGGCGGCGTGGCGGCGCCGTCAAACTGCCTCGGTGCGCCGCTCAGGATCAACACGGCGGGCTCGTTGCCTGTCGCAGGATACAAGCGACCGAACTCGTTGCCCTGTTCGTGGCGGAGTGACGCGACCGGTCGTCCATCCTCCATGAACTGTTTCCACTGGGGACCCCAGAACATGCTGACCTGGAGAAAGGGCCGGCCCTCGAGCTGCGCGACGAGGAGGGGTTTCCGTGGACCGAGTTGCTGCAGCATCGACGCCGTCTCGTCCCAGTTGGTGAGAACGACCGGCGCCTTGAGCGCCCCTCCAGAGACCATGACCAGTCGCGGAAACGCCGCATGCAGCGACGTCCCCCACACCAGTGACGCACACACAACCGCACACACACCTGTCGCACGACGCATGGTGACGTTCATCGAAGTTCTCCCTCACTGCAGGCTGGCAGGGACGATCTTAGCACCCAGCAAATCAGAACTGAATGACGGCGGTGAGGCTGGCGTGGCGTCCGGGGGCGGGCACCCAGCGCGGGTCCGGGCTGGCGAAGTAGGACTGGTTGAGCAGGTTGCGGCCCATGGCGCGCAATTCCAGGTGCGGCGTGAATGACCAGCTGGCCGCAGCGTCGACCAGGGTGTAGCCGGGCGCGTCCACTTCACTCGGGCCGTTCCGCACGTCGGAGCGGTACGTGGCCACGCGGACGTGTGCCGAGCCCCTGTCGAGCAGCCGCTTGCGCAGCGTGGCCATCACCATGTCGGGCGCGATGTCATCAAGCCACGCCTCGGTGTTGTCGGGCGCGGGGACCGTGTTGCGCGCCGTGCCACGCGCCACCTGACCCGAGAACTCCAGCGTGAATCCGGCACCGAGATCCGCCTGGCCTTCCAGTTCCACCCCACGAATCTCCGCCTGCCCCTGGTTGCGGAAGAAGAAAAAATCGGTGGCGGTGGCGTAGCGCTCGATGAGGTCGGTGATGCGGTAGTCGTAGCCGTACACGGCCAGGCGCACGCGGCCAGCCGTGTAACGCGCCCCAAGGTCCACCTGCAGACTCGTTTCCGGTGCGAGATCCGGATTGCCCGTGATGAAGCCGCGGCCCGTCGGCCCCCGATAGAACCGGTCAGAGATGGTCGGGTCGCGGAAACCTCTCGACACCTGGGCCGTGAACGACAGTCCCTCAAACGGCCCAACCACGAGCGACCCGAACCCGGCCAGCGCCTGATGGGACACCGCCGTGTCGCCAAAATACCCGCCGACGTTTTTTGTCTGGACGACGTCGACGCGCGCACCACCGGCGGCCAGGAGTTTCGGCGCGACCTGCGCGTCCACCTGCACAAACACGCCCGTGTCCACCCGACGTGCCGAGTCGGTCGATACAGTGTCCGTCAGCGACGTCTGTTCGCCGGCCGTGTTGAAGGCGATCAGAATGTCGTGCGCCTCAAGCCCGAAGCGCCCGTTGATGTCCGCCCCAAATTCAAAACGTGCGCGACCGGTCGCCTTTTCGGCACTGGCCCGCAGTGAGAAGTCCTTCGCCGAAACGTCGGCGCGTTCGATCCGCCTTGTGACCGCCGACGTCTGATGCCGATCCTGATCGGTGCGCTGTGCAAACGTGCCGACAAACCCCTGCACTTTGAGCTGGTCCACCGCGCCGACGCGACCGGTCTCATACCCGACGGTGAACCGATGCGAGTTTTCGTACGGATAATAGAACCGCGTCGCACTCGAGTTGCTGCGTGGGCGCTCCACGTCGCGGCCAAAGTCGCTCTGCAGCCCGACGGACAGGACGCCGGCCGCGACCTGATGATCCACCCGCGCCAGGAACCCGCGGTCGGCCCAGCCTGAATTGATCACCGTCGCCTCGGGCCCCTCGTAGTCCCCGGCATCACGTGCGTGGGCCTGCACCAGGACCGCGCCGGTGCCGTATCCCTTTGAGAGTTCAACGCCGCCACGACGGTCCGGCACACCGGCACCAACGGACGCTGTGGCCTTGCCCGCCCACGGGCTGTTCATCGCGGGGCGCCGCGTGCGGATGGAGATGACGCCCCCGAATGCATCCGACCCGTACGCCACCGACCCGGGGCCGCGCGCGATGTCAATGTGATCCACCGAGATGGGATCCAGGAACGTCGCGCTGGGGCCAACCCTGCGTTCAGACGTCACACGTGCGCCGTCGATCAAAATGAGCGTGCGACCGCGGGCCAGACCTCGGACGGCGGGCACGGCGGCCTGGCCTTCCGACACCTGATGCACACCGGGAACATTTTCGAGCGCCTGATTGAGATTGGCGGGGCCCCGCAACGCGATGTCCCTCGCCGCCAACATCGTCATCCCGGCACCCGCCGCGGCGTCGATGCTCGGCGCAACGCCGGCGCTGACCGTCACCTCTTCGGTCAAGACGGCCGCGACCTCGATGGTCAGGAGTGTCGACAGGTTGGTGGTCGTCACCAGCGCGGGTTTGCTGACGCGTCCACCGGGCAGAATCACCAGCACTTCAAAGGGGGCCGCCGGATTGGGATTCCACGTGAAGCGGCCATCTGTATCGGTCTTGACCGAGCCCGTGAGGCCCACGATCATGACTTCCGCCCCCGCCACGGGCTGGCCGGTGCCTTTGTGCACCAGCCGGCCATCGAAGGCAAACGCCAGTGATGGGCACACGACGGCGAGGCACGCCAAAATCAGCCGGCGACTACGCATGGCGCCAGTCTAGAGCCGCTCCAGGGCTACTACCATTACCCGTTTCGGACACTGTGATCTACGGCAGGAATGCGACCACATGCTCCATGAGGTCATGGAGTTCACGCTGGACGATCAATCCGACGCCCAGGAGGCCGACAGCCACCACTGCGGTCCACGGCCGACGTCCGTGCTCCGGCGTGAGGGGCGCGTCCACAAGGCGACGGACGCGGCCCTCGATGTTCTCGCCCCGATACAGCGCACTGGCCGGCAGCTGCTCCCGCCACCCGGCGGCGTCTTCACGGGGCGACGCCAGGCGGGAGACCCGCAATAACGCGGTCGCCAGGTGGAACCGTGTATCGCGTCCGGAGGCGGCGGCCAGATCATCGGCCGCCTCTTCCGTGGCGTCGCGCCACGCCTCCTGCAGGTTCGACGAGAACCACGGGCCCGGCACCGCCGCAAACGCCGCGCGACGCAGGTTGTCCCAGCGGCGAAGGTGCCCGCGCTCATGCGCGAGGATCGCTGCGACTTCCTCGTCTGTGCAGGCCCGCAGCACCTGCACGTCGATGACCAGTCGCGGATGCAGCACACCAATCACGGCGACGATGGGAAATCCGGTGGTGATGGCAAACGCCGGGATCGTGACGTCGCGGCGGGAGAGGGGGGTTGCGCTCGACAGCCACGCGCGCACGAGGTGCCGCGTGTGCCACTGCATCCTCAGCAGGCGGGCCGCCATGAGCAGCAGGAGGGAGGCGCCAAACGTCCCGGCGACCCAGAGCGTGCGCCCCAGCAGTTCATCGCCCTCACGCGATTCAAACCGGTAGAGGCCGATCGCCGCAAAGACCAGCACAACCATCGCCACCCCGGTCGGCAGAAGTTGCCAGCGGAGCAGGCGGTCGGCCCGCAGCGCGGGGGCCTCGTCTCCGCGGCGCGAGGAGACCCGCGACGACACGGCGACCGAGGCGAGCAGGTGGGTGAGGCCAAATGCCGCGAGCGACAACACGACGCAACGCAGCAGGACGTCCATCAGGTTCGGGCGTCGCGCTCCGCGCGGCGGGCGCGCACCAGGGTTTCGAGTTCAGCCAGGAGCGTCTCGTCGTGATTGCCGATGGCCTCGACAAAGCAGGACAACACGGGGCGTGCGCCGCCACCACGTTCCACGGCGGTGAGCAGCGCGCGGGTGGCCCGGTGCGAGTCAAACGCCGCGCGACTCTGCTGCGGCGCGTACACAAATGCCCGGCCTTCCTTGGTCCGGTTCAGCACGTCCTTGCGGTACAGCCGGTCCAGGGTCGTCATCAACGTGGTGTAGGCGATCTCGGGAAACTCGGGCTGCAGGTCGCGGACCGTGCCAGGGGCGGCGCGGCGCCACAGGGCATCCAGCACCCGCCATTCGAGGGGACCGAGGAGCGTCGTGGGACTGGTCAAAATGCTCATGACTGGGAAATACTGCCGAACCGTCCCCAAAAGTTTACCGCACCGCGATTGACGGGGCCAGAAAAGGCCGCACAATAGCTCCAGAACCCTTCGGGGGGCGTGGCACGTTACGTGCAATAGACAGAGCGAGGTATATGTTCATGAGAGCAATAGTTGCAGCGTTTGCGGGTGTGTTGATTGTGTCGGGTTGGGCCGTGTCGGCCGCGGGCGTGCCGGTGGCTCCGGTGCCGCAGGATGCCGCCAAGATCGAGGCGGGCAAGAAGGTGTACGACGCACAGAAGTGCAGCATGTGTCACATGATCGCCGGCAAGGGCTCCAAGATGTCCGTGCTCGACGGCGTGGGCACCAGGCTCAAGGCCGAGGACATCAAGCTGTGGATTACTGAACCGGCCACGATGGAAGCCAAGCTGACCACCAAGCCGAAGATCAAGATGAAGGCCTACAAGCTGGCCCCGGCCGATCTCGACGCGCTGGTCGCCTACATGGGTTCACTCAAGAAGTAGACGCGTTCAGACAAATGGGGCAAGGGGCAATGTGCCCCTTGCCCCATTTGCACGTCGGAACTCCGGGACCCCGGCTACCTGATGGTGTGACACAAATCACAGGACTGGCTGATCACCCGGCCGTCCTGCGTTTTGTGGTTGTCGTCGTGACACCGGAAACAACCAGGAAAGTCCATGTGACCCAGGTTGTTTGAGTACGTGCCAAACCCCACATTCATCGTCGGAAACGTGTTGCGCGCGTAGAGGTCCTGCGTCGCGGCGACGACCCGTTCCACATCCTGGCGCCGGCTCATATAAACGCCCGCCTGTTCGGTGCGGTAGTAGTCGCGCAGGCTCGCGGCAATGGCGTCAAGCGCCGCTGTTTTCGACGGGTAGGTCTCACTCAGGGCGGCCACACTCTGACGCCGTGCGTAGGGCAGGTCGGTGGGCATCGCGCCGGTCGACAGGGCGCCGTCCACCGCGCGCTGGGCCGTGTTGGCAAAGGGGTGCCCCGTTCTGTTGTGGCAGTCGACGCAGTCCATCTGGCGACGTTCACCCTGTTCGAGATCCTCGGTGGGTATGCCTTCGGCGAGATACTCGCGCACGGTGCCGTCGCGGTCCGTGACCTTCACCCACGGAATCTGCTCACGTTTGGCGTCGGTCGCAATGTACTCGATGGTGCTCGACGCACTGGTGTGCCAGTGAATGCCTGTGGCCTTGCGCACATTGTCGCTGCCACCACCCACATGCAGCTGCAGGATGGTCTCGCTGGGCGTGTTGGCTTCGTCGTCGCTGTATTCACGTTTGGTGATGACCTTGTCGCCGTGGAACTTCTCCGGCCAGTGACACTGTTCACACGTCTCGCGTGCGGGACGGAGATTGTGGACAGGTGAAGGAATCGGGCGCGAGAACGTATTCAGGTTCACCGCAAAGATCTGGCGGGTGCCGGACAACTTCGACTGGACAAACCACGACGCGCCGGGGCCGATGTGACACTGCACACAGCCGACTCGTGCATGGGCGCTCGCCTGAAACGCCACGTGCTGCGGTTCCATCACCTCATGGCAGACCGTGCCGCAGAACTCGGTCGAGTCCATGTAGTGCAGGCCCGAATACGCCGCCAGGGACACGATGATCACGTTGATGAACGTCAGCACCAGCACCGTGGCCGTGACCTGACGATGCCTCGGCGAGTTGAGATTCAGCGTGGGCCACACCATGTCGCCCTTGCCCGCCTCGATACGTTTCCGCTGGCGCCACACCCCCAACGGGATCAGCAGCAGGCCGGCGATGAAAAACATCGGCAGGATCAGGAAGAACACCATGCCCATGTACGGGTTGGTGTGCATGCCCATCGACTCGGCAGCGAAGAACACAATGAACAGGATCGCGCTCAGCGTGGTGATGAGCGCGCCGGCAAACGAGATGGGGTGACGCAGAAAAGGCAGTCGAGTCATAAATTTTCAGGGTGGGCTGACGCTCACGTCAGTACAGCATACAGAATGAGCGACACCAGGGTGAGGCCGATGACCACGGCGGTGGTGCCGATCGCGGTGCCCAGCCAGCGCAGCCACCGGGGCGGGGCCTCCGTGCGGATGGAGTCCAGCGACCCGGCCTCCTGCATCCGGGCATATTCGCCCGGGCGTTCTTCCTGCATTTCTTCTTCCGGCACGACACCAGTGAAGATGACCCGGTCCATCGGGAATTTCTCCGGGCGGAGGTGGCCGTTGAAGAAGTGCATGGTGAAGATGAAGCCCACCGCGAGCAACGCTTCTTCTCCATGAATCAACAAGGCGACGTTAAAGACCCAGCCGGGCACATATTGCGAGAAAAAGATGGGGAACCACAGCAGCAGGCCTGAGGCACCGATGATGCCCATGCCCCAGAACACCGCCCAGTAGTCGAACTTCTCCCAGTAGGTGAAGCGGTCAAACTCGGGGCGTGGTCCCCGGCCGACAAACCATTTGATGTGTCCCACAAAGTCGGTGATGTCACGCGGCTGCGGCACCATCGACCTGGGACCCCACAACATGCCCATGTCCTTGTCGACGATGATCCGGCGTCCCACACGCCAGAGGTGCACCGTAAACACCGCGATGAGCAGGGAGGCACAGACGCGATGAACGAGGCCGGCCGTGTCAAACGAGCCGAAGACGCGCACCAGCCCACGTGCCCAATCGGCATCGTGGAACACCAGAGGCAGCCCCGTTGCCGCCAGGCCAAGAAACGCGATCATCAAACAAACGTGCAGCGTGCGGTCTACGGCGTCAAACCGCCGTACAAAACGTCCCGTCTCAGGTGTCATGGTTGTTCGTCATCCTTCGACTCGGGCTTTGGCTCGGGCGTCGGCTCGGGCGCGGAGTGGGGCGAGTGGCGGCGTCGGCGCTCCATGGCACTGCGTGGCAGCCATAACAGCGCGTGCATGCCAAAGAACCCGAACACGCCGATGAGCAGCCAGTGCATGAACCGCGAGGCGTAATACAGCTCGGGGTTGCGCTCGACGTTGTCCTTGTCGGCATGCGGGTCGTATTGTGCAAATCCCACCGTTGCGTCCGCGTGGCATTGCTGGCACGTCGACACGATCTTCGCGGCAGAGACGAGTGACCGCGGATCCTCTTTCGGATGGATCGCGTGGGCGGCATGGCAGTCGGAACATTTGGCCACACGTTCAAACCCCAGCGCGGTGATTTGCCCGTGGAAGGTATCGCGATAGGTCTTGATGCGGTCGAGGTGGCACGTGCCGCATTCGGCGGGCAGGTCGATACGCCACGCCTCTGTGGAGATCGGCTGGGTTTCGTGGGCGGTGTGGCAGTTGACGCAGGTGGCGGCCACGGTCGTGGGATCGGCCCGTCGCGCCACGGCATGGACGCTGGTCTCGTATTCCTTCACCACGTCCTCGTGGCACATGGAGCAATCGACCTTGGCCAGTTTGGCCTCGTGCGGCAGTTCCTTGCCCTCAAGGTCGGCGTGGCACGTCGTGCAGCTCAGCCCCAGCTCGCCGTGCACCGACTTGGCAAACCGCGACCCATCCACGGCGATGCTTCGCCCGTCTTCAGCCTTCGCCTCCGCGTCGCTGTGACACATGAGGCAATCATCGTTGGTGATCTCGACGGGGGCGTCAGGGGGCTGCGGCGCGACGTCAGTGATCGGCAGGGGAGGAGGTAGCACAGCCGATCGCAACGCCAGCGCCGGCACCACACCAAGGCTGGTAACCCACGCAATGAAGACAACGGCGATTAGGGAGAGGGGACGCAGGGTCATGGACGAGTCGCTTCAGAGACTACTGCAGGATCCTTGCCGACGCGAGTGCCGATGTCGACAGAGGGAACGCGGGCCTCAGCCGGCCCCGCTGTCGGGAACGAACGCCCAGCCTATGGGGAATAATCCCCAATCCGGCCTGGCCAGGTGTACACGTTAAATCGACCCTCCCGGGCAAACCCTGCCAGGGTGATCCCTGCGGCGCGGGCGGCGTCCACGGCGAGGTCGGTGGGCGCGCCGACCGCAAGAATCAGCGGGATGCCCGCGCGCGTCGCCTTCTGGACAATTTCATACGCCACGCGTCCGCTGACCACCAGAATGGCCTCGGTGGCCGGGACCGCGCCCTCGCGCAGCAGTGCGCCGACGACTTTGTCGACGGCGTTGTGTCGCCCCACATCCTCCCGCACGACGCGCAGCCCACCATCACGCGAGAACGTCCCTGCCGCGTGCAGGCCACCGGTCTCGGCGAAGGCGGCCTGTGCCGCGCGGAGCCGATCAGGCAGGGCATCCAACGTGGCGGCGGTCACGATGGGCGTCTCCGTGCCGTGCACAAGCGCCGGCGCGGCCACGAGCGCGATGACTTCCAGGCGCCCGCACAGGCCACACGCACTGGTCGATGTGCTCCCGCGACCGACCATGGCTGCCACCCGCGCGGCGGCCGTCACGTCCACGGTGACCTCATCCGCCTCGTCGACTCTCCGGGCATGGACCGCGCGTACGGCGGCCATCGAGTTGATGACCCCTTCGGCAAAGAGTGCGCCGAGGGCAAGGTCCTCATCGTGGCCCGGCGTCCGCATGAGCAGGCCGAGCGACAACGATGGCCCGTCCGGGGGTTGCACGTGCACGGTCAGGGGAGACTCGACCGCCACCAGATCCTGATCGGCCGCGTGCGCGCCGGTGGACGCAGAAAAACGCACGAGGTTCCGGACGGCGATGGGGCGTGTCATTCGGCGCGTCTCCGCGCGCGCGCTTTCCACCCGTCCACAAGCAACGTGATCCCGGCCCACACGGCGGTGAAGATCGCCGGCCACACCACCACGCGCGGTTCGGCCACAAACAGCGCAGCCATGGCACAGAAGGTCGCCCCGAGCACCAGCAGCGGTCCGGCTTCGAAGTCTTCGAGCGGGCGACTGCCGGTGACCGCCGCGCCGAGGCTGCGCGCGACGCCGGTGACTTCGCTGGCGACCCGGCGGGCTGACCGCCTCGCGCGCCCCTGCGGACGAGGCTGGGGCGC
>CAYRGW010000125.1:0-10938 GCA_964423815.1 uncultured Solibacteraceae bacterium | reverse complement strand
CGGTGTTTGGCGGCGCCACGGCGCCGGCCTCGCCGGGCGGCACGCGTGGGCCCGTGGGTGCGGCCGGGGCGTACCTCTTCGCGTGGTCCACGATTGGCCTGGCGGTCGTGCTCTACCTGGCCTACGCGTCGTTTTTTGTCCTGGGCACCGCCTGTCTGCTGTGCCTCGGCACCTACCTGGCCGTCGTGGCCATCTTCCTGCTTTCCGGCACCAGCCAGTCGGTCTCCGTGGCCGACCTGCCGGGCCGCATCGGCAAGGACCTGCAGACGATGAGCCCGGTGGCGCTGACCGTCGCCGTCTTGTTTGTCGGCAGCTCGGTGGCGGCGATTGCCTATCTTCCGAAGGACAACCTGCCCAAGGCGGGTGACGCCCCGACCAACCAGGCCCAGCAGGCGGCACCGGCCGAAGATGCGGTGGCCAAGTGGCTGGCGGACTTTGAATCCAAACCACGCGTGGACGTGGGCGTGCCCGCCGACGGCGCCAAGGTGGTCATCGTCAAATGGAACGACTTCCAGTGCCCCTCGTGCCGCGAAGGATTTGTCTGGTACAAACCGGTGCTGGCCAAATATGCGGAGTCGCATCCGGGCGCCATCAAATATGTCGTCAAGGATTTTCCGCTTGAGGGCGAATGCAACTACACCACGCCGAACATGAATCACTACGCGGCGTGTGAGTCCTCGGTGGCGCTCCGCCTCGCGCGTGAAGCCGGCAAGGCTGATGAGATGGAGAAGTGGTTGTTCGACAATCAGGCTCGTCTGACCACCGACGTGGTGAAAGAGGGCTACGCGGCCGTCACCGGGTTGGACAATTTCACTGCGCGGTACCCGGCGATGCTCGCCGGCGTGCGGCAGGACGTCTCTGACGGCGTGGCCCTGCAAATCGGGCAGACGCCGACCTACTTCATCAACGGCGTTCGGGTGCTTGGCAATCTCCAGCCGCAGTGGCTGGAGGTGCTCATCGAACACGAGCTGAAGAAGGGCACTCCGCAGTAGGCATGTGGTACTTCGCCTCGAGGAACTGACCAAGGAGTTTGCCACCGGGTTCCTCGGGCGTGGTCGACACCGCGCGCTCGACAGCCTGTCGCTGGAACTGGCCCGAGGCGAGGTGTTTGGCCTGCTCGGGCCGAATGGCGCGGGTAAATCCACCACGTTGAAACTCGTGACGGGGCTGTTGTGGCCCACCTCCGGGCGCGTGACCATGTTTGATCGCGCGCCGCAGGATCCGCTTGCGCGCGCCTCGGTGGGATTTCTTCCAGAACACCCGACGTTTTACGACCACCTTACGGGTGAGGAACTGCTGTCGTATTTTGCGGGGTTGTGCGGGCTGAACGGGGCGACCCGCCGCGCGCGTGTGGACGCCACCCTCACGCGTGTGGGGCTGGGTGCCGAACGCCGCCGCGCCGTGCGCCAGTACTCCAAGGGCATGGTCCAACGCCTGGGGCTCGCGCAGGCCATCATCAACACACCAGCGCTGCTGATTCTCGACGAACCGATGTCGGGCCTCGACCCGCTCGGTCGTCGTGATGTGCGTGAACTCATTCTCGACTTGCGCGATCACGGGTGCACGGTGTTGTTCAGCTCGCACATTCTCTCGGACGCGGAGATGTTGTGCAGTCGTGTGGCGATGTTGCGTCGCGGCCGGCTCGTCGCCGAAGGCAGCACCAGCGAGCTCACAAGTGGCCACACCCGCGGCTGGGAGGTCACGGCGACGCAACTCACGCCGGCCGCCGTGTCGGCGTTGCAGCCACACGCCCTCCGTGCGACGCGTATCACGCATGGGCGCTACACCTTCGAACTGGGACCTGATCAGCGGCCCGAGCGCATGGTTGGTGAGATCGCCGCCCAGGGAGGCACGCTGGAGTCGGTGACGCCCCTGCGCGCCACGCTTGAGGATGTGTTTGTGGAGCGTGTGTCGTGACCCGCGTCGGGCTGGTCGCCTGGCATGTGTTCAAGGAGAGTGTGCGTGATCGTGTGCTCTTTGCAATCGCCGCATTTGCGGTGGTCCTGGTGGCCGCGTCGGTCCTGATCGGGCAGATTACGGCCGGGCAGGATGTGCGCATCATCAAGAACCTGGGGCTGGCCACCATCGAACTCTCGGGCGTCCTCATGGCCGTGTTCATCGGGGTCGGACTTGTCGCGCGCGAGATCGAGCGGCGGTCCATCTACAGTCTGCTCGCCAAGCCCCTGCATCGCTGGGAGTTTGTGGTCGGCAAATACCTGGGCCTCACGGGCACGCTGGTGGTGAACCTGGTGCTGATGTCGGTCGCGTTGTTTGTGGTGTTGTGGTGGTTTCAGGCCACGGCTCCGGAGGCGACCGTGCGCGCGTGGCCGGTGCCTGCCGTGGATCCGGCGCTGCTGAAGGCCCTGGTGCTGATTGCCGCGGAGTTGTTGCTGCTCACCGCCGTGGCGCTGCTGGTGTCGACCTTTTCGTCCAGCGGCGTGATGTCGACGGTGTTGACGCTGGGGGTGTGGGTGGTCGGGTTGCTCAGTGAGGACCTGCGCGGCTTTTCGTCGGTGGCCAGTGCGCCGGCGGTGGCGTGGGTGGTGCAGACCATTGGCACGATCGTGCCGGCGTTTTCGGCGTTTGATATCAAGACCGAGATCGTCAACGGTCGGCCGCCGGTGGCGTGGGGCTACGTCGGACTCACGGTGGTGTACGCCGCGACGTATGCGGCGGCGCTGGTGGGCGGCGCGGTAGCGATCTTCTCCCGGCGGGAGTTCACATGAGATCGACCGTTCGGTCGGTCGCGGCAAACCTGATGGTGCTGGCGATGATCCTGGCCGCCGCCGCGACGTTGACCGCGCGTGACCGGTGGTACCCGCGATCCACCGCCGAGACGCGCCAGTTGTATGTCACCTCTGGTGACACCGTGGGCCGACTGGCGCTGGGTTTTGACGGTGTGCTCGCCGACATCTACTGGATCCGCGCGATTCAGCACTACGGTCGGGATCGGCGGTCGTTGACCTATGCCGGTCGCTACGAGTTGCTGCATCCACTCATCGACATCACCACCACACTCGACCCGTACTTCTCGACCGCGTTTCAGTTTGGCGCGTTGTTTCTCTCCGAGCCGCTGCCGATGGGGCCGGACCGACTGGACCTGGGGATCGCGATGCTGGAGAAGGGATTGCGCGCGGAGCCGACGCGCTGGCAATACGCGCAGTACCTCGGCTTCCTTCACTACTGGCACAGCGGGGATCGCCAGGAGGCCGGGCGACAGTTTGAACGCGCGGCCGCGATGCCCGGCGCACCGGTCTGGCTTAAGCCGCTGGCAGCCGACATGTTCATCGAGGGTGGCGACCGCGCCACCGCGCGCACCATTCTTGAATCACTCGCCCAGTCCGAGGAGCCGTGGATCCGCGACCTCGCGCAGCGCAAACTGCGGGCCCTGGGGCCGTCATGACCACTCCGGAGATCGCCCTCGTCGGGGTGTTTGGCCTGATGGTCGGCAGCTTCCTCAACGTGTGTATTGCGCGGCTGCCGCGTGGGGAGTCGATCGTCACGCCGCCGTCGACGTGCCCGAAGTGCCGTCGGCTGATTCCCTGGCGGGACAACATCCCGGTGGTGAGTTACCTCCTGCTCACAGGCAAGTGCCGACAATGTGCGGCACCGATCAGCGCCAGATATCCGCTCGTGGAGGTGGCGACCGCGGTCGCGTTTGTCGTGCAGGCGCTGATGGAGCCAACGATGGGAGCACACCTGGCCTCACGCCTTGTGCTCACGGCACTGCTCATCGCGTTGGCGGTGACCGACGCCGAGACATTCCGGCTGCCGAATCCGCTCACCTATGGCGGGCTGGTGGTTGCGCTCGGCTTGTCAGTGGTCGCGCCGCCGGGTGTGGTGGACGCCGTGCTGGGCGCGCTCCTGGGCGCGGGCATTCTGCTCGCGATCCGCTGGGCCTGGCTGCGCGCGACCGGCACCGATGCGATGGGCCTGGGCGACGTCAAGATGCTCGCGATGATCGGCGCATTCCTCGGCTGGCCTCAGGTCTTCGTGGTGTTGCTGCTTTCGACCGTCGCCGGAGCAGCCGTCGGAATCGCCCTCACCGTGACCGGGAGCGGCTCCATGCGCACGAAGCTGCCGTTCGGCATCTTCCTGGCCATGGCGGCGTTCGCCGCCTCACTGTTCGGCGAACCCCTGCTCGCCTGGTACCTCGGCTTGTTGATGCTCTGACAGTTTTTGACAGACCACACCGGGTGTTGTTGGCAAAATCTGCGATGTGGTGAGCGAACCGCCCGGAAAACTCAGGTGATGGCTGGTCCCGGAGTTGCAGTAGACCCCCTTCGTGAATCCGCGCACAGACTCCGGCAGCACCCTCGTGGAGGTGCTCGTCTCGATGGCAGTGGCCTCGGTGGCGCTGGCTGGGGCCGTGGGCCTGCTCGCGACCAGTGCCCGGGCCGTCGCTGACAGCGACCTGGAGACAACGGCCACGTGGCTGGCCAGTGGGACGATCGAGGAGTGGCGGACCAGCGCGAACGCGGCGTCCGAGGGCCGACACCAGGCTGGATTGTTGGACGTCGTCTGGGAGGCCCGGCCTGAGCCGGGTGGCGTGGGGCTCTGGCGGGTGACGGTGACTGTCAGCAGTGCCCGACTGCGCCACGACATTGCCACGGAGGCGGTGGTGTCGAGGGGGACACCATGACGTCATGACGCGACTGGAGCGCACCAGCGGGCACACGCTCGTGGAGGCGATCGTCGCATTGGGTCTGATGGCCCTGGTGCTGGCCGGCGTCCTCGCGCTGGTCTTCCACACGAGCCGCCTCGCGCGCAGTCACCCGGACAGACTCGAGGCGCACCAGCGCGCCCGTGTGGCGCTCGACCTCATCACGCGCGACCTGCGATCGGCCGGGGCCGGCGTGTATCTCGGACCGGCGACAGGGCCGCTGGCCGATGCCATTCCCGCGATGTGGCCGCGCCGGATTGGCCGTGGCGGGGACGCCCCAACGACGGTGCGCACCGACGCGCTCACGATCGTCACGGTGCCCGACACACTGGCACAGACCCGATCGATCAGTGCATTGAGTCCCTCGTCGCTCACACTTATCGTTGACCCGGCCGCACATTGCCCGCCGACCCGTCCTGCGTGTGGATTTGGCGCGGGCACCACGATCGGTGTGTTTGACACCTCCGGCCGAGTCGGACTGTGGTCGGTCGATCAGGTCACGGCGCAGACCTTGTCGGTGGACGCGTTGTCGCCCCCGGACGACGTGCTGGATGGGGGTGCTGTGGTGACGGAGTTGCTGGTGCGCGGCTACCGACGTGACGCCGAGACCAACCAGCTGCGTTATTTTGACGGCGACGCCACCGATCAGCCGGTCATCGACGGCGTCACGACCCTGGTGTTTCAGTATTTCGATGCGCAGGGTGAATTGCCCGTGGGTGTGTTTGGCGACGGACCGTGGCGCAGCAGCGGGATGACCGTGTTTGATGAAGATGTGTTGCGTGTGCGCCGGGTGCGGGTCCGCATCACCCTGGTTGCCGGTGCCGCCACCTACACCGCAGTCGTGGACGTCGCGCCCCGGAATGTGAGGTCCTCATGATGTTGCTGGTGCTGACGCTCACGGTGCTGGCGGGGTCGATGGCCGGTGGACTGGCGTTGTCGAGTCAGGCGGAGAGACAGATCGCGGCGGCGCACCGGCGGGCGGTGCAGTTGGGCTACGCTGCGGAGTCCGCAATCGAGCGCTGTGTGGTTGCCCTCGAGGCGCAGCCCGACTGGCGTGAGGTGCCCGGCGTGTTTGTGTGTGGCACCGTGATATCGACGGCCGACAGCGAGGCGCGGACCCTTGCGCTTAATCGCAGCCTGACCGGGCGGTTTCCCTTCGGGGCGGACGCCCCGCGATGGAGGCTCACGTCGACCAGTGTGGAGGGCGCGTACCGGTCGACGGTGTGGGTTGCCGACGATCCTGCCGATCGCGACGGGGTATTCGCGCAGGACAGTAACGGCCGCGTGATGGTGCGCGCCGAGACACGTGCGGGTGAGGCCGTCCGGACCGTCGAGGTGCATCTGGAGCGAACGGGTGGCGTGACGCGACGACTGTCGTGGCGGGAGGTGTGGTGATGGCTGCAGTGTTGTTGTGGTGGTTTGTGACCGTGTGGACCAGTCCACCCGCGACGCTCGGAGAAGCCGCCTTCAGGGAGGCCGTCCGTCGGCACCACGTGCCCGCGTCCACGAGGATGATCAACGACGCCTCACTCGGGCCGCGACCGGAGCGATCCGTGCCGCCGGTGCAGGTGGAGCCCCCGGTGCAGGCGGAGCCGCCAGTGATCGATGTCGCCGCTCAGCCGCCGCCTGAAAAAAGCGCGGCAGCGGCTCCCGTCAAGGATGCCGCGTGGTGGCGCGCGCGCATCACCGCCGCTCGTGAAGCCGTGGTTCGGGACCGTGTGCTCGTCTCGGCGCTCGAGAGCCGCGTCGCCGCGCTCGCCACTGACATCACGGGACGCGACGACCCCGAGCAACGCGCCCAGCTCATCGCCGCTCGCCAGCAGGCGCTCGCAGAACTGGATCGGCTGACGACGCAGGTGGCCGACGGGGAACGCGCCATCACGGCCATCGAGGACGAGGCCCGCAAAGCGGGCGTGCCGCCGGGGTGGATACGGGATGGAGGATGGAGGATGGGATTAACGTAGTCCGATTGACGTGAGCGCGGCCGACAGTTCGTTGCGCGTGACGTCCGTCGCGATGCGGGTGGTGCCGATGCTGGTCGGCAGGACGAAGTGGAGTGTGCCCGCCGCCACTTTTTTGTCCAGCAGAATGGCATCGAGCGCGTCGGACACGTTGAGATCGCTCGTCGCCGGAAGCGGCCCCATATGGGTAATCACATCGCGCAGCGCCTGAAGGTCGTCGGCGGGGAACTCGCCCCGGGTGTGTGACAACGTGGCGGCCGCGAGCATGCCCAGGCCGACCGCTTCGCCGTGCCGGAAGCGGCGGTACTTGCTGACGGCCTCCAGGGCGTGTCCCATCGTGTGGCCAAAGTTCAGGATGCGCCGGCGACCATGTTCACGTTCATCGGACATGACGACGTCGGCCTTGATGCGGCAGCAGTCGGCAATGATGGGGGTGAGGACCTCCACATCGCGCGCGAAGATGGCGGTCAGCGAGCCGGCCAACCGGTCGAACAACGGGCGGGATTCGATGATGCCGTATTTGATGGCTTCATAGAGGCCCGCGCGAAATTCGCGTCGGGGCAACGTCGTCAGCACCGACGGGTCACACACCACCAGCGACGGCGCGTGGAACGCCCCGACGAGGTTTTTGCCGGCCGGCAGATTGACGCCCGTTTTGCCCCCGATGGCGCTGTCCACCTGGGCCAGCAGCGTGGTCGGTACCTGGACCACACGCAAACCGCGTAAGTACGTGGCGGCCGCAAATCCGGCGGCGTCGCCGACCACACCCCCGCCCACCGCGAGCACCACGGTGGACCTGTCCGCCTTGCGGGTGACCAGACCGTCATAGAGCCTGGCGACCGAGGTCAGCACCTTGGCGCGTTCGCCGTCGGGCATGACCAGCGGCGGATGGCCCCCGAGCACGTCGGTCAGGGTCGCGCCATGCGCCCGCCACACCGGTGGGCACGTGATCACCACGGACTCGGACAGCAGCTGGTGTTCGGAGAGGACCGTGCCCAGTCGTGCAAACAACCCGGCGCCCACAAGGACGGGGTAACTTCCAGCGGCGTGTGTGACATCGAAACGGAGCGGCATCATGGGGACAGGTTAGGATAACAGTCTGGAGTGTTCTGCTTGGCCGAAGAGAAGCCCGTAAAAAAAGACGCGTTTGTTACTGAAATCACCCCTCGCTCCGAGGATTTTTCGCGCTGGTATCTCGACGTGGTGCGCCGCGCCGAGCTGGCCGACTATTCGCCGGTGAAGGGCTGCATGGTCATCCGCCCGTATGGCTACGCCATCTGGGAACACATCCAGCGGATGCTCGACGACCGGTTCAAGGCCACCGGCCACGTCAACGCGTATTTTCCGCTCTTCATCCCCGAGAGCCTGCTCATGAAGGAGAAGGATCACGTGGATGGGTTCTCGCCGCAGGTCGCCTGGGTCACCCGTGGCGGCGATGAGGAGCTCGAAGAGCGCCTCGTGGTGCGTCCGACGTCGGAAGTCATCATCGGCACGATGTACGCCAAGTGGGTGAAGTCGTGGCGTGACCTGCCGATCCTGATCAACCAGTGGGCCAACGTGGTGCGTTGGGAAAAAGTCACGCGCCCGTTCCTGCGCACGACCGAGTTCCTCTGGCAGGAAGGCCACACCGCGCACGAAACCGCCGACGAGGCCGAAGAAGAGACGCTCAAGATTCTGGCGCTCTACAAGGAGTTTGCCGAGAACGAGCTCGCCATGCCCGTCGTGGACGGCGTGAAGAGTGAGAGCGAGAAGTTTGCCGGCGCGTCGCGCACCTATTCGATTGAGGCGTTGATGGGTGATGGCCGCGCCCTGCAGGCGGGCACGTCACACAACCTGGGACAGAACTTCGCCAAGGCGTTCGAGATCGAATTCCAGGGGCGCGACAAGACGATGCAGAATGCGTGGACGACGTCGTGGGGTGTGTCGACGCGCCTGATCGGCGGCGTGATCATGACGCACGGCGACGACAGCGGCCTTGTGTTGCCGCCCGCGGTCGCCCCGCATCAGGTCGTGATCATTCCGATTCCGCGCGGCAACTGGAAAGAGACCGTGCTCCCGACCTGTGAGGCGATCCGCAAGGAACTGACCGCCGCCGGCGTGCGCGTGAAGCTCGACGACTCCGAGGAGAACTCGCCCGGCTGGAAATACGCCGAGTGGGAGCTGCGTGGTGTGCCGCTGCGACTCGAGATCGGCCCCAAGGACATCGAGAAGGGCACCGTGTTCTCCGCGCGACGTGATACTCGCGAAAAGGCCGCGCTCCCGATGGCGGACCTGAGCACAACGGTCAAGAATCTGCTGCAGGCCATCCAGGACAACCTGCTGGCCCGTGCCCGCGCGTTCCGCGAGGAACATACCTCGGAAGCCGCCACATGGGAGGAGTTCACCGCCGCGATGGAAGGCCGTCCCGGATTTGTGATCGCCAGCTGGTGCGGCAGTGCCGAGTGCGAAGCGCAGATCAAAAACGAGACGCAGGCCACGCTGCGCAACATCCCCATGGGATCCCCGCGCGTCGACGGCACCTGCATCAAGTGCAACGCCGCGTCGACGGTCAAGGCCTGGTTCGCAAAAGCGTATTAACGTTTCGCCATCGCCACGAGCACCCCGGCGCCGGGCCACTTCGCGAGGATCTTCTGGAGCGCCGGCGCGCGGCGCGTCAGCCCTTCGCGCGTGACGATCGATCGAAACGCGTCCGCGAGATGTTCGCGCCACCAGCGATCATCGGCCGGCGTGTGCACCCAGGCACCGGCCAGCGGTGTGAGGCAGGCCGTATCGCCAATCACGGCGGCCGCTGAGAGGAACCCCACCGGCAGCGGGCCTGTGGCCTGCTCCAACGTTTCCCGCAGGTCGTACAGAGCCAGTCGGCTGTTCCTGGACGCGAGCAACTGATGCACCGCGCCTCGCACCACCGCCCATCGCGCCTGCTCGTCCGGTGACGTTGCGGTGCGTTCGCGGACGCGGATCACCTCCACCGCCTTTTTCAGGGTCGTCAGCGGCGCTTTTTCGCCATCGTCGCGCACCACGGCACCGGCGACGTCGGGGTCGCCCGGCATCCCGCGCGCGACCAGGGTCTCCAGCGGTTCGACGGCACCGGCCTGACGCCGCGTCACCCGCGCCACGACCTTGGAGGCCGGGTCCTTCGCCAACGCCTCGTAGAGCGGCTTGAGCAGCTTCTCGGGCTGTCCCTCGAGGGCCGTCAGGCTGGCGAGACGGCGTGTGGTCGGCGCGTCCGAGGTGACCACGATGGAGGCGAGGCGGTCAAAGGCGCGTGTCGCCCGGGTGTCACTGCCGCGGGCGATTTGTCCGAGCAGGTCGATGGCCGCGACGGCCAGCCCGTCGTCGCCCGGTTCAACCGCGAGGGTGTGCGCAAGGGTGGCGGCGCGGGTATCACCAGCGGCCTGCAGCGTCTCAAGCGCGGTGGTGCGGACCACGACGTCGCGGGCCGTGTCTGTGGCCACCGCCAGCAGGGCCGTGGTCGCCCGCGATCCGATCACGGCCAGCCGCGCGCTCGCCAGGTCACGACGATGGGCGTCACCCGACACCAGTTCGTCGATCAGCCGCGCAATGTCAGCCGACGCAGATTTTTTGATCGCCATTTGTCCTCAAACCTACAAAAAAAGGGCCGGAACGCGTTAGCGTCCCGGCCCTCTGTATGTCGGCTGATCCGGTCGCTTACTGCAGCCGGACGACGAGCGCGGCGCGGCGGTTCATGCGGCGCGTCTCTTCGCGCGAGTTGTCGAACTTCGGCCGTTCCTCGCCGTAGCTCACGATGCTCAGACGGTCGGGGTTGATCCCGCGCGAGTTGAGGTATTCGCGGACGGCCGTGGCGCGACGTTCGCCCAGCGCCAGGTTGTATTCGGCCGTCCCGATGTTGCAGGTGTGGCCTTCAATCTGGAGGCGGAGGTTCGCATTGGCCTGCATCGCGGTGATGGCCTCGTCGAGCACCCGCAGCGCGTCGGCGCGCAGCGTGTAGCGGTCAAAGTCGAAGTGCACGTCTTCGAAGACGAATTCCTTCGCCTGCGGCTGCACGACGTTGATGTTGACCGACGCGGTGGCGGTGCCACCCTTGCCGTCGTTGACCGTCACGGTGACGGGCACGGTGCCCGGCGTGTTCGGCGCGGTCCACGGCGTCTGGCGGTTGGCCGGGCTGGTGAGCGAGCCGGTGTTGACCGTCCAGAGGTAGGTCAGGGGGTCGCCATCGGGATCCTGGGCATCGGCCGTCACGGTCGAGACGCGGCCCACTTCCACGGTGCACGGGTCACAGGCGGCGCGCACGGTCGGCGGACGGTTGGCCGGTGCGACCGGCGGCGCGACGAC
>CAYRGW010000124.1:0-11002 GCA_964423815.1 uncultured Solibacteraceae bacterium | reverse complement strand
CCCCATCCCCCCATTCCCCCATCTCCCCATTTCCCCGTGTCCAATGGTGGTCCACCGACGTCTTCTAAGCGAATGTAACTATTCGGCGGGGCCGCGTGTCTAATTGGGCAAGATGGGCACTGACAAACGGCGCGTATTCAGCATTGGGGCCTGGGCTCCCGGGCTCCGAACGATGGTTAACAGTGCGGTGGGTCCGTGTGGATGCCTGGTCGGGGTGTATCAGGCGTGGGGCGGCCACACAATGTCGGTGATCGATTTGCCACACGCACATTGCGCGCAGCGCCATCGCCAGGGCGATGTAGTCACTGAGGCCGCCGGGATCTCAGGAGCGACGACGCCGGCCAAGCGCCACTGAGATGGCGCGCGCGGCGTTGAGGCCGGACTGACCAGTGAGTCCGCCGCCTGGATGTGCGCCTGCGCCGGCCAGAAACAACCCGCTGATGGGTGAGCCGTACTGATGCGCCCATCCCAGGAGCGGCCGACTGATCCACCACTGATCCAGGGCACCTTCCCCGTGGAAAATGTGACCGCCGCTGTATCCCCAGCGTTGCTCCAGGTCATACGGCGTCAAGACTTCACGTTCAACAATCAACGAGTCCAGATTCGGCGCGTGGGGTCGCAACACATCAAGCGCGCGCGAGAGGAGGCCCTCGTGCGGGATCGATTCGTTGTGCGGCACGTAGTGCACGTACAACGACATCACGTGTTGTCCCGGCGGCGCGAGGTCGCTGTCGTTGGCGGTCGGGATGGACGCTTCCACCCATGGACGGTCCGACATGTGTCCGTATTTCACGGCGTCATAAGCGCGCTCGATGTAGTCGACGCCCGGCGCAAACAGCAACCGGCCGCGCAGCGGCACGTCGTCTCCGTGCAGCGCCGGGAACACCGGTTCGCCGCTGAGCGAGAGGTTGACCTTTGCGAGCACGCCGCGTGCGCGAATCTGCTGCACACGCTGACGGAACGTCGGCGGCAGGGCGCCGGGATCCACCAGCGACAGATACAGTTGCTTCGGGTCGATCGCACCCACAACCGCGTGTGCCGGCAGTTCTTCGCCGGATTCGAGCACCACACCCACAGCGGCGTCACCACGCGTGAGGATCTGCGCCACGCGTGCACCCGTGCGAATCGTGACACCCGCGGCGCTGGCCACCGACGCAAGCGCGGACGTAAACGCTCCCGGCCCGCCCTTGACGGTGACGCCACCGCCGACAGGCATCGGGTCTTCGGCCATGCGCTGCAGCAACAACGCACCGGTGCCGGCCGACCATGGACCCATCTGATGTCCAAACACCGCGCGTGAGGCGACCGCCGCCTGCATCAGGTCGGTCTCGAACCACTCGGACACGAGGTCGGCGACGGCGATCGGCACGTACCGGCCCAGTCGCGCGAGGTCGCGTCGGCCCAGCGCCCGCGCGCGACGGCCGACCTGCAACATGCGCCACGCGTCACCGGAGCCCGGCGCGTCAATTGACGGAGCCGGATGTTGATTCAGTCCTTCCAGCACCGCTGCCAACTTCTGCAGCGTCTGCACAAACGGCTGCCAGTTTGCGGCATCGTGCGCGGACACTCGGCCGATCGACGCGGCGGTCAGCACATGATCACGATGGAACGTGATCGTGTGGCCGTCGCTCCCGAAGGTGGTGAGCACGGGCTCGGGCGTGATGAATTCGACGCCGGCGCGATCAAGGCGCAGCGCGCGCATGACGTCGGCGCTGACAGGGCCAAACGAGTGGCTGAGCGTTGGTGTCTTGAACCCGCGGGCGGACGTGGTGGTCATGGCCGCGCCGCCCACCTGGTCGTGCCGTTCCAGCAGCAGCACAGAAAACTTCTTCTGCGCGAGCCAGGTGGCGGCCACAAGCCCGTTGAGTCCGCCGCCGATGATGATGACGTCGGTCATGGCGTCACCGGCCCTTCATGGCGACAAACGCAGCGTTGCGGCCGGGCGCGCCCATGATGCCGCCGCCCGGGTGTGTGGCCGATCCACACATGTACAGGCCCTTCACCGGTGTGCGATAGTCCGCCCATCCCGGCGCGGGCCGCAGGAAGAACAACTGTTCAAGCGTCAGCTCGCCCTGGAAGATGTTGCCCTCCGAGAGACCAAAGGTCCGCTCGATGTCGAGCGGCGTCAGCACCTGCCTGTGCAGGATGTGATCGCGGATGTTCGGCGCATGTTCGGCGATCGCGTTGATCACGGCATCACCAAACGCCTCGCGATGGTCATCCCAGTTGGCCGGCGTCCCATCGTCATTTCGCAGATCGTACGGCGCGTACTGCACAAAACACGACATCACGTGTTTGCCCGGAGGCGCGACTGAAGGATCAGTGAGGCTCGGGATCACAATGTCGATATACGGCTTTTTTGAAAACTTCCCGTACTTCGCATCGTCGTACGCCCGTTCCATGTACTCGATGGAGGGTGAGATCGAAATGGCGCCCCGCAGATGGGGGCCCGCGCCCTTCATTGCCGTGAAGTCCGGGAGGCCGTCGAGCGCGATGTTCACCTTCCCGGAGGAGCCCCGGTATTTGTAGCGGCGGATGTCCTCCACAAAGTCGCCAGGCAGATGTTGCTCGCCGACCATCTTCTGGAACGTCAGTCGTGGGTCCACACTCGACAGCACCGTGTTCGAGAGGATGTAGTCACCGTTTTCCAGGACCACACCTGAGGCGCGGCCGTTGGACACCATGATCTTGGTGACGGGACAGTCGAGACGAATCTCGGCGCCTGCTGCGCGCGCGGCCGACGCGATCGATTCGGACACCATGCCCGTGCCGCCGCGAGAGAGGCCCCACGAACGGAACGCGCCGTCAATTTCACCCATGTAGTGGTGAAGCAGCACGTACGCGGTGCCCGGCGACTTCACCCCGAGGAACGTACCGATGATGCCGGAGGCGGACATGGTCGCCTTGAGGACGTCGGTCTCGAACCACTGATCGAGAAAGTCCACTGCGCTCATCGTCAGGAGCTGCAGCTGGTTGTAGCGATCGTGATCGGGAAGGTTGCGGAAGCGGTTGGCAATCTCGGCGAGGGGTTTGAGGTCCTTCAGCTTCAGCGAAAACGGATCGGGCGGCGTCATCCCGAGAATCGGTTTGGCGAACCGGCCCATCTCCACCATCGCGCGGCCGTATTCGTCGTAGGCCTCGGCGTCCACACGCGAGTGCCGCGAGATGTCGCGGAACGTCTGCGCGTGGTCGTTGGTGCGCCAGAGATAGTCGCCGCTGGGCATCGGCGTAAACGTGCCGTCGAGCGGCAGAATCTCAAGGCCGTGGCGGGCCAGCTCCAGCTCGCGGATGATCTCCGGTCGCAGCAGTGACACCACGTAGGAGCAGACCGAGTATTTAAACCCGGGGTAAATCTCTTCGGTAACCGCCGCGCCACCCACCAGGTGGCGGCGTTCCAGGACGACGACTTTGCGGCCGGCGCGGGCGAGATACGCGGCGGCGGTCAGTCCATTGTGTCCGGCGCCAATGACGATGGCGTCGTATTGCTGCGGCATGCAGGGACATTCTAGTCCCGAAGTCAGCAGCCGGACCGCCGGACCTCCCACACGGCCGGGTCCGCTTCGATCCACTTCGTCAGCAGCGCCACCGCCGCGTCGTCGACGACGACGGTGCCGAGGGGCGGCATCTGGGAGGTGGGTCGGCGGGACTTCATTCGGGCTAGCAGAGTGCTGAGTTCGGGACGGCCCGGCGAGAGTCGTCGTGAGGTGCCGGGCGCTGCCGACGCGATTTCCCAGCGACCGGGGCCTTCAAGGGTGGTCTTCAGGCTAGTGGGACACGGGGTCGTCGGGCGGGACGTGGTGGCCTTGAAGTCGAGATCGAGCGTGGCGAGATCACTCCAGGCGTTGTGACACGTGCCGCAGTTGGTCGAGAGGTAGCCCAGGACCGTGCGTGTCGTGCGATCGGGTGCGGCGAGGCGCGGCGGGTGTGACTCCCAGTCCGGGCGCGCCGGTGACAGGCGCCCATCCTCATGCAGGGTGCGCAGCGTGATCATGTCCGGCGTGAGCGGCTCCGCATGCAACGCGCCAGCGTCGCGGAGCGTGGAGAGTTGCAGCGCGGTGAACCCGAGAATTTCGACCCGGTCCGTGACGTGGCACGCTCGGCACTCGGTCGAGCCGGGGATGCGATGGCGTTTGCCCGGCGCGACCTCCACATTGGTCAACAGGCCGTTCTCCGGCACCAGCGTCGCGTCGGTCTGCTCGTCATTCCATGCGTAGGTTGCAAACCGCCACTCCCCGTCGCGTTTCCACAAGAAGCGGGTCTCAACCTTGCGGCCGCCGATCACGAACTCCTTCCAGAACTTTGTACCCTCAGGGAAATCCCACCGGTCGGGATCAGACACATCAATCGTCGCGCCCTCAGGCAGGTACACCCATCGCCGTTTCGCCGCTCCATCACTCCACAGGGGATATTGCGGACTAAAGGAATCTTGGACCTTGGACCCTGTCGAACCCTGGACCAGATGTATGCCCGTCTCTGACAACAGCCCGGGCATCGTGACGCCGGTCGCCGCCACCCGTTGATACACCGCGGCCGTGAACATGGCGCACAGCGCGATCATCAACGAGTGGCGGACGACCGGCCGCATCACAGACCGCCTTCGGCAGGTTCAACCGGCTGCGGCACCTTGTTGCTCACCGGCTTGAGCGACTGGAGGTAGGCAAAGATGCTGCGCAGATCGTCGTCAGTCATCTTGGCGTAGACCGCGGCGGGCATCGGCGGCAGAACCGGGCGGCCCTTGCCGAGGCGACGGCCGGTGCGGAGCGTTGCGATGAACTGCTCAACCGTCCAGTCGCCCGTGCCCGTGGCCTTGTCCGGCGTCAGGTTGGCCGCGAAGCTTGTGCCCCACGGGCCCGTGAACGCGGTGTTGGTGGCCCCGCCCATCCAGATCCACGGACCGGGAGGCAGTTTCGGCGCCGGCGGCATC
Source organism: uncultured Solibacteraceae bacterium (assembly GCA_964423815.1). GTDB lineage: Bacteria > Acidobacteriota > Vicinamibacteria > Vicinamibacterales > SCN-69-37 > SYFT01. The sequence goes on along the minus strand of CAYRGW010000124.1, from coordinate 6,078 downwards.
ACAAAATCTGCCGGGTGGCCCGTCAACGCACGTGTCATGTCGGGTTCCGGTCCATTCGCGCCCATCTTCCACGGCGTGTGGCAGTCGTGGCACCCGGAGGTGGTGACGAGGTATTCGCCACGGGCCACGCTGACGTTGGTCGTGGGCGTGCCGGAGGTCGCGGTCGGCGAACTGGCCGAGACCACGAGGGTCGTTACAAAAATGCCGGCAAATGCGGCGGTGATAGCGGTGAATCGGTTGGTCGTCATCATGTCGTCTCCGTCACACACAGACGGGTCACGACCGCGGGGCGAACCCTAATCACCTCCTACAAGTTCATTAAGAAAACCTTATCGCGCGGCTATACTCCTTTCTCGCGCCGTGACTCTGCACCCGTCATTGATCTCGTTTCTGGAACACGGTGTGTCCATTCACATGGGCACGCGGAACGCCCGGCTTGAGCCCAACGGCGTACGCGTGATTGCCGTGGTGGTGGACGCCGATCGCCAGCACCTCACGGCCTACGTGCCGGCCGTGGATGCGGCGGCCGTGCTCGCGGATTTGAACGCCAACGGACAGGCGGCCCTCGCTTTTGCCCGACCCGCTGACGACCGCGCGTGCCAGATCAAAGGTGAACGCGTGAGCATTCGTGACGGCCAACCGGCCGAGCGGACGCGTGTCCAGGATCAATGGCAGGAACTGGTCGCTCAGATGCAAATGGTTGGGATTCCCCCCGAGGCCACACAAGGGTGGACGACCTGGCCCTGCATCGCCGTCAGGCTGCGTGTGACCGCGGCGTTTGATCAAACCCCCGGACCGGGCGCGGGCAGCCGACTTGAAACCGGGGAGTCCACGTCATGAGTCGAGGACCCGAGCCGGCACTCGAGACGCTGACCTCGTGTTTCCAGGGGATCATCCCGGCGATGTTCTACACGTGTGCGAAGGACGGTACGCCCAACGCCGCGTATCTGAGCCACATCGACTACGTGGACGCCAGGCACGTCGCGTTGTCATTCCAGTTCTTCAACAAGAGCCGCCGGAACGTGGCGGAAAATCCCCACGCACTCGTGCAGGTGATTGACCCGGACACGCAGCAGGGCTGGCACCTTCGATTGCGGTACGTCCGATCGGAGACGACAGGCGCGATCTTTGATCGGGTGGCGCTCCGCATCGAGGCCATTGCGTCGTACACGGGCCTGAAGGGTATTTTTAAACTGCTCGCGGCAGACATCTATGAGGTGACCAGTGTCACCGCGGTCGCCGGCGAACGCGGGCATGACGCGGACGCCGCCACGCCAGGCCGTCGCGCGGTACCGGTGTCGGTCTTCACGATGACCGCGTTTCAGGATCTGGCGCAGCGCATCAACGCGGCCACAACGCTCGAAGAACTGCTTGAGTCGATCCTCGCGGGCCTCGAGGACTTCTTCGGGTTCAGCCACTCGATGATCCTCCTGGCTGCTGAACAGCCTGGAGTGCTCGTCACCCTGGCCACCCGCGGCTACGACGGTCACGGTGTTGGTGCCGAGGCGCGTTTTGGCGAAGGCATCGCCGGTGTGGTCGCGGAGGCGCAGAAGCCCATTCGTATCTCCGGCCTCTTGCGCGGCATGTTGTACGCCTACGCGGTGGCCAAACGCGCCGAAGCCGGCGGGTGGTGTCCGCAGGAATCACGCATCGTGATGCCCGGCATGCAGAACCCCGCCAGCCAGCTCGGTGTGCCGCTTGTGGTCCGTGGTGAACTCGTCGGTGTGATCGTGATCGAAAGCGCCTTGTCCTACCGTTTCCATGAAGAGGACAAGACGACAATCGAATTGCTGGGGTCGTACCTGGCAATCGCGATCCAGAACATGCAGTTGCAGGAGTCGGTCGAGGCAACCACCGATGCGGCGCACCCGGCTGACCCGTCCGGACCACCGCTCACCCCGGCGCCGGTTGAAACATCACCTGCGGAGGTTGCGTTCCACGCGTCGGATGAGGTCCTGATGGTTGACGGTGAGTACCTGATTCGTGGTCTCCCGGCAAAAATCCTCTGGAAGGTGCTCTCGATCTATCAGTCCGAGGGGCGTCGGGAGTTCACCAACCGCGAACTCCGCCTCGACAAGTCGCTGGGGCTGCCGGACTTCAAGGACAATCTCGAAACCCGTCTCCTGCTCCTGCGCCGCCGCCTGGACCAGAAGACCCCCGGCCTGCGCATCGTCCCCTCCGGTCGCGGCCGGTTCACCCTGGACACAACAAGCCCGCTGACGCTGGTGGAACGGGCCTAGAATCTCTCCATGCCCGTCGGAACCCCTTTTCACGAACGCACGTTGCCCTTGTGCCGGAGTCTCAACTACCGGGACTGGGCCGGGTTCTACACGGTCAGCAACTACGAGCCCCACCACGAACACGAGTACAACGCGATCCGGAACGGCGCGGCGCTCATCGACATTTCGCCGCTCTTCAAATACCTGATCACCGGGCCCGATGCCGCGCGTCTGGTGGATCGTGTCATCACGCGTGATGCGCAGCGCATCCATGTCGGGCAGGTCGTGTACACGCCCTGGTGCGACGAACATGGCCGGGTGCTCGACGATGGGACGGTGAGCCGGCTGGGGGAGCAGACATTCCGATGGACCGCGGCGGAGCCGAACCTGCGATGGCTGCGCCAGCATTCGGCCGGCCTCGACGTGCAGGTCGATGACATCTCCGAAGAAATCGCCGCGCTCGCGATCCAGGGACCGACGTCAGGGGCGCTGCTTCGCAACGTGGTGCATGGCGACATCGCGTCGCTGAAATATTTCCGCGTCATCTCGGGCACGATTGCCGGCGCCAAGGTGGACATCTCACGCACGGGGTACACAGGCGACCTCGGTTATGAAGTCTGGATGAATCGCGCGGACGCGATGAAGGTGTGGGATGCGATCGTGGCGCACGGTCCCGCCCATGGGCTCAAACCCGCAGGCATGCTGGCGCTGGACGTGGCGCGTATCGAAGCTGGTCTCCTGTTGATCGATGTCGACTTCTTCAGCGCGCGCAAGGCGCTGACCGCGTCGCAGCTGTATTCGCCGTTCGAGATTGGCCTCGGGCGTCTGGTGGACTTCAACAAGGAGAACTTCATCGGTCGCGCAGCGTTGGCGGCCGAAAACGCCGTCGCTCCGCGTCGCCGCATCGTGGGTGTGTCGTTTGACTGGCCCGCGGTCGAAAAACTGTACGAAGCGGTCGGCCTGCCGCCGATGACGCACGCCACGGCTTCACGTGTCGCCATCCCGGTTTTTGCCGGGGGCAAACAAATCGGTCGCATGACGTCGTCGACCTGGTCACCCGTGTTGAAGCAGATGATTGGCCTCGCGACCGTGAGCGCCGCCAACGCCGCAGCGGGCACCAAACTCGAAGTGGAACACACGGTGGATGTGGTGCGCCATCGTGTGCCCGCGACCGTGGTGCCCACGCCGTTTTTTAATCCTGCGCGGAAGACCGCAAAGATCTGAGGTTGTAGGGCGGCGGCTTTAGCCGCGCCAGAAGCGGCGGACCTAAAGGTCACGCCCTACTCCCCGAGCGCAGCGACGATAAACCGATCAAACGCGTAGAGCAGATCCTCGCGCGCCGAGTAGGGGCCGGGACGATAGACGGGTGAACTGATGCCGCGCTGCGCGAGATCGCAGACGTGCCAGTCCTGGCGGTTTGTCATGTCCCAGAATTCGCGCACGTCCGCCGAGGTGAATCCAGGCTTCGCCATTTCGTCCGGATGGAAATACCACTCGCAGACCAGGCGCGTGCGGTCCGGCGCCACCGGCCACAACGTGTGCGCCATCACGTAGTCGGGATGGGCGCTGATGAGCAGGTTGGGGAACATCGCGTAGTAATACACACGACGCTGGTCTTCCGGTGACAACCCTGGAAGGAAGGTGCGCGGACACGTGCCGTCCATCGACATCGTCTGCACACCCTCATTGAGATCCATGCGGCCGCCCATGTAGGTCGGGCGCAGGGGCTCGTTTTCACCGCTGAGGTAGTGCGAGAGTTTGTTGAGCGCCGGATGCAGGTTGGGGCAGTGCAGGCACTCGCTGAAGTTCTGGATGACCAGTTTCCAGTTCGCGGCGATGTCGTACGTGATGCCGTCGCCACGCCGCAGATCGCCCATGCGCCACTGGCGGAACTTCGCCGGCATGTCGGCGAGCTGCTGTTCAAGCGTCGGACCCGTGTCAGCCAGCGAAACGTACACAAATCCATCCCAGATCCCGGCGCGCGCCTGCAGCAGTGGAAAGTCTTCCTTGCGGAAATGTGGCGAGCCGTCCATGTGAGGCGCACCGATGAGTTCGCCGTCGAAGTTGTACGTCCACGCGTGGTATTCGCACTGGATCGACCCAGCGAAGCGGCCTTTCTCCTCAGCACAAAGCGCCGTGCCCCGATGCCGGCAGAGGTTGTGGAACGCCTTGATCGCGTCCGGCTCGCCCGGCCGACTGGTGCGGACGATGAACAGGGTGTCACCCGCGACGTGGCGTGTGACGTAGGAGCCGCAGGCCTCGAGTTCCTCGAATCGTCCGACACAGACCCACATCCGCCGGAAAAAGATCTCCTGTTCCCGATCGAAGATCGACCGGTCGGTGTAGTACTTCGCGGGCAGGGTAAATGCCGTGGGTGGCAGGGGTGGTCTTGGCTTGGCGGACATGCTGGACGTCAATATACTCACCCAACACATGTCAGGCCTCAAACGAGAGCTGGGAAAATGGGATCTGACGGCCATTGGCGTCAATCAGGTCATTGGCGGCGCGGTGTTCCTGATGGCGGCGCCTCTGGCGGCGCAGATTGGGGCCTGGAGCGGCATTGCGGTCGCCATGGTCGGCGTCCTGTCGCTGCTCATCGCGCTCAACTTTGCCGAAGCCGGCAGCCGTTTTGAGGGCACGGGCGGCGCCTACCTCTACACACGAGCCGCCTTCGGACGGTTCTTCAGTTTTGAGGTCGGCTGGATGATGTGGGTCACCCGCGTCGCCAGTTGGGCCTCGGTGGTGAACGGGCTGACCACGGCGCTGGCCTACTACTGGCCCGAGCTCGGGGCGAACCAGCCCGGGCTTGCGCGCGAGGCGGTGATCACCGGCGTGATTCTCACGCTCATGACCATCAACGTCATCGGCATCAAACAGAGTGCGTGGGTGGTGAACGCGCTGACGTACGGCAAACTCACGCCGCTCGTGATCTTCATCGCGCTGGGGTTGCCGTACGTGTCGTTTGACGCGCTGCGTCCGGACATGGCGCTGACGTGGTCCCAGATCTCGACGTCGGCGCTGCTGCTGATTTTTGCCTACGGTGGGTATGAAGTCGTCGGTGTGCCGGCGGGCGAAACCAAAAATCCAAAAGCTGCGGTGCCCTTTGCCATGGTCATGACCATCGTCATTGTCGGCATCGTGATGACGCTGGCGCAGGTGGTCGCGATGGGGACGTTGCCGACGATTGCGGAGTCGCAGCGGCCGTTGGCGGACGCGTCGCTGCTCTTTCTTGGTGCCTGGGGCGCGTTGCTGATGACCACGGGCGGCGCGGTCTCAATGACCGGCAACAACATGGGGCAGGCGTTGTCGGGATCGCGCAATCTGTATGCGCTGGCGGAGCAGGGGGACCTGCCGTCGTTTTTTGGCAAAGTGCATTCGAAATTTCACACGCCGGCGACGGCCATCATCATCACGTCACTGGTCGCGCTGGCGCTGGCGTTGTTTGGTGACTTTGTGACGCTTGCGGCCAGCAGCGCCGTGAGCCGGTTGCTGGTGTATGCCGGCACGTGTGCGTCTGTGCTGGTGTTGCGTCGTCAAGGTCCCGCCGCGTTCACGATTCCCGGTGGGCCCGTGGTGCCGGTGGTGGCGCTGGTGATTTCGCTGGCGATTCTTGGTGGGGCGACGTCGCTGCAGTTGCAGGTCGGCGGGTATGCGCTGGTCGCGGGCGCGGTGCTGTATGCCATCGCGCGCAGGAGTTCGAAATGAAATTGTTGTTATCGATGGTGGGTGTCGTGATGGTTGCCGCATGGATGGCGCCGCCGGTGGCGGAGGCGCAGATGGTGATTGTGGTGCGGCATGCGGAGCGGGCCGATGGCGGCACCGCCGCGCCCGGCGCAACAATGACCGGCGCCAGCGACCC
>CAYRGW010000123.1:0-11022 GCA_964423815.1 uncultured Solibacteraceae bacterium | reverse complement strand
TCACTGATCACTCACTTGACACGGGGAGGAGTCCATATACCGAGTTAGGCGCCGCTCCTGAATTGACCTTCCAGTTCGATTCGGAAGTCGTAGAGAAACCGCAAGACCCACACTTCTTTCGCTGCGGTCAGGGTACTCCCGAGGTCGGCCGGGAGTTCCTTAAACCTGGTCTCCTGTCGTTTCTCGCAGAGAAACCTGTCCCAGTCCGGGCCGGCCGCGAGGAAGCTCGGGGCCATCCAGTCGATTCGGTTGGCATGGCACTCAAATCGGTGCCAGATGATGTCATCGACAACCACTACGGCGATGCCTTCTCTTCCTTTCCGTCGCAACTGAAGAGCCGCCTCGTAGGCACGAAAGAGAAGATAGTTCGCTGCCGCTCTCGGCGATATGGCACCACCGGCGGCGCCGTTTCGCAAACTCTTCAGGAATTCGTCGAACGCCGCATTGTTGCTGCCAATGAACTTGACCTCATAAGACGTTCTGTCGCCGCCAGCAGGTCCTGCCTCAATATCCACCGAGGCTCCAAGCGCTTCAAGACCCAGAATGGCGAAACCCCTGTCTTCCAGCCAACGGGCGAGTAGCAGTTCGGCGAGACGACTCCGAAATCCCCTTGATTGCTCGTGTCGCTCGCTAGCGGCATCTGGCAGAAACCACCTCTCTTCAAGGTCGGCGACGTACTGCCGAGACAGGGCCGACTTCCGAACGTCGCCGTCGAGCAGATACGAATGGACGGGATCAGTCAACCGGCTCAGACAGTTTCGTGCGTGTGCCAAGAGCAGAACCGACCGTTGACCGGTATCGCTATCCGACTTGATTGCCCTGTGCCGCCTCTCGAGCGCGTACCAGCTCGAGTCGGGCAGCAAAACTTCCCGAAGTGCGCTGCAGTTCTGACGGAGCGATCCGAGAGACTCCAAAGCGTCCTCATTCGTCGAGCACACCGCGGTTTGGCAAAGACAGCTGAATGGGGTTCGCAGCATACTAGTGCGCCTATCGCCAGCCGGGGCGGCGCTCATCATTGCACGCGCCGCCGTCGGATGCACGGCGTGTTAGGCCCTACTTCGCGAAACGGACCGCGATTCGGTTGCCCAGTTCAGGCGACCGCATGACTTCGACGCCGACGCCGTCAATCGCCTGCACACCGGCGAACCATGTCACCTCACGCTCCAGTCGGTTCTGGTCCGGACCTCGATCGCCTAACGACCCTGAAAACGGTGACCCGAAGGCTTGATATGCCTCCTTGTGCCCGGTACCGTTGCGCACAGCCTCGGCGAGTGTCTTCAGTTTTGCAATGTCGTCCGGGCTTGTCCGGTAGTAGTTGGACCAGTACTTCACTTGCACCTTGATGATATCGGTCGAAATGAAACCGCTCACATACCAATAGGCATTGTCCACCGTGAGTTGGCTACCAGAATTGAGGTGGTGGTACACCTGACTGCGGCGAAAAGAGGCCGTGCCTACCTCAGGGTCCCGATGAACGACGAAGAACTTCAGGCCGTGCACGTTAGCCTCGATGGTGGAAGGGTCAACACCCGCCTGCTCTGCCCGGAGAGACACAGCGACATCGGCCTCCAGCATCGGCTGCACCAGAACCATATCTCGACTGCCCAACATGCCCTCGATCTCGAACGCAGTCTGTGTGTCTGCCAACCCCGGTGTCGAAGACACCGAAGCAGATTCTTGTGGCGATCCCGTTCTCCCGACGGGATTGGGCGACACCTCACACGCAACAGTAGCGAGGGCCATCATCAGCAACGCGGTTCTCAGCATGTGTCCTCGTCCTGTCTCTATGCTCATCCTGGTGCGCCTAACTAGTCTTGGAGTAGACCGCGAAACGAACCCCCGCAGCCATCCGCGGATCCGCCTCGAAACCTTCTCTCCCTAACTCGTTGACTCCGCGAATGATAGTCGCACTTGCCGCATCACCTCAACGGGTGGTTGGCTGCGAAGCCCGCGCATGGCTGCAGCCGCTCCACAGCCATACACCTGACAAGCGGGATCGGACCCGCGCCTCATTTCCATTGCCTCATTGCCCCATTGGCTCATTGGCCCATTGGCCCATTGGCCCATTGCCAGATCGCAGCCTTCAAGACCAGGCTGCGCTACTTCGCCAAGGCTGCGCTACGTCAATGTCCGTGACTCTTGCAGTACCCGCAGTGATCACACGCCACGGCGGGTTCGATCACACAGGCGTCCGTGACGGTGACGAGGCCGCCGTAAAGTGCATGACTTGCGTGAATTGAGGATTGAGGATCGAGGATGGAGGATTTGGATCGGGAGATGGCGGATTGGGGGATCGGGGCTTCGGTCGGCCCGCCCAAGTGGCGCGCAACCGCCTCGCGCACCATCATCCGGAGTTCGTGTTCGTTCATCGCAGTCACCCGAGATCCACTGAATCGATGATGCCGATAATCGCCGCGTCCACCGGCGCGGCCTTGCGGCGCAACGCTTCACCGGCGGCCTTGCCTTCAATCACCAGAAGCACCCGTTCACCGACACCGGCACCGACCGAATCCACCGCAATCACCGTCTGCCCTTTGGGCCGATTATCCGGCGTGATCGGCTGCACGAGCAACAACTTTGCCGCGTCGATCTTCTGATGTTTCTGCGTGGACACCACGGTGCCAACCACTCGTCCGATCTGCATCTCAGCCCTTCGCCTCGAGATCCCAGTGGTCCACAATCCCCACGACACAGGCGTCTGCGGGAGGTTCGGCGGGCAGGAACGGAAAGGACGCTTCGCGGCCGCGCACAAAAAACACGTGTTCACCCACGCCCGCGCCGACGGCGTCCAGCGCCACGACGGGGCGTCCCACGGGCGTGTGGTCCGCGGAGATCGGCTGCACAAGCAACAACTTGTGCCCGGTGAGGTTCGTGTCTTTGATGGTCGCGACGACGTCGCCAATGACCCGGGCCAGTTGCATGGCGCCTAGGTCCTGGGGAGGATTCCGGGGGTGTCGATGTGATCAATCACACCGATGATCGCGGCATCAATGGGCGCGTCCTTGAATCCCTGCGCCATCCGCGCGGAACTGCCGGACACGATGAGCACGGTATCGCCCAGGCCGGCGTCGACAGTATCGACCGCCACCAGATAATTGCCATCAGGCTGCCCAGACGCGTCGAGCGGCCGCGCCACCAGCAATTTGCTGGCGACGAGCCGCTCGTCTTTTCTGGTCGCGACGACGGTGCCGACGACCTTCGCGAGAATCATTGGTTACTTCGACGCTTTGCCGATCGGCAGCACGTCCTCGAGGTTGGCGTGTGGACGCGGAATCACGTGCACCGACACGAGTTCACCCACACGACGGGCCGCCGCCGCACCGGCATCGGTGGCCGCCTTCACGGCCGCCACATCACCCCGGACGATCGCCGTCACATACCCGGCCCCGATCTTTTCCCAGCCGACCAGTGACACCTTGGCCGCCTTGACCATGGCATCAGCCGCCTCGATCATCGCGACCAATCCCTTCGTCTCGACCATTCCCAGCGCTTCGCCCATGAATTCCTCCAGAATCACCCGCGGCTGTGGGCCCGGGTGCTCGCCAGCTGTCGAACGGCCTCATCCACGAGACTCGCCAGCTGGCCGTATGTTAACTGAATCTCCCCGCCGTTACCTACCGCGACACGCCCACCGGCCACACTGGTGTCCGGGATGAGCCGGTCCTGAGGTGCATGTGTGGCGGCGTCAGGCGCCACCACGACCTGGCAATCCGGATCCTGGCCCGACTGTGTATCCACACACACGGGTGCCGGCGAGGCGATGCCGTAGCGGTCGCGCAGCTGCTGCAAACGCCCCACTTCGTCCCGCGAGAGCAGGTTCTCCCGCCCGAGCATCCGCGCCACCAGGCTGATGCGCGCAAAATGTTCGATCGTCTCCATCTTGTAATACGCGGCAAACAAGTCGGCACCCAGTGCCAGCGCGCCATGATTGGCCAGCAACATCGCGTCGTGTGTCTTCACGTACGGCTCAACCGCGGCCGGCAGCTCGGGCGTGGAGGGTGTGCCGTAGTCGGCAATCGGAATCGCGCCGAGTGTGGTGACCACCTCGGCCAGCACCGCGCGATCGAGCGGAATGCCGGCGACCGCAAACCCGGTCGACAGCGGAGGATGGGCGTGCACCACCGCGTGCACATCCGGCCGATGCCGGTATGCCACCAGGTGCATCAGGATCTCCGACGATGCCTTGCGGCCAGGCGCGCCCTCGATCAGGCGACCGTCCATGTCGGTGATGACCATCATGTCGGGGTGCATGAACCCCTTCGAGACACTCGCGGGGGTCACCAACAGGCGATCCCCCGGCAGCCGGACGCTGATGTTGCCGTCGTTGGACGCCACAAATCCCCGCGTCCACAGCCGTCGTCCGACCTCAACGATGTCGAGCCGGAGTTGCGCCAGATCGGTCATGGTGTGAGCCGGTTACGCCGGGTGTGTCGCGGACCAGTGCTCGCGGCAGGTTTCGGAACAGAAGTAGACGGTGTTGGCTCCCGTACCGAGTCGAAGCGCGCGTGTTTCCGGAATATGTGTGCCGCAGTGGGGGTCACGCACAAGACGTCCGCCTTCACGCGTCTGTGGCACCGACCCGCGACCGGCTGCGGGGTCACCCGCGAGGCCGCGCATGATCCCGCCGATGAACTTCATCAGCAACCTGACGACGAGCAGGATCGCGATGATGCGGAGGATCCAGCCGAACGCCATCAATTAGAACTCGAGTCCACCACCACCGCCACCCGCCGGCGGGGTGCCGGCATGATTGGCGCGCAGGCTGGCCAATCCGGTGCGGGCCCGTTCGGCTTCCGGCGACTGCGGCGCGACCTTGATCAGCAGCTCCCAGGACTTGGCGGCGCCGTCCAGATCCTGTTTGCCAAAGGCGCGCACGATGCCCTGGTTGTAAAGCGTCTTGGCATGCGCGGGATCAATGGCGAGCGAATAGTCGAGCTGTTGCAGAGCGCGGTCCGCCTGATTGCTGGCGTAATAACTCACGCCGAGGTCGGTGCTCGCGTTCACATTTTTCGGGTCGAGTTTGAGCGCGGCCTCGTACCAGGACGAGGCGATGTCGTAACGTTCAGCGTCGAAGTAGAGGTTGCCGAGATCCACACGGACCAAAGCGTTGTTGGGTTCGCTGTTGGCCTGGCGTTCAAGCGCCGAGGCGCGTTGCACATCGAGCACAGGCGGCGGTGGCGCGTCGGCGGGCAGCTGGGCAGCGGCCTGCGCGGCGGGGACGACTGCCGCAGCGGTGGCGGGTGCCTGCTGCGTGCCGAGGATCCAGCCGATGACCAGCCCGAAAAAGACACCCGAAATGGCGTAGACAAATGCTTCGCGGTTCACACCTTGGATTCTAACACCGCGAGGTAGTCACGCACCGACCGGTCGAGTCCGACATAGAGGGCGTGGCTGATAAGCGCATGGCCAATCGACACCTCGTCCAGATAGGGCAGGTCGCGGAAACAGACCAGGTTGTTCAGGTCCAAATCGTGCCCGGCATTCACACCCATGCCCAGCATGTGCGCCAATTCGGCGGCGGCGGCATACATCTGGAAACTTTCGCGGCCCGACGCGACGCTTTCGGCATACGCCTTGGCGAACGGCTCGGTATAGAGCTCCACCCGATCGGCCCCGAGGCGTTTCGCCCAGCGGATGGGGGCCTCGGCCGGGTCCACAAACAGACTCACCCGGATGCCTTCGGCGTGCAGCCGCGCAATCACGGCCGTCAGGCGTTCCGGAGAGGTCTGCGCCGACCACCCGGCCTGGCTGGTGATCTCCCCGTCCTGCACCGGCACCAGCGTGCACTGCGCGGGACGCGCGGCCACGACCAGATCCACAAAGTCCGCGCGGGGGTCGCCCTCGATGTTGAACTCGACCCGATCACGCACCGGCGCCAGTCGCGCGGCCAGCGCCGCCACGTCCGCGCGGGTGATGTGTCGCTCGTCCGCCCGCGGGTGGACGGTAATCCCGCGCACACCGGCATTGAGGCACACGTCAACGGCCTCGATCACACTGGGCACCGCGCCGCCGCGCGAATTGCGCAACGTCGCCACCTTGTTCACATTCACGCTGAGTTGGATCATGCGATGGTGTTTCTCACGGCGTCCGCCACTTCTTCGGCCCACGCCTGCACGGTGGCCTGATTTTCGCCTTCGATCATGATGCGCAACAGCGGCTCGGTGCCGGAGTACCGGACGAGCAGGCGGCCACGGCCGGCCAGCGCCTGCTCCACCCGTTGCATGGCGTCCGCGACCGCAGGCACCGTGGCCACATCCACCTTCTCGCGCACACGCACATTCACGAGCGTCTGCGGGAACGCCACCAGATCGGCGGCGAGATCCGCCAGTTCGCGCCCTGATTCCGCCATCACACGCATGACGGCCAGCGCCGTAGCCATGCCGTCACCGGTGAAGAGATGTTCGGCGAGAATGACGTGCCCGGACTGCTCGCCCCCCACGACGTACCCGCCGCGCAGCATCGCTTCGCTGACGTACTTGTCGCCCACCGGTGTGCGCAGCATGCTCACGCCTCGATCACGCAGCGCAATCTCCAGGCCGATGTTGCTCATGACGGTGGCGACCACGGTGTTGCCCGTGAGGCGGTCCTGGTCCCGATAGTGCAGGCCGAGCATGAGCAACAAGGCATCGCCGTCCACGATCTGCCCACGGTGGTCCACCAGAATCGCGCGGTCCCCATCCCCGTCAAACGCCACCCCCATCCGGCAGCCGTTGTTTACGACTGCGGCCGCGAGCCCCGCCGGGTGGGTGGACCCGCACTTCTCGTTGATGTTGCGTCCATTGGGCGTATCGCCGAGGGTCACGAGCGAAAACCCCAAGCCCTCGAACAACCGTCGCGCCGTTGTGGTGGTCGAGCCGTTGGCCATGTCCACCGCGATACGCGCGCCGGCCAACCCCTTCGCATCAGGCAGCAACAGTCGTGTGTGCGCGAGATACGGCTCAATGAGATCCTCGACCTGCACGTGGGCTTCACTGCCGGCCGGCACACTCCACGATGGGTCCGCGATGATCGCTTCCACGGCCCGTTCGGTCACCTCTCCGAATTTTTCACCGCGGCCGGAAAACACCTTGATGCCGTTGTCGTGAAACGGGTTGTGCGAGGCGGAAATGACCACACCCAGATCAATCTCGCGGGTCCTGGTCAGATACGCCACACCAGGCGTCGGGATGACCCCGGCCGAGATCGTCACGGCGCCCTGCGAGTCCGCGCCGCGCGCCAGTTCACGTTCGATCCACTCCCCGGATTCCCGCGTGTCACGGCCCACCAGCAGCCGCGCGGGCCGATCCAGCTTCAGGGCTTTGACAAGGGCGGCGCCAATACGTGCGACGGTGGGCGGATCCAGCGGCCGCACCCCGGCCACGCCACGAATCCCATCGGTTCCAAACAACTGCTCCGCCACTCAGCGCTTCTCCGGCATATCTGATTTGACTGTCTCTGATTTGACGATCACGACGGTCACCCGTGCGTTGCGCGGCTCGCGCAGCCGCAAGGACGCATCGGCCACGCCGATACTCACGGTTTTTGTCACGTTGGCCGTCGCGCCGTCGATCATGACCGTCTCGGTGATCGCCTGCTTGAGCTCGTCGAGCGGCTTTGTTGGACCGACGACCATCACTGCTTTCGGGTCCACGGTGATCTCCTTGACGACAAACCCCTTGCCGGGTTCGCCCTCAATCGAGGCCCGAACCGGGACCATACGTTCCCCGGTTTCCTCCAGCGTCAACATGACGGTCGCCGGAAACACCTGCGTCACTTCCACGCCAAACGGCGTGGTGACCTGGTTGGTTCGCAGGTGGAACACTCTCGACCCCGGCCGTGTTTCCGCCAGATCGATCGACACCAGCACGTCGCCTTGATCGCCGGTCAACTGACTCGCGCGTCCACGCAGATGCACTTCCACCGAGTCCGGCGCGCCCGGGGCGATCTCCAGATCGGCCGGCACCCCGCGAAACACCAGCGGCACACGCACACTGCGTTCGACGACCTGGTCGCTGCCCACGGTCATCCACAACAACGTGCCGAGGCCCGTGGCCATCACCTTGAGTCCGAGGTTTCTGAACGGATGCCAGGCCATGAACTCAGGCGCCCCCCGCCGCGACGGGCTTTCGATACAGCACGAGTTCGTGGAGGCGCGCGCGCAGACGTTCCGGCGTCAGCCCCCGCTCGATGCGGCCGTCGACGGCCAGCGATACTTCCCCGCGTTCCTCGGAGACCACCACCGCCACGGCATCGGATTCCTCCGTGACCCCAATGGCCGCACGATGTCGTGTGCCGAGTTCACGGTCAAACGTGGGACTCACCGTCAGCGGCAGGAAACACGCCGCCGCCGCCACACGGTTCTCCTGGATGATTACCGCGCCGTCATGCATCGGCGCACCCGGGTGAAAAATCGTCGTCAACAAGTCGTAACTGACGGCGGCGTCGAGAGGAATGCCGCTTTCGACGTAGTTGCGCAGCCCAATCTCCCGTTCGAGCACGATCAGCGCGCCGACACGGCCCTTGGCCAGCAACCCGGCGGCGGTGAGCACCTCTTCCAGGGTTTCGTCCGACTCCTTGGTCCCGGCGAGATATCGGAAAAACGGCGCGCGGCCCAGGTGGGACAACGCACGGCGGACGTCAGACTGGAACAACACAATGGCCGCAAACCCGACGTACACAAACACGTTCCGGATGACCCAGTTCACCGTCTGCAGCGGGTACCGCTGCGAGGCATAGAACAGGAGCAGGACCACCGCGGAACCCAGCGCCATCTGGGCCGCACGGGTGCCTCGAATAAGTTTGAGACCTTCGTAAATGAGAATCGACACAACCAGGATGTCGATGACATCCCACCAGTTCACCGGGGGCCGCTGAAAGAGGGCGGTGATCTGGTCCATATCGCCCCGCTAGACTATCAAATAAGGTTCAGGGTTCAGCGTTCAGGGTTCCGGGTGCTGACAAGCGCGTCAGTGACTCGCACCACATCGACCATGGCCTTCACGTCGTGCACGCGGACGATGTGGGCGCCGAGCCAGATGGAGGCGGCGACGGCGGCCGCAGTGCCCCAGACACGATCGGCAGGCTCCCGCGGACCCAGTGCCGACTGCAGGAAGGACTTGCGCGAGGGCCCCGACAGAATCGGCACCCCCAGTGACACAAACGCCGGCAGGGACGCCAGGGCGGTCATCGAGTGTTCCGCGCGTTTGGCGAACCCCAATCCCGGGTCCACGATCAGCCGCTCGCGCTCAACGCCTGCGGCCTCGGCAACGGCAATCCGCGCCGCCAGCTCCTCACGGACCTCGGCGACGACGTCCTGATACACCGCACGGTCGTACATCGCCGATGAGCGACCCCGGTGGTGCATGAGGATGGCGGCCACCTTCTCATGCGCCACCACCGCCGCCATGCCCTCGTCGGCGGCAAACGCCGTGACGTCATTAACGATGGTGGCGCCGAGCGCGATGGCGCGTTCGGCAATCGAGGCTTTGTAGGTATCAATGGAGATGGGCACGGCGACACGGCCCCGGAGCCCCTCAAGCACGGGCCCCACACGTCGCCATTCTTCTTCAGCGGACAGCGGCGCCGCACCTGGGCGGGTGGACTCGCCGCCAATGTCGAGCAGATCCGCGCCATCGTCGACCATCTGCATGGCGTCGGCGATGGCGCGGTCGGGATCGATGCGTTCCCCGCCGTCGGAGAACGAGTCGGGGGTGACGTTGACGATCGCCATGACGAGCGTACGCTCGCCAAGTGTCAGCACCAGACCCGACGGCAGCGGGATCCGGAACGTCCGACGGGTCACGTCAGGCCTGAGTCGCGGGCTTGGGCAGCGGCGTCACGAGTGTCGGACGGTCGGCCGCTTCATCACGCGGCGCGCCTCCAACCTTGGGCGGCGTCGGCAGTTCTTCGAGCGGTTCGCCGTTGACGATCTTGCGCACCTGCTCGGCGTCCAGCACCTCACGCAGCAACAGCTCATCGGCAATCTTCAGCAGGATGGCCTTGTGCTCGGTGAGCACCGTGCGCGCGCGGTCGTAGTTGGTCAACACGAAGCGCTTCACCTCGGAGTCGATACGGACGGCCGTCTCCTGGCTGTAGTCCTGCGACTTCGAAATTTCGCGCCCCAGGAACACCTGTTCGTCGCGTTTGCCGAACGTGAGCGGTCCCATCTCGTCGCTCATGCCCCACTCACACACCATGCGGCGCGAGAGTTCGGTGACACGTTCGAGATCGTTGCCGGCGCCGGTGGTCAAGGCGCCACTGGTGATTTCCTCGGCAATACGGCCACCGAGCAGAATCGCCAGCTGATCCATGAGGTAGTCACGCGAGTAGTTGTGTTTCTCCTCGGTCGGCAGCTGCATCGTCAAGCCGAGGGCCATGCCACGCGGAATGATCGTGACCTTGTGAATCGGATCGGCGTGCGGCAGCATGACCGCCAGCAACGCGTGACCCGCTTCGTGAATCGCCGTGACACGTTTTTCGTCCTCGGTGATCACCATCGACCGGCGTTCGGAGCCCATCAGGACCTTGTCCTTGGCGTGCTCGAAGTCGGCCATCCGCACCACCTTCTGGTTGTACCGCGCGGCATTAAGCGCCGCTTCGTTCACCAGGTTGGCCAGGTCTGCACCACAGAAGCCCGACGTGCCGCGTGCAATCACGCTGATGTTCACATCGTCGGCCAGCGGGATCTTCTTGGTGTGCACCAGGAGGATGCCTTCGCGGCCCTTGAGGTCGGGGCGGTTGACGACGATCCGGCGGTCAAAACGTCCCGGGCGCAGCAGCGCCGGGTCGAGGACGTCGGGACGGTTGGTCGCCGCAATCAGGATGACGCCTTCGTTGGATTCGAAGCCGTCCATCTCGACGAGCAACTGGTTCAGCGTCTGCTCACGTTCGTCGTGACCCCCGCCGAGGCCCGCGCCGCGGTGGCGGCCGACCGCGTCGATTTCGTCGATGAACACGATGCAGGGCGCGTTCTTTTTGCCCTGTTCAAACAGGTCGCGCACACGTGACGCGCCGACGCCGACAAACATTTCGACGAATTCGGAA
>CAYRGW010000122.1:0-12105 GCA_964423815.1 uncultured Solibacteraceae bacterium | reverse complement strand
ATGGGCCCCCCGGCCGGCAGCGGCGCGCCCGACACTGACGAGTACTACTACCGGTCTTCGGTGGACGTGATCCGCCGCATCACCGAGGCGTTGGTGGCGATTCCGCAGCGGCGAAAGACACTCGTGTACATCGGCCAGGGTGTACCGGTGGACAAAGACGCGGCGGCCACCCCGGTCTTGATCTCACCTGGCAACCTGGGCGCGACGGGCCCCGGGGCCATGAGCGCGCTGCTGGTGGCGCGTATGCAGCAGATGTTTGCCCTGGCCCAGCGCGCAAATGTAAACGTCTACACGATCGACACCTGCGGCATGCGCGTGCCGTTTTCGAAGACCTGCAGCCCGGGCCTCGAACAGGAATACCTGCGCGATCTGGCCCACGCCACCGGCGGTCGTGCGGCGATCGACATGAACGACCCCGGTCCGGCTGTCGAGCAGATCTTCATTGAGAACGGGTCGTATTACCTGCTGGGGTTTGCCTCGACCAACCCGCGACAGGCGGGACGCACGCGGCGGCTTGAGGTGAAGGTGAATCGGCCGGGCCTGGACGTCCGTACGCGCACCGAATACACGGAAACCAATCCCGCCCGAGAAACACGCGACGCGGAGAAAGACACGACGTCGCCGCTTGCCAGAGCCGTGAGCGGACTGCTGCCGAAGGGCGACGTGCCGCTGCAGGCGTGGGCTGGGCCGTTTGCGGTGCCCGGTCGGCGCGACTCACACGTGGCGGTCACACTCGGCATCCGCCAGACACTCGGCGCTCGCCCGATCGCCACCAGCGAAACCGTTGAGGTCAGCATCGACGCCTACACGCCGGAGGGCCGTCGCCGTGCCGGCACGTCCGCAAACGTCGCCGTCGCGCTCAAGGCGGGACCGGCCCGCGTGGTGGGGTATGAGATTGTCTCGAACCTCACGTTGGCACCGGGCCGCTATCAATTGCGGATTGGCGCGCGGATTCAATCCGACGGCACGACCGGCAGCATCTACTACGACCTGGACGTCCCGGACTTCACGAGGAATGCGCTGACGATGTCGGGGCTGGCGCTGGCAGCATCCCCGGGCGTCGTCTCCACGAGCGCCACGGTGATGCCGTGGCTGCCCGTGCAGCCGACGACCACCCGACTGTTTGATCGCACATCAACAGTCACGGCCTTCGCGCGCCTCTACCAGCAGATGCCTGCGATGCCATCGATGCAGCGGCGCTCAACGGTGCCGCCTGTCCCCGTCCGCGCGCGTGTGGTGGATGCCACTGGCCGCGAAGTCTGGACGATCTCCGAGTCGGTGGAGCCCTCCCGCTTCGCCAGCGGCGAGGTCGATCTCTCGATCACCATCCCGGTCGCCACGCTTCAGCCCGGCGCGTACCTGCTGACCTTCGACGCCCGCACCACCTCACGTTCCGTGCGTTTCACGGTGCGCTGAGCCTCCCTGTTTTTCACAGCGAGGCATGGAGGGCTGGGAGTTTTTTCAACATGGGGACCATGGGGTTCCACGGGGGGTGAGGGCTGGGGCCGCCTTCGGCGGCATGGCCGGCGGAACGCCGGGCCCCCAGCCCTGCGTCTCCACGTCTCCATGCCTCGTTGTGAGTCCGAAACCGCGATCGTCCGACAGCAGCTCAGTACGTAATGCGACGGCTGCCTGCCGGCACCTTGGGCTGACCGACTCGCACCCGGACGTCGAGCGCGTGCGCGCCACGCGACATCACCCGCAGGGGATTGATGTCGAGTTCCTGGACTTCCGGGCAGGCTGTGACCAGGGCCGAAATCCGCAACAGCACATCTTTCAGCGCAGGAATGTCCGCCGGGGTGCCGCCGCGGTGTCCCTTGAGGAGGGCGGCCCCGCGCAGGGACTCGATCATGGCGTCGGCATCACGCTCGGTGAGCGGATGTAATCTGAAGTCGGCATCGTTGAGCAACTCGGCCAACACGCCGCCGCTCGCGCACGCCATCACGGAGCCGAAGATTGGATCGTCGGTCACGCCGACCAGCATCTCGACGCCGCCCCCCACCATGGCCTGAATGAGCCCGCCGGTCATGGCGTCGCCCAGGCGCGACTGCATGTCCTGCCAGGCACTGCGCACCGCCGATTCGCCCATGAGCCCGACGCGCACACCGCCCACCTCGGTCTTGTGCAGAATCGTCGGCCCCACGGCCTTGAGCACAACCGTCCCGCCGATCCACGCGGCCCCATCCACCGCATCCTGTTCACTCGTCACCGCAACACCGGTGGGCACCGGCACGCCGACCGCGACCATCAGCCCCTGCGCCTCATCCGGGGTCAGCCATCCCCCACCACGCGCCAGGGCGCGATCAACGATCAGGCGGGCGGCCTCGACATCGATATCGATCGCGGGCGGCACGTCGACCGGCGTCCGTCGCCACTCGCCGTAGGTCGTCGCCCGGGCCAACGCCACGGCCGCCGACTCCGGAAACTCGAAACACGGAATGGGGGACAACACGGGCGCCGCGCTCTGCGCCGACATGAAGATGCCCAGCACCGGTTTGGTCGGCACCTCCAGCGAGGCCGCCCGAATCGCCCTCGCCACATCGTCAGGGTGGGTCACCAGCGGCGGGATGAAGATCACGAGCACGCTGTCCACGCGGTCGTCATGCAACAACGCGGTCAGCGCCCGTCCGTAACTTTCAGCCGACGCGGACGCGATCATGTCCACGGGATTGCCCACCGACGCCGCCGCCGGCAGGAACGACCGTAACTCGGCAATCGTGTTGTCACTGAGCGACTGCAGGGTGAGGCCTTGTGCCTCACACGCGTCGGCCGCGAGAATTCCGGGGCCACCCGCGTTGGTCAGAATCGCCACACGCCGGCCGCGAGGCACGGGTTGGCGTGCGAGTAACGCCGCCACGTCAAACAGTTCTTCGAGCGTGTTCGTGCGAATGACACCGGCCTGCTCAAACAGGGCATCCACCACCGCATCACTGCTCGCCAGCGCGCCGGTATGCGACGAGGCCGCGCGGGCACCAGCCGCAGACCGACCGGACTTCACGGCGACGATGGGTTTTTCACGGGCGACACGCCGGGCAATCTGGCTGAACTTGCGCGGGTTGCCGAAGCTCTCGAGGTACAGCAGGATGACCTGCGTGCGGGGGTCGTCGGCCCAATACTGGATCAGATCGTTGCTCGAGACATCGGCCTTGTTGCCGACCGACACAAACGTCGAAATCCCGAGGTTGAGGCGTCGCGTGTAGTCGAGGATCGCCAGACCCAACGCGCCGCTCTGTGTGGACATCGCCACACCACCGGCGGGCGGATACACGGGAGAAAACGTCGCATTGAGATTGATGGCCGGGTCGGTGTTGAGGAGCCCCATGCAGTTGGGCCCCACCATGCGCACGCCTGCTGCACGCACCTTGTCCAGGAGCACAGCCTCCAGGGCGCGCCCCTCCGCCCCTACCTCGCCAAAACCTGCGGAGATCACGACGAGGGCCTTGACCCCCTTGGCGATGCAATCATCCACCGCCGCCAGCACATGGGCGGCCGGCACCACCACGATCGCCAGGTCGACAACACCTGGAATATCGGTGACACGCGCGTAGGCCTGTTGCCCGGCAATCTCGCCACCCTGAGGGTGGACCGGGTACACCGGCACCGTGCAGCCGGCGTTGATCAGGTTGTGAAGAATTTCGCTGCCGATCCGGCCACGCTCGCGATTGGCGCCAATCACGGCGACGCCCCGGGGCTCAAAAAACGGGCGCATCGACGCCGCCGCCGCCGTGCGCGCGCGTGCCGCACTGCGATCCAGGAACATCGGTGTCTGATTCAGATCCAGCGAGACATGCAGGAGCTCCGGCGTGACGTCCGCATGTTCGGAGACGGCAAATCCCGACGAGGCGAAGAGTTCAAGGATGGCGGGACTCTCGCGCGGGACCCAGGCCTCAAACACCGTGACCCCCGACCGACGGGCATCGTCGGCGAGCAGTTCCAGCACCCGGGTGCCCACGCCACGTCCCTTGAAGCTGGTCGCAACGGCGATCGCGACCTCCGCCCGATCAGGAGTGCCCGGTCGCAGACGATACCCGGCGACCACGTGGAGATGGCCGCCGACCCCACCGACCACCACACGCGCCGGGTCCGCGGCGTCGAGACCCAGGCCGCGTAGCCACTGGCCGTGGAGGTGCATCTGATCAAAAAACGTCGGCGGCAGGATGGACAGATCGGCCGACACCGCCTGACGCAGATGCAGCGTGGTGCCGTCGCGCAGGACAATGTCGGCCGTCATGTCTCGTCGTCCTTCTTCAGCGTTTCGTGAGTTCGAGGTCGATCGTCACACGGACGTCTGAACTGACCACCGCGTTGCTGTCGGCCATCAGGTTGTTCCACTTGAGCCCGAAGTCAAATCGGTTCACGGTTGTGGTGGCCGTGGTGCCGGTGCGGTACGTGGGCGGACCACCGTTGCGACCCGGCTGGGTGATGGTGGCGGCGGGGGCCTCCACGTTGAGGGTCACTTCCTTCGTCGTCCCACGCATGGTCAGGTCGCCGATCAGATTGAACGCACCGCCGGAGCCGGCCGTCACGCGCTTTGATTTAAACGTGATGGTCGGGTGATTGGGCACGTCGAAAAAATCCGCGCTGCGCAGATGGGTGTCCCGGCCGTCATTGGCCGTGTTGATGCCGGCGACGTCGATGGTCACCTCGGCACGGACCGACGACACACTCTTGCCGTCGTACCAGACGGTGCCTTTGACTGGGCCGAGGGTGCCACGCACCGTCGACACCATCAGGTGGCGGACGGCAAAATTTGCGGCCGAGTGACTGGTGTCAATCGTCCAGGCGTTGGGATCAGCGGGGGCCTGAGCGGGGGCCTGCGCGAATGGTGACGACTGCGTCACCGGAATCAGAAACAGGGCCACCGTCACGGCCAGAGCGAGCACGACTTTCTTCATCAAACTGGGAACCTCCAGTCCCCAGTGTAGCTGAACGGTGTGTCCTATCCTTCTTTCACTTCCGTGACGCGGTGCCGCAGGACGACCGGTTCGACCGCCTTGCGTTTGTCGCGGATACGGATGTTGATCATCTCGACAAAAATCGAGAAACCCATCGCGAAGTAGATGTAGCCCTTGCCGATGTGCTGCCCGAATCCATCGGCGACCAGCGACATGCCAATCAGCAACAGGAACGACAGGGCCAGAATTTTCACCGTCGGATGTTTCTCGACGAAGTTGCTGATCGAATCTGCGGCCATCAGCATGACCAGCACCGCCAGTACGACGGCCGTCACCATCACCCACAGGTTGTCGGCCATGCCGACCGCGGTAATCACCGAGTCGAGCGAAAAGACCATGTCGAGCAGCATCACCTGGAAGATGACGCTGGCGAAGGTCGCGGCGACTTTGCCGGACACGTGACCTTCCTCACCCTCCAGCTTGTCGTGAATCTCGAACGTCGCCTTGGCCAGAAGGAACAGACCGCCGCCGGCCAGAATCAAGTCACGCCCGGAGAAGTCCCGCCCGAACATATGGAACAACGGCGTCGTCAGGCTGACCAGCCAGGAAATCGAAAACAGGAGGCCGATGCGCATGAACATCGCGCCCATCAGGCCGACACGCCGGGCGCGTTGCTGCTGATCCTTCGGCAATTTTGCGGAGAGAATGGAAATGAAGATGACGTTGTCGACACCCAGGACGATCTCAAGGACCGTCAGCGTCAGCAGGGCAATCAGCAGTTCGGGGGACGTAAACATTTCCATCATAGGCAGTCCTCGATATTAGCTCATTGCCGGCGACGGACTGTCACCTTCAGCTCAGCCCATCCGGTGGCTTCGAAGTATTCCAGCCTGATGCGGTGCCGACCGCCGGTCAGGGGGATACGGTCAACGACGGATTCGTGAATATCCCAACGTTCCAGCACGAGTGAGTCGTCCACCCACACCCGGATGCCATCGTCGGTGATCGTGACCAGGTCGTAGTCTCCCGGAGGCAGGCGCACCTCCCCCTCAGCGCGCATGGCCAGACGGTCATTGGGCAGCCCTTCGACCAGCGTCCGGCCGCTGATCAGGTCAAACCTCGGCACTGTCACTGACAACGTGGGCGTGTCTCGAAGGCGCCTCTCGAACGCGTCGGGCGCTTTCAGGGGGTCGGCATAGTCTGCACACGTCCACCACCGGGCGTTCCAGGCAATCGCGGGTTCGAACTGTTCATACACAAATCGATGCGGCTGTCCTGCCGGCGTGCGACGACCGCGCGGGTCCACGACCTCTTCTCCGATGTATTCGAATTCCAACCGCACGTCTGTATTGCCGGTGCTCGGAGTCACGGTGATTTCGTCGCCGGTGGCCCCGGTCTTTGCGCTCGACGAGCCGCCGCGGGCCGTGACGAGCTTCCAGGTGCCCTTTGGCCCCAGCACACGCAGCTTGAGCGGCCTGTCGGTCGCCTTGCCCACCGGCCACACCTTGGGCGACTTGTAGTCGTACGGGCCCCATTCGTCCACGATGATCGTCGAGCGTCCGCGAGGGGTGCCCTCGGGGATCTGAGTGCGCAGCCCGTTCGGCCATTGGAGAAAGACCGTGCCGGGGTAGACCGGAATCTCGGTAATTCCTTCAGCGGGGGCGGTATCCCACCGCAAACCCTCAACTCCGATCCCGTTCTTGATCAGGGCACCGATGGTGCCGCTGAGGGAGTTCATCCTGAACACGAGGCCGGACGTTCTCGACACATCCAGGACGGTTTGATGCCCCTCGAACGTGTTTCCTGACACGAGGTAATCACGGCTCCGAGTGTCACGTGTCTTCGGATACCCCCAGTTCGGGTCCTGCGTAACGTTCGACCAGAGCCGAAGAGCGACCTTGTCACCCTTGAACGTGTTGTTCGTAATCGAAATGGTCTGGCCGTGTTCAATCGCGATGGCCTCATCGTTGTTCGCAAACGTGTTGCCGTGGAAGACCGAATCGAAGCTGTAGCCACCCCAGACGCCGTGCCAGCAATCCTCGATGCGATTGTTGATGAACTTGTTGCGGCTGAAGGTGGCTTCGATGCCGTTGGCCACCGCATGGCTGAAGTCGTTGCCGAAGAAGACGTTGTCGTTGGCGCCGCCCTGCCCCGTGTCCATCGTCGACTGCCCCGCCCACAGGAACAGTCCGTCGCCGCCATGTGTCGCCGAGTTGTGGTGGAACGTGTTCCGGCTCGACTGTTCGTACATCAGGATGCCGGTGGAGTCCTGCCCGCGGAAATAAAAGCCGTGGCTGTAGCCGCGCACCGCGTAGTCGAGTTTGTTGTGGGCGACGGTGCTGTCGGTCGTGCGATACATGCCAAGGCCGATTGATGACAGATATGAGAACGTGTTGTTCCAGATTTTCAACCGGGCGGAGCGCGTGATCATCAGTCCGTTCTGTCCCTGAATCGCACGATTGTGATCAATCTCGGCATCGTCACACTCGGAGAGATAGATGGCCGCGCCAAAACGCAGCCATTCATCCTTCTCGTTGTTGTGGTACGACATCCAGTCCACGAGGCTTTCCTTCTCGATGCCGGACCAGAGGCGTTGTTTCCAGTTGTAGCTGAGGTCGTTGCCGGTCAAATGAAGGAACGGTGACGTGCGCGCAAGGATCGCGGTTTTGTAGCCGCGAATCGTCGCGCCCTTGATGGTGACGTGATCGCCGCCATCGATCTCGAGTCCGGTGCCGACGTAGCCATCCGGATCCACGAAGGGTTCCCCGCCTTCGAGCACCACACCCGTCATGTCGACCGTGATGTTCGACCCGCGCACGGTGATCGCAGCGGCACCATCACGACCCGATAGGCGATACGTGCCTGGCTTCACGCGTGTGGTGGACGTAATGACCAGCCCCGGCGTGGGCACCACCTCCTGGAGCGGCTCCGGAGCGATGGGACCGAGGCCAAGAAGTACGAGGACCAGGACAACACGGCTCAGCATGCCGACACATTACATTGACTTCGGTGCTCTATGATGGCCCCGCATGCGCATCCTCTCAGCCCTCCTACCCCTCCTGGTGGTGCTCTCGGCGACCGCCCCGACCCGCGCCCAGGCCCCCTCGTCTGGAGCCGACCTCGGCGTCATGTCCTTCAACATCCGGTATGGCACGGCCAACGACGGTGACAACCGCTGGCCACTCCGGCGCGACTTCCTGATGGATGTCGTCCGGCAGGACAACCCCGACGTGCTCGGCCTGCAGGAGGCCCTGCACGACCAGATTGTCGAGATGACCACCGCGCTGCCCACGTACGCCGTGATCGGCGTGGGGCGCGACGATGGAAAGACGCGGGGGGAATATGCCGCGATCCTGTACCGGCGGGATCGGTTTCATGTGGCGGAGTCAGGAACCTTCTGGTTTTCCGACACACCCTCGGTCGTCGCATCGAAATCGTGGGGCAACACGATCACCCGTATCTGCACGTGGGCGCGGCTCGTCGATCGGCAAGGTGGCGCGTTCTGGGTGTTCAACGTGCACCTCGATCACCAGTCGCAGCCCTCGCGCGAACGAAGTACCGCGTTGCTGGCCGAACGCATTCGCGCGAGAGCCAATCCCGCTGAACCGGTGATTGTGACCGGCGACTTCAACGTGGGCGAGGACAACCCCGCGCTGCCGGTGCTGGTTGGAGGTGCCACTCCCCTTCTCGTGGACACGTTCCGCCGCCTGCATCCGGCCGCGACTGAGGTCGGCACGTTCACGGGCTTCGACGCGACGCGCACCACCGGCGACAAGATCGACTACGTGCTCGTGAGCCCGGGCGTCGAGGTGCTGAAGTCCGCGATCATCCGGACGGCGCAGGACGGACGATTACCGTCTGATCACTTTCCGGTGACCGCGACGTTGCGCCTGCCGCGCTGACGCGCCGTTATTTCGCGACCTTCCAGAGGTTGGCCAGGCCCGGTTCCTTCATCACCCGTTCGATGTCGGCGATTTCCACCGGCAAGGATGCCGACAGGTTTTCGTAGCCGGTCTCGGTGATGAGAATGGCATCCTCCAGACGGATGTAGATGCGCTCCTCGGGAATCGTGAGGGCGGGTTCAATGGTGAGCAACATCCCGGGACGATAGTTGCCGTCAAACACGCCGCCAGCCACATCGTGCGCTTCCATCCCAAGCCAGTGGCCAAACGACCGGCGGGGTCGCGCATACCCATCCACAAAGCGGGTGGCGGCGGCTTTGACGATGGGGTCGGCAAACACAAACGACTCAAGAATCTGCACCATCTTTTTGTGCGCCTCGGCGATGGACGGTTCCGCAGGTCCAGGGCGAATCGACGTCATGAGGGCCTGATACAGCTTGAGGTAGATGCCGTACATCTCGCGCTGCCGTGGAGAAAAGGTCCCGTTGGCCGGGAACATACGGGTCACGTCGGTGGTGTAGTAGGACACGTCCGGCGCATAATCCATGAGCACGAGATCACCATCGGCGAGCCGGCTCTGCGCCGCGTGATAGTGGGGCCAGAAGGAGTTGGTGCCTGTGGCCACCAACGCGTAATATCCGATGCCCTGCGCATTGTGACGTTTGAAGATGTAGTCGCCGATCGCCTCAAGCTCGTATTCAAACATCCCGACCTCGGCCGACTTCATCGACTCGAGGATGGCGAGGCTCGCCAGGCGGGTCGTCTCGCGCATCAGCGTGATTTCCGCCGGACTCTTGACCTCGCGCATGCGGTCCACAATCGGATCCAGATTCACAATCTCGGACGTCGGCGCCGCGGCGCGCAGCTTCTCGCGGAACACGGCATCCTTTGACGCGCGGCCGTCCCAGGGGTCGGCCGCCACCGCACGTTCATGCGCGGAAATTCTGTCGGGCGCGGCCGCGCCAAGTGATTCACTGCGGTACGGGAAGTAGATCGGTCGGCCCTCGGCGGCGACGGCCTTGATCGCGTCATCAAACAACACCCGATCCACGACCTGCTCGATCCCGGTCGTCGTCCGTGCCTGGTCGCCCGGCGCGAGCAGCGGCCCTTCCGACCGATTCGACGCCTCCGTGCGCGCCGGCAGAAACAATGTGGAGGTTTTGGTCCGTCCATCCATCAGCAGGATCGCGCGTGGCACTTCCACACCCGACAGATAGAAGAACTGTTTCCCCTGCTGGAACTTCGTGTACGCCGCCGGCTCCGTCGCGCCGGCCACGATGGCCACACCGTCGCCAATCGCCGCCATCACTTTGGCCCGCCGTGCACTGAACTCGGCCGGCGTAAACACGGTGGTGAACAACGGCTTGTCGGCGGCCACCGGAAAACACGTCGCCGCCACAAGGATCAGAATCAGCAGAGCTCGTACGGAAGGGTGACGCATGGGGACCTTTCGTTATCGTCGGACGTCGCGGCCGTAGTACACATCAGCCGGAATGTGGTGGCCGGCATAAACACGAGCCAGCAGATCGAACAACACCGGGTCGTACGCGCGCAGGGAATCGGGCGTCCACAGACGTTCCCCCGTGGGGGCGTTCCACGCAAAGTTGGACCAGAACCACCACTGCGACCCTTCTGCCCAATATTCCGCCACCGTATTCTCGGCGTAGTGCCCCTTGAACCGGCCGGCGGTTTTGGCCGCCTCATAGGCCTTTTGAATTTCGGCGTAAAAGGACGGGTCCACCGTGCGGATCGCACTCATCACGCCGTGCGAGAACTCGTGCACCAGGATGTGCTCCCCGAAATACCGCGTATTGGGAATGCCGAGAATGTTCTCTTCGCCGGCCGTGGTGTAGCGACCGCCCAGACCACGCGCGCGCCGATTCCAATACTCCGCATCACTCATTGAGGCGATGCCACCGGGCCCGTTGTACCGTTCCCGCTCGCTCGGCGTGAGGCGTCGATCATCAACCGCGGGTTTTTTGTACTCGCGGTATTCCGGCAGGTCGGCCTGCCCCTGGAATCGCCCGATGATGCCGACCCGATATCCCTGCCGCACCATCTCTGCCCGCACGTCCGGTCGCTTGAGCAGCATGTAGTTGACGATGTCGCGCGCCATCAGCAGCGCGGAATCATCCACGACCCCGGACGCGACGATCGGAATCCCGAACGCATCCGCATGTTTTTCGTAGAACGGGTCCAGCTTCAGGGTCGCCGGTGGCGCGCCGACCGTCCACGCGGAAAATGACGACGCGAGGGGCGCGGTGACACCGGGGTCGCCGCACGGTGGCATGCGGAAGGCACCGATGCGCGAGGAATAGTTCTCCGCGCCCTTGCGGTAATAGTCGCCGACGTACCAGATCGTGCAGTCGTCAACCGGGTCGATGGCCGTCTGTGTGTAGTCCTCCCAGCGAAGCCCGTATGTCTGGGCGGCCTCTCCCGTGGCCAGCACCACCTCCGGCAGGCCCAGCGTGCCCAGCGGATCGGTGGGACGCCGGCCCGCGAATCGCTGCCCGGCAAAATGTGGCGTGCCACCAAACGAGTAGCCGATCCCGATGTTGCCAAAACGATCCATCGCGGGACTGGCCATCCATCGATAGAAGGCGTCCGGCGCGTGTGTCCCCTGCTGATGGAGACGCAGGGACCGGTCCTGGTTGACCCGGAACTCGTACCACCGCACCCCACCGGCGCCGGCCTCGGTGTTGACCGAATGCACGGCGACCACCGACTCGTGTGTGGCACCGCCGCTCGAGACATTGCGGTACACCACGCGCGCCATCAACTTGTCGCCCTGGGCATCCAGCCGCATGTCAGTACCTGGCTGCGGCACACAGCGGGTCAACTGGCCGCCGCACAGATATTGGTACGGCTCGACCGGGATCTTCGCGACGGTGGTCAGTCTGGTCCGGGACGGGTCGCCCCAGTCCACGTGAAAATTCCACACATACACGCCATCGTCATCCAGATCTCCCTTGAGCTGGGATCCGCCGGTGGCCAGCATGGGATTGGGCGCACCAGCAGGCGGCAGACGCGTACCGTCGAGGTCGGCATTGTTGAGAAAGTTGACGCCGTCCACGATGAAGCACTGTTCGGTGGCCGGCTCCCCGCGGAGCATGCGCTGACGATCCACCACACACGCGTGTTTTTCGATCACCTCGTCGCCCGTGCTGGTCGGCACGTAGTAACCATCGGGCCAGACAGCGGGACGCGGATAGTCGGGAAACAGCGGCCGCAGGAATTCATAGCGGTAGTACTCGCCCAGCGGATCGTCGGTGACACTCACGGCGTAACACATCGAATAGGGGCCGGTC
>CAYRGW010000121.1:0-12347 GCA_964423815.1 uncultured Solibacteraceae bacterium | reverse complement strand
ATGCCGCCCGCGTCCTTCCCTCCCGCTTCGGCAAAGTCCGGTCTGCCGCCACCGCCACCACCGATGAGCGGCGCGAGCTCTTTCACGAGTTGACCGGCCTTCAAGCGATCGTTCAGATCCTTGGTCACCACAACCAGCAACTGGACCTTGCCGTCGTTTTCGCCGGCGATGACGACCACGCCGCGTTTGATGCGATCGCGCAGGGAGTCCGAGAGACCGCGCAGGGCGTCCTTGTCCAGTCCACTGACCCTCCGCGCCACAAACTTCGCGTCGCCGATCTCGACCACGTCGTCCAACGCGGCACCGGGCGAGCCGCCACCCAGAGCCATCTTCATCTTGAGCTGATCGTTCTCACGCGAGAGGCGTTTGGCCTCGGCCTGCAGGCGCGCAATCGCCTCAGGCGCCTGGTCAAGCTGGGTGCCGAGCGCGGCCACCGTGCGTGCCACCGCCGCGTGTGTGTGCTGGATGTGGGCCACGGCGCCCGCACCGGTGACCGCCTCGATACGACGGACGCCCGCGGCAACGCCGGCTTCCTCGGTGATCACAAACGGGCCGATGTCTCCAGTGGCGCGGACGTGTGTGCCGCCACACAACTCGGTGGAGAAACCCTCGATCTGCACGACGCGCACCTTGTCGCCATATTTTTCGCCGAAGAGCGCCATCGCGCCACCCTTGATCGCGTCCTCGGTGTTCTTCACGTCGGTCACGACGGGCGTATTGCGGAAGACCTGCTCGTTGACGATACGTTCAACGGCGGTGCGTTCGTCAGGCGTCAGCGCCGAGAAGTGGGCGAAGTCGAAGCGCAGACGGTCGGGGGCCACCAGCGACCCGGCCTGACGCACGTGGGTGCCGAGGGTCTGTCGCAGCGCCGCGTGCAGGAGGTGCGTGGCCGTGTGGTTGCGCCGGGTCGAGTCGCGCAGTGTGTTGTCGACGGTGGCCGTGACGTTCTGCCCGTTCTTCAGCGTCCCCGACGTGACCGTCACGTGATGCAGTCGCGGCGCTGTCGAACCCGCGCGGAGCCGGGACACGCCCGTTACGGTGGCGTGGACGTCCGGGGCCGACAGGTGTCCACCGTCGGAGACCTGGCCGCCGGCTTCCACGTAGAAGGGCGTCTCCTCCACACAGACGAAGCCGTGCTCGCCTGGCTGCAATTGATCCACCCGTGTGCCCGACTCCGAAAACAGGGCTTTGATCCTGGTGGTGGTGTACGTGAGTTCGTACCCGACGAAGGTGTCCGTGCCCAGCGCCTTTTCATCGGCGGCATCGAGTTCGATCGTGCTCTTTGTGGTCTTGAACGAGCTTGACGACCGCGCGCGATCACGCTGGGCGCCCATGGCGGTGTCGAGACCGGCTTGATCAATCGACAGGCCACGCTGACCGGCGAGATCCTCGGAAAAGTCCAGCGGCACGCCGAGTGAGTCGTACAGGCGGAACACGTCCTCGCCCGGGACGACCGTCTTGCCTGCAGCGATGGTGCGATCAATCAGGTCTTCGAGTTTCGGCAGGCCGGACGTGAGGACCACGTCAAATCGTTCTTCCTCCGCGCGCACAGTGCGCACGATCGCCTCACGATTGGTGGTGAGTTCCGGATAGGCCTCGCCCATTTCCGCGATCACCGTGTCCACGAGTTCAAACAGGACCGGCTCGGTGAAGCCGAGTTTTTTGCCATGACGCATCGCGCGGCGCATGATCTTGCGCAACACGTAGCCGCGCCACTCGTTGGACGGCAACACACCGTCGCCGATGAGGAACGTCATCGCCCGCAGATGGTCGGCGATCACGCGCATCGAGATGTCGGGATGGTCCGTTTCGGAGCTCGCCGTGTACGGACGGCCGGCCTTGGCCGCGATCGCGGCAAGGATGGGCGTAAACAGGTCGGTATCGTAGGTCGCCAGCTTGCCCTGGATCACCGTCGTGATGCGCTCCAGGCCCATCCCTGTGTCCACCGACAGCGCGGGAAGGGGATTCAGTGTGCCGTCGGGCTGCCGGTCGAACTCCATGAACACGTTGTTCCAGATTTCGATGTAGCGCTGACAGCTGCACTCGATGCCACGGCAGACGGCTTCCGCACACGGGATGTCCGCGCCGCGATAAAAGTAGATCTCCGAACAGCGGCCGCAGGGGCCGGTGTCGCCCATCGACCAGAAGTTGTCGGCCGCACCCAGCTCGGCGATCCGGTCGGCCGGCACGAGCGTCACCCACATCGCGTACGACTCATCGTCTCGCGGGATGCCGCCTTCGCCCTTGAAGATGCTCGGATACAGGCGATCGGGGTCGATACCCCAGACCTTCGTCAGCAGTTCCCAGGCGTAGGGGATGGCGTCCTTTTTGAAGTAGTCGCCGAACGAGAAGTTGCCCAACATCTCGAAAAACGTGTGATGCCGCAGTGACGGGCCCACGTTGTCGAGGTCGTTGTGTTTGCCGCTGACCCGCATGCACTTCTGCACCGTGGTCGCGCGTGTGTACTCGCGCCGGTCCTTGCCCAGGAACGCGTCCTTGAACTGGTTCATCCCGGCATTGGTGAAGAGCAACGTCGGATCCTCGGTGGGGACCAGCGACGACGAGCTGACAACGCGGTGCCCACGCTGGGCAAAAAACTCAAGGAAACTGCGGCGAATCTCACGGGCTTTCACGACTGTCGATTGTATCGAAGTCCCGAGGTTCCGAAGTTCCCGGGGTTCCGGGGTGCTCGATGTTCCTGGGTTCCCGAAGTCCTCAGTCCTGGTCCCGGGGTTCCCGGATGACCCTGGCAATGACGTCGGCAGAAAAGCCCCGGCGGATCAGCTGCGCGAAGATGCGGCGATGGTCGGCCGCAGGCAGGCGTGCGGGGAGGCGTTTGCGGGCGAGGAACCGGCGGATGGAGTCGGTCTCGTCTTTGGCCGGCAGGGCCTCCAGGGCCTCGCGGATGATGTCCTTGGCCACCCCGCGCACCTCGAGTTCGCGCGCAATCCGGAGCCGGCCGCGCCCTTTGAGTGAGGACGCCACCCGCACAAAACTGATGGCCACGCGCCGGTCGTCGAGGAGGCGATCAGCGGCCAGGCTCTCAAGGGCGGCGGTGATGTCCTCGGGTGTGTGTTCCTTGTCGATGAGCTTCTTGCGCAGCTCGAATGCCGTGTAATCGCGGCGCATCAGCATCCGCAACGCCGCCACTCGGGTCTGGGTCACCGGCGGAACGACGAACTGCCGGGCGTGATGCCCCGCAGCCGCATCTTGAACTCTTCGACGTTGGTCACCCACCGCACGGCCTCATCCACCGTCACGGTGTTGGCCTGTGTCAGCGCGAGGATCGACTGATCAAAACTCTGCATGCCGTATTCGTGTGAGCCCGAGACAATCGCGCTGGCGAGCAGCGACGTCTTGTCGCGGTCCGCAATGCAATCACGGATATACGGCGTGGACACCAGGACTTCGGCGGCCAGCGCGCGCCCTTGCCCGTCCGCTCTGGGCAACAGCCGCTGCGAGATGGCCGCCCGCAACACCCGCGCCAGTTGATGCCGGATCTGTCCCTGATGGTGCGGCGGGAAGACCGACACGATGCGGTTGATCGTTTCGGGGGCGTCCAGTGTGTGCAGGGTGGAGAGGACGAGGTGGCCTGTTTCTGCGGCCACCAGCGCCGTCTCAATCGTCTCGGCATCCCGCAGCTCGCCGAGCAGAATGACGTCCGGGTCCTGTCGCAACGCGCTCTTCAGGCCGGCGGCGTACGACGGGACGTCGATGCCGACCTCACGCTGACTGACGACCGCCCGCTGGTCCTCATGGATGAACTCGATTGGATCCTCGATCGTGAGGATGTGCACGGCGCGTGCCTTGTTGATGGCGGCGACCAGAGCTGCAAGCGTGGTGCTTTTGCCGCTGCCGGTCGCGCCGGTGACGAGCACCAGGCCTCGTGATTCGTTCACGAGGGTCGCGACCGACGCCGGAAGGCCGAGCGTGTCCAGCGCGGGAATGTGGGCAGGAATCAGGCGGAGCGCGACCGCGAGGTGGCCACGCTCACGGAAGACACTCGCGCGGCATCGTCCGACCCCGGCGAGGGACCACGCAAAGTCCACCTCCTGGGTGCGGTCGAGACGCGTCAGTTGATCCGCATCAAGCCAGGTGCTGACCAGGGCGTCGAGTTCCTCGCGCGTGGTGACCGGACTGTGGGTCCAGCGCACGAGTTCGCCGTTGATCCGGACGAGCGGCGGCTGCCCGACACGCAGGTGCAGATCGGAAGCCCGCTTCGCTGCGGCTTCCGCCAGGAGCGCGTCAAACGCTGCCCGGTGGGTCATGGGGTTACCGCGCGGCGACCGGCACGTCGACGTAGGTCAGCCAGCCGTGGCGGTCCGGCACCACCCCGTTGACGTAGTCAAAAAACGCCTGCTGCAGCGCCGTCGTCACGGGGCCCCGGCGGCCTTCACCGATCTGAATCTTGTCGATGGAACGAATCGGCGTAATCTCCGCCGCCGTGCCGACAAAGAACACCTCGTCCGCGATGTAGAGCATTTCGCGCGGCAGTTCCATTTCCTTCACCTGGAAGCCGAGGTCGTGCGCGAGCGTCATGATCGTGTCGCGGGTGATGCCCGGCAGCACCGACGAGGACATCGTCGGCGTGTACAGGATGTGATCACGCACGAGGAAGAGGTTCTGGCCGCTGCCTTCGCTCAGGTTGCCGTCGGGATTAAGCGCAATACCTTCGCTGTAGCCCTCAATCACCGCTTCCATCTTGATCAGGCCCGAGTTGGCGTAGTTGGCCACGGATTTGGCCATGGACGGGAACGTGTTCGGCGCGCTGCGGGTCCACGAACTGACGCGTACGTCCACACCGTTTTCCAGTGCGTCCGCGCCGAGATAGGCACCCCATTCCCAGACGAGGATCAGGCCTTCAACCGGGCAGGGCAGCGGGTTCACGCCAAGGGCGCTGTAGCCGCGATAAAGCAGCGGGCGGATGTAACATGCGGGCAGACCGTTGGCCTTGATGGTGTCGAGGACTGCCGTGGTGAGCGCCTCACGGCTCACGTTGTAGTCCATCCGGTAAATTTTCGCCGAGTCATACAGCCGACG
This sequence comes from uncultured Solibacteraceae bacterium, assembly GCA_964423815.1. GTDB lineage: Bacteria > Acidobacteriota > Vicinamibacteria > Vicinamibacterales > SCN-69-37 > SYFT01. The sequence continues at coordinate 7,307 of CAYRGW010000121.1, read as the reverse complement.
CATATGCGCGTCGAGGCGGAAGCAGGCGGAGCCCTTCGGCGTGCTGTAACACCGCGCGCCTTCAAAGACACCAGAGCCGTAGTGAATGATGTGCGACGCGACATGCATCGTTGCATCCGCCCAATTCACCAACGTGCCATTCATCCAAACTTTGCCGGTGCCACTGAATGCCATCACAAACTCCTTACTGAGTACCGAATATCGTCGCGATCTTAGCAGTACGGTCTATTGGCTTTCACCACAAAACGGGCACCGTGCGCCGCGTGCGGGCAGGGGTTTGCGACACTGCCAGCAGAAACGTGCGGTGGGTGTTTCGCGTGGACGCAAACGCGTCGGTGTGGGCGCGGGGCGGGGGGGCGGTGTGGGGCGCGAGGTGGCGCCCGAACCGGCCGGGGCCGGCGAGGCCGCGACGGCCGGCGGTGGTTTTCTGACGAGATCACGCCGTGCCGCCAGCAGATCATTCAGGAGATCTTCCGCGCGTTGATACCGCGTCCCGACATCGGGTGAGAGCGCGCGCATCACGATGTCGTCGATGACCTTCGGGATGCCGCTGTTGCGCTCGCGCGGCGGCCGCACCAGCTCGCCACGTTTGAGCCTCGCCAGGTCAGCCGGTGCCGGGGTGTCGTAGGGCAACGTGCCCGTCAGCATCTGATACATCGTGACGCCGATCGAGTAGAGGTCGGACGAAAACACCGCACGCCCCTCGAATTGCTCGGGGGCCATGTAGGGCGGACTGCCGATGACGGTGGTGCCGTGCGCGGCCAGTTCGAGCACCCGTGAGGTGCCGAAGTCGCCGACCTTGAGCAGACCCTTTTCGGTCACGAAGACATTCGCCGGCCGCAGGTCGCGATGAAGGATATTGTGTTTGTGGGCATGCTCGACCGCATTGCAGATCTGTGCGGTGTAGTCGAGCGCCTGCATGAGATCCAGCGCGCCTTTGTGCGCGATGAGTGTCTCCAGCGTGTCGCCGGGCACATACTCCATGACAATGAAGAACACATTGTCCTGTTTCTCGGCCGTGATGACGGTGACGATGTTCGGATGGCCGAGTGAGGCGAGCAGTCTTGGCTCTTTGAGCAGTTCGGCGAAGTCGAGGTTTTGCCGGTGGGGGACCTTCAGCGCCACCCGTTTGTCGATCCACGTATCCTCTGCGAGGTAGACCGTGCCGAAGCCGCCACTGCCCAACGGTTCAATGATTCTGTACTTGCCGAGCGTCTGGCCGCGGAACACCATCTGGTACGGAGAGGATATCGGGCAATGGGGCAGTGGGGCAATGGGGCAATGAATCGATGACACGCGTGTACATGCCGGATGTGACAGCGGGGGCCACGAAGGTCGAGGTGCGTGGGGATGAAGCCCACCATCTGAGTCGTGTGGTCCGCGCGCGCGTGGGTGACATGGTCGGCGTGTTTGATGGGCGCGGACACGAGTGGCGCGGCCGGGTGGACACGATTACGAAACAGTCGGTCGTGCTGGACCTTGGCCCCGACGGGGAAGTGACCGCGGTGCCCGAACCGGGCGTCCATGTCACCCTCGCGGTCGGCGTGCTCAAAGGTGACCAGATGGACACGGTGGTGCGCGACGCCACGGTAATGGGGGTGTCGGCCATCGTGCCGATCGCGACCGATCACGTGACCGTGCCGGCCCGCGCGTGGCGCGACGACGGGGCGGCGGCGCGATGGCATCGTGTGGCGGTGTCGGCGGCCAAACAGTGTCAGCGGGCGGTTGTGCCCTCGATTGCAGGCGTCGTGTCGCTTGCGGAGTTGTGGGTGGAGCCGCGTCAGGCCACGGTGTTGGCCTGTGTGGAGCCACGTGCCGCAGGTCTGCTGACCGACGCGGCGTGGCAGACACTCGCGCGACCGGCCTCGGTGCTCCTCCTGGTGGGACCTGAAGGCGGCTGGAGCGCCGCCGAAGTGGTGCAGATCGGCGCCCATGGCGGGCACGCCGTGTCGCTCGGGCCACGGACACTTCGCGCCGAGTCTGTGCCGGCGGTGGCGATGACGGCGCTCTGGTCCACGTGGGGCTGGACGTAGTGCCGGCCAAAGTCATCATCATTCCCGGCAACGGCGGGTGTTCACCGGCTGACAGCTGGTATCCGTGGGTCGAGCGTGAACTGAGCGCACTTGGACTGGATGTGATCAATCGCCAGTTTCCGGACGCCGTGAAAGCGCGCGCACAATTCTGGCTGCCATACCTCGACGAACTCGGCGCGGACGCAAACACGATTCTGATCGGGCATTCGTCCGGTGCGGTGGCGGCGATGCGGTACGCCGAAACCCATCCACTCCTCGGGTCGGTGCTGGTGGGTGTGTGCCACACCGATCTGGGTGACAGCTTTGAAGCACAGAGCGGGTACTACTCGGCTCCGTGGCAGTGGCAGCAGATCCGCGACCATCAACAGTTTGTCGCGATCTACAACTCCACCGACGATCCACACATTCCGATCGCCGAAGCCCGGCATGTGGCCGCGCAACTGAAAGCGAAGTACTTCGAGTTCACCGACCGCGGCCACTTCCTCGACCTGCGTCTGCCCGAGGTGGTGGAGTTCGTTCGACGACGGGTGGCGCGGGTGTAGGATCGGTCCATGGTCACACGCCGGTATTTGGCGTTCGTGGCGGCGGCATTCCTCACCGCCTGCTCGTCCGGCACGCCGACGGCGCCGGGCGGCCCGATCCTGGTGCCGGCGACCTACGAAGGCGTGTGGACGATCACCTATACCGTGGCCGAATGCCCGGGGTTCCGGCAGTGTGTGCACTACCGCGGGGAGAGCCGCACACTTTATCTGCACCTCGCGGCGGTTGCGAATGGCTACGAGGGCGTGGTGGAGGTCGGTTTCTACAACGTCTCGGTCACCGGCTCGGTCGGCGTTGACGGCACGTTGACCTTGACCGGATTACGCCCGGCCGCGCTTGCCGACGATGTGTCCGTCGAAATCAATGCGATCACCCTGCAACACAACGGCCTGGCCACTGGAACCACGGCCGGCACAGTGCGCTTCACCCAACGAGGCGCCAGCAACTCCGATTTTTTCGGGACCGCGATTACCTCGGGACCCATCACGGCTGCCGAGCGGACGTCTGCGCTCAGCCCGATGCCTGCGCTCTCAGGGAAGTTCGCGGGCCATTTCCCCGCGAACAACTGCAGCTCGGACGGCTGGCCGCACTGTTTCCCCTTCTGGGGAGACACGACCTATTCGCTGGTGCTGGAATTGACGCAGACGGCCGGGACCGTGGCGGGCACCCTGACGTTGGGGGGAGCGGACATCCGGATTTCCGGCACGGCCACCGGCTCCACCGTGACATTTTCCGGTGTCGCGTCGAAGCCATCGAGCGGCGTCAACGTGATCTATCGTGTGGAGACGGATGGCCTGCAGGTCGACAAGGTGGGACGGCTGATCGGCACGCTGCGTTTTGTGTCGACATACGACTGGCACGACGGTCGAGGATTCTGGACCGTGACGTATCCGGCGATCCCGCTCCACGCGGTGGCGCGATCGCTGCGGTAACTCACACCCGCAGGTGTGACTAACGGCGTCGCCCGCGGTAAAACAGGCCGCCGCCGCCAAAAACAAGAATAAGTACAACGATGATTAAGAGAGTCTCGGTAGTCATGCTGCCAGACTGTCAGGTTGGCGACGAAATTACTGTCGCGTAGTGTACAGGCGCAGCCCGATCCAACCGTCTTCATCGCGGCGTTCCGCGACCTGACACCCCGCACCCACAAACGCGGCCGTCACCTCGTCGCCTTCGGCGAGGGTGATGCCGCTCAGGATCAGTGAGCCACCGGGCGCCGCCATCGCGACGAGACGATCCACCAGACGAATCAAGAGTCCGCCGGTCAGGTTCGCAATGATCAGATCAAACGGCGCACCGGCAGCCGTGCCGTCCCGTTCGAGATCGGCCTGCCGGATGTCGAGTCCGGATGTCACGTGATTGAGCTCAGCCGACTCGCGCGCAGAGACGATGGCATCGATGTCGTAGTCGACGGCAATCACGTCCGACGCGCCCAGGCGCAGCGCCGCGATCGCGAGCACTCCGGAGCCGGTGCCCACGTCAACCGCCCGAAGGCCGGTCATGGGAATCTGCTGCAGGAGAGCGAGGCACAGGCGCGTGGATGCGTGATGGCCGGTGCCAAAACCCATCGACGGCAGAATGATGATGACCTCCGTGTCGTCAGTGGGAATGTCCCACGGCGGGGCCACCGACAACGCGCCGACACGCACGGATTTCAGCGACGCCTGACTGCGCTCGGCCCACTGTTCGTCGGGCACATCCACGGGCGCACACGTCAGGGTGGGCATCACCACGCGCAGGTGTGCACAGGCGGCATCGCGCTCCGCGGGGGAGTTAAAGAACACCCGCAGCGCCGGACCGGCATCGACGTCCTCCACCGCGGTCGGTGAAAACTCGTCCACCTCGGCCAGCACAAAGTCGGGGTCCTCATGGCCGGAGACGTCGAGTCCGGCGTACACACGTTCGGGGCGCAACTCAGCCAAAGAGATCTTTCACCCGCTCGAAGAAGGGTTTGTCCTCGTCGCCGCCATCCACGTCACGCGCGGTCAGCGTCTCGACGGGCATGGTCTTGCCCAACTGCTCGATCAACTTCTTCTGGTCCTTCGAGAGTTTTTTCGGCACGTCCACTACGAGCCGCACATGCAGCGCGCCGGCGCCACGGCCCGAGACGTTCGGCATGCCCTTGCCCTTGAAGGACACCAGCGTCCCGTTGCCGGATCCGCCCGAGACGTTGACGTCCACCGATCCATCGGGGCCGTCGACCTTGAAGGTGCCGCCCAGCGCCATCATCGGGAAGGGCACACGCACCTCCATGTAGAGGTCATCACCTTCGCGCACAAAGTTCGCGTGCGGCCGCACGTGCACGACGACGTAGAGATCGCCGGGAGGGCCACCCTGCGCCCCGTGTTCACCTTCGCCATGCAGGCGCAGACGCTGACCGTCGGCAATGCCCGCGGGGATCCGCACGGTGACCTTGCGGTCCTTCATCTGCCGGCCGGTGCCGCGGCACGTCACACACGGCTTCGGAATGATCTGGCCCATGCCGCGACACTGGCCGCACGGCCGCGACACGACGAGGAATCCCTGCTGATATCGAAGCTGGCCGCGCCCACCACACTGGGGACAGGTTTCTTTCGTGGACCCCGGCGCTGCGCCCGAGCCACCGCAGGGTTCACACGCTTCATCGCGGGGAATCTGAATCGGGGTTTCGACACCGCGGAACGACTCGTCAAACGCGATCTCGAGATCAAAACGCAGGTCGCTGCCGCGCACCGGCCCGCCGCGTCGTCCACCGCCGCCGCCAAAACCGAAGAAGTCGCCGAGGATGTCGGAGAAGTCGCCGAAGATGTCGGGATTGACGCCGGGGCCACCCTGCGCGCCGGACACGCCGGCGTGACCGAACTGGTCGTAGCGCGCCCGTTTGTCCGCGTCGCCGATCACGGAATACGCTTCAGCCGCTTCCTTGAATTTGTCTTCCGCCTCGGGATTGCCCTGATTGCGATCGGGGTGGTACTGCAGCGCGAGTTTGCGATACGCGCTCTTGACCTCCGACTCGCTTGCGTTCCGTGCGACGCCGAGAACCTGGTAATAGTCGCGCTGGCTCACGCTTTGGCCACTTTCACCATGGCGGCCCGCAGCAGGCGACTCCCAATGCGATAACCGCGACGCAGTTCGGCGACGATCTGACCATCAGGCCGACCCTCCGCCGGTTCATCGGCCACCGCTTCGTGCCACTCGGGATCAAACATCAGCCCGACCACCTCGAGTGGTTCGACATTACGGCGCCGAAGTTGATCGAGCAGCTGCCGATGAATCAGCGTGATGCCCTCGTGGTACCGCGCCAACTCGGGATTGGTGGCGATGGGGCCGGGCGCGGCCATCGCGCGCTCCAGGTCGTCCACGGCGGGGAGCAGATCCCGCACCACATCCATCGTGAGGTAGTCCGACAGGTCCTTCCGCTCGCGGTCCGTGCGTTTGCGATAGTTGTCGAATTCCGCCGTCATGCGCAGCAGACGGTCGTACGTCTCGTCGCGGTCCTTCTGCAGGGCGGCCACATCCACGTCGGTCTGGTCCTGTGCGGCGCCGTTGCCCGGCGCGTCCATCATCTCGTCGTTCACGATCCCTGTTCCCCTAACTGCGTTCGAGCACTCGCGTCACCGCCTTCGACACACCGTCGACGATGGAGATCGCACGTTGATATCGCATCCGTGTGGGGCCGATGACCCCGACCGTGCCCGTGCGTTGTCCATCATTAAAGGTGGACGCCACGAGGCTGAACGGATGCATGTCCGGACTCACGTGTTCCGAGCCGATCACGACCGTGAGGCCGTCGGCTTCGATGTACGACGTGAGCAGTTCTACAAGCCGATGTTTTTCTTCGAGCAGACGGAAGAGGGCGCGCAGGGTTTCGAGCGTGACCTGCTCACGATCCACCGACCCGCCCATGGCCCCGTCAAACAGGAACGACGCGCCCTGCACCACCACGGTGTCTTCCGGCGTCGCCACGTCGAGTCCCGATTGTGCGAGCTGCAACGCCCGCGACATCAGCGCGTCGTAGAGCATCCGCTCCTCGCGCATGCGGGCCATGATGGCCTCGCGCGCTTCGAGCAGCGTCAGGCCCACAAACTCGGCGTTGATGTACTGCGCCGCCTGCTGCAGCACGGCCATGTCGTAGGGTTCAGCCGTCTCGACGACCTTGTTGGTGATCTGGTCGCCGGTCGCGACCACGATGACCAGCACACGATGGGCGTCGAGGCTCACAAAATCGATGTGGCGCAACCGCGCCGTCGGACTGGACGCGGACACGGCAAACGCAATCTGGTGCGACGCGTGGGCGAGTTCATGCGACACGTTTTCCAGCAAATCGCTAACGGTGCCGCTCCGGCGCAACCGGGTTTCAAAGTCCCCCGGCGACTTCAGGCGGCGTCGCGACTGCAGCAACGAATCCACATACATGCGGTACCCGGCGTCGGTCGGCACCCGGCCGGCGGAGGTGTGGGGCTGGCGCACCAGCCCGTTTTCTTCGAGGCGTGCCAGGATGTTCCGCACCGTCGCCGAGGACAGACCAAGCCCCGAGTGCTCCGCCAACCAGGCAGAGGACACGGGTTCGCCCTGCTCGATGTAGTCGGAGACGAGGCGCGCCAGAATGCGGCGTTGCCGATCGGTCAGGTCAGTAGTCATATTTCTTAGCAGTCGTGGGGTCCGACTGCTAATCCAGTATAGCGCGGGTTCGCAGTTCGGCGGCAGCCGCCCGGGCCTGGGCGGCCAAGGCGGGCGGGTCCGCCCAGACCGCGC
>CAYRGW010000120.1:0-12565 GCA_964423815.1 uncultured Solibacteraceae bacterium | reverse complement strand
TTTGGTTCGGGATCTCCACGAACCGGGACGAAGCCGTCCCGGAAGCGGGAACGGCGCCCATCGGCGCGTAGTATAGAACGTTTGCGAACCGAGCCGGGCGCGGATGCGTCCTACTACCGGACACGATCTTGGAGATGATGATGACTCGCAGCCTGAACCTCTCGCCCCGCCGGGCCCTCGTGGCCCTGGCCGTACTCGCACACCTTGGTTTGAGCGGGGCCCCGGCCTTCGCTCAGGTGCCTGTGCCAACAACGCCTCCTCCCGCTGGCCCGGTGCTGCCGTTGACGATGGCGGAAGCGGAGTCGATGGGGCTGGAATTTAACCTGCAGCTCAAATCGGACCGACTCAGCCCCGCGGTGGCCGCCGAAAATCTCGCCGGCGCGCTGGCGGCGTACAAGCCGAACCTGAATGCGTCCTTTTCGCGGAACTCGTCGCAGAGTTCAGCCGGCTCCGCCATTGAAGGCGGATCCACCATTACCGCCAGCAGTATTTCCGGCGGCACCTCGGTGAGTCAGTTGATGCCGTGGTACGGCGGGCAGGCGTCGGCCAACTGGAACGCGAGTCGCAGTGAAACCACCCGCGCGTTCCCCTTCCAGAATCCGAACCTGTCGGCGTCCATGACCCTCCAGTACGTGCAGCCGTTGTGGCAGGGGCTGCGCATTGACGGCGCGCGTGCGGCCGTTGAGCAGCAGCGACGCAACCGGACGATTGCCGATCAGCAGCTGGACGAACGGATCGCCCTGACCCGCTTCCGCATCCAGAACGCGTACCTCTCGCTCGTGGCCGCCATCGCGCAGCGCAGCGTGGCCCAGCAGAATCTGGACCTGACCAACCGACAGTTGCGGGACAACCGGTCGCGCGTCGAGGTGGGCACCATGGCGCCCATCACGATCATCGAGGCCGAAGCCGAAGTGGCGCGCAGTGAGGAATCGGTCATTGTGGCCGAGGCGAGCATTTCGTCCGCGGAGGATGCGTTGCGCGCGCTGATTCTGGATCCCGCGCGGCCCGACTACTGGACGATTCGTCTCGAGCCGACCGACACCCCCACCCTGCAGGAGCGCCCGGTTGACATCGACGCGGCGGTCAGGGAAGCGCTCGCAAACCGCACCGACCTCGCGTCGCAGCGCCTGCAGCTCGAGAACACCGACCTGGGCATTCGCCTGACGCAGGATGACACGCGGCCCATCGTGGACCTCACGGCGCGGTACAGCGCCTCGGGCGCCGGCGGAACCATCTTTGAGTATGACCAGACGCCCGATCGGAACGTGGTGGGCCAGACATCACGCGGCATCGCGCCGGTGTTCGGCGACGTGTTCCGGAACAACCTGCCCACCTGGTCGCTCAGCCTGAACGTGGCGTACCCCTTGGGCAAAAGCAGCACGGAAGCGGCACTCGTGCGCCAGCGCCTCCAGCGACAGCAGCAGGAAATTGCGCTGAAGGATCGCGAGCTGCAGATCACCACCGCCGTCCGTGCCTCGGCGCGCGACCTCCAGACCAACTTCAAGCGGGTGCAGGTCACGCAGGTGGCCCGGCAGCGCGCCCAGCTGCAGCTCGAGGCGGAAGAAAAGCGCTTCCAGGTCGGCCTCTCCGACACCTTTCAGCTCCAGCAGCGCCAGCGCGACCTCGCCAACGCCCGCACCGGCGAGCTCAACGCGACGATCGCCTACAACCGGTCGCTGATTGAGTTCGAGGCCATCCAGCGGACGCCGGTCAGGTAGGACCCAGTTGTTGAGGATGGAGGATGGAGGCATTTCCATCCTCCATTCCCCATCCCCCATCCTCCATTACGTCGGGGTCGGTCTTCGCCGTATCATTCTCCCGTGCCCGTCACGGCGACCGTTATTACCCTCAACGAAGCCGCCCATATTCAGGCCTGCGTGGCGGCGCTCGCCTGGGCTGACGAAGTCATCGTCGTCGACAGCGGCAGCACGGATGGCACGGCGGACCTGGCACGGGCGGCCGGCGCCAGGGTGATCGAGCGGGAGTGGCCCGGGTACTCCGCCCAGAAGGATTTTGCGGCGGCGCAGGCCTCACACGACTGGATCGTGTCGGTCGACGCGGACGAACGTGTCACCCCGGAACTGGCGGCTGAGATCCGCACGGTGGTGGCGCAGCCGGGTACACACGTCGGCTTCCGGGTGCCGCGCATCACCTTCCATCTGGGACGCTGGATTCGCACGACCGACTGGTATCCCGACTATCAACTCCGGGTGTACGACCGTCGCCACGCGGGCTGGAAACAACGCCGCGTCCACGAATCGGTGACCGCCCGCGGCCCGGTCGGACAGCTCACGCACGACCTGCAGCACTACGCCTACCGCGACCTCGCACATCACCACGAGACGATGCAGCGGTACACCACACTTGCCGCGCAACAGATGCACGACGAGGGACGCCGGGCCTCGGTGTTTGTGTTGCTGCTCCATCCGCCGGCGGCGTTCCTGCGCAACTATGTGCTCAAGCGCGGCTTCATGGACGGCGCACCCGGCCTGATCATCTCCGCGATGAATGCGCACTACGTGTTCCTCAAATTTGCGAAGTTGTGGGCGATGCGATGACGTCCGTCCATCTCGACACGGCGCGGACGTGGCGGGGCGGACAACATCAGGTCCAGCTCACCGTCGCGGGACTCTGCGAAATCGGGCACCCGGCCGTACTTGTCGCCCACAGCAGTGGTGAACTCAGTCGCCGGGCACAGGAAGGGCTGCGCACCGTCGCTCTTGATCCGAGCGGCGAGTTTGATCTGCACGCCGGGTGGCAACTCCATCGCATCCTCCGATCAATCAGTCCCGATGTGGTGCACGTGCACGACCCGATGGGCGTGGCGCTGATGGCGATGGCGCTGAAGTTTCAGCCGCAGCTGCGCCCACGTCCGCTGGTGGTTGCGTCCAGGCGCGTCGATTTCCATCTCAAGAAGAATGCGTTTTCGCGCTGGAAGTACCGGCATATCGATGTGTTTATTGCGGTCTCCGGTGTCATCGCCCGCATGCTGGTTGAGGACGGCATCCCCGCGGACCGCATCGAGGTGGTCCACGACGGTGTGCCGATTGGCACGATCGACAAAACACCGGCGTCGGAGGTGCACAAGGAGTTGTGGCTTCCGCAGGGCGCGCCGATCATCGGCAACGTAGCGGCCCTGGTGCCGCACAAGGGCCAGAAGGACCTGATTGCGGCCGCCGCCAAGGTCGTGCGCGCGGTACCCGATGCGCGGTTTGTGATTCTCGGTGAAGGCGAATTGCGGCCGGTGCTTGAACAGCAGATCAAGTCACTCGGCCTTGAGCGGCACGTCTTCCTGCCGGGTTTCCGACCCGACGCGCTCTCGCTGCAGAAGTCGTTCGACATCTTTGTGATGAGTTCGATCACCGAAGGACTCGGGTCCGCGATGCTTGATGCGCTCGCGTGTGGCACGCCCGTGGTGGGCACCCGCGCCGGCGGCATTCCCGAGGCGATCGAACATGGACGCACCGGGCTGCTCGTGAAACCTCATCATCCCGACGAACTTGCCGCCGCCATTGTGCGACTGCTGAAAGACCCCGCGCTGCGCGCGCGCCTCGGCGCCGCCGGCCGCGCACACGTTGAAACCGCCTTCAGCGTGGAGCGCATGGTCGAGGGGACACTCGCGGTGTACCAAAGCCGCCTTGCGGCCAGGCCCCCTGGGACGAAATAAAGACGTCGGGTGTATTTATTTCGTCCCGGAGGGTTTGCACACACCCTTGAGGGGGCACTGCGAGTCACGCTGCTTTGTCTTGTACCCGCACGCGCCCATCATCGACAGGTGACACAGGGAGAAGTCGTACCGCACCGGATCGGCGGGGTCGATCGCGCGCAGGGACGCCGTGATGTCGGCAGCCATCTTCCAGCCGGGCGACGCCCGTTTGGTGAGTCGAAGACACTTGCCCGAACGAATCGTGTGTGTGTCGAGCGGAATGACGAGCTGGCCGGCCAGTGGCGTCTTCCATCCGCCCGGATCCACCCCATCCGTCCGCACCATCCACCGCAGAAACAGATTCAGGCGCTTGCACGCGCCACCACTCGACGGTCGGCTGAAGAAAAAATAGACGCCCGGCACCTTCGGGACCTTCCCGTAGGCAGGCTTCAGATCGATCGCGCGTGCACGCTCCGAGAACGACTCCAACGAGTCCGACACGTCGGCCGCGTCCGGACTCCAGCCTTTGGCGTAATACGCCTCCAACGATCCGGCCTCATCGAGCATCGTCTTCAGAATCCACAGCAGGGCAACGATGTCGCGGCCACGGATCCAGCGATGGACCAGCGGCAGCAGCGGCGCGGAGTCGGTGGCAGGGTCAAAACGCCGAATGAAGTCCGCAGGCGTCGGCCCAAGAACTGCGCACACGGTCTCGATCGAATTGACGACCGACGCGACGCGACCAAACGCGAGCCCCGCCGCAATAAATGCGATCAGCTCGCGGTCTTCGACGCGGTCATATCGACGAACCACCTGGATGGGATCAAAGGCCGAGTCGGGAAAGTTGAAGGACGCATAGAGCTCGTCAAGCCGGGGTTGAAGTGAACCCTGGACCCTGGACGCTGTCGAACCCCGGACCATTCAGAAACTCGTGACGGGCGTTCCGGCCTGGCAGAGCGGGCAGCTGGCGGCTGGAAAATTTTCTGGTGCCGGGTAGTCGACGAGCGCAATGTTGGGCACGCCAAGATCAAGCAGCGCCGCGAGTCGATCGCAGATCTGCACGGTCGCGATCACCGTTCCGCCCGCGTCCTCAATCAACGTCTTCGCGCGCTCAAACGTCTTGCCGGTATTCCTCACGTCGTCGACCAGCAACACCCGGCGCCCCTTGACCACCTCGCGATAAAACGGTCGCAGCACCAACGCGCCACGACTGTCGGTGGAGACGGGCGCAAACTGCAACGCCGGCTGACTGAGCGGACGCCGACCGTCCAGCAGTCCCACCATGGTGTGCCCCAGCAGCGCTCCACCAAGCACGGGTCCGGCCACCACGTCCGTGGACGCCACCAGGTCGGAAGGCACTACATCAATCAAGTCCTGCGCAAAACGCCAGATGGTCGACGGGTGCTGGAACAGCCGATGCGGATTCAGGTACACACTGCCGTGATAACCATTGCCATAGTCAAAATGGCCGTTGACCATCAGGACGCCGTGGTCTGTGAGTTTTTGAAGTGCGCTCATCTGGGTTCAGGGTTCTGGGTTCAGTGATGCGGTGCCGGGGACATTCGGGTTTGTGTACAACACGCGGCCGCCGACGATCGTGGCAGCGACGGCGCCCCGGAGCGTCCAGCCGTCGAAGGGAGAGTTCTTCGACTTGGAGACCAGCTCTGCGGTGCGAATGGTGACCTGAGTGTCCGGCGACAGAATCGTGATGTCTGCCGGCTCACCTTCCACGAGTGTCCCGCCGGGCAACTTGAGCAGGCGCGCGGGATTGCAGGTCAACAACGCCACCAGGCGCGGCAGAGACAACACCTCTCCGTGCAGCAGCCGATCAAGACAAATCGGAACGGCGGTCTCGAGACCGACGATGCCGAAGGGCGCGTGGTCAAATTCGAGGGCTTTTTCGTCCGCGTGGTGCGGGGCATGATCGGTCGAGATCACGTCGATGGATCCATCGCGCAGGCCTTCGATCATGGCCAGCCGATCGGCCTCCTCTCGCAGGGGCGGATTCATCTTGAGGTTCGTGTCGTAGCCGCCGTGTTTGGCCAGCTCTTCATGATTCAAGGTGAAGTGATGTGGTGCCACCTCACACGTCACCTTGATGTCGCGTGATTTGCCCGTGCGCACCGCGCGCAGCGTCTGCCGTGCGCTCATGTGCGCGATGTGCACACGACCGCCGGTCATCTCCGACAACGCGATATCGCGTTCGGCCATGATGGACTCGGCCACGCCGGGAATGCCGCGCAGCCCCAGCATCGCGGCCACCTCACCCTCATGCGCGACGCCGTCCCCCTTGAGTGACGGATCCTCGCAGTGTTCAATGATCGGCACGTCGAACATCGACGAGTACTCAAGCGCGCGTCGCATCAGCAGCGCCGTCCGCACCGGATGGCCGTCGTCTGTAAACGCCACACATCCGGCGGCACTCAGGTCACCCATCTCGGTCATCTGGTCACCCTTCTGACCGACCGAGACGGCGCCAATCGGGTAGACCCGCGCGAAGTTCGCCTCGGCCGCCCGCTTGAGGATGAACTGCGTCACCGAACTCGAGTCGTTGACCGGGTCCGTGTTGGGCATGCAGGCCACCGCCGTGAAACCGCCCACCACCGCCGACCACGTGCCGGTCGCGATGGTTTCCTTGTGTTCCTGTCCAGGCTCGCGCAGATGCACATGGATGTCGAGCAGGCCCGGCGTGACCACCCATCCGGACGGCACTTCCACCACCCGCGCGTCGCCGGCGGGAATGTCCTTGCCGATCCGCGCGATGCGCCCGTCGGTGATCAACACATCAAAGTGACCATCACGGCCTGCGCCGGGGTCCACGAGCCGCGCGTTCTTGAGCAATAAACTCTGCGTCGCCATTACGTCACATCCTCACCGGCCAGCAGGTACAACACCGCCATGCGGACGGCCACACCATTTGCCACCTGATCCAGAATCACCGACCACGGTCCGTCTGCGACGGCCGAATCAATTTCCACACCGCGGTTCATCGGTCCCGGGTGCATCACGATGACATCCGACGCCGCACGTTCCAGGCGCTTCGGCGTCAGGCCGAACAACGTGAAGTACTCGCGCACCGACGGCAGAAACAACCCGTGCATCCGCTCGTGTTGTACGCGCAGCATCATCACCACGTCTGCGCCGGCCACGGCCTCATCAATCGACGTCGTGACGTGCACGCCCAGTGCCGTGAGTCCCTGAGGAATCAGCGTGGCCGGGCCACACGCCCGCACTTCGACGCCCATTCGTGTCAGCAACAACACGTTCGACCTGAGCACCCGGCTATGCAGGAGGTCGCCGATGATGGCCACCTTCAACCCGGCCAGGCGTCCCTTGCGTTCCCGAATCGTCAGCGCGTCGAGCAGCGCCTGTGTCGGGTGTTCGTGGGTTCCGTCGCCGGCATTCACAATGCCCGCCTTGCAGATACGCGCCAGCAGATGCGGCGCACCCGACGACGCGTGACGGATGACGATGAGGTCGGGCGACATGGCTTCGAGCGTGCGTGCCGTATCGGCGAGGGTCTCGCCCTTGCTGACGCTGGACCCCACGGCGGTGACGCCCATCGTGTCCGCACTCAGCCGCTTTTCCGCCAATTCAAACGAGAGCCGTGTGCGTGTACTGGCTTCGAAAAACAGATTCACGACCGTGCGTCCGCGCAGCGCGGGGACCTTTTTGATCGTCCGGGTGCCGATCTCCTTCATGGCCTCGGCGGTATTAAGAATCAGCTCGATCTCGTCCGGGGCCAGGTCGGCAATCCCGAGCAGGTGGCGACTGCGCAGGCGGGTCAACTCCGTCATGACGCCACCTCCACGTCGTGCACTTCGACCTCGTCGTGCCCATCAATCTCAGCCAGGCGCACCTGCACCGACTGTTGGCGTGACGTCGGCACATTCCGGCCGACGTAATCGGCGCGAATCGGCAGCTCGCGGTGGCCGCGGTCCACAAGCGCGACGAGCTGAATCGCGCTCGGACGACCAAAATCAATCAACGCATCGAGGGCGGCGCGTATCGTCCGCCCCGTGTACAACACGTCGTCGACAAGAATGATGATTTTGCCGTCGAGCGAGAACGGGATCTCGGTGCGGCGAAGGATGGGTTGCGGGCCGACCTGGTGTTTCATCAGGTCGTCGCGGTACAGCGTGATATCGAGCGAGCCGATGGGCACCGCCGCACCACCGGCGGTCTGCAGGTTGGCGGCCAGCCGCGCGGCCAACGGCACACCTCGGGCCCGGATGCCCACAAGGGCCAGATTTTCGATCCCGCGATTTCGTTCGAGAATTTCGTGCGCAATGCGCATCAGGCTTCGCCCGATACGATCGGCGTCCATCACAACAGGCATGTATCCCCTCTTTGCGGTCTCTCAGGACCGCGTTAAAGAAGCGGACGCTAGTTTACCTCAAAGCCCTGCGGGCCTACTTTTCGTGCGTGGAAATAAACGTGACGGGGTGCTGCCGACGATACGCGGGTACAAAGAGGTCGGTGCGGGCAT
This sequence comes from uncultured Solibacteraceae bacterium, assembly GCA_964423815.1. Lineage (GTDB taxonomy): Bacteria > Acidobacteriota > Vicinamibacteria > Vicinamibacterales > SCN-69-37 > SYFT01. The sequence goes on along the minus strand of CAYRGW010000120.1, from coordinate 4,430 downwards.
ACCCATCCATGTCGCGGCCCACCGGCAGGCCCAGGTAATACAGCACCGTGGGGGCGATGTCGACGATGGCCCCGCGGGGGAGTTCGGCGTGGGCCACATCGCGACCAAACGCGAGCAGGAAACCGTCGGGGGCGCCTTCGTGACTGCCCGTCAGGTCCGGTTGCTGCAGCAGCCGCGCCAGCAGGCGCTTCGGCAGGCTGACCGGCTCCATCCCGAACCCGGATACCACGAGCAGCAGGTCACCGGGGCGCAGACTCGCGAGTTCGCGACCAACGTCCGCATCCAAATCCGCATACGCCGCGTCGAACAAGTCCGCCTCACGCGCGCGGCGACTTTCCGGGCGCGCCGGATCGGCCGCGCCCCAGTGCGCATGCGACACGGCGTCAACCCCGGCCAGTCGCAGCGCGGTCACGTGCGGCGCAAACTGCGGCTCAAGTTGTGCGGCCACCTCGCGATACACCCGATCCCACGGCCCACGCACATCATCTTCGGCGGGTGGCCCGATGCCGGGTGCCGACGTTTCCACAAACGAGGTGGCATCAAACACCTCGCGTGCGATATCCACCGCGCTGGTCGGCACCCCGGCGCGCGAGTCGGCCAGACGCAAGGGAGAGCTGGTTCCCAGATGGAACTGATCGCTGATCAGATAGCCGCGCGAGATGGTGGCGGGAAACGTCAGCGGCCACCGCACCACGCCGGACGCGAGCCCGTAGTCGGCCGCGATGTCCCAGAACGGCCGCGCACGCACGTCTTCGCGCGTGCGGCGGTCCGCTGTCACGTACTGCTGATATACCAGCCCGTACGCGAAGCAATAGTCCGGCAACAGGTCCACCGTCTCGGTGTCGGCGGGACTGGTCCGAAAGACGGCATTGGATCGGACGCCGTTTTTCGCCGGGTATTTCCCGGTGGCCGCCGCGGTCCACACCGGCACGGCCTGTGTCGGTTTCAGCGTGGCCATGTCCATGACGGCCCCGCGGTCCACGATCCGCCCGAGGTTGGGCAGACGGCCGGTCGCGGCTCGGTCACGAATGACACTGAGGCTGGCACCGTCGATGAGCAGCAGTCGCACCCGCGGCGCCACCGAGGCGGCCACCGCCGGGACGGCCTGTGCCGTCGGCGCGGGACTGGTCGCGCGTCGGACGACCGGCACGGGCAACTCGCCCGGCCCACGCACCCAGACGGGAACGGCGAGCGACGCAATCAGCGCCACGGTGAGAATAATCCCGGTCGGCCGACTCCCCTTCTGCCCGAACGAATACCGCAACACCGCGACACCGACCAGCACCACCGCCGTGACCGTCTCGGCCACGGCCGCCAGTTGCATCGGGCCGGCCGCCGATTCCCCAAGCACCGCCCGGAATCCCTGCAGGTTGGCCCACGTGATGGCTGCCGACGTCGCCGCAAACCCGGCCCCGAGCCAGGCGAGCAACCGCACACTGAGCCACCCGGGCTGCAGGGGCCGCGAGGCCACCACTTCCCGCAACAGCAGCAACAGATACACGGCGACGGTGAGGTGGAGGCCGTAAAACGAGACCAGCGCGCCGAACCATCGTCCGGTGGTCGCCGAAATCAGCGGCACCTGGGGATTGAGGATCAGCACGAGCACCGCGAGGTACAACGCCCCGAGCACGCCACCGGCGACGGCGTTGGTGAACATGCGCAGGTACCGCATGGGGGCTAATGTACACTTTGTCTGATGCCCGTCGATGTTCCGGCCGTGGTGTTGGCCAACACCCGCCTCTCCCCCGATTACAACGTGCTGTCACTGGACGCACCGGCCGTGGCCCGCGCGGCCGCGCCCGGACAGTTCGTGATGGTGAAAACCGCGCCAGGTCTGGACCCCCTGCTGCGCCGGCCGTTCTCCATCTTCGAAATTCTTCGCGACGACCACGGCGAGATCAAAGGCCTGAGCCTGCTGAACAAACGGGTCGGTGTGGGCACGTCGCTGCTCTATGACGCGCGGCCGGGGGATCCCATCGCGTGCCTCGGTCCACTGGGGCGGCCCTTTGTGCCGGTGGATCCGCCCGCACACGCGTGGATGGTGGCCGGCGGTGTGGGTGTGGCCCCGTTTGTGACACTCGCCGAAGCACTCGCGGCGCGCGGGACGTCGATGACGATGTTTTATGGAGGCCGCAGCGCGGCGGACCTGTATCACGCCGAATTTTTTGAGCGCCTCGGCGCGCGGCTGGTGGTGACCACCGAGGACGGCAGCCGCGGCACCAAAGGCCGCGTCACGGGACCACTCGCACAGGAGCTCACGGCACTGGGTGCTGACGCCGCCGTCACGCTGTATGCCTGCGGTCCCACGCCAATGATGCGCGCGGTGGCCGACCTGGGTCAGGCCCACGGCCGCACAACGTTTGTCTCGCTCGAACCGGTGATGGGATGCGGCATGGGCGGCTGTTACAGCTGCGTCGTGCGGGTGCAACGCCCCGGCGGCACACACCTGGTTCGCTCCTGCATCGAAGGGCCGGTGTTTGAAGCGTCCGGTCTGGTGTGGGACGCACTCGTGGGAGGTCACTGATGGCCGACCTGAAAGTACAGATCGGATCGCTCACCCTCAAGAACCCGGTCATCGCGGCGTCCGGCTGTTTCGGGTACGGCGTTGAATACGCCAAAGCCCTCGACATCTCGACCCTGGGCGGCATCGCGGTCAAGGGACTGTTCCTCAACGAACGTGAAGGGCACGCGCCCCCCCGCATCGTCGAGACGCCAGCGGGCATGCTCAACGCGATCGGCCTGCAGGGTATCGGCGTCCATCGGTTTGTCGCGGAAAAACTCCCTGAGCTGCGCGCGCTCGGCGCCACGACCATCGTCAACGTGTGCGGCACGACGATTGATGAATATTGCGAGGTCACGCGCATCCTCTCGGACCACGAGGGGGTACACGCCATTGAGCTGAATATCTCCTGTCCGAACATCAAGGAGGGCGGCATTCAGTTTGGGTGCAGCCTCAACGGCACACACGATGTGGTGTCGGCCGTGCGGAAGGTGACATCACTTCCGATTATTCCGAAGCTGACCCCGAACGTGACCGATCCGTCGTCGTTTGCCCGCGCATCCGAGGAAGCGGGTGCCGACGCAATTTCGCTGGTGAACACGTTCCTCGCGATGGCCATCGACATCGAAACGCGCCAACCCAAACTCACCAACGGGATGGGTGGCCTGAGCGGGCCGGCGATTCGCCCGATCGCGATTCGTATGGTTTACGAATGCCGGCAGGTCGTAAAGATCCCGATCATCGGCATGGGCGGCATCGCCACCGTCACCGACGCCATCGAATTCATCATTGCCGGCGCCAACGCCGTCCAGGTCGGCACGGCCAACTTCGTCGAGCCGCTGCTCTGGCAGGGCATGATCGACGGCATCAACAGTTACCTTGATCGCCACCAGTTCGCCGCAGTGGCGGACCTGGTCGGCCAGGTGAAGTCACGCACATGAATCCCATCCTCGTTGCACTCGACGTCTCCTCCGCCCGCGAGGCTCTGGCGATGGCCGACACCCTGCGCGGCACGGTCGGCGGCTACAAGGTTGGCAGCCAGTTGTTCACCGCCGAAGGCCCCGACATCGTCCGCGCGCTCACGATGCGCGGCGACAGGGTCTTTCTCGACTTGAAGTTTCATGACATCCCCAACACCGTGGCCGGCGCGATTGGTTCCGCGAGCCGCCTCGGGGCGTGGATGATGAACGTCCACGCGTGTGGAGGACCGGCCATGATGACGGCGGCAAAGGAGGCGGCCGACCGCGCCGCGTCTGACGGTCGGGAGCGGCCCGTCGTGATTGCGGTGACCGTGCTCACCAGCATGGACGCCGAGACGCTGAAGGTCGTCGGTGTGGATCGGTCCCCCCTCGATCAGGTGGTCCACCTCGCGCGCATGGCGCAGGACGCAGGCCTGGACGGCGTGGTGGCCTCCCCGCTGGAGACGGCGGCGATTCGCCGCGCGTGTGGACCGGACTTTCTGATTGTGACGCCCGGGATTCGCGGCGGCGCCGCCGGCGACGCGAAGAACGACCAGTCACGCACGATGACCCCAGGCGAGGCCGTGCACGCGGGCGCAAGTTATCTGGTGGTGGGACGGCCGATTACGGCGGCTGCCTCGCCGCAGGATGCGGCGAGGCAGATTGCCGAAGACGCGCTTATTTCGCGGTGAAGATGAAGTGACCGCGACGGTTCAGTGAATAACAGGACTCGACTTCTTCGGTGCAGAACGGCTGTTCTTCACCCTTGCTCACGATGCTGATGCGCGTGACGGGCACACCCAGACTCACCAGGTAGTCACGCACGGACGACGCGCGACGTTCGGCCAGCGCGAGGTTGTACTCGTTGGTGCCGCGTGAGTCCGCATGGCCTTCCACCGTAATCGTCGTCGACACCCAGCGGCGGAGCCACTCCGCATTTTTCTGCAGGCTGGCGCGCGAGGCGTCCGACA
>CAYRGW010000119.1:3251-12657 GCA_964423815.1 uncultured Solibacteraceae bacterium | reverse complement strand
CAAAGTGTCACCCATGTCTCCGGAATACCGTGTTACCTAAGTCTCAGGAAGGACATCCCCCTTTCATGCATACTTATATGCATGCGAACAACCCTCATCCTGGATGCGTCGTTGTTGGAGCGCGCGCAGGCGTTGACGGGCATCTCTGAAAAGACCGCCGTGCTGCATGAGGGTCTCAGGGCCCTGATCGCGCGAGAGAGCGCTCGGCGCCTCGCGGCGCTCGGCGGCTCCGATCGGAAGGCCGCGGCCCCGCCTCGCCGGCGCGCCGCCAAATAGGCCGCGCCATGCTGGTCGATACGTCGGTCTGGATTGACCACTTTCGGCGGTCCAACCAGGATCTCGAATATCTGCTCGAAGAGGGACTCGTACTCACTCACCCGTTTGTGATCGGGGAACTCGCGTGTGGTTCCCTGGCCAAACGTTCGCAGGTATTGGATTTATTGGCGGCGCTGCCGACGGTCCTCGTAGCAACCACCGATGAAGCGCACGCTCTGGTGGACAGACATCGCTTGTTCGGCACGGGGCTTGGCTGGATCGACGTGCACCTTCTCGCGAGTGCGAAGCTGAGTCAGCAGCCGCTCTGGACCACCGACCGTCGGCTCCGAGTGGCCGCAGTCACGGTCGGACTTCCGGAACGCGAGTGGGTTCTTCCATCCGGCCCGCGTCCAGCAACATCTCGTGCGTGGCCAGGCGACGCACGTCCTCCACATCGTGTGTGACCAGAATCATCGGGATGTTCAGCGCGCGTCGAATCTGATCAATTTCGTCCTGCAGGTGTCGACGCGTCGACCGGTCAACGGCTGAGAACGGTTCGTCGAGGAGCAGCACCTCTGGGTCGCGGGCCAGTGCCCGCGCGACGGCCACGCGCTGGCGCTCTCCTCCGGACAACTGACCAGGGCGGCGGTCGCGATGCTGCGAGAGGTGCACCAGATCCAGCAGCGTCTCCGCACGACGACGACGGTCGGTGGTTGGCAGATGGCCAAGCGCCGTCACCACATTGCCCACCGCGGTCAGGTGCGGAAACAACGCGTAGTCCTGAAACACAAATCCGACCGCCCGTTGATGCACGGGCACACAGATGCCAGACGACGTATCGGCCCACGTCGCCCCACCCACGCGCACGCGCGCCTCGCTCGGCGTGTACAGGCCGGCGATGCTCCGCAGGATCGTGGTCTTGCCGCTGCCGGACGGCCCGAAGATCGCGAGTACGTCCCCGCGCTCACACGTGAACGCCACGTCGAGTGGAATCGGCCCCGCCTGCCGGAGTGTGACCTCCAGGCCGTGATCAGCCACGGCGTTGCTCCAGTGGCCGGCCCAGCCAGGCGGTCAGGCCCAGCACCACGATCGCGATGAGCAGAAGCATGGCCGACATGACGCCCGCCGCCCCATCATCAAACGCCTGCACGCGGTCATAGATCGCGATGCTGAGCGTGCGTGTTTCCCCTGGAATGGCGCCGCCCACCATCAGAACCACGCCGAACTCGCCGAGTGTGTGCGCAAAGACGAGGATCGCCGCCGTCACCACGCCCGGCCAGGCGAGAGGCAGTTCGATGCGCCGGAAACGCTGCCAGGGTGTCAGGCCGCAACATGCGGCGGCATCTCTCAGTTGATCGGGCACGCCCTGAAACGCGCGCTGAATCGGTTGGACGACAAACGGAATATTCACGATGACCGACGCCACCAACAGTCCGGCGAACGAAAACGCGAGCGGTTGCCCAAACACCGCAGCAAACGCCTCGCCCAGCGGAGACCGCGCACCAAACAGGGTCAGCAGGTAGTAGCCGAGTACCGTCGGAGGCAGAATCAGCGGAATCGCCACCAGCGCCTCAGTGAGGGGCTTGCCCCGAAAGGATCGGACCGCCAGCACATGCCCGAGCCAGATGCCGAGTGGCAACAGGACAACAACGGTGGCGACGGCGAGCGTCAGCGAGACGCGGAGGGCAGCAGTGTCCATCACTATTCCGGAAGAGCGAAGCCGTGTGTCGCCAACGTCGCTCGCGCGGCGGCGGTCTGCACATACGTGTAGAACCGCTCCGCCGTTGGACCTGCATTTTTCAGCAGCACCATGCGTTGCCGCAAGGGCGCATGTGCGTCAATCGGAATCAGCTGGTGAGTACCGCGGTCGCGCATCGGAGGAGCGAGCACCAGGGAATAGGCAATGATGCCGCCCGCGGTGTCCCCACCTGCCGCAAATTGCGCGGCCTGCGACACGTTTTCCCCCAGCACGAGCGACGATTGAATTGAGTCCCAGATGCCACGGGAACGAAGCGCCTGCTCAGCCGCGCGACCATACGGCGCGTGCTCAGGGTTGGCAATCGCAAATCGCGAGACCTGTTTCGCCTCGATCAATCGAGCCAGTCCGTCGAGGCCCTCTGCGGGAATCATGGGCGAACCCGGCGGCGCAAACAACACGATGCGACCGATGGCGTACAGCGCGCCGGCGTTCCGTGTATGCCCGCTCTGTGCCAGCCGCTCCACGAACGCTTCGTCGGCAGAAAAAAACAGTGAGAACGGCGCCCCGTCCTGAATCTGTCGCGTCAGAGTCCCTGACGAACCAAACACCAGGTCCACGCGATCACCCGTGTCAGTCGTGAACTGCTCGGAGACGGCGGTCAGTGCGAACTGAAGGTCGGAGGCGGCGGCCACCCGCGCGACCTCGGGGCCGCGTCCACATCCAATGAGTGAGAGCAGGCCCAACAGGAGTCCGATGACGTGCGGGCGGCGCCGGCGGTGAGTGAGTGCGGGCCGCGCCATGCCCGAACGATATCAATAAATCGACTCAGCGGCCCCGCGAACGCAACGGGGCAAACAATCCGGCGAGATAGATGAGCAGTCCGACGGTCATCACTGCGGTCAGCGGACCGCCCATCGGCAACAACGCCAGGCGGCCTCCGACCTTCGATCCCAGCACGTCCGGCAGGCCGACGCCATTGACCCACCCATAGATCGCAGCGCCCACGACGACCGCGAGCCCCACCACACTCCAGAGCCAGGTCGGCCGCTCGCGCGGCGCTTCCACGGCGACGGCCAGGTCGGCCTCGCGGGCAATCCGCGCCATTACGGTCGTCGTCATCGAGGACGGAGCCACGGGCTCGGGAAGTGTGGAAAGGATTGGCGCGAGATCGTCGTTCATAGGAGTTCCTTCCGAAGTTTCTGCCGTCCACGAAACAGCAGGGTTTTGACGGTGCCTGCTGACACACCAATGGCGGACGCGATGTCGTTCACGCTCATGCCCTGCCGATAAAACAGGATCACGGCCGTCCGCTCTCCGGACGACAACGCCGCGACTGCGTTCCAGAGGCGCCTGTCGCGTTCGTCGGTGATGAGTTCGGCGAGCGGGTCCGCCCCGGGTGCCGGTGCGTCGGTTTCAGCATCCAGTTCGATGCCCTCGCGCAACCGCGTGCGGTTGCGCTGCACCAACCGGTTCTGTGCGAGGCGGACGACAATGGTGGAGATCCAGGGATAAAACGGACGGTTCGTGTCGTAGGCGTCCAGATGCAGGAACGCGCGCACGAAGCCGTCCTGCACGACGTCTTCCGCGCTGGCAGGCTCACGCGTCATCATCAACGCCAGGCCGAACAGGCGACGTTGGTAGAGATCAACGATGCGGGCAAACGCGTCACGATTGCCCTGTCGGATGGCGGCGACCGCGTCGCGCACGGTCGCCGCATCCGGATCGGGCTCAGTCACCGGCGAGCATCATCCAACAATCCCAGCCCCATCGAGGCGTAGATGATCTTGCGGACGCCGTAGAAGAGCGGAAACAGGCCGACCAGCAGCAGGGGCGGCACGAGGAGCCCGAGCAGGCAGATCACCACACCTTTCAGCGCCAGGTCCACGGCGGCCTGTTTTTCCTGATCGGTCTGCGGGGCCGACTTGAGGTACGCGCTGAGCGACGGGTATCCCCCTTCACGCGCCAGCTTTTTCTGCCCACGCAGCAGCCGCAGGACCAGCCACAAACCGCCGCCGACTACCGCCGCAAATCCAATCAGGATTGGACCAAAAAACAGGAGTTCGGGCATGCCCAACATGTGTCGGCCCCTTTCCGGACCGGCGAGGGCCGCCACCCAAGGCAACCGTCGTTGAAGGGTATACACGCGAACCCGCCGAATGGTTGACAATGTGCCCATGCCCAAGCCGAGACTCGTCCTTGCCGCCGTCGCCACCGCGTGGCTGGCCCTGGCCGCCCTGTCCGCTCAGACACCCCAGCCGGCCACCCCACCCGTCACCGAGGGCGACTTCATCGTCCGCAACTACACGTTTGCGTCGGGCGAGACGATGGCGGAGGTGAAGCTGCATTACCGGACGCTGGGCACGGCGCAGAAGGGGTCGGATGGGCGCGTCACCAACGCGGTGTGGATTGGCCACGGCACCGGCGGGGCGGGCACGCAGTTCTTGTCCCGCAACTTCGCCGGGGAGTTGTTTGGACCGGGACAACCGCTCGATGCGACGCGGTATTTCATCATCCTGCCCGACCACATCGGTCACGGCGGGTCGAGCAAACCGTCCAACGGCCTGCGGGCACAGTTTCCCAAGTACGGCTACCGCGACATGGTGGACCTGCAGTATCGCCTGATCACCGAGGGGTTGGGCGTCAATCACATGCGCCTGGTGATGGGCACCTCGATGGGCGGCATGCACACGTGGATGTGGGGACAGATGCATCCGACGTTCATGGATGCCCTGATGCCGCTGGCAAGCCTGCCGACGCAGATCTCCAGCCGCAACCGGGTGTGGCGACGTGTGCTCATCGACGCCATCCGCAACGACCCGGCCTGGAACAACGGCAACTACACTGCTCAACCGCCTGGCCTGCGTGTGGCCGCCCAGATGTTGTGGCTGATGAGCAGCAACCCGGTGCGCCGGCAGAACGAAGCGCCGACACTGGCGGATGCGGACCGCGTGATGGAGAACTACGTCACCAACTATGTGAAGACGGCCGACGCCAATGACGTCCTCTATTACTTCGAAGCGTCGCGCGACTACGACCCGGCGCCTGGACTCGACAAAATCACGGCCCCGCTTGTGGCCATCAACTTTGCGGACGACATCATCAACCCACCGGAGCTGGGCATTCTCGAGCGCGAAACCGCGCGTGTGAAACGTGGTCGCGCGGTGACGTATCCGTTGAGCGACCGGACGGCCGGCCACGGCACACACACGCTGGCGGCTGTCTGGAAGGATGAACTGGTCAAGTTGCTGAAGGAGTCGGCGCGTTAGAGCTCTTTCACAGCTGCGCGGACGATAGGCGCCACCTTCGTCCCAAACAACTCGATGCTGGTCATGAGCAGCGCGTGCGGCAAGGTGCCGGCGCTGTATTTCATATCAAAGCGCGACAGGCCCAATGTCTGCACGGTGCGGATGATCTTGGCGGCCACGGTCTCGGGCGAACCCACACACAACGCGCCATCGGGTCCCGCCTCACGTTCGAAGTGATCCCGCGTCACGGGCGGCCACCCGCGCTCGGCGCCGATCCGCGTCATCATCGCCTTATAGTGTGGCCACAGCTCGTCCTTGGCCAACGCGTCAGTCGCGGCGACGTGGCCGGGGGAATGCACGGCCACGGGCTGCCGCGCCTTGCCGAACCGTTCGAGCGATTCGTAATAAAGATCCACATACGGACGGAATCGCGACGGGCTGCCGCCGATGATGGCCAACGTCAGCGGCAGTCCATAGGTGGCGGCACGCACCACCGACTCGGGGCTTCCACCCACGCCCACCCACGTCCGCAACGTGCCCGCCTCGATAGGGGGATAGATCACAGGCGTGTGGGTCAGCAGCTGCGCGAACCGGGCGAGCTTCGCCTCAAAGAGTTCGTTGTACTGCGACAGGTCATGACCAAAAAGCGCGTACGACTCGGTGAAGGATCCGCGCCCGAGGATCACCTCGGCACGACCGTTGGAGAGGGCGTTGAGTGTGGAGAAGCGCTGGAAGACACGCACCGGGTCGTCGGTGCTCAGCACGGTGACCGCAGAACCAAGCATCAGGCGGGACGTCCGCCCCGCAATCGCCGCCAGCACCACCTCCGGCGCCGACACCGCAAAGTCAGCCCGGTGATGTTCGCCCACGCCGAAACAGTCCACGCCCACCTGCTCAGCGAGCACAGCCTGCTCGACCACGTCGCGCAACGCCTGCGCCTGCGACTGCATGGACCCGTCGGGGTTGACGGTCACATCACCAAACGTATCGAGGCCCAGCTGGAATTCGAACGGCATATCTCAGGCTACCCTGCCTTGAGCGCGGGTTTCAAAACACCAGCAGTTCGGATTTCACAGGGAGATACGGAGGAACGGAGTTTTTTTCAACATGGGGCGCATGGGGTTCCATGGAGCTGAGGGCTGGGTGCCGCCTTCGGCGGCCTGGGTGATCGGAGAGAGGTCACAAACGAGAGGCCCCACACACTTCTGAGGGCTTCTCGTTTGTGACCTCTCTCCGATCACCCGGCCAGGCGGAACGCCTGGCCCCCAGCCCTGCGTCTCCGTGTCTCCGTGTCTCCCTGTGCAAAATCCTGAGCGCTGAACTTGGCTCCTGGTCGCGCAGTGTCAGGTATTGGTGCGGCGCCACATTTCAAGGGTGAACGCGAGCCCCGCCTGCAACAACACGCCGGCCACCAACTGCCCGGCGAAAAACTGCAGGTACACGGCCGTCAGGAAGATGCCGATGCCAATCCCCTTCAGGAGGGACGACCCCTCGCCCATGCCCAGGTAGATGAGTCCCAGGACCAACGACGCAAGGACGGGCACAAACCCCAGCAGTTCCGACATCTTTTTTAACGCCCAGTTTACCCGGCCCTGTTAACCAATCGGCCTCGACCGTCGTCCTATCTATCAGACGGACGGATTTATGCGACTGCACATTGTGTTGATACTGATTGGCGTGGCCCTCGTGCTGAGTGGTCTCACGCTCCTGGCAGCGGCCTGAGCCGGAGTGGCGGGCCTGAAGGCCACGCCCTGCACGGAAAGCCCAGCGGGAACCCCTCGGCGGGACGAGCCGTATAGTTAAAATAACTATACCCATGCCGCCCCCCATCACCGATCACCTGCCACTCAAACCCGTTGATCTCGAGATCCTGCTGGCGCTGGCCGACGGGGACCTGCACGGCTACGGCCTCGTTCAGGCGGTGGCCGCGCACACCGACGGACTCGTCACGCTGGATCCAGGCAACCTGTACCGCGTCATCAAGCGTTTGCTTGAAACCGGACTGGTCGCCGAGGCCGGACAGCAGCCCTCGTCGGACGCGGGCGGCGAACGACGCAAATATTACGCGCTTACACCACTTGGCGGTCAGGTGTTGTCGGCCGAACTCGAACGCCTGCGCCGGTTGGTCAACGCCACTGCCACACGAGCGGTCGCACGAAAGCTCGCGCCATGATCCGCCTGCTCATCGCCCTGTTCCCCAGACATTTCCGCCAGACCTATGGCGCCGACATGCAGGACGTCTTCAGGGATCAGCTCGCCGCTGCCCGCGCGTCCGGACGCTGGACGGCGGTGCCGGCATTGTGGGTCCGCACCCTCCTTCGCATGACCGGTGCGGCCTTGCGTGAACGCCGCGCCGCTCGCCCTTCCCTTCGAGGCTCCGCCATGATGGATTTTTTCCGCCACGACCTGCGCTTCACCGGCCGCGCGCTGGCCCGCACCCCGCTTTTCACCGCCATCACCGTGGGCGTCATCGCCATCGGCATCGGCGCGGTGGCGACGATCTACAGCTCACTGAACGCTCTGGTCCTGCGCCCGATCCCCGGCACAACGGAAGGCCACGAACTTTTCACGATTGACCGCCGAACCGAGGATCACTCCGAGGGGGTGTCGATGTCGGGAGCCCTGTACAGGCACCTCAGCGCATCGACGCGCGCACTCGAGGACGTTGCCGTGTGGAGCAGGGTGCAGCTTGCGCTGGCGACGGGCGAGCAGAATCTGGCCATCAACGGCTCCATCGTCAGCGCCAACTATTTTGAGACACTCGGGATCCGCCCTGCAGCCGGCCGTTTCTTCACACAGGATGAATCGATCCCCGCGGTGGTCATCTCCCACGCTTTGTGGACGCGCCACTTTGCCGGCGCGGACAACGTCGGGGGACGCGTGATCACACTCAACGGTCGCCCCTACACGGTCATCGGCGTGGCACCGGAAGGATTCCGTGGTGTCTTTACGCCCCTGCGCATGGACGCCTGGGTGCCACTCAGCGCACAGCCACACGTGCGCCCGGGCCGCGACCTCACCCACGCGCCCTGGCTCTGGATGTTCGGGCGGGTCGGTGACGGCGTGCCACCGGACCAGGCGCGCGCGGAACTCACCACCATCCTCGGAGCGTGGACGACGTCTGATGGCGCGGACGCCTACAAGCGGTACACAGTCTTCCGCTTCACACCGCTCACCGGTCTGCCCGACGATGCGAGGCGCGCGCTGCTGGGATTCGGCGGAGTGTTGCTGGGTGCCGCGGTCCTCGTACTGATCGTCGCGTGCGCCAACGCCTCGACGTTGTTGGCGATGCGCGCGACCGCACGCCGCCACGAAATGGGATTGCGCACGGCGCTTGGTGCCGGCCGGGGTCAACTGGTGCGGCAGTTGATGACGGAAACGCTGATCTTGTTCCTCGCCGGATCGGCAGGTGGACTCCTGTTGGCGTGGGCGGGGACGTCTGCCCTCGAGCAGCTCAAGCTCCCGGGTGATGCCGGACTGATGCTGGAGCTCTCGCCCGATCTCCGGGTCGTCGGTGTCGCGGCTGCGGTCGGCCTGATCGCGGCGGTTGTTTTTGGATTGGGACCAGCCCTTCGAGGCACGACGCACAACCCGGCGTTGCTGATCCGTTCGGCCACGGCCGGTTCCGGGGCCCGGCGCGGCTTTGCCACCAGCGCACTCATCGTGGGACAACTGGCCGCATCGCTGGTGCTCCTGTCCACGACGACGTTGTTTGTGCGCGCGCTGGCGCACGGGGCGGGGATCGATCCTGGATTTGACCGCACCAACGTCGCGTTCATGCCGTTCAACACCGAGTCGTTCGGATACGACGAGACGCGAAGCGCCGCGTTTTATTCAACGCTGCACACCAGGGTGAAAGAGCTCGGCGGTGTGACGGCGCTGGCCTACGGGCAGGCCGGGCCCCTACTCGCCCAGACGAGCGGCGGCGCGGTCACGATCACGCGACCTGACGGAGATGAACGACTCACCGTGGAGCAGGCGGCAGTGGGTGAGGGATATTTTTCAACGCTCGGCATTCCCCTTCGCGAAGGCCGGGGGTTCGACGCCCGCGACACTGCAAGCGACGTCGCGGTTGTCAGCGAGGCGTTTGCCACCCGCGCCTGGCCTGGCCGCGCGCAGGTGACGGGCCTCACCTTCCGGCGCGGGGAGCGCACGGTCACCGTGATTGGCGTTGCGCGGGAAGTGAAGTTCGGCGACCTGGACGATC
>CAYRGW010000119.1:0-3241 GCA_964423815.1 uncultured Solibacteraceae bacterium | reverse complement strand
TGCGCCGTCGCCTGCATCGCCAGCGTGATCACGTTCGGCGACCTGGACGATCCCGAGATCCCGTTCGTGTACCTGCCGTTGGACAGCAGCCAGATGAACAAGATCCTGTTTGTGCGCACACCCCCGGGAGGTGCCCGCCTCGAATCCGCGATCACGGACATCGTCAGAGGCATCGACCCGGACGTGCCGGTGCCTCCGCTGCTGCTGCTCTCCGAGGAATCGGAACTGGCCGTGATGCCGCAGCGCGTGGCCGCGATGGTGACCAGCGTACTCGGCGGCGGCGCACTGCTGCTGGCGTGCGCGGGCCTCTACGGCGCCATCGCGTTTCTCGTGGCGGCGCGCACGCGGGAAATCGGGGTGCGCATGGCGCTCGGCGCCACACCGGGCGAGGTCGTGCGACTGTTTCTTTCTGACGGCCTCAGACTGACGGCCGTTGGTGTCGCGATCGGACTCTTGGGGTCGATCGGCGCTGCACAACTGGTATCGGGATTCCTGCTTGGGGGCGATGCGTTTGACCCGTCGGCGTTTGGCATCGCGGCCCTGGTGTTGATCACCGTGGCCACACTCGCGACGTTTGCTCCCGCGCGTCGCGCCGCAGGCGTGGACCCGTGCGCCTCGCTCCGGGGCCGCGTCTAAAGAACGGTGTCTTAACAATAGACATGTAGACGTGTAGGTTTTTAGTCAAAAAAGACTACATGCCTGCATGTCTACTGTTAAACATACACGCCGTCGATCATGAGCGCACGGCGTTCACCGGATGGAGAAATGAGATCGACGCGGGCGATCTGAATGTGTGGCTGACACGCGGGGACATACACGCGATCGATGTGCACCACCGCGTCGGGTGACGAAAAGTCCTTCGGGCCGATCTGCCCTCCGAAGTGGTCGCTGCGACCGAAGGCGATGTGCAGTCCGAGTTTTTCGTCGAGCAACACTTCACCCACCGGCTCAATGCCGAATGCCGCCAGCACGCCCAGACCCAATTCCGCGAGATTGCCGTAGGCCGGCTCCCGCTGCAGGCGATCACGCTCGGCGTCCGCGTGCGAGCCGCCGGGCAACACCTCCACCGCGCGGTTCCCCTTGATGACGTACTGCACAACCTCGCCCTCAAACTCGACCGGCAACACTCCGGACGTCCGGCTGGGTTCGCCCACGCGTTCGCCCTCGTAGGGCACGATGTACGCCTCACCTGACGGCAGATTGCCTGCGGTGCCCGGCGTCGGAATCAAGCCACCGGAGGCGTGCGCATGCCTGAAGCGCAAATCCAGATGCAGACGCGCCTCGCCCGTTGGCGTCACAAACACGACGTCTGCGCCGTCAGCCTCATCGAGCATCGCGGCCAGCGCGACCACGCGTCGGTTGACCTCGCCGTAGTCCAATCGCAAGGCCGGGATCATGTCCGCACGGAAACCCGGCATCGTCGCTGCACGGATCGCGGCTGACCGCGCTGCGACCTTCAGGGGCGCGGTTGCGGAAAATTGTGTGGGAGCGATCAGAATCGAATGGCCGGCAAAAAGATCCGGCCAGCTGATCAACGGCTCGCCGGCCAACGCCTCGGCCGTGTCAGGCAGCGCGCCACCACGATGAATCCACACGCCGTCAGTCGGCAGGTCGCCGTTGTTGGTGTGAGCGTTGCGGAAAAGCACCAGATGCGTGCGCAGACCGAGCGCCCCATGCTCCGCGTCCAGCAGCGCCGCCCACTCAGCCGCCATCTGTCGCCGCGTCCGCCACGCCGGATAGTCCGGCCTTGTCGAGTCAGGCAGGTCGACCAGGATGGCGATCGCTGTGTCGTCTGCGCGCGGCAGGAACACGCGTCGCACCAGCGCGACGAGGTCCTGCCCGCTCAGGTGTTCTGCCAACTACGTATACGCCCCGCCGACCATGATGCGGCGGACACGCAACCAGGGCGAACCGTGGGAGACGGCCTGCCCCTGCGTCGGCTGGCCCTTGGCGTCGCCGCCCACACCAAACTGCTGCCACGACTCTTCGCCGGAAACGGCGTCGAGATTCGCCCAGAAGTCGGTGGTGATCGCGTTGTAAGTGACCTGTGTCACCGCGCGCGTTTTTTTGCCGTTCTTGATTTCCCAGAATGCCTGGCCGCCGAACTGGCCGTTGTAACGCTGCTGGTCAATCGAGAAGCTGCCCGACCCGTCGATGAGCACGCCGTCCTTGGTGTCGGCGATGATTTCCTCCGGCGTCGGGGATCCCTTTGGACCCGCGTCCACGTGTACGTTCGGCATGCGCAGGAACGGATAGTCGCGCCACGAGCTTGCCTGTGTGCATCCGCGGCTTTCCTTGTCGCCGATGTAGTGCGCGGTCTCACGGTTGCTCGACACCCCGACCAGGATGCCGTCACGCACGATCGGGAACTGCGTCGTCTTCACCCCGTCATCGTCATATCCGACGGTGGCGCGTCCGCCCGGGCGCACCTTGTCGCCGGTGACGTTGAAGAGTTTCGAGCCGTACTTCAGCTTG
The DNA here is from genome assembly GCA_964423815.1 of uncultured Solibacteraceae bacterium. GTDB lineage: Bacteria > Acidobacteriota > Vicinamibacteria > Vicinamibacterales > SCN-69-37 > SYFT01. Next base: position 766 of record CAYRGW010000119.1, on the reverse strand, counting down.
CCGATATCCGGCACCTTGATGAAGGACGTGCCGGCATAGTTGGCCTCGTAGCCGACGATGCGGTCGAGTTCGGTGGCGTGGGCGACAATTTCGTGAATCGTCAGCGCCATGTGTGACGGCGTGAGCACCAGGTCACGCACACCGGCGGCCATGGGTTTGGCGGCGGCGATTTCGTGCGCTTCCTCCACGAGCTGATCCACAGCGGATCGCATACGCCCGGCTTCGACCAGCTCCCATCCGCCCATGCCGCCGGGAATCCCGAGCGATCGCGAGGCATTCACGTCGCCGCGGCGCGCGGTGACCGAGAAGTTGGCGGAGGTACTGATGAGGTCCTGCTCGATGTAGGACCCTTCGGAGGTTGCGAGGTACTTCCACTCGGTGTTGAAGTTCGCCGACGCATTGGCGAAGACGACGTCCTTGCGCGTGATGGCAAGGTCGACCACCGACTGCAGCGCCGACTGTTTGTCGGTCTGTGACATCGTTGTGGGATCGATCGCCATCTCGGTGCGCCAGTGAGTCTGATACGCCTGCACCGGTGCGAGGCGCACGTCGAACTTCTTGGCAATCGCACTCGCGCGCGCAACCTCGATGGCGAGCCGCGCGATGCGACGAATTTCGTCCTCGGTCACGATCGGGCTGGACGCAAATCCCCAGACGCCGCCGTGGATGACACGGACACCAAACCCGGCCGCGCGCGGCGTGCCATCCGGATCGTTGGGGGGGCCGGCCTGGCCACCGCCGCCTCGACCTCCGAATCCACCGCCCC
>CAYRGW010000118.1:0-12759 GCA_964423815.1 uncultured Solibacteraceae bacterium | reverse complement strand
AGTCCGGTGCCGACCAGACTCGACGGGTTGTCCCCGGTCCACACCACCACCCGGGCAGGAGGCAGGCCGTACCGAGCCTGCCATCGCGGCGACAGCACCCCGATGATGGTGTCCGCGGGCACGATGCGCGGCAGGCGTGTCGCCAGCCCGGGCGCCGTGGCTTCGACCGCGTCCGGCCACCAGTCGCGTGTCTGCAAGTCCATCAGGTTCATCCCGCTGGCATCCCCGGGATCAAGAGGGGCGTCCCCATCGATCAATCGTGAGGCCAGGAACGAACTGACCAGATGCACGCGCTCGGTCAGGGCGTACGCGTGTGGCTCCGTCTCCATGAACTTGCGAATTTGCGGGCCGGTGAATCGCTCGAACGCGCGCGATCCCGTGCGCTCCGCCAGCACCGAGGCGCCACCCAGCGCGTCGGTGATCTCGCGGCACTCGTCCCGGGTGCTGGTATCCATCCAGATGGGCGACACCGCCCGGGAGAACGTGCCGTCGCTGGCGAGATACACGCTGCCGTGTTGCTGGGCGGATCCGGAAATCGCCTCGAGCCGAGAAAGGTCCAGACCACTCGCCGCCAGGGCCTTGAACATCAGCCCCAGCGCGTCCTCCCACATCTGCGGCGACGAGACGGCCACCGTGGGATCGGCCGACGGCAACACGCCATGCCGGGTACCGTACTGCGGCAACACCACATCGAACTGAAAGGAGTGCGACCACACGACGGATGCACGCCCCGGATCGACGGCGATGAGGATGGCGGACAGGCTCTGCGTGGAGCTGTCGAGACCCAAATACAGGCGCGACTCGCTCACACCGTTTCCCAGTGACCGGACTGCGCCGACCGGAACAACGCGTCGAGCACGTCCATGTTCTTCACGGTCATCTCGAGCGGGTACGGCTGTGGAGTCCTGTCGAGGATCGCCTTCGACAACAGGTCGCCCTGGACGCGGTACTGGTCGCAGGTGTCCACGGTCAGGGTTTCGACGTGGCCACCCGAGAGGTCCTGCCCGTCATCCATCCACACACGGCAGGGACGGTCGTTGGGCGCATTAAACGGAATCTCCACTTCCAGTCGATGGGTGGTCCCGAGGATCTGCACGCGCTGATACGGCACCACGCGGGTACTGCACAGCCCGACGGCCTGACCGGACGGATAGTCGAGCATCATCGAACTCAGAATATCGACACCGGTGTTGGCGTCACGCTCGACGAGCGCCATCACACGTCGAGGCTCCTCGCCAAACACCATCCGCGAGGTGATGACCAGATAACAGCCGATGTCCATCAGGCCGCCGCCGCCCCACTCCACCTTGTTCCGGATATTGGCCGGATCGTCGTTGTAGTAGCTGAACATGCCGGAATACCCGCGAACCGCTCCGATGCGGCCCGCACGACAGAGGTCGACAACCGACCGCCACTGGGGATGTGTCCAGACCATGAAGGCTTCCTGAATGGTCACGCCCGTGCGGTCGCGAATCGCCATCAGCTCCCGGGCTTCCGCCGCGTTGAGGCCGACCGGCTTTTCGCACAACACGTGTTTGCCGGCCTCAGCCGCCGCCCGGGTCCACGGCAAGTGGAGATGGTTGGGCAACGGGTTGTAGATGGCATCCACGTTGGGGTCGGCAATCAGCGCCTCGTAGGAGCCGTGTGCCGTGGGAATGCCGAGCCGTGCGGCGACCGCACTCGCCGTGCCGCCGTCCCTCGAGGCAATCGCCACCACCTCGGTGTATGTGCCGCCCTGCATGGCGGGGATCACTTTTTCGACAGCGATCTTCGCAGCCCCTAGAACGCCCCACTTAATCTTCTGCATCAGCGGGAATCTACCGCAATCTGGTAGGCTTCGCGCATGAAAACTCTGCTCACGATCGGAGTGGTGCTCATGGCGACGATGGGAAGTGGGAGCGCGCAGGGACAATTGCCCACCAAGCGGGTATTGACGCTTGAGGCGGCGACGATGGCCGCTGACGCGGCGATGGCCGAAGCGCGCAAGAACAACTGGGCCGTGTCGATTGCGGTGCTCGATGACAGCGGCCAGATGATTGTGTTCAGGCGCATGGATGGCGCGAAGCTGGTGGCCACCGACATCGCCATTCGCAAGGCGCGAACAGCGGTCTACTTTCAAGGACCGACCAAGGATCTTGAGGCCGAGGTCGCCGGCGGCCGCACGGCGCTGCTCCCGATCGACGGCTTCATGCCGCTTGAGGGTGGCGTGCCGATCGTGTCAGGTGGCCAGCTCGTCGGCGCCATTGGTGTGAGCGGCGTCACCGGCGCTCAGGATGCGCAATGCGCACTCGTCGGCGCAGCTGTTATTAAGTGATTTCCACAGTAGGCATGTAGACATGTAGGAATTATTTTCTTAAGAAAAAAAACCTGCATGCCTGCATGTCTACTGTGAGCTCTTAGACACCCGCGAGCGCGAGGAGGGTCGCGAGCGCGATTTCGATCCCGCGCAGGCTCGGCACCTTGTCCACGGAAATCCATTCATCCAGCGCATGCGCGCGGCCACCACGACCACCGGAGTCGACGGTGATCGCGGGAATTCCCAGACTGATGGGAATGTTCGAGTCGGTGCTGCTCCAGCTGTAGGTCGGACGGCCCCCGGCGGCGCGAATCGACGCAGCAGCCGTTTCCACGATCGGCGAGGTGATGGGCGTTTCGCCGGAGGGGCGGTCACCAATGAGCTTGATGTCGGCCGTGATCGGCCCCTGCGCGGTTGACCGCGCCTTGTTTTCTTCCAGAACGGCCTCATTGATCAGGGCCATAAAACTCTCGTCCAGTTTCTTGAGTTCGGCCGGCGATTCCGACCGCATGTCGATCTCCATCCACGTTTCGAACGGAATCGAGTTGACGGACGTGCCGCCGCCGACCACACCCACGCTGTAGGTGGTCTTGGGTTTGTCGGGTACGGTCAACGTCCCGAACTTCTGCATCGCGCCGGACATCGCAAAGGCGGGGCTGACCAGACCAAATGCGCCGTAGCTGTGTCCGCCAGGGCCCTTGAAGGTCACGCGATACCGTCGGCTCCCCACGCCGCCGTGGGTGATGTCCGCGCCCCCACCCGCGCCGTCCACCGAAATGAACATCTTGATGCGGTCCTTGTATTTGCCTTTGCCAAAGAGATATTTCACGCCGCGCAGGTCGCCCTGCCCCTCTTCTCCCACATTGCCGATGAAGAGGATGTCGTTCCGGGTCGTGATCCCCGCTTCGTCCATCGCGCGAATCATCGCCAGCAACACGGCCAGCGATCGTGTGTCGTCGCCGATCCCGGGCGCCGACAACCGCGTGTCTTCGCGCTTCACCGTGACGTCCGTGCCCTCGGGGAACACCGTATCGAGGTGCGCCGCGACGGCGATGAGGTCGCCGCCGCCCATCCCCTTGCGCAATCCCATCACGTTGCCTTCTTCGTCCTGCTCCACGTCCGTCAGGCCCGAGGCGCGCAACATCTCGAGGTACTTCTTCGCGCGTGCGGCTTCCTTGAACGGGGGCGCCGGGATCTCGGTCAGCGTGATGATCTCTTCGATCAGGCGATCGTGATCCCGATCAAGCACGGTCATCGCCTTCTTGAATCCCTCACTGGCCCGCACCGCCGCGAGCCTCGCGTCGTACGTCGCGGGTGCCTGCGCAAGTGCCACCGCTCCCAAAGCCAGCACACCCGCAACGACACTGAACATCACTTTGAATCGCATGCCGTGATCATAGTCAAAAAAACATTTCAACATGGAGGACATGGAGTTCCATGGGGGGGGCGAGGTTGGGGGCCGCCCTTCGGGCGGCGTGCGTCAACAGTGAAAACCCGGAAACGAATGCGTCCGCATCGATCACGGAGACGTATTCGTTTCCGGGTTTTCACTGCTGACGCGGCCCGGCGGAGCCGGGCCCCCAACCCATCGTCTTCTACATGTCTACACGTCTACTGTGAAGCTCTTTCTCAGGCGAGGATTTCGCGGATGACGCGACCATGGACGTCGGTCAGGCGCATGTCTCGGCCGTTGAAACGGTAGGTCGACTTTTCGAAGTCGATCCCCATCAGGTGCTGGATCGTGGCGTGCAGTTCGTACACCGACTTCGGGTTCTCGGCCGCGGCGTAGCCATACTGGTCGGTGGATCCGACCACGGTGCCGCCCTTGACGCCGCCGCCGGCCAGCCACACGGAGAACCCCTTGTTGTTGTGGTCGCGGCCATCCATACGTTCTGAAATCGGCAGGCGACCAAACTCCCCGTGCCAGATGATCAGGGTCTCGTCGAACATGCCGCGGCTCTTGAGGTCCTTGATGAGGCCCGCCAGTGGCTTGTCGGTCTCGGCGCAATGGAGCCCGTGGTTGGTCTTCAGATCCCAGTGGGCATCCCAGCTCGGTTCAAAATTGCCGCCGCCTGAAAAAATCTGCACGTAGCGCACACCACGTTCCACGAGCCGGCGCGCCATCAGTGCCTGACGCCCGAAGTAGTCAGTGGGCTCGACGCCGATGCCGTAGAGATTTTTCGTCGCGTCGGTCTCCTTGCTGATGTCAATCGCGTCGGGGGCGTGGGTCTGCATGCGGAACGCGAGTTCGTACGAATACACACGCGCGGAGAGTTCGGTGTCGAGCGGATGGTTGTCGCCGTATTTTTCGTTCAGCTCGTGCAACATCCGCAACCACCGCTGCTGCTCGTCCGGTGTGCGATCGGCCGGGGGCTTGAGATCCACAATGGGTGATCCCTTGTCGCGAATCTGCGTGCCCTGATACGCGGCCGGCAGATACCCATTCGACCAGTTGGGCGGACCGTTGATGGGACCGCCGCGATGATCGGTGAACACGATAAAACCGGGGAGGTTCTGGTTTTCGCTGCCGAGTCCGTAGGTGACCCAGCTGCCCACACTGGGACTGCCGGCCAGAATGGTCCCGGTGTTCATCTGAAACAGCGCGGGTCCGTGGGCCGGGCTCACGCCATACATCGACCGAATCAGCGCGATGTCGTCCACGTGCTGCGACATGTGCGGAAACAGCTCCGACACCTCCATCCCCGACTGTCCGTATTTTTTGAACGACCAGGGCGACGGCATCAACCCGCCGGGATTACCCATGACGGTGCGCACCTCGCCGACACCCTGCATGGTTTCCCCCTGCCACTTCACCAGATCGGGCTTGGGATCCCAGGTGTCGATGTGGCTCACGCCGCCGTAGCAGAAGATCGAGATGACGGCTTTGGCCTTCGCGGGAAGGGCCGCCGGTTTTGGTGCGAGCGGGTTGCGGGGCTGCTGGGCGTCAAGCACTGCCGACAGGCCGGTCTGCCCCAGCAGATCGGCAAACGCGAGGCCCGCCACACCACCGCCCAGCCGCCCGAGCAGCTCGCGCCGGGACCAGAGCATCTTTTCGTAGTGACCGCATCCGTGGTGGTGATGGTGACTCATGGTCGCTCCCTACGGTCTGTACAGAAATTCGTTGAGGTTGAAGAGGATGTGGCAGAACTCGACCAGCCCTTCCGGACTGCCCGTGATGAACTCGGCCCCTCGTGTGAGTTCGATCGCGTCTGCGGGACGCCCCAGGGCCAGCTGAACGGCGACGCGCACCTGCTGCATCGGATCCGCACCGGCCTCACCACGGACACGCTCGGCAAACTTGCCGGCCTGGAACAACACCATCTGGTTGTTCATCAGGATCAGCGCCTGCGGGGCGATGGTCGTGCGGTTGCGTCGATCGATGGAATTGATCAGGTTGGGCTGATCAAACGTCTCGAACATCGGATACCGGATGCTCCGCTTCGAAAACACATACAGGCTCCGGCGCCACGTGGCCGGGTCGGAGTCGGCCAGTCCACGCCAGTCGCGGTTCGAACTTTTTTCGAACAGATCCGGATCGATATACGGATAGATCGCCGGTCCCCCGATGGTGCGGTCGAGGGTGCCGGCCGTCGCCATGATGTGGTCCCGGATGACTTCGGCTTCGAGCCGCACCCGCGGCATGCGCCAGAACATCCGATTCTCGGGATCAATCGCGTAGTTGGCCGTGGTGTCCATGCTGGCCATCTGATACGCCTGCGACGTCAACATCAGACGGTGCATGGCCTTCATGCTCCACCCGCGATCCACAAACTCCACCGCGAGCCAGTCCAGCAGTGCCGGGTGTGACGGCGCCTCACCCATCTTGCCGAAGCTGCTGGGGGTCCGCACGATGCCCTCACCGAAGTGGTGCTGCCACAGGCGATTCACCATGACCCGCGCGGTCAGCGGATTGTCCTTGTGCACCAGCCACTCGGCAAACCCCCGTCGTCGCCAACTTGAGGTGGCGTCTGCGGGTGGTGTCGGAAACGTCCATTCCCCGCGATGCGCGACCGACAACACACCGGGTGTGACGGCGGAGCCCGGGGCGTCCGGACTGCCGCGATGCAGAAAGTGGACGGGACGCGGCTCACGGTCCCGTTCGCCGATCGCCCTCGCGGTCGCCAGGCGGCGCGGCTTTTGTTTCTCGAGCGCCGCAATCTCCGCCTTGACCACCGCGTGCAGCTGCTTGACGTCCTCTGGCATCAACGCCACGAGGTGCGCTTCGGTCACCAGTTTGCGCAGCGACGACAGTCCCAACGTGTCCTCGATCTGACGCACGTTGAGTTTCTGCCCTTCCGTGCGCTGATCGGCCGGTGTCTTCCATGCCACCTGCAGGTACTCGGGCAACTTCGCGATCTCGCGGTCGACGATGATCTGGTGGTACGGCTTCTCAATCTCCGTCTTCGTGGTGCGCAGCGGTTTCAGCCGTGCCTCGATCGCCTCGGTGGCCTCGCGGTGCGCGGTCACTTCGTGTGATGGCACCAGCGCAAACTCCACCGGTGTGGTGGGATAAAAAATGGACTGCATGCGGTAGTAGTCCATCTGCGGAATGGGATCAAACTTGTGATTGTGGCACCGCGCACACCCGACCGTCATACCGAGAAAGGTCAGGGTGGTGGTGCTGACCAGATCGTCAACCGCGTCGAGACGATTGCCGCCGCCTTCGGGTCCCAGTCGCAGATAACCGGTGGCGATCATCGCCTCGTGTGACTCCGGCGCGATTTCGTCGCCCGCCAGTTGTTCTTTCACGAAGAGGTCGTAGGGTTTGTCGGTGTTGAACGCGTTGATGAGGTAGTCGCGATAGCGATACATCTCGGGGCGGTCGGTATCAAACTCGTACCCACCGGAATCGGCGTATCGCACCAGATCCATCCAGTGACGCGCCCATCGTTCACCATAGTGGGGCGAGGCCAGGAGGGTGTCCACCAGCCGCGGCCACGCGTCGGGTGACGAGTCCTTCACAAAAGCCTCGGTCTCTGCCGGCGTCGGGGGGAGCCCAAGCACATCGAGGTACGCCCGTCGAATCAGTGAGCGCCGATCCGCAGGCGCGACCGGCGTCAGGCCCTTCTTCGTCATCGCGTCGAGCAGGAACGCGTCGATCGGGTTGGAGGACCACCCGCTGCGATCCACACGCGGCACCGCCTGCCGGGTCGGTGTCGTGTACGCCCAGGCACTCCGTTCCTCGTCCGTGATCGGTCGCAACTCACGCGCCCTCAACGCGTCGAGATCCACCACCGGTCCCCCCTGGGCGTCCGGGACCGTCGCGAGGGACGCGCCGGACTCAATCCACAGACGAATGGTGCGTAACGTCGCGTCCGGCATCTTTGGCCGGTCCTCGGGCATCCACAAATCGCCCTCGTGCATTACGGCTTTGTAGAGCGAACTTTCAGCGGGTTTGTGGGGAACGACCACCTTGCCGTTCCGGCCGCCCTTCTGGAGCGCCTCCTCGGTGCGGAGGTCGAGGCCGCCCTCTTTGGCGGCGTCGTGACACTCAAAACACTCCCGCTTGAAGATCTCGTAGACGTCCTTCGCGAGTTGATCGGCGCTGCGAGGGTCCTGCCCGGCATCCACATCCTGCAGGACCGCAGGCGCGGCTCCCTCTCCGGCGCGTACGGCCACAGCGGTGCCCCAGGCCACCAGGACCGAGAGACCCGCGACGATACTCCTACGGCCCAACTTCCGTGGATCCATCCATTGCTCCTGTGAATGTGGGGAGTTTACACCGAAGTCCCGAAGTCCCGGGGTCCCGTCTTGGGGTATCTTTCTGCATGCGTTTTTCACGAAATCTGCTCATCGCCTCCGCCTCGATCCTGCTGCCAGGCGCCATCGCGCTCAACGCCACCACCATTCAGACCAGTCCAAGGTGGACGATCCCGGCGACCGCCGTTGAAGAAAAAAATCCGCTCCCGGTGAATCCGGCGACGCTGGCAGGCGGCAAGAAGTTGTATGACGCCAAGTGCCAGACCTGCCACGGGCCGCTCGGCAAGGGTGACGGGCCCGACGCCGACAAGAAGTACGCGGACACGATGGATCTGACCCAGGCCGCTCGTGCGCCACGCAACGCCGACGGTCAGGTGTTCTACAAAATCTGGAACGGTCGGCTCAACCCCAAGATGCCGGCGTTCTCCGAACAGATGACCAAAGAGCAGGCGTGGGCGGTTGTCGCCTACGTGCAGTCCCTGCGCCAGAAATAAATGGCCACGGTGCCGGATCCGGCAGGCCGGTTTGAGCAGAGCCTGTTCATCAATGCCAAGCCGACCGAGGTCTTCGGTTACTTCTTCGACCACGCCGCGCTCAAAATCTGGTGGCAGGCGGTGCATGCGGTCGTGACGCCGGTTCCGTTTGGCGTGTTTGCAATCGAGTGGACGCAGACGCCCTACCGCGACGAGTTGCTGGGGCCGCTTGGCGGCGTCTTCCACGGCACGGTGGTGGACGTGCGGCCCGGCCAGCAGTTGCTGGTCGCCGACTGCTGGTGGGTGCCGCCTGAGGGCGATGCGCTGGGCCCGATGGCCCTGCACGTAAGTTGTCAGCCCGAGGGCGACGGCTGCCGTCTCACCGTCCGGCAGGACGGGTACGAACCCTCACCACGATGGCGACGCTACTACGCCGTGGTCTCCCGCGGTTGGCAACTCTCGCTCACCGCCCTCAGGCGGCACGCGGAATCACACCACGGGGGCGTTCGGGTCTGATTTCCGCGCCGGCATCACACCCAGCATCTTCGCGGCGATCAGCGCCAGTGGCGCCGCCAGGAAACTCAGCAAGGCGCCCATCTTCGCCTCATCGAGGTGGATGGAGGTGATCGGGAACGCCGCGGTCGTGAAAAACAACGCGACCGTAAATCCGATGCCGGCGGTGATCCCGACCACCACCAACGCGGAAATCGTCAGGCCCTTCGCCCGGGTAAACCCCAACAGTCCCGCCACCAGGGCAAACCCGACAATCCCCACGGGTTTGCCGATGACCAGGCTGCCGAGCACCATCCAGGTGACCTCGCCCACCGACGACAACGGCACACCGGCGTTGACCAGGCCGAAGCTGAACAACACGACCTGCACGGGGGCTTTCCACCAGTGCTCGAACTCGTTCATCGTGTCGTGCCGCACGCCTTCCTCTTCGGCGAACACCCCGAGGTCATCCTTCGCATGGGGCATGAAGGGCACGATGGCCACCAACGCCAGTGCCGGATGCAGTCCACCCACATACAGGCCAATCCAGGACATAACGCCCGGCCCGATCAGATACAACCAGAAGTTGCCGACACGCTGTTTGCGCATCCACCACGCCAGCGCAATGGCCCCGGCCAGCCACAGGGCCAGTTGCCCAAACGCCAGCTCGCCACTCGGGTAAAAGACCGCCAGAATGATCAGCCCCATCGCATCGTCGGCAATCGCGAGAAGGAGCAGGAACGGAATTGCGGGGTGACCTGCCGGGAACGCAATCCTGGCCACCATGTAGGAGAAGGCGATGTCGGTGGCGCAGGGGATGGCCCAACCGCGCAGCACTTCCATGTCGTTGACGACATACACGGAGAGCACGTACAGCCCCGCCGGCACGGCCATGCCGCCGACGGCCGCAATCACAGGCACCGCGGCTTGTCGGGGCGACGACAGCGGACCTCCCGGCAAGGTGGCCTCGACCACTTCTTTTGCGGCGAGGGCGAAAAAGAACACCATGCCGATGTCGTTGACGACGAAGTGGACGCTGTGCGCGAAGTGTTCGTACGCCGCGTAATTGAGATTGGCCCAGACCAGGGCAATCACGGTGCCGGCAATCAGCAGCAGCGAATTGTCGAGAATGAACTTGAGGACGCCAGGCTTATCAGACGCGTGTGCCATCGACTACATGCGCTCCACGGTGAGGTAGTTGCTCGCATCCCGCTCAAGCGTGGCATGCATCGCAACAAAAACAACGGTACTGCCGGCCGGTACCAACATGCGCGCGAGCAGCGTGTCGCGCACGGCCGCCAACGTGGAGGCCTCCGTCACAATCGGGGTCACCCCCCAGACCAGTCCCAGACGGGCGGCCGTCTGCGGATTGGCCGTCGCCGCAATGATGCGTGCCGAGGGCCGCAGCGCCGAAAGCACCTTGGGCGTCATGCCGGCCTTGGTCACCGCGATGATCGCGGCGGCTCCGGACCGCGCGGCCAGCGCAACGGCGGCTTCACACAAGGCGAGGCCGTGTCGGGTGGCGCGCACTTCATCACTCGAGACTCGTTCGGACCCGCCACGCGCCAGGGCCCGTTCGGCCTCACCGATGATCGCCGACAGCGTCGCGACACACCGCACCGGGTATTGCCCCACGGCGGTTTCGCCGGACAACATGATCGTGTCGGCGCCTTCATCCACGGCATGCGCGGCGTCGGTCACCTCGGCGCGGGTCGGGCGGGGCGACGTCCGCATCGACTCAAGGACTTCGGTCGCGACAATCACAGGCACCCCGCGGCGGCGCGCAGCCTGAATGACCAGTTTTTGTACGGCCGGCACCGTTTCAAGCGGGAGCTCGATCCCGAGATCGCCGCGGGCGACCATCACGCCGTCACTGACTTCCACGATCTCGCGGATGCGCTCGACGGCAAGGGGGCGCTCGATCTTCGCAATAATCGGCAGCCCGGGGGCGCCGGCCACCCGCGCTGCCTCTTTGGCCTGCAGGATGTCTTCGGGCCCCTGCACAAAACTCAGGGCCACCACGTCCACGCCCATGGCGATCCCCGCGCGCAGGTCGTCGTGGTCCTTGGCCGTGAGCGCGGCGGTCTGCACGACGCTGCCGGGTACGTGGATGCCCTTCCGGCTGTCCAGCACGCCGCCCTCAATGACCCGGGTCAGGATCTCCCCCGGGCGCACATCCGTCACCACGACCTCCAACCGGCCATCGTCGAGCAACATGCGCTGGCCGGGATTGACGGACGTGAACAGTGGCGCAAACGACGAGGACACCACCCCCGGCTCACCCAGCATGTCCCCGAAGACGATGCGAAGGTTGTCGCCGGAGGCGAGCAACAGGGGCTGGGCCAGTTTGCCCGTGCGGATCTTGGGGCCACCGAGGTCCTGGAGCACGGTGAGGACTCGTCCAAGGCGTGCGGCCTCGGCTCTGGCCATCCGGCACGACTCGGCGTGCACCTCCGCTCCCCCATGGGAGAAGTTCAGGCGCACGGCATCCGCGCCTGCGAGGATTACCTCACCGATGGTGGCCGGGTCTGACGTCGCGGGACCCAGTGTTGCCAGAATTCTCGTCCGTCGCGTGTGCACGTGATACGGGCAGCGTACAATCTCTGTTCGATCACGAGCAAGCAAAACCGGAGGCAGGGTGGGCACCAGACTTGAGGCGTTTCGGCACTTTCGCGAAAAAATGAACGAGCGGATCCTGGGTGCCGAGAACCTGGACATCAAGCGGTTCTTCGCGCTGGACTCGCGCGCGTACGACGCCGGCGCGCTGCCGGTCAAGACCAAGGAACTGATGGGGCTGGTCGCCTCGCTGGTGCTGCGGTGTGACGATTGTGTGACCTACCACGTGGCCCGGTGCGCCGAAGAAGGTGTCAACGAGTCGGAGTTCCTTGAAGCATTCAACGTCGCCCTCGTGGTGGGCGGCTCCATAACCATTCCGCACCTGCGTCGCGCGGTGGCGACCATGGACGAAGTATTTGGTCTCGATCAGGCAGACCAGCAGGAGTCTCAGCAGTGATGAAACGTCTTTGTGGCCTCACCCTTCTGGCCCTCCTCGTGATGGCCACCCCCGCCTGCGCCCAGTCCGCGGAGATTGCCGCACTCCGCAAGGAGATCGCGGACCTGCGCGAGGACCTCGCCAGCCTGCGGTCCAGCCTCGGCCGCGCCCGGCCGATCATCGACCTGTCAACGGGACACCAGAAGGGGAACGAAGACGCGCTGGTCGCGCTGATCGAATTCTCCGACTACGAATGCCCGTTCTGCATCCGGCACTCCCGCGAGACGATGCCCCTCATCGAAAAGAACTACATCGCGACGGGGAAAATTCTCTACGGGTTCAGAGACTTCCCCATCGATCAGCTGCACCCACAGGCCATTCGCGCGCACGAAGCCGCGCAGTGTGCGGGGGATCAGCAGAAGTACTGGGAGATGCACAGCCGGATGTTCGGCCAGCCGGCGCTGCACACGCCCGAGTCACTCGAAGCGGCGGCCACCCAGATCGGACTCGACATCGGCGCCTACCGCGCGTGTGTCGCCAACGGCACCCACACCGCGGCCATTCGTGCCAGTGTCGCGCTGGCCGAAAGTTTTGGCGCCAACGGCACACCGGGCTTTTTCATCGGGATCATCGACAAAACGACGAACACGGTGAAGATCACCCGCGCGATCAGCGGCGCGGTGCCGTTCGCCCAGTTCGCGCAGGCGCTCGAGGGCGCGCTCGCGCAAGCGAAGAAGTAGCGCACGAGCAGTCGAGCGCACGGAACTTGAAGTGCGCTTCCGTGTGCACGTGTGCGCCTGGGTGGC
>CAYRGW010000117.1:0-12764 GCA_964423815.1 uncultured Solibacteraceae bacterium | reverse complement strand
TTGAGCATGTGCCGCGTTTCCACAACAACTACGTGGGCCTGCGCAACCGTTTTGCGCTCCTGAGCGAGGCCTATGCCTACGCGACGTTCGAAGACCGCATCAAAGCCACCAACTACTTCATCGAAGAGGCCATGAACTTCGCGCACAAAAACGCGGCGCGTATCACCAAGGCGGTCGAAGACGCCGAACGTGAGGCCGTGTCAGGCAAGACGTTTGCGACCCGCGCGGCCATCAAGGCCGGGGGCATGATTGAGATTTTGATGGGTGAAGTCGAGGACGAGAAGAACCCGATCGACGGGGGCGTGATGAACCGCCGCAAGGACGTGATCATCAAGGAACAGATGATCGATCGGCTCTGGTTTGCCCCGACGGCCACCGAGATGGCCCCGACCGAGTACTACGTGCCGGCCAACGCCACCAAGACACTCGAACTGCTCCGCCACCACGGCATCATGATGAAGCAGACGACCGCCGACATCTCCGGGATGCAGCAGTTCACCATTGCCACCAACGTGCAGGCCGCGCCGCGCGCAGGCATCGACATCAACGGCCACGCGCTCCGGACGTTGACCGGCACCTGGGCCGCGGGCCCATCGGTCGCCCCGGCCGGCTCCTGGCTGGTGCCGATGAACCAGCCGCTGGCCCGACTCGCGTTTTACCTGCTGGAACCGACCAGCGACGACGGCGCCACGACGTGGAACTTCCTCGACGACGTGCTCAGCAGCGATGGCCTGAAGGTTTATCCGATTCTCCGGAAGCAATAGTAGGGCCTGACCTTTAGGTCCGCCGCCGGTGGCGCAACGCCCTACACGAGCTTCGCCAGTCGCTTTTCGACGTCGGCGATTGCGGCCTGCAGCTGCTTGCGGCGGACCGGATGTTCGGTCGCGTCAAACTGACGACGGAGCTCGGCCAATCCCAGCTTCAGGGATGTGATCTCCGCATTCTTGACGGGGTCAATGTGCGGTTTCTGCGATCGGCGCTCGCGTCGGGCGGCTTCCCGCTCGTCGGCCAGTTCCTGAATTCTCGCGTCCGCGTCAATAAGGCCTTCGCCTGCGTCACCCATGGTTTTTGAACATAACAGAGCTTGATGGCATCCTGCGATAGGATCGCGCCCATGCGCAAACTTTTTGTGGTCCTATCCGCACTGATGGTTCTGGTGTCAATCACCGAGGCCACGCGCTCAGAGACGCAGCCCCCAGGGATTACGTCGCTGCTGGGCCGACCGCTTACTCCTCCGGTGATCGCCCCAGAGGCAAAATCCCGAATGGAAACGCAGCTCGCGACCGCGCTCGCGACCTGGGAGAAGGATCGCGACAACGCCGATGCGCTGATCTGGGTGGGACGCCGGACGGCGTACCTGGGACAGTATCGCGAGGCGCTCAAGATCTTCACTGACGGAATCGTTCGGCATCCGACAGATGCGCGCATGTACAGACACCGTGGTCACCGGTATCTGACCGTCCGCGAGATCGACCGCGCCATCGCGGACTTCGAGAAGGCCGCATCGCTCATCGCCGGCCAGCCCGATCAGGTCGAGCCCGATGGCCAGCCCAACGCCCGGAACGTGCCGACCAGCACCCTGCACTCGAACATCTACTACCACCTGGCCCTGGGGTATTACCTCAAGGGCGACTTCGGCAGGGCGGCCGACACCTGGATGAAGGCCCGCGACGTCGTCCGCAACGCCGACAACCTGGTGGCCGCCAGCCACTGGATCTACCTGTCACTGCGGCGGGCAGGGCGCACCGCCGAGGCCGCGGCGGTGCTCGCGCCGATCACGTCGGAGCTCGAGGTCATTGAAAACGGGAGTTATCACCAGCTGCTGCTCATGTACAAGGGCGAGCGGACGCCTGAGGACGTGCTGAAGGCGGCCGGTGAAGGCTCAGGCGGCTCAGCGGTGCGCTACGGCGTGAGCGCCTGGTATCTGATCAACAACCAGCGCCGCGAAGCCTCCGCGCTGTGGGCATCGATCCTCGAGGGCACCGACTGGGCGTCGTTTGGGTACCTCGCCGCGGAAGCGGAAGTCGCCGCGCGGCGTTAGAGGGGGTTTTCGTAGGGCGTGACCTTTAGGTCCGCCGCCAGAGCTTTTACAGTAGGCATGTAGACATGTAGTTTTTATTCTTTTTAAGAAAAACCCTGCATGCCTACATGTCTACTGTGAACGACAGCCGAAGGTTCAGCGCAGCAGCCGGGCGACGTCGTTGAAGATGACCGTCACCATCAGCATCAGGATGGCGACAAGGCCGACCATGAGCACGCGCTCCTTGAGCTTGACGCTGAAGTCGCGGCGGGCGAGGCCTTCGAGGGCGAGAATCGCGATGTGCCCGCCGTCGAGGACGGGAATGGGCATCAGATTGAGCAGCCCGAGATTGAGGCTGATCATCGCCATCAGGCTCAACAGGGCGACCCAGCCGAGCTGTGCGGTGGCGCCTGAAATTTCGGCGATGGCAACCGGGCCCATGAGCTGATTGACCGGCGTCTCGCGGGTGAAAAGGCCCGCCAGCGTCGTACCGATCTGCTTGCTGTTTTCCCAGGTCTGGTCCACGCTCATGCGCGCGGCCTCGAGCAGCCCCGGATCAATGCGACGGGTTTCGTACGGACCAATCTGCATGCCGACGATGCCGATGTCGCCGCTGAGCATCGGGGTGACGGTGATGTCCTGCACGGTGCCCGCGCGTTCAATCGTGATCGTGACGGGCGTGTTCGGCGATTTCTGGATCCGCGCGATCAGCGCCTCGCGGGTGAGGCCCCGATCACCGTTGAGTCCGAGCAGAATGTCGCCACGCTGCAGCCCGGCCGCATCGGCGGGCGTCCCGGGATTCACAAGCAACACCTGCGGACGAATGGCCGGCAACACACCAAGGGTCCCGATCTCAAAACGGCCTTCCGCCTCAGGCGTCACACGAAGATCGATGAACGACCCGCCACGCTCGACCACCATGGTGACCTCACGATTCGGCTTCGTCATCACGGCAAAGTCGAACTGGTCCCACGTGTCGACCTGCGTCTCGTTCACACGCACCACACGGTCGCCCACCTGAATGCCCGCGCGCTGGGCCACACTGTTCTCCGCCACGGTCCCAATCACCGGCGGCGCCGTGCGATACAACGGCTCATCGGCTCCCTGGGTGAGCACCGCCGTGGTCAGGATGATCGCGAGCGCAATGTTCATCACCGGCCCGGCGAGGTACACCTGAAACCGGACCCACTTGCTCTTGGACAAAAACTCCGTGGGATCACCAGAGGGTTGGTCCTCGGCGGTCTCCCCCGCCAGCTTGACGTAGCCCCCGAGCGGAATCGCGCTGATGCAGTACTCGGTGTCGCCGCGCGTCACCTTGAACAACTTGGGCCCGAACCCGAGCGAAAACGCGAGCACCTTCACGCCATACCAGCGGGCGACCAGGAAGTGGCCCAACTCGTGGACAAAGATGAGCACGCCCAGCACAAACAGGAACGGGCCGATGGTCTGCAGAAATCCGAGAATGGCGTCCATAACTAGTGCGACGATGTTAGCGTACGCATGGTTTCAGCCGAGAAGCGGCGGGCCCACTCGTCTGTGGCCCTGACGTCGGCCAGGTTGCCCGGCACCGAGGTTTCCCGCCCGGCCGCCTCCAGCGCCCGCTCAATCACCACGGGAATATCCACAAACCGCAGGCGTTCATCCAGAAACGCCTCAACGGCCACCTCATTGGCGGCATTCAGGACCACCGGCCAGGCCCCGCCATGCTCGAGGGCCGCATACGCCAGGCGCAGACACGGAAAGCGGTCGGTGTCGGGCGGACCAAATTCCAGCGTCCCCATGCGGGTCAGGTCCAGGTGCGGCACCGGCGCGGTCCACCGCTCTGGATACGAAAACGCATATTGAATGGGGAGCCGCATGTCGGTCACGCCCAGTTGGGCGATGACCGAGCCGTCGGTCAGTTCCACCATCGAATGGACGATGGACTGGGGATGCACCACCACATCGATGCGATCAGCGGGCACATCAAACAGCCACCGGGCCTCGATCACTTCCAGCCCCTTGTTCATGAGCGTGGCCGAGTCGATCGTGATCTTCCGGCCCATCTGCCAGGTGGGGTGGCGCAACGCGTCTGCGGGTGTGACCTTCGCGAGGGCCTCGGTGTCCCACTGCCGGAAGGGGCCGCCCGACGCCGTGAGCACGAGCCGGCGTACCTCTGAGGCGCTGCGCCGGTGCAGGCACTGGTGAATCGCGTTGTGTTCCGAATCCACGGGTAACAACGCCACACCGTGACGCGAGGCCGCTTCGACCATCAACGCCCCGGCCATCACCAGCACTTCCTTGTTGGCGAGGGCCACGGTCTTCCGATGATCGATGGCAGCCAGCGCCGCTTCAAGTCCGGCCGCGCCAGACGACGCACACAGGACCAGATCGACGTCCGGGTGTGTCGCCGCCGCAAGCAGCCCCTCAGCACCGCACAGCAGATCGCGCGGGTGATCACCAACGGGCAGCCGGTGTTTGAGCGCGGCCAACCCGTCCGCACTCGCCACACTGACCAGCGACGGCCGGTACCGCGCGACCTGTTCGGCGAGTCGCTCCACATTGTTGCCCGCGGCGAGTGCAACCACCTGCACCCGGTCCGCGTGTGTGTCCACCACAGACAGCGCACTTTGACCGATGGATCCGGTGGACCCGAGGATCGCAATTCGCAGGGGCATCAGGCGACGTACCTGAGGAACAGCACAAACACCGGCGCCGCAAACAGATGCGCGTCAATGCGGTCGAGCACGCCGCCATGGCCGGGGATCAACGTCGAGCTGTCCTTGACGCCGGCGCTGCGCTTGAGCAACGACTCGAAGAGATCGCCGGCGATCCCGGCCGCGCAGAGGAGCAGCCCCAGCAGCAGGCCGTCGACCCACGTGGTGCCGATCACCCACATCGGCGCCAGCAGCGCACCCGCGAGGGCTGCGGCGACCACACCGCCGAGCGCCCCTTCGATGGTTTTGGCGGGGCTGATCGACGGCGCAAGTTTGCGGCGGCCCAACGCCCGTCCCGCAAAATATTGCGTCGAGTCACTCAGCGCCACCACCGCCAACAAAAACACCATCGTCCACGGCCCGTACCCGATGTGCACCCAGGCGAGCGCGCCAAGCGGGACGCCGACGTAGATGGGGGCCATGACGAGCATCGCGGCGCGCGTGACCACGGCCGGCGACGGCGGTCCGCTGCCCAGTGTGACCAGGCCCGCCCCGACGACCAGCGCGAGCAACACGGGCACAAGCGGGCCGCCCGAAATCAAATCACTGGTGAACGCAGTGGCGGCACACAACACGGCCGCAGCGGTCATCACCACAGGCCGGGAGATGGGCGCGCCGACGGCAGCCGACAGCCCCGCCATCTCGAACGCGGCCAGCGCGGCGACCAGCGCCGTGACGGCCACCGTCGCCCACCAGGGCGCGAGAAACACGACGCCACCCACGATGGCAACCAGAACAATTGAGCTGAGGACTCGGGTCACGGATTATTTCAGCGCCCCCACCGGATCGGAGGAGACGGCGCCGTACCGGCGGTCACGCTTCTGATATTCGGTGATGCCCTCAAGCAGATGTTTCGCACGGAAGTCCGGCCACAACGTGTCGGTGACCCAGATCTCGGCATACGCGATCTGCCAGAGCAGGAAATTGCTGACCCGCATCTCGCCGCTGGTCCGGATCAACAAATCCGGATCGGGTTGACCCGCGGTGTAGAGCAGAGAGGCAAACAGATCTTCGTCGAGTTGGTCAGGTGTCAGTCCCTGGCGCAACGCCTCACGCGCGGCGTCCACGATCTCCGCGCGGCCACCGTACGACAACGCGATGTTGAAGATCATGCCGGTGTTTGATGCCGTGCGCACTTCGGCCGCCTGCAGTTCCTCGCGGACCTCGGGACTGAGCCGATCGAGTTGACCGATGACGTGAAAGCGGATGTTGTTGCGCAGCAGCGAATTGAGTTCGGCGCGCAGGTAGTGCCGGAGCAGTCCCATCAGCGCGGTGACTTCCGGGACGGGACGTTTCCAGTTCTCGACAGAAAACGCGTACAGCGTCAGGACGTCCAGACCCAGGCGCGCGGACGTTTCCACGGTGTCGCGCACAGCTTCGATGCCCGCGCGATGCCCCTCAACCCTGGGGAGATGCCTCGACGCCGCCCACCTGCCATTGCCGTCCATGATGACGGCGACGTGCCTGGGGAGGCGTTCAAAATCAATCTTTCTGGCGAGTGCTTCGTCGGCCGAACCCGGAGGCAGCGCGGCCAGCACCTCAGCGAGTGCCATCCGGAGAGTCTACCTCGGTCGGATAGTCCACCGACACCAGCGTCAGGCCGGAGGCCGGCGCGGTGTCCCCCGCCTGATGCCGGCTGCAGGCACGGATCAGGGCCGGCATGGACCCGGGCGACCGGCGGCCCGCACCCACATCCACCAGCGTGCCAACGATGGCCCGCACCATGTGCCGGAGGAACCCGTCCCCGTGGACCTCGATGATGACCCCGTCGGCGGACGGGTGCAGATCAAGGCGTGTGATGGTGCGAACGGTGTCGACGACCGACGAGTGGGCCGACTGAAACGACGCGAAGTCATGGCGTCCACACAGGTGCGACGCCGCCTCGCGCATGGTGTCGAGGTTGAGGCGCGCGGGCAGGTGCCACACAAACCAGCGGTCAAACGGCGAGGCCACCTCGCTCGTGACCAGGCGGTAGCGATAGGTCTTGCCCACAGCGGCAAACCGCGCATGGAAATCCGGGTGGGCCTCGGTGACCGAGAGGATTCTGATGTCGGGCGCCAGGCGGACGTTCAGCGCCCGGCGGATCGACTCCACGGCGAGCGTCGTCGCCACCCGCACGGACGCGACCTGCCCCAGCGCGTGGACGCCCGTGTCGGTGCGGCCGGCCCCGGTGACCGTGGGCGCCTCGCCCGTCAACGGCACAAACGCGTCCTCGATGGCGGCCTGGATGGTCGGGCCGTTCAGTTGGCGTTGCCACCCCGAATACGCGGTGCCGTCGTAGGCAATGAGCAGTTTCAGTGTGCGCACAAATTCACCCGAGATACGCCGTCAAACACCGCTCAGCGACGCGGGACCAGGTAAACCGTGTGAGCACATCCCGCCGTGCGGCTGCGCCCATCACCCGCAATCGATGCGGATCACTGAGGGCCTCGACCAGCGCCGCCCGCAGGGCCCCGACGTCATTGGGCGGCACAAGCCATCCCGTCTCCGGTGTCACCAGTTCGGTCAGCGTCCCCAGGCGCGACCCCAGCACCGGCGTTTCACACGCCATCGCCTCGAGAGACGACGTCACACCACT
The DNA here is from genome assembly GCA_964423815.1 of uncultured Solibacteraceae bacterium. GTDB lineage: Bacteria > Acidobacteriota > Vicinamibacteria > Vicinamibacterales > SCN-69-37 > SYFT01. Next base: position 5,470 of record CAYRGW010000117.1, on the reverse strand, counting down.
GTCGACCAGCGACGGCAACACCACCAGGGCCGACTGTTGATACAGCCGCACGATCGCGGCATCGGGCAGGCTGCCGTGGAACACCACCGACTTGCCGGCCGCCATGGCCTCCACTCGCGCGCGATACGCCGCATCCCCACTGCCCACCACATCCAGCGTGACATCGTCGGGCAACGCCTCAATGAGCACGTGCAACCCTTTGCCGGCGAACAAGCGTCCGAGGTACATCACCCGCCTGGGGTGTCTGGTGACGGCCGGGTCCGGCGCAAAGGTCTGCGCGTCCACGCCGGTGGAGATGACGGTGACCGGCCGCGTAATCTGCGGGTTGAGCGATCGGTTGTATTCCGAGATCGGGAGGAACCCGGTCATCAGGTTCGTCATCGGAATCAGCCGCGAGGGGCGGATCGGCGCGCCACCGGCCAGGTCGGTCAAAAAGGTGCGGCGTCGCCATGCCCATCCCCACAACAGCGCGAGGTCGGTGACGATCGTGTTTGGCTGCAGACAGTGGATCACGTCGCAGTGTCGCAGTGGCCCGAGGTGCGCCACCGACACCGGGTTGATGCCGCCACCGGCATCGGCCAGCACCGGACAATACCGAATGGTGAGGTGGCCGACGTGGACGACCTTTGCGCGTCTGGCAAACGTGAACAACGTCGTGGGCACCTGGTCGGCCAGCGCTCTGGACAACTCGAAGGCGTACCGCTCACCGCCGGCCATCGTCGACTCGGGATCAAACGATGTCGGCATCACGAGGCCGACCGTGAGCGTCGTCATGGGCGAAGGTGAACGTGCGGCAATGGCACGAGAAAACGTGTCCCCTGTCGGACCAGGTCCGCTTCGCGGGTGATGAACCCGTCCACGAAGCTGTACGGCAACGCGAGCAGGACGTCCGGTCTGGCCGCGCGCATCGCCTGCTCGTCCACAATGGGCACGTCGCTGCCGATCAGGAATTTGCCGAGTTTGAACGGATTCGCATCCGCGGCAAAGGGCAGCTCGGCACTCGACAGCCCGCAATACTGCAGGATCGTGTTGCCCTTGGTGGAGGCGCCGTAGACCCACGTCGTCTTGCCCGCCGTCCTGTTGCGCGCCAGCTCCGCCACCAGGTCATCCCGGGTCCGGGCGATGCGGTCGGCAAACGCCGTCCACGTGGCCAGGTCGTTCAGGCGCGTGTGACGCTCCTTCTCGCGCAGCTGTGCGAGGCGGTCGCTCGGCGTGCGGCCGGCGCCCGTGTGCTGCACGAACACCCGATAACTCCCGCCGTACACGTCGTTGAGTGACGCGTCCACGATCTCCAGTCCTGCGGCGTTCATCACCCACTGCAGCGACTCCAACCCGTAATACCCGGCGTGTTCGTGGACGATGTTGTCGTACATGTTGGTGTCGAGCATCGTCGGCAGATACGCCATCTGGATGATCCACGTGCCGTCGGGCGCGAGGCAGGCGGCCACGTCGCGTGCAAACGTGACCGGGTCATCGAGGTGGTAAAACATCGCGATGCTGAACACCAGGCGCGCCTGACTGATCCCGAAGCTCTCGTACCGGGCGCGAGTGAAATACCCGCGCGCATGATGCAGCGCGGGGTCGTCGAAGACCAGTTGGATATTCGCAGCGGCGTCGATGCCGGCCAACGTCAACCCATTGCCGGTGAACATTGAGAGCAATGTGCCGTCGTTGCAGCCGATGTCGAGCACCACGTCGCCGGATGACAACGCGACGGCGCGCCGGCCGTCGGCGGCCACGTCCGCCAGCACGGCACGCATGCCGCTGTTGGTGGCGCTCTGATACGGATACGCCTGATACATCTCGGTCAGATCGAGGTGATGGCCCATCTGCAGCAGTCCACAGTGCGCGCCACCTTCGGTGCGGCACAACACCATGTCCATCGGGTATCGCTGCACGTGATCACGATAGGACAGGTCGGTCGGAAACACCGACGACAGATATTGCGGACCGAGATCCACGGCCGGGTCGAGCGCGGTGTTGCCGCAGACGCGGCAGCGGGTCGTTTGTGGTGACTCGGCCATCGTCATGCGCGTGTGCTCTGCGCCAGTGTGGCGGCAAACGGGATGACGGCCTGGGCCGACGGCCACGTGGATTCTGGTGACTCGACCGCCTGATCCTCCCTGGGCCCACTGAAACTGATCGGGCGCCCCAGCGCGTCGGCGACCTCGCGCAGGCTCACCGTATCTCGTGCGCCGACCTCCACGAGGCCTGTGCGATCAAGGTGATCAGCGATCCACGCCGCGGCAAACTCCACAGGCGTAAAAGCGTAGCGACTGTCCCCGTCCACGTAGACGGGCCTGTTGGACACGATGTCCATGATGGATCCCTTGGTCATGGCCGAACCGTACAGCGCGGTCAATCGCACCACCAGCGCATCGGGGCGCTCACACAACACTTCGGCAGTCGCCTTATGGCGGCCGTAGACGGTGTCACGCTCACACCGTGCCGACACACTGCTGATTTGAATGAATCGGGCGTACTTCCACCCGTAGAGCAGATCGGCGGTCCTGCCGACGGTCTCGACAAAATCCAGGTCGGGGTGTTGCCGGGCCCAGAAACGTTTGGACGGCATGGCGGTGTTGATCACGACGTCGTAGACGCCGTGTTGTGCCTGCGTGTAGGTGTCGCGTGTCACGGCCGTCACGTCCACGCGCCGGGTGGTCAGGGCCTGCGTCAGCGCGGCCCCAAAAAATCCCGACGCCCCGACCACGGCTACACGCATCGCCATGTCAGGAGGGTGGGTTGATCAGGTCTTCGCGCACGATGGGGGGATTGCAGTCGTCCCATCGTTTCGAGAGCAGCGCAATGGCGGTCACAGAAGTGATCGCGTAGAAGGCATGCGTCACGCCCATGGGTGTGCGGACACACATGCCCTTGCTCATGTGAATCAGTCGCTGGCCATCGGGGGCATCCGGGTCACGGCTGACCATTGCACCTTCCCCATCCACGACGAGGAAATATTCGTTGAACTCCGGGTGATAGTGATTACCGCGGGTTTTGCCAGGCTGGAAATACAACATGTTGAACTCAACGATGTTGTCCTCCGGCAGCCACGTGAAGATGCCACCGCGGCCATCACTGAGCGTCAGCAGATTGCAGCTCGGGTGCAGGAGCTCCTGTTTGGCCATGGGCCTACTCTACCCCGTCTTATTTCCGTGATCCGGGTTTGGTCACGGACTCCCCCGCCTTGCACATGGGGCAGGCGTCCGGCTCGAACGTGGGCAGCGCGAGCTGCACCAGCGCCCGGAACGGCACGTCAAGCGCCGACGCGCCCCCGCTGCGATCGATGATGGATCCGGCCCCGACCACGGTGGCTCCGGCGGCACGTGCGACGACCATGGTTTCGCGCGTGGATCCGCCGGTGGTCACCACGTCTTCGATGATGACCACCCGATCCTCCGCCGACAACGTGAAACCGCGGCGGAGCGTGAGAATGTTTTCCTGTCGTTCGGCGAAGATCGCCCGGAGGCCGAGCGCACGCCCGACCTCGTGGCCGATGATGAGCCCGCCCAACGCCGGAGAGAGCACGACGGTGGGATTCAGGTCGCGCAGGGCCTCACCGAGTGCGCGGCCAAGCACTTCGGCGTGTTGGGGATGCTGCAGCACCAGGGCACACTGCAGATACCCCGAGCTGTGCAGTCCGGACGAGAGCCGGAAGTGGCCCTCGTGCAGCGCACCTGATTCGCGAAACAGATCGAGCACGTTGTTGGCCGCCATCACCGCACTCCCCGCAGCTCTTCCTCAAACAACTTGAGGATACGTTTGTATTCGTCGGCCCAGCTCGTCTCCTCGGTGAAACCGTGGTTCTCAACCGGATACCCGACCAGATCCCAGTTCTCTTTGCGGAGTTCGATCAGGCGCTGCGCCAGGCGCACCGAGTCCTGGAAGAACACGTTGGTGTCCACCATGCCGTGCAACATGACGAGCCGCCCCTTGAGGCCGTCCGCAAAGTAGATTGGCGAGCTCTTGCGATACGCCTCGGGGTCGGTGGCCGGGGTGTTGAGGATGTTCGACGTGTACCCGTGGTTGTAGTGCGCCCAGTCGGTGACGGGCCGCAGCGCCGCGCCGGCCGCAAATACGTCCGGCGTGGTGAACATCGCCATCAGCGTGATGAAGCCGCCGTAGCTGCCGCCATAGACACCGATACGTTTTGGGTCCACCTTCTCGGTCTTGACCAGGAACTGCGCGCCGTCAACAACGTCCTCGAGATCCTTGCCGCCCATGTGACGGTAGATGCCCGTGCGCCAGTCGCGACCGTAGCCCGAGCTGGCGCGGTAGTCGGGGTCGAGCACCACGTACCCCTTCGACGCGAGAATGTTGTGGAACATCATCTCGCGGTAATAGGTCGACCAGTATTTGTGCGCGTTCTGCAGGTAACCCGCGCCATGCACAAACACCACGGCCGGTTTGCGGGGGTCGCGCTTGGCGCCCATCATCTCGGGCGTGTAGAGACGCGCATACACATCCTGGCCGTCACGCGCCTTGTAGGTGATCACCTTCGGGTCGATCCACTTGAACGCGCGCCACTCGTCGCTCGGGGTGGTCGTGACCTGCGTGGCCGCCGCGCCGACGGTCATCGGCATCACGTGCAGCTCGGGTGGTTTGGTGCTGTAGGAGTGCACCAGGGCAATGTGTTGTTCATCGGGCGACAACGTCACGGCGTTCTCGCCGGTCATCGTCGTAACCTTCGTGCGGGCGCCGCCGTCGACCGACATCGTGTAGAAGTGGCGCTCGCCGGGATGCACTTCGTTGGTCGTCAGGAACACCTTCGATCGGTCATTCGACAACTGCACACTGGTGACCTCCCAGTTGCCCGACGTGAGCGCGACCGCCCTGGGCTGCGCCGCACTCATGTCGAGCGAGTACAGGTGCATGTAGCCGGACGCCTCAGAGAGGAACAGGAACCGTTTGTTGTCGGGCAGCCACACGATTCCCGCGCCGCCAAACCCGCCGCCAATCCCCATCGTCCGCACCCACGCATCGTCGCGCAGCGTGTCCACGGGGGTCACGGTGCCGGTGGCCGGATCCACCTTCACGAACCAGCGGTTCTTGTTGTCCTGGGCGGTGAGCGACACCACGGTGTGCACACCGTCTTCCGACATGTCGGGCGAGCCCCAGTTGACGATGCGGGGCGTCGGCTTGGCGTCGGCGACCGCGGTGTAATTGGTGCCGGCAAAACCGGACGCGTCCGCCCACACGTGACGGTTCTCACGCAGGTTGAGCACCGCGAGCTTGCGCACGGAGAGGTTGTCGCCGACGTTCGGGCGACCAGGAATCATCTCGGGGTACGACGTGGTCGTGACGTAGTTCGGAGTGTCCTGTCCACGCGCGGGAACGTCGGGCTGTTCGGTGATCCCGATCCACACAAAGTTTTCGTCGCCCGACAACTGCAGGTCGGACACCGACTGCCGCGCGGCCAGCTGGAAACGTGCGATCGGGGCCTGCGGGGCACCGGCGCCTGCGCCAC
>CAYRGW010000116.1:0-12837 GCA_964423815.1 uncultured Solibacteraceae bacterium | reverse complement strand
CCGGGCACTGCCGGCCCTGCCCCTGGCGCTTCAGGCGCTTGGCGAGAGCCGGAGTGCGACGGCGATCCCCGCCATTCGGGGACGTCTGACCGACCCGATGTCCGAGGTGCGTGGTGCCGCGGTTGAAGCCCTGGGCAAAACCGGGGGCGCGGCCGTGATCGCGGACCTGGTGCCGTTTTTGTCCGATTCAAGCCTGCACGTCCAGATCAAGGCGGCCACCGCGTTGTATGCGCTGGGCCATTCCGGTGGGGATCCGTTGCTCAACCGGCTGGCCCAATCGGACAATTCTGGTGATCGTCGGGCGGCCGCGCAGGCCATGGCCGTACGACCGGGGGCCGGCTGGCAGACCCTGGTGGCGACACTGGCGACCGATCCTGACGCAGAAATCCGGCTGGCCGCGGCCCGGATGATGGCCCAATTTGACCCCGATCAGGCCCGCCGGGTGGCGGAATCGTTGGCCGGGAGCTCAGACGCCTATGTGCGCGCGGAAGCCACGCGTCTGCTCATCAGCGACATGACGCAGGACCTCAAGACGTTGCGAATGACCCTCCTGGACACTGACAAAACTGTCGCCATCGCGGCCGCCAGGGCCATTCTGATGGCCGGCAGGTAACCCGCCGTTCTGACCGGGCGAATACTGGTACAATTTCAACCACCCCTGACTAAAGTTCCCCGCAGAGGCGGACGATATACAGGTCCCGGGGCATCAGTTTCGCTATACGTCCCGCAAGGAAGGTCCAGTTTGATGATTCGTCTTGTCGCCACGCGCGCCGCTGCACGCGCCGCTGTTCTCCTGATGACTGCTGCAACCTTGATGGTGACGGCTGCTCCTGCCGCGGCTCAGCTCTCTGTGGGCTCGGGGCAGACGAATATGTTCGGCGCATCAACGCGAGGCAACGACGCTGCGCACGACCCGGATAATGGTGTCTTTCTCGTGGTCAGTGCCTTCGGCCCGGTGCGTGGCCTGTTTGTCAACGCGCAGGGCGGGGCCGTGGGTTCCGTTTTCACTGTGAGTGGCACCTCCCACTCCAACTACCCACGCGTGGCGTACAGCGCGGACCTGAAAGGGTTCCTCGTGGTGTGGACGGCCGAAGAGGGCAAGACGTTTGTAGTGCGCTCGCGCATTGTGACCTACCCCGGCACGATGGGCCCCGAACGTACGATCAGCGACGGCACGACGGCATGGCTTGAGGCGGCTCCGGCGCTTGCGTATTCGTCCACCAGCAAACAGTTTCTGGTGGCATGGCAGGGCACCGGCCCGGTCAAGGCACGTCTGGTGGGCCTCGACGGTGCCGCAGTCGGTGCCGCCCAGGAACTCTCAGGCTCGTGGGGCCGGGATCCGGGTGTCGCATGGAATCCCGTCAAGAATGAATTTGGCGTGTCCTTTAATGGCGAGTCGCCTGGCAGGTCCGGATACTCGGTCTTTGTGATCGTTCCGGCCACCAATCTCGCGGCCCTGCGCCGGACAACCTTTAACGTATTGGGCGGCGGCACACTCACAAACATCACGGATGTGGCCTTCAGCACCAAGTCCGAGCGTTTTGTCATGACGTGGTACGAAGACGGGATTCGCACCAAGGTGGCGACGTTTGACGACACCGGTGTCCTGTTGAGCCACACAACGGTGAGCAGCCGACTGGGGATCTACGACTCGCTCGGCATTGCTTTTAATCCGAAGAGTCAGACATTTCTGCTTGCGGGCCTCGACCCACAATCGGATCGTTTGACCGGGATGGAGCTTAATACCAACGGCGCCCAGGTGGGATCCGAGGTCCTGATTGGACCGAGCCCGGGCTGGTACGCCAGGGTGGCGACGAGTCAAACCGACGCTGCGTGGTTGACCTCGTATTCGCGCAGTTTCACCACGTCTCTGGTGCCCGTGACGACGTCGGCCGTCAACGGCAGCCCAACGGGAGCGGCAGCGGCGCCCGCCCCTGCTGCGCCAAGCACACCTTCAGGCTCCTCTTCCAGCTGCCCCGGTGGTGACATCCCCGGGATGAACTGTGTGAACGGCTCGTATGTGCCGATCGCGTCCGGTTCAAGCGGCTCAGGTAGCGGCGGATCCACTCCGTCCGGCGGCGATGGCTCATGCCCCGGTGGTGTGATTCCAGGCATGACCTGCGTCAATGGTTCATACGTGGCTGACTCGTCCAGCTCAAGCGGTTCGGGCAGCGGCGGATCGTCATCATCGGGCGGCGACGGTTCGTGCCCCGGCGGCGTCATTCCCGGCATGACCTGCGTGAATGGCAACTACACGCCGACCGCGTCGAGCAGCAGCGGCAGTTCGGGCGGTTCGAGCAGCAGCTCCGGTGGTGATGGCTCGTGCCCCGGCGGCGTGATTCCCGGCATGACCTGCGTGAACGGCAACTACACGCCGACGACGTCGAGCAGCAGCAGCGGCTCGGGCAGCAGCAGCTCCGGTGGCGACGGCTCCTGCGCGGGTGGTGTGATTCCGGGCATGACCTGCGTGAATGGTAACTACACCCCAACCACCAGCAGCTCAAGCACCACAACGACGTCCACGACCAGCCTGCCGGTGTGCTCGACGGGCATCACCGTTGGCCCCGGCCCGGACTTCGTGCGTGTCGGCGCCACCGAGTGGATGCATTCGTCACATCCGCAGGCAGCGAACGCGACCTGCCGCTCGGCCGGTTAACGACGCACAACCACAGGGTTTTTTCTGAGGCCGCATCTCCACTGGGGATGCGGCCTTTTTTATTGGGTGCGGGCTCGGCTTATCCCAGCCACATCGTCCAGGTGCTCCAGCCGACCCAGACGGTCGCTGAGAACGCGACGACGGCGGCCCCGCGCCAGACGCCGGCGCGGCGCCACAGCGCCACACCTCCGAGTGCGCCGGCGATCGCAAACGCCGGGTACGTGGCCAGAATCACACGACTGAAAAACTCCGCGTTGTACCGCTGGAACGATTGTTCGACCGGGGTGACCGTGACCGCAATGCCGAGCACAACCAGCGAAATGCCCAGCGTCGCGACCGTGCGGGTGAGGCGATCACGTTTTGTGGTGGTCCACAGATGGACCGCGCCCACCAGTCCAAGCAGGAACAGCGGCCACCCGAGGCCCTGCACGGTGAGCCTGGCCACATCAAACGCTTTTGCGGAGAGGCTGGCGTAGATGGTTTGATCACCGGCGGTCGAGACACGCGCGGCACTGCGATACGCCTCCGCGAAGTGGCCGTAATACACCACGATGGCGATGACACTCGCGACGGCCAGGGCCGTGGCAATGGACCACGCCGACGACTTGAGCTCCTTGTCGCCCGACCACCAGTACAGGCCCACCAGCACCACGAGGATCACACCCAGCAACATGAACGTGCTGATGTGACACAACAATGCGGCGGTCGTCAGCGCGGTCAGGCCCAACCAGGGACGCCACTGCCCCCAGCGTAACGACCAGAGTGTGGCCACCGCCAGCACGGCAAACGCCATCGACTGCCCGAACGCGTTGGTCATGTTGGCGTTGCCGACAATCTCAAAGGTGCGCGGGACCAGCGCCAACAGGACCACGGCCCAGGCGCCCGCCGTGCGGTCCTGCCAATATCGGCTCACGAGCACATACGCGAAGATCCCGGTCAGGACTTCCGCCCCCACCACGATCACGCGCAGGAGTGTGACGAAGTCGGTGGTGAGCAGGGACCACGGGGCCGCAAAGACGTAGAGGCCAATTGCGTACGGGAAACGGACGCCGCTGGGCATGACCTGCGTGAAATAAAAGCGCCCCTCAAGCACCCACTGCAGACGATGCGCGTGGAAGACCGCGTCCACAATCAGTTTTGATGGGTGCAGCAGCGCCAGCAGTTTGGCGAGCAACACGATCGCCGAGATCGCCAGCACCACACGGGCGGCCATCGAGAGTGGACGCCCGATCTGGATGGCGGCCAGTCCCGCAATCGTGAGCACACCGGCGACAGCAAGTCCGAACGAGAGGACCGTGCCCGGGTACTCACCAAAGGGACCAAGCGCGGTTGACATCGGCATGGCGACTGCGATGGCGACGGCCAGCAAGCCGACGCTCCCGAGTGCCACCGACACCCCCAGCAGCGCCAGAGCCACACCAAACGCCGCACCAACCAGCGCCGCAGCGGTCAGGGCCTGCCGCGGAACAATCGGCCAGCCGCCCTCGGCCGGTGTGCAGGCCCAGCGATCAATCAGCGCGCCGAGGTCCCGGGGATCCGACGGCGGGCGAAACGTGTTGCTGAGGGTGACCGACACCGTCGCACCGGAATGCCCGGGCTGCGCGGCGAGCGGAATCTTCAGGTCCTGGTAGTCGTTGTTGGTGGCCAGCCTCGAGACGATGATGCCGTCCACGGTGGCCACGGCTTCCGGCAGCGTGGAGACGTCGGCGCGTCCCCCCTTGATCCGCACGGTGCAGACCCAGGGGATACGACGGTCGAGGCCGTCAAGATCCACGGTCGCGGTGCGGCGGGTCCACGCGAACGTCTCGCGCTCAACACGTTCGTCCGGGAAAAACCCCGACGCCGCCGTGCCCAGCGGGCGGTCCATGTCCAGCGTGACCGACGGCGAGGCCCCGTACATGACCAGCACGGCGAGTCCACTCACCACGGCCCCGGCCGCAGCCGCCATCACAAGACGCAACACCTTGCCCATCAGCTCAGCTCCGCGGTTTGGTGGCGCACACGTGATACCCGCTCGTCATGATGCCCTGTTCCGGGACGGACCGACGGCTGTCGCCAAATTCCTGCCCTGACCACCCTGAGAGGAGCCGGACCATCTGGGCCGCCATCAGCCACGCGCCCCGTGAGACCCGGCCACCCCGCGTGTGGGTCTGCATGCCCAGCCGCTGCACCAGCACCGCCAGTGTGCCCACCGTTGTGGTCTCCTCGCGGAGTTCGGTGATCTCAAACGCCTTCAGCAGGTGCCGGAGGCCGTATTTGGTGAAGCGGAAATAGTCGTGCGGGGCGTCATGGATGGGAAACAGGAACCGTGTGGTCAGCAACAAGGTGCCGCCTGGTTTGAGCACACGCCACATTTCGTTGATGGCCTTCTGCGGCTCCGGCAGGTGTTCGAGCACCTCGGTGCACAACACCACATCAAACGCCTCGCTGGCGATCCCGAGCTGCTGCGCGTCCGACACGACCTGAATGCCTCGCCGGGGCTGGATGTCCAGTGCGACCCGGTGGGGAAACAGGGTGGCGTACGGGCCAATCTGTGCACCGATGTCCAGGGTCAATCCGGGGCTGGCGTGTGCCTGGATAAACGCATCGAGCGTGACCCTGGTGAGTTTGGCCGACAAGCTGCGGCGGGTTTTCCTGAACAGGCCCATGCGTCACTCGGATTATAGTGCTCGGGTGTTGTCCGTGCGTGTTGGCGGGCGCGTCGCCCTCCTTGTGTTGGTGCTCGCGCTGGAGTTCGTGCTGCTTGAAGTCGGGATGCGGATCGTTGGTGGCTCGGAGGCCGCCCCCGCCTTTCAGCGCATCTTCATGCAGGACCCTCGCGTGGGCCACCGGCTCAAACCCGGTGCCACCACGGTGTATTCCACGGCCGAGTTTTCCACGCCCCTCGCGATCAACGGGCAGGGCGTCCGCGACGACCGGGAGATCGGCCCCAAAGCCCCCAACGAAAAACGGATCGTCATTCTCGGCGACTCACTGGTCCTCTCGGTACAGGTGGCGGTGGGGGACACGTTTGCCGCCCACCTCGAACGCCGGTTGCAGGACGCCGCGACCGATGGCACCACGTGGCGTGTGATTAATGCCGGCGTGCAGGGCTACGGCCCCGTGGAAGCCTGGCTCTTCTACAAAAACGTGGTCGCCGCCTTCGAGCCCGACGTGGTGCTGGTCGTCAACTTTGTCGGCAACGATGCGATCGAAGCCTTCGACAAGGCCACGTGGATCGACGCCGACGGACCACCGGCCTCGTCAACCCAGGAGGCGGCGGTGACCACCGCTCGTCGCATCGTGCGGTCCAGCATGGTGCTGCAGAACCTTCGTTTGCGCTGGGATCAACTGCGCGCACGGCTCTCGACGCCGGGTCCGGAACGGCCGCTCGCCAGTTATCTGGCTGACCCGCCGCCAGACGTCGCGGAGGGCCTCGGCGTGGCGCGTCGCGCGGTCAGTCTCATCGCCGAGGCCGCCGCCACCCAGGGCGCCACCACCGCCGTCGTCCTCATGCCGGCGCGTTTCCAGCTCGACGATGGCGACTACGGGCGATTGCGCGAGGCGACCCTTGCCGCGGGTGGTGATCTACAAAGGGATGCGGCGACCGAGCGGTTCAAGGAGACGCTGGCTCCACTCCAGTTGCCCGTGCTGGACCTGTTGCCCAGCATGCGCGCGCAGAGTGATCCGGTCGGGTTGTTCTTCACACGCAACATCCACCTGACCAAACGGGGGCACGCGGTCGTGGGTGCCGAGCTTGAACGGTTCCTTCGGGAACAGGGACTCGTGCGCTGATGGTGTTCACGTCCCTGCACTTTGTCGCGTTTTTTGCGGTGGTGTATGCGCTGTACCGCATCTTCCCGCACCGTGCCCAGAACTGGCTGCTGGTGCTGGCCAGTTATTACTTCTATGCGGCGTGGGACTGGCGTTTCCTCTCCCTGCTCATCGGGTCAACGGTGGTTGACTACCTGTTGTCGCACGCGATTGCACGCGCCGATGACCGGACCCGAAAAAAACACCTGCTGTGGTTGAGCCTGGCGTTCAACTTCGGCATGTTGGGGTTCTTCAAATACTTCAACTTTTTTGCCGACAGCCTGATCGCGGTGTTTCACACACTCGGGTGGAACCCGGACCCGATCACGCTGCACGTCATTCTGCCCATCGGCATTTCGTTCTACACGTTCATGACGGTGAGTTACGTCATCGACGTCTACCGGGGTGAAATTGCTCCCGCGACGTCGCTGCTGGATTTTGCCGTGTTTGTCGCGTATTTCCCGCATCTGATCGCGGGGCCGATCCTGCGCGCGTCGTTGCTGCTGCCGCAGATCAGCGCGGCCCGACGGATCAGCCGGCAACAGATCACTGAGGGACTCTGGCTGATGGCCTGGGGTGTCTTTCAGAAGATGTTCATCGCCGACAATCTGGCCGGGATTGTTGACGGGGTCTTTGCCCCTGATGCCACGCCGAATGGCGCCGATGTGCTGGTGGCGACGTGGGCGTTTGCGTTTCAAATCTACGGGGACTTTGCCGGGTATTCCAACATGGCCCGCGGGATGTCCAAACTGATGGGCATCGAGCTCAACGTGAACTTCCGCTTCCCCTATTTTGTGACGTCGCCGCAGGAGTTCTGGCGGCACTGGCACATCAGCCTGTCCACCTGGCTGCGCGACTACCTCTACATTCCGCTCGGGGGCAACCGCGGCTCGTCGTTTGCCACCAAACGCAATCTGTTCATCACGATGGTGCTGGGAGGCCTGTGGCACGGCGCCGCGTGGACGTTTGTGCTGTGGGGGATGTACCAGGGATTGGCACTGGCGATCGCACGAAGTCTTTCAGAGGTGGGACGGCCCATCACACAGACATGGCAACGTGTGGTCATGGTGCTGGTGATGTTTCACGTCACCTGTTACGGCTGGTTGATCTTCCGGGCACAATCGGTCGGACAGATCGCCGACTTCACGCGCGAACTCTTCACCAATCTCACGTGGTCGGCCACCACGATCGAGGCAAGGCTGCTGCCGTTTGTGATGGTGGTGCTGCCGTTGTTGGTGGTCCACGCCTGGCAGGCGCGACACGATGACGAGAACGCGGTGTTGTGGCTGCCAACGCCGCTGCGTTATGCGGTGTTCGGGGCGATTGGATACCTTGTGCTGCTCTTTGGCGACTTCGAAGGCGCCGAGTTCATCTACTTCCAGTTTTAGCCGACGTCCGCGCCCGGATTGATCGCAGCAGTTGCCGTTCACTCGGCCTGAGGAAGCCGCCCACCCACAACAAGCCGCCAAACACCACGACAGTCGTGGACCCGCGCGCCAGCAGTCCGACAATCGCCGTCATCTCCGGCAATGCCAGGGCCACGGCGGCCGCGAGCACACCGGCGACAACGACTCGGACCACCCGGCCCCACTCATAACTGACGGGGTAGTGCCGCTGGGCAAACCACCCGGCCAGTCCGGCGAGTGTCACATACGAGAGCAGGAATGCCACGGCGGCGCCTGTGGGACCAAACCGCGGCATGAGTACCACGCCGCTGCCCAGCCCCACACACGCCGAGATCATCGTCGCCATCGGGTAATACCGTGTCTGGCTGGTGAGGTTGAGCCCGATCGACGTCAACAGATACACGCCCTGAAACGCAATGCCCAACGCGATGATGGGCACCACCGTGGCGGCCCCGGCGTAATTGTCCGGCGCAATCAGGCTGACCAGATCACTCGTGATGGCCGTGAGCCCCGCCACCAGCAACGTCAGGATCGCGATGCCGTAGGTGGTGATCTTTGCGAACGTGACACGGGCATCAGGCTGCCGCGCGGTCTCGTAATAAAACGGCGCCCAGCCGGTTTCAAACGCCGAGAGGAAAAACTTCAGCGACTGGCCCAGCGTTGTGGCGATTTGATACACACCGAGTTGCGCCAGCGGAATGAACTGGTTGAGCAGGATCTTGTTGCCGGCATCAAACCCCTGCTGCGCCAGGCCATGCGGTAATCGGGGCAGACCAAACCTGAGGCACGTCCGCACTTCGGCACTGGAAAAGGACCACCGCAGCAACGGCCGCGTCCATGGCCAGAGAATCGGCAGCAGGACCACCGTGACGATCAGGTCCGCCGTCATCAACCCCGTCACACCCTGGCCGCCGTACAACACAAGCCCGATGCGCAACACCAACGTCGCCAGTGCGCGTCCAAAACTGATGATGCTGAACGTGAGCGCCTGTTTCTCCATCCGCATCACGTGGTACGGCACAAACGTGAACGTCAGGATGAAGGTGTTGCACAACATCAGCCGGAGCGGTGTGAGGTACCGCTCGGCGTGTTCGTTGAAGAGGAATTCGGCAAGGGGCCACGACCCGGCCATCAGCGCGACAAACAACAGTCCACTGGCCGCCAGCAGGAATGCGTAGAGCGACGAGGCGAGACGCTGGCGTTCGAGTCCCGGCGCGCGGTCGAGGTAATACCGCATGAACGCGCCATCGAGGCCCCACCTGAATCCGATCTTGATGATGGCCTCGGTCGCCACCAGCAGGAGCACGGCACCCATGTCCTCCTGACTGAGGACCGCCAGATACCAGGGCAGCAGCAGCAGGTTGACGGCGGTAATCGCCACATCGCCGGCCCCGTAAATCGCGACGCTTTTGGTGAGAGCCCCGAGCGGTTTGCGCACTGGTGTTGTGAGCTCAGGGGCGCGTGAAGCGCAGCATGTTCAGGAAACACCATCCCGGAATCGGGAGCAGGCGCGTCAACGCGCGGTGGAGCGGCCGCAACTTCGCGGGATGTTTTCTGATGAGTCGTGTCAGCACGGGCACGGTCGGAAAGATGCCGCGTTGTTCGACCAGTTGAAAACCGGCCCGCCTCGCCAGATCCAGGTACTCCACGACGGGACGATCGCCGGGATGTTTCTCCAGGCTGGCCGTGTGGATGAGCCTGCCCATCAGCAGGAAGTGCACACGCGACTGCAGATGCGCGAGGTTCGGCACCGACACAAGCAACTCGCCGCCGGGACGGATCACACGAAACAGTTCGGCGAGGGCGAGCGGTTGTTCGGGAAACGTCAGATGTTCGAGCACGTCGAGACACGTCGCGCGATCAAACGCGCCGGCCTCATACGGCAGGGCCGACAAAGAGCCGCGCTGCACAAATTGTGAGGAGTAGTTGGGGTCCACACCCTGGATGGCGAGCCGGCCGGCGAACTCCTCAACGAGGACACCTTCTCCGCAGCCGGCATCCAGCACACGTGTGCCGGCGGGCAGCCCCGTCAGGTACTTCCGGACAAACTCAAGTTTGGCGAGGTACGTGGGATAAAACTCCCAATCGGGCGAGGGCTCACGATGGTAGTCCCCACGGACCGCGTATTCACCAGTGGGGCGGGCGTCCATGCCCGCCAATTGTATTCTAGCGGCCGCCGCCTCCGCCGCCGCCGCGCCCGCCACGTCCTGGTGGTGTGGTCGGCGTTGGTGCTCCCGGAATCACGACGCCGGGAATGGTGGAGGTCACCGTGCCGCCGGGGCCGGTCTTCAGTGTGGGATCGTTCGGGTTGGGCGTGCCGCCGGGTGTGCTGGGCGGCAGCTCGTTGCCCACGGGACGCACGGGCGGAATTTCGCTGTCCACCGAACCCTGCACCGGCTGCGGCACGGGCTGCGGCTGCAGCTGCTGCGGCGCCTGCTGGATCGGTTGCGCCGTGGACCCCATCGGGGAGGCACCCGACACGGGCACGGTCCGGCTCGCGAGAATAAAGACCGCTTCGAGGGTGGAGGCCGTCGCACTTGGCGCGATACGCGGCGCGGCGCCATACCCGGGCACGTCACGCAGCAGGCTGCGCAACACGATGACCTCGGGCTCGTCCTTGAATTCAATGTAGGGAATAGCGGGTCCGCCGAGTTTGTCGGCGTTCACAATCCGGCTGCCGCCCTTGCGGCCCCATTCGGCCATGATCTCCCGCAGGGTGACGTTTTCGGCCACGATCGTGACATTGCCGTTGTTAAACGTGACGTCCAGCTTCCGGGTCTGCACCTGCGCCTGCGCGGCCGCCGGGGCACCCGAGGTCAGCACCCACGCGCACACGGCACCGGCGACGACGACGCTGAATCGCTGTAGGGTCATAGGCACACTCCTGAGGGACACGTCCAGTATACGCCCCCCCTCGTTTGGGAGGCTGTCACCTCTTAGACGTCGGTCAGAGGAGCTTGGTTACCCAGAGGGGTGAGTCCTTTTTGGGCAGGTCACAGGAACGGCAAATCTCCGGACCGCCACTTTCCAGGTGCTGTTTCCGCACATCCAGATAGGCCGGGCCGTTCCAGACCTCGGCAATGGACGAGGTCCGGAGGTCCCCGAGAATGTGCCGGCCGTCAAAGTCGGCGCAACACAACGACACACGGCCGTCCCACAAGACGGTGAACGTCTGCCACATCCGGTAACACGGGAACGTCACGTCCGACGTCGCATTGAGGGTGCCGGCCCAGTTGTGCAGGTCCGTGATGTGAATTTTGTCGGCGACCTTGCGCCAGTGTTCGATGAACTCCTGTTCGTCCACCGAGTTGTTCTGCCGGACAAACGACAGGATGAGTTTTGGCCGGATTTTTCCCGCCGCCTTGCGGAGGCGCACCAACGTCTCGATATTCCGAATCACATCGTCATAGTTGAGATTCAGACGGGTGCTCTCGAACACTTCCTTGCCTGACGCGTCAACGCTGATGTTGATTGCGTCGAGACCGGCGTCGATCATGCCCTGCGCGATCTCCTCGGTGATCAGCGAGCCGTTGCTGATCATGCCGACTTCCTTGATGCCGCGTTCCTTGGCGTAGCGGACCTTTTCGACCAGCTCACGATCGAGGAAGGGTTCGCCGTAGTTGTGGACGCGCACGTGGGTGATGCCGAGCGTCACACACTCGTCGACGATCTTCTTGAAGAGGTCCATCTCCATCACACCCTGGCGCCGGTGCATGTCGTCGCGTGGACAGAACACACACTTGGCGTTGCACAGGTTCGTGCTTTCGATCTGGACGATGTCGGGCCAGCTGGAGGTACGGGTCCGGCCGGTCTTGAGCATCAGGCTGCGAACGGTCTTGGCGTTGCTCTGAAGCGCGCGCTCGGCGAGTTTGCGGGCGCGGGTGGAAATTCCTGGCACGTCTCTAGTATCCCCTTATCGCACGATGACTTCGGCCGCGCGGGTGGCAGCGGTGCCGGACGCACGCATCCCGTGGGCTGTGACAAACGCGGCAGTCGCCTGCGTCAATTGCGCCCGAACCTGTTGATCATACAGGACGGCCCGCAGGGCCTGCCCGGCGTCCTCGCGGGCCCCGATCATGACGCCCGCGTCCACAAACGGGCTCAAATTGTTGGGCAATCCAATCACCACTGCTGGGATGCCCAGCACGAGGCCGTCGATAGCCACCGTCGAGTTTTTTGTCACGATGGCGTCCGCGGCGCCCAGCAGGGAGGCCAGGTCGAGGTCGGCGGCCGCCACGGTGACGTTGTAAATGCCGTCCACCAGGGGGGTGTAGACGTCGGCCGATTCGGCCGGGTGGGCCTTGATGACCAGATGGATGTCGGGTTCGGCGCGCACGGCCTCCACCAGCGCGGGCAGGTCGTCGTGCACCTCGCTGAACTTGGCGGCCAGGACCACAAGTTTTTGTTCGGGCCGCACAGCACCGACGGCGTCCCGTGTGGTGATGCGGGCGTCGGGCGTGATGGCGCTCAGGCGCGCGGCCAGCGCATCAAGCCGTGGACTCCCGGTGACGAGCAGCGACTCTGCCGGAAAATGCCCTTCGGCGCGCAGGTGGGATTCGGCGTAGCCGTCAAACAACAACGTCAGGTCGGGGATCGGGCAGCCGCGGTCGTCGCCGTGGACGTCGAACTCGTCGGGTTCGTGCAGGTAGTTGAGCCAGTTTTTGTAGATGAAGCCGTGCTGCAGTCCGATGGACCTCACGCCGCGCCGCCGGGCCTCGAGCACCATGGCACGGCCGATGCCGCCGGCTTCGGCATAGGTGACGACGGTGTGTGATTGCAGCTGGTCGAGTGCCGATCCGAGTTCGTCCATGGTGCGCGCGGACCAGGTCCACTGGACGAGGGCGGTGGCGCGCAGCTGGTGGTCGAGGATGGGCCACAGGTCGACGTCGTGGATACGCGCGGCGGCGCGGATCGCGTCGCCGCGTGTGACGTCGGCGGCCAGCCGGTGGCGGTCGCGCCAGAGCGCGAGCGCCCCCTGCAGGG
>CAYRGW010000115.1:0-12970 GCA_964423815.1 uncultured Solibacteraceae bacterium | reverse complement strand
AGGCGGACTGCCAGAGGCCGCGCCTGGACGCACGCGCGTCGCGCTCGGCGGCGGCAAGCGCGGCGCTGTCGGAATACTGCGCGTAGTGCCACGCGGCGCCGGCGCGCACGAGCGCCTCATTCACGTCCGCGCCGCCCACCAACACCGTCGCCACCAGCCGGCCATAGCAGTCCGTGGTGGAAGTCGGCCGTAGCACCGAGCGGGGCGATGCGCCCGGCTGACAAGGCGCGACGACCGAGAATACCAGGCGTATTTGAGGGAGGAGCAACGCAGTCAGGCGGGATGCAGCGCCCCGCGAATGCAGGCCGACTTCCACCAGGGGCTGCCAGATCGACGTCCTTCATGTCCACGTCGATGACCTTGCCCATCACCAGGCGCGACAACGCGGCCGTCGACTCCGTCCCATACGGCTGAGTGCCTTCGGGCGCGTCAATGCCGAACAGTCGCACCGTCACCTGTCCGCGCCCGCGCGCGACGATGACCGTGTCGCCGTCGGTCACCTCCAGGACGCGGCCGGCGAAGCGCTGGGCCGCGACCGGTGCGAGGCACGCGCAGACCAGCGTGACGACGAGGAACGA
Source organism: uncultured Solibacteraceae bacterium (assembly GCA_964423815.1). Taxonomy (GTDB): domain Bacteria; phylum Acidobacteriota; class Vicinamibacteria; order Vicinamibacterales; family SCN-69-37; genus SYFT01. The sequence goes on along the minus strand of CAYRGW010000115.1, from coordinate 12,392 downwards.
GCGGTGTCGGTGTGACATCAGGAGCCTGCCGCGCAGAGCTTACCAGCAGGGGTGTGACAGGCTGGTTCCTACGCGCTTTGTTCGCTGAGGTGGGCCCGACGATGCTAGCGTCGTCGTCATGACCGACAAACCATCCAACCCGCCAGCCGCACCAACGTTGGAAAACCTGCTGAAGACCATCACGCCCGCCAATCGCCACGAGGAAACATCGACCGGGCCGGCCGTCGGTCGGGAACTCGGAGGCCCCGAGGGACCGGACGCTACTGCCGAGCCTTCTCAATCTTCGCGTCCGGCTCGGACGTGAGAACGCTCGGCGCAGTTCAAGCCCACTGCGCCCTACTTTGGGCGCCCAGGGCGGTTGTGCTACATTGTGCTACATGGCTACCGTTGGGGTTCGCGAACTGCGTCAGAACCTGAGCGTGTATCTGGAACGGGTGAAGAAGGGCGAGGCCATGACCGTCACCGAGCGTGGTCAGGTCGTCGCGATGCTCCGGCCGCCGGACGCCACCGGCAGCGTGACCGAACGGCTCGTGGCTGAAGGCCGGGCGCGCCGCGCGACTCGTGCGGTGACAACGCTGTCGAAACCGCTCCGCCTGTCGCTCGCCCGCCCGCTCAGCGCCACCATCTCCGACGACCGCGACGACCGCCTGTGACGAGCCCCTACGTCTACATCGACTCGTCGGCGCTGGTGAAACTCGTGGTCGAAGAGACCGGTTCCGCCTCGCTTCAGGCGGACATTATCGAGAGGGCCGGATTGTTGTGCTCCGCGCTGGGGGCCACGGAACTGATCCGCGCGTGCCAGCGCTCCCTGACCCGCAAACAAATGGGTCGCGTTGATGAAGTGCTGGACGCCGTCTTTCTGCTCGACGTGACGCCGGCCATCCTCTCTGCGGCAGCCACTCTGGCGCCGACCTCACTTCGAACCCTTGACGCGATCCACCTGGCCACCGCGCTGTCGATCGACGAACCGAACCTCGATGTCCTCACCTACGACACGCGGCTGGCCAAGGCGGCCAAAGCGCACGGGTTCACCGTCGTCGCCCCGTAGCACTACTGCCGACTGCTGAGCTCCCGGTACCGGCACAACGCGTTTACCAGCTGCATCTGGGCCGGAGTCTGGCAGTCGGGCTCAAACAGGCGCGGGTTGGCCACGAGGATGCACAGGCACCGCGCGCGTGAGGTGGCCACGTTGAAGCGGTTGAGACTGTAGAGGAAGCCGAGACCACGCGGGGCATCCTCCGGCCGTGAGGTCGCCATCGAGTAGATCACGACGGGGGCCTCCTGGCCCTGGAAGCGGTCCACGGTGCCCACGGGGATCGCATCAGACAGCGCTTCCGAAATGCGGCTGACCTGGGCGTTGTAGGGGGCGACGATGCGGATGTCGGTGGGGGTGAGTTGGTGCGCGGCGCCATGTTCATCGACCCACTCGGAGCCGGGCGCGAGGAGCACATCCACGATGCGCACGATTTCGGCGACCTCTTCGTCGGAGGCGTTGCGGTTGGCGTCGTGGTCCACGGGCACGATGCGGAGGCCGGCGCCCTCAAACCCGGGGGCGCCGCGGAGCACCTGACGTTCGAGGTTGGGTTTGGACGTGAGGCGCCCTTCGTAAAACACCTCCGACGTGAACTTGCTGATGGCCGGCGGGAGCCGCCATGTGATGTCCAGGAACTTCCCGCGCTCTTCGGGCATGGTCTTGTGTTCGCCCAGCATGTGCTGGAGCGCGGACACGCCGGTGCCATCCGGATGGACGCCCTTGGTCGGCTGCTCCAACTGCTGCGGATCGCCAAGCAGCACCATGGACGTCGCGATGCGTGTACACGCGAGCGTGTTCGCCAGCGACATCTGACCGGCCTCATCCACAAACAACACATCCACCGGCACGGCATCGTCGCTGCACCAGTGCCACGCGGTGCCACCGACGACCTTCGGGTGGTCATCGCCGTATTCGTCTTCGTTTTTGACGTGCAGCATTGGGACTGTGAGGCCACGACGCGTGGCTTCCTTGCGGACGGACTTGAGCAGATTCGCGATCACGGCGTGGCTGTGCGCGGTGACACCGACACTTTTGCCCGCGGCGACCAGGTCACAAATCATCACCGAGCCCTGATACGTCTTGCCTGTGCCGGGCGGTCCCTGAATCGCAATGACGAGATCGGGGTGCCGTTCGAGGAGCGCCTGCGCCAAAGGCGCGGGGTGTCCCTCGGCGATCTCGGTGCCAATGGCGTACAGCGCGTCCTCGATCTTCGGCGCGTTGATCACATCGTGCGCAAACGCCGAGACGGGCCGCTCGCCGGCACGACTGGGACCGACCTTGACGTCGATCGTGTGCGTCACACGATCCACCGCCACCACTTCGCCCCAACTCTTGCCGTCGCTGAGGTTCAACTTGTCGCCGGCCTTGACGTCACAGTCCTGCAACGGGAACCGGTAGCGGTCGATCACCGACTTCGTCGGCTTGCCGGTCTTTTCGCTGATGACGGGCCCCAGCGACTCGGCAAACTCCAGCTTCGAGACGGCCTTGCGTTCGTCAAGCAACGCGTCCGCATCCAGGTCCTTCAGACGGAAGTACTCCCACCACTCGGCCTTGTTTTCACGACGATGCCAGTCGAGCAAGTAGGCGATGAGCCGCGTGGTTTCGGAGGCGGAAGACAACAGCCTCTCGCGCAGGGCCAGCACGCGCGCTTCCCTCTCGCCAACGGTCTCCGCGGGTTCACCAGGCTCGATGACGGGGCGCGGGGTATCCACGGGGCGAATAGACTCCAGCCAGCGCTGCAACTCATACGTGGACCGGACGTCGTCTCGGTTGTAGCCCTCAACGGCCGCGCGGACCTCGTCGGGCACGGCCCGCACATCACCCGACTCCAACGCGATCTCGATCACCTGTCGCTCGCGTCCGGCCTTGCGCAGGTCGATATCGCGCGTGAAGTGGTAGAACGGCTCCATCGACTTGATCGAATACGTCTCGACGCCCGCCCGCACGGACTCACGGACGACGGCATACAGGTCCACCATCCGGCCCGCACGCAGCAGGACGTCCATCTCCTCCTGGCGTGTGGCATACCGGCCCGCGAGTCGTTTAAACGCGGACGGCTCGTAGGGCGCGTAGTGATACACGTGCGCGTCGGGATGCTCTGCGACCACACGCGCGATCCAGTCCATGACCTCCTCAAACGCCCGCCGCTCCTCGGCATCATCAAACGCCCACCATCCCTTGAACTGGAACTCGCCTGCCGCATCCACCCAGCCGAGGCCAAACAGATACTCTCGCGACCCCTCGCCCGACTCGGTCGCCAGCACCTTCCGGCCAAAGGGATCACCCTCAAGGTCGAGATACAGATCCCCCACCGACGGTGCCGGTAGACGCGCGAGGCCCCGCTCCGCCTCGATGGGCAATCGCTCATACTGCGGCTGCCCGGTGTCGCGCTGCATTTTCTGCAGCGCCGCCTGGTCCTGCAGCTTTTCGAACGTCTCGCGTGAGCCGTGTTTCGGACGGAAGTCCTTCGGCACCGCCCACTCGGCCAGTTTTTCCAGGGTGGTGATGGCGTGTGTCTCAAGCTCGCGCTTGTGGACACGCCCCAGGTTCGCCACAAACTGGAGGTGGTCGTCCTTGCGGCGCTGCGCGTTGCAGACCTCCCACCAGGCGCAGAAGCCGCAGTGTTCGACGGGGTCTGGATAGGTTGACGGGGACGGGGACGGCGGGGCTGCCCTCGACTCCGCTCGGGCCAGGAAAGCCCCTGCCCTACGAAGATTCCCCTGGACCAGGCGGTAATACGCCGCGACGTCGGTGAAGCGGTAGACGTGGGATGCGGCGGGGGTGACGATGTGGAAGTGGTCGGGGGTGCGGCCCTGGAGTTCGCCCAGCAGCTCCGTGTACACGCAGAGCTGCAGGATGGCGCCGGCGCGGGTGTCGCGCGCAAGTTTGGTGTCGTGCGCCTCGTAGTGCCAGTCGCCGAGGTTGCTGGCGCCGGGCACCTTCACGAGGACGTCAGCGAAGCCGAACCACCCGGTCCCGTTGATCGTCGCGCCCAGCGGGGCCTGCACGATCACGTCCACACCCGACCGCATCGTCTCGACCGTGCGCTGGACGTCGCGCTCCCCTTTCAGGTTTGTGATGGTGAGTCCGCGCGCGCGGAGCGAGTCCACATACCGCGCCTCGTGCTCCATGCCGCGCTCGCGCAACACATCAGCGAGCGGGTCGGAATACCGCGGCTTTTCGCGCTCCCCCCTCGCCGCCGCCATCTCCAGCGTCGTCTTATGGCGACACGCCAGAGAATCGGCCAGGTCGGTCGGGGTCAGAACAAAACGGTCGTTTATCAGGCGCACGCGGCTACTTTACCGTCAGGGGTGTGACAGGCCAGTTCCTACGCGGTTTGTTCGCTGGAGCAATTTGGCGGGGCTGAAGCCCACGCCCTACACTACCGCCGCGCCTTTTCGATCTTGGCGTCCCGCTCGGACGTGAGCCGCTCGCGGTCGCGGCGGTATTCCTCCAACCGCGTTTCCTGTTCGGCGGGGTCGAACAGCTCGCGCAGCTTCCCCTCATGCAGCACCTGCACCTCGGCGAGTTTGGACTCGTAGAAGTTGCGAATCTCGGCGATCGCCGCCTTCTGCGCATCCGTCAGGGGCGTGTGCGCAATGCCGGCAGCAGTGTCCTTCTTCTGCAGGCGCTCCATCGCGAGTTCGTAGGCGGATTTCATGATCCATTATGGCCCCCGGCGGGGCGCCATGCTGCCGGCGCGGCTAAAGCCGCCGCCCTACGAAGACAGCGCCCTACACGGAGCCGAAAAGCGGGGTGCTGATGTATTTGAGGCCGTGGTCGCAGGCGATGGTGACGATGGTGGCGTCGGGGCCGAGGCGGGCGGCGAGGCGGAGGGAGGCGACGATGTTGCCGCCGGTGGAGGTGCCGGCGAAGATTGCCTCTTCCCTCGCGAGTCGGCGCGCCATGGCTTCGGCCTCGTCGGTGGACACGGGTGTGATCTCATCGGCGAGCGACGGATCCCACATCGGAACCAGACGGCCGGTGCCCATGCCCTCCATGCGATGAGACCCCGGCTGGCCGCCGGACATCACGGCTGATTCGGCTGGCTCCACCGCGACCACGTGCAGAGACGGATGGAGCGCGCGCAGGCGTGTTGACGTGCCGCGCAACGAGCCACAGGTGCCGACGGCGTGCACAAACGCGTCCACCCGGCCATCAGCCTGGGCCCACACTTCATCGGCGAGCGCGGTGTACCCGTGGGCCTGGTCGTGATTCTCGAACTGGTTCGTCCAGAACGCGCCACGTTTGGCAATGATCGCCTGCGTCGCCTCACGCATCCGCACAAACAGGTCGGGCGTGATGCGCCCGCCCTCGCTGGGCACAATCGTCATCATCGCGCCAAACGCCTTCATGTGATTACGCTTCTCGATGCTGAACGCGTCGGACGTCACAATCGACACGGAATATCCCAGCGCCGCACACACAAACGCGAGCGATGTGCCGGTGCTCCCGCCGGTGAACTCCACCAGTTCCTGCCCATCCGCCAGCGCGCCCGACTTGATCGCACCCTCCACCATCGCCCGCGCCATGCGGTCCTTCATGGAACCGGTGGGATTGTGCGACTCCAGCTTGAGCAGAATTCGCGCGCTGCCCGCGGGGACGATCGACTGCAGTTCCACGAGCGGGGTGTTGCCGATGGTGTTGAGAATGTTCATGGCGCCCTACCCGCCGCCGAAGCCGCGGCCGGTGGTGGCGCTCCAGCGCGGGTTGACGACGTTGTTGTAGATGGATCCGAACTGGAAGCTGAAGCCAACGAGCATGCGGTAGCGGTAGCCGGTCTCAAGGCGGCGGAGCCGCAGCAGCACTTCTTCGTCGGTCGCGTTGCCGAGCGGCAGGTACACCTGATCGCGCACCTTCGAGTAGCTGCCTTCGAGATTCAGACTGAAGCCACGGAACAGACGGATGTCGGCGTCGGCAAAAAAATCCAGGTTGTACAACTTCGCATCGTGCAGGAACGACGAATAGGCCGCCGACGTGCGCCAGGTGCCCCACGGCTGCCGCAACGCGAGGATCGCGGCGAGGCGATGGTCGAACAGCGTCTCCTCTTCCTTCCCAAACAGTGTGCGCTTGTAATACGTCATCCGCGAGACACCGGTCGAATACTGCACGACCAACGAGCGACGCGTGGAATCTTCGTACGGGAAATAATCCCACTCGAGGCCCACGGCGCTGCGCAGCTCGAGCTTCTCGTTTGACTGCGTGCTTGAGCGCGCTTCGGTGCGAACCAGCGCGGCCCAGTGCGACTTGCCGATGCTCTTGATCGCCGACCCGCCAAAATTCCATGAATCCGACGAGCTGCTGACCTTGCGGCCATCACTGAGCGTGAACTCGCTGCGGTTGAAGTCGCCGTTGCCGCTGAACGAAAACTTCCAGCGTTCGGTCGTACGATTGGCCGACAGGTTGGTGCGGAATCGATTGCTGTTCTGGCGTTCCTCGCCGTTGAGCTCGGTGCTGGCGCCGAGGCGGAAGATCCACGCGTTCCATGGGTCATTGGCCGGCTTGACGGTCGGCGCCGTCGCCGCGCCGGCGGGGCGCTGATACTGCAACGAGAACCGGTCGCCTTCCGGCGTACGCACCAGAAACGGCGCGAGTCCAAGCGCAAACGTGCGCGACACCCCGCGCCGGCGTTCATCCTCGGTGTCGGATCCGTTGCTGACGTACGTCAGCCGCTGCTTCAGGTCGACGTAATCACCCTGGCCGATGAAGTCCATGGCAAACTCGCGACCGCCCGACGCCGTGTTCTGGGTCGAGATCAGAACATGCACATCCGCATCGGCCTTGTCGCGGACGTAATTGACGTAGGTCACGTCCTGCCGGAGATTGTTGAAGTCACATTGGGCACAATCCAGAAACACGCGCAACGTGTATTCCTGCGCGTGCGCAGCACCGGCCATCGCCGCCACCGCCCCGATCACGATTGCCACCCAGCCGAAGACCACCCTTACCCTGCTACCCCACCGTACACTCATGTTGCAGGTAATACTGTCAGACTCGGTAAAGTGTTGCCATCACGCGCGCGATTTTGGCGGCAGTTCAGTCGGCATCACCCGATCCGAAGACCGACTGCCCCGCCAAGGCCGTGTACAGGCCGAAAAACGCGGGCACGGCAATCGCAAAGAGCGACAGCCACGACAAACTGCCGACAATCCCGGGGGCGCCGGGGGAAAACGGCAGGCCGCCGGTGATCTGGCTGACGACCATGGCGGTGATGAGGCCGAGGAAGCCGACCCTCAGCGCGACATCCATGCGGGCGGAATTCTACACGGCTAGACCGTTTCGCTGACCTGCACGGCGAATCGTACGCCGTTGGCCCTGGCGATCCGGGTGAGGATGCCAATCAGATGCCGGGCGGACGGATTACCCATCCGGCTCAACATCCGCACCAGGCTCTTGGGATGGACCTCCGTGAGCGCGGCGAGGTCTTCATAACCGAGCGTGGCGTCCGTCATCCGCCGCAACAACCCCTTGGCCATTTCCACGTCATCGTCGAGCAGCGCCCGCACACATTCCAGCAGGACACACTCGCGGAAGGTGCGGTTCGCCTGCAGCCGCCGGTGAATCGCTGGAGATAGCTGCCGATTGAGCGTGCGCAACGCGGAGAAGATGTCCTGCCCGGGTGTGCCGAATGTCAGTCCCATGTGCTCCGCGCTGATCCGAAGCGTCAGTCGCCTGTCCTGGGTGCGGGTGATTCGGAGCCAGTCATATTGGCGGACGGCTTCGAGCGCGCACACCACTCTCGCGGCGTCTGCGCTGACGAGGCCGTTGAACCAGTGTGCTTTGGAGGGCTGTCGCACGCCAAGGTAACACTTACGCTACTTTGGGCACCGGGAACGGAGGTTGGTACATGAATCGACGTGGGTATCGAGCGAGCCCGCGCCAATTTGCCGGCGGCAGTCAACCGGGCGGGCAAATATCCTGCGGAAGGATCTCGCACTCCAAAGTAACACTTACGCTACTTTCGCCATCGGTGAGGAAATATTGATCCCCCACTCGGCGAGGGCCAGTGCCCGGCTGGCCCGAAGCCCCCAGCGCACGGATAGAATCGAGGGTGCATGACGCCCGATGTGTTGATTGTTGGAGGAGGCCTGGCGGGGCTGTGTGCGGCGCGCACGCTGCACGCGGCGGGCCGGACATTTACCATCCTCGAGGCGAGTGACGCGGTGGGGGGCCGGGTGCGGACCGACCTCGTGGACGGCTTCCGCCTGGACCGCGGCTTTCAGGTGCTGCTCGACGCCTACCCGGAAGCGGCAACGGTGCTCGACTACGCCGAGCTGGATCTGAAGGCGTTCCTGCCGGGTGCGATGATCCACTTCGAGGGACGATTCCACGAGCTGAACGACCCCTGGCGCCGCCCCATGGCCGCCATCGGTTCGCTGGGCAATCCCATCGGCACGTTCACCGACAAACTGAAGGTCGCCACCATCCGGCAACGCGCTCTGCAGGGCACCGTCGAAGATCGGTTCCGCAGCCCCGAGACCACCACCATCGACGCGCTCCGACAGGCGGGCCTGTCCGATGTGATCATCAACCGCTTCTTCCGGCCATTCCTCGGCGGGATCTTTCTCGAACCGGAACTGCTGACGTCGAGCCGGATGTTCGACTTTGTGTTCCGCATGTTCTCCACGGGCAACGCGGTGGTGCCGGCGCTGGGCATGGAAGAAATCCCGAAACAACTTGCCTCGGCCCTGCCACCGGCCTCCATCCGCCTCAACACCCGCGTGATCGAGGTCACACCAGGCCAGGTGCGCCTGGAGGGCGGAGAGACGCTGCGCGCGCGCGCGGTGATTGTCGCCACCGAAGGGCCGGCGGCGGCACGGCTGCTTGGCGACGACATCCGCAGCAAAGGCCAGGGCGTGACCTGTATGTATTTCTCCGCCCCGCGCTCACCCATCGCCGCGCCGATGCTCGTGCTTAACGGTGATGGCAAGGGCCCGATCAACAACCTGTGTGTGCCGTCAGTGGTGTCACCGGACTACGCGCCTGCCGGGCAGACGTTGATTTCGGCCACATCCCTCATCGACACCACGGAAACCGCGGTGCTGGATCATCTACAAGCGTGGTTTGGTTCCCGGATAACCGACTGGCACCACCTGCGGACCTATCGCATCCCCTACGCCCTGCCCAACCAGGCCGCGCCTGCACTGGCCACGCCCGAACGCGACGTGCGCCGGGCGCCGGGCCTCTTCGTCTGCGGCGACCACATGGACAACGCGTCGATCAACGGCGCGATGGTCTCGGGCCGCCGCGCGGCGCAAGCGGTGCTCGGTTAACGGTCGTCAGGCTTCCGGCCCGCGTTAAGCGAGTCGAAGTTGACGATCGTGTTGAGCACCAGCGCGTAGCTGCCGACGGTCGTGCCGCGATACAGCGGGTTGTTGGCAAACAACACCACGTGCCCCTTCTCGACGGGCACATCCACCACCACGGGACGCTGGGCGATGTCACCACCCCCCTGCAGGAGTCCACTCGCGAGGAGCTGATTCTGCTCCGCAAACCGCAACGCCACACGCGGACGATACGCCGGCGGAATGATGCTCAGCGGGCTGCGCAGCTGGTCCTCGGTAGGTTTGGCGTATTCCCACGGCTGCACACGCTCCGCCGTCGTCGCCTCAAACCGTGGATCAATGGCGGGGCGCCCCTGCGGCTGATCCTGTTCGTCCGGCAACCCACGACCGGTCGCACGAGGCCCGGCACCGCCGCCGCGACCACCCCCTCCGCCGCCACCACCTCGACCACCGCCGCCGGCCATCGCACTGACGCTGAACGTCGCGCCGGCATCGCTATACACGGCGAGGTTGTCCTGGATGCCGTAGACGATGGGACTGGTGGCGTCGACGAGTTTGGTGCGCAGCAGACTGCCGACCACCTTCGATGCCGAGCCCGCGCTGACGGCGGACACCCCATGTGTCATCCCGTTGTCGATGGCAAACGTCGCGCTGCTGGTGGCGCCGATGTACACGCCACCCTCTTTGACGAAATTCTGCAGGTTCATCAGGCCCTGCAGTCCGAGACCGGGACGCATGTCATCGGTCTGCGCGTAGGTGCCGATGTTCGGCGTGTCAGCCGACTGCCTCCACGGCATGGGACCACGCCACATCGGCATGCCGTTGATGATCGACTGACTGCTGCCGCCACCAGGTCCAAACAGAATCACGTCGTATTTCGCGCGCAGATTGTTGTCGCGCGCGACCTCCTGCGTGGAGATGTAGTCGTAGGGAATGCCGACCGAGTCGAGGGCGATGCGCCACCAGCCTTCGGTCTGCGTGCTGGACCACGTGTGCATCAGCGCGACGCGGGCTGCGCGGGCGGGATGGGTGGCGACTGTTGGCGCGGCACCCAGCGGGTGCACCCGCACCCCGAGTGCCGCGGCTTCCTTGTGCAGGTCGGCCTCGGCGACACCCTTGAAGATGAACGAGCCCCGGTTGAACTTCTGCCCAGCGCTTTCAAACGGCTCCTCGGCGACGACGATGTCCGCCTTGGGGAGGCGATACCGCAGCGCGAAGATCGCGTTGTCGGCGTTGTGGTTCACGGCGAAGGCCGTGGCGCCGGTTGGCGGGGCTGAAGCCCCTGCCCTACTTCCATCCGCCGCCAACGCCACGCCGCCCATGGCTCGTACCGCCCCACTCACGCGTTCGACAGGCACCTCGAGCACCTGCGTGTCCATCACCCGGACGGCCTGCACATTGAAGGACTCGGGGAACGTCCAGCCCGTGTCGTCGTACGGGTTGTCCTGCGGGTCGTTCGGCGACCAGTACTGGTGGTCGAACAACGCATCGGCGATGCGCGAATACGGCTGATCCATCCGCACGATGTAGGAGCCGGCGGGATAGTCCTTGGTTTCGTTCTTGACCTTCACCGAGAAGGGGCCGACCGCGCGCGACACTTCGACGCGCTGCTTCTGCAACACACGCAGCAGCTCCGCCTGTGTGCCCAGGCGCGGGTCACTCGCGGGCAGGACATACGCCGCCGGGCCTTCGGTCGACGCTTTGAGGATCGACCGCTTGCTCTTTTCGTAGAAGTTCCAGAGGAACTGGCGGCGATTGTTCGCGAAGTAGCCGAGCGACACGAGCAGGCCGGTCTGCTGGTAATTGTTGTTGTTGCGCAGTGACCACATCACCTTCGGCAGCGGCGGGTTCTGCCGATACCAGGTGCGTGACGTCTGCGCGGCGCTGAGCGTGCGCTCGCGTGTATCCGCATTGCCGCCGTTGCCAAACGTCTCATACAGGCGGCTGATGCCATTGTGCGTGGCCGCGATAAACATCAGGTAGCCGGGCGACCACGTGTCGAAGGTGCCGAACGCAAACACGCCAGGCATTCCCATACGCGTCATTTCGTTGACGTTGTGCCAGCCGACCAGCTGCCATTCGTTGGTGAGGATGGGATCGAGCCACGCGTTGTAGGGACCGTCTCCGATGGTGTTGTCGTACAGATAGGCCACCGACTCATGCAGGTCGTGGAGCACCTGCGCCTTGTGATCGATGTAGGTGTTGAGGACGTTTTCGGTGAGCTTGAGCGTCATGCCCATCGCATCGCGGTTGTTGTCGTGCGCGACGTATTTGCCCCAATAGAGCAGGTTCGGCACCGTGCGGTCGGGATATTTCTTGCCGTATTCGTAGAGGTCAACCATGCGGTCGCGGCCGTCGGTCTCGACCACCGGCGTAATCAGCGTGATCAGGTTGTCGCGGATGTTGCGGACGTACGCGCTGTCGTCAACGGCCAGCCGATACGCCAGCTCCATCAGCGCCGTCGGTGATCCACTCTCGGGAGAGTGAATCGCGCCAGTGATGTAATACACCGGCGTCGTCTCCCCCGCGAGGCGGAGTGCCTCGGTGTCGTTCATCTTGATGGTGCGTGGGTCGGCAAGTTTTTCGAGGTTCGCGCGGTTGGCATCCATGCGCGCGAGCACCGCCTCGGACGCGACGGCCACGGCGATCATCTCGCGGCCTTCCTCGGACTGCCCGATCGTCATCACACGCACACGCGGCGAGGCTTTCGCCAGCATGCGCATGTACTCGTGGACTTCTTTGGTATACGGAAGTTTCCCAGGCGCGCCGGCGACATCACCCAACACCGCCATCGGCGTCGGCACTGTCTTCGACGCGGGCAGGTAGTCCACCATCGGCGACAGGAAAAACGATTCGGTCGTGTACTCGCGGATCTTCTTCGAGTACTCCTCGTCGATGGGTTGTGTGGGACTGCGCTCAAACTTCGCCGCGACAAGGTCCGGAGGCCGCTGCGCCTGCGCCAGTAGGACGACAGGTGCCACAACGATCGCGGCACCCAGGACAATACACGCACCAATACCCGCTCGACCCATCCGCCACCTCGATGCGGATTATCACACGGGTAGTAACTTCCC
>CAYRGW010000114.1:0-13117 GCA_964423815.1 uncultured Solibacteraceae bacterium | reverse complement strand
CCGCCGGCCCGATGGCCTCGCGAATGGTGACGATGGATGCCCCGTGGCTGACCGTGCTCGCTTCAAAGGACTATCTCTTCCCCACCGACTGGCCGATCGACGCGTGGCTGATCAACCTCGCATATCCGGTGGTCATCTGGTTCACGTGGCGCGCCCGTCACAAGCGCGGCCTCGCCGTCCCCGGCGAAGAGGCGCTGGTCTGGGGCAGCCTCGCACTCACCGCGCTGTTTCTGATCTCTGTGCCGCTCACCGCGATGAAACTCGCGCTGGCGGTACAGCTGCAAATCACCCGCGTATTCTGGGTGATGGACTTCATCGCGCTCGGGTACGTCGCCTGGTGGATGACGCGCCACCATCGCGTAGCGGCCGCCGTGGTGGGTCTGCTGGCGCTGGCGTCTGCCGGTCGCGGGTATTACCTGCTGGAAGTGAACCAGCCGGAGCGGGAGATGGCGCGGATCAACCTGCCGCTGACGCCCTGGAACGAAGCCATGACCTGGCTCAAGGCACAACCCGACGACTGGCACGTGCTGGCCGATCCTGATCACGCCTGGAAATACGGCGTCAGCGCCCGGCTCGCCGCCACCAAAGACACCGTGCTTGAGTCGGTCAAGGACAGCGCGTTGTCGCTCTACGATCGGAACATTGCCTCCCGTGTGGCCGCACGCACCCGCGACCTGGTGGACTTCGATCGGCTGACGTCCGTGCGCACCAGGCGCCTCGACGACACCTACGATCTCGACGTCGTCATCGTCGAGACGCATCACGTGCTGGATTTGCCCGTCCTGTATCGCAATGAGCGGTTTGTCATCTACGACCTCCGCTGACATGGCGTTCCTGCCCGCCCCCGGACTCTCGAATGGCCACGTGATGACGATCGCGGCCTGGGCCCGGCGTCGTCCTTTTGGATCACTTCCGGCGGTGCAGACACGGCTGATTCGGGTGGATGCCGAGTCGCAGGTACGCGCCGACTGTTTCTGGCAGGCCGATCGTGCGGGTTCTCCCACATTGCTGGCGCTGCACGGCCTGGAAGGGTCCAGCGAAGCGCACTACATGCGTGGGCTGGGCGACAAGGCATGGCGTCGCGGCTGGAACGTCATCCTGCTCAACCAGCGCAACTGCGGGGGCACTGAGCACCTGACGCCTGGCCTCTACCACTCCGGCCTCACGGCGGATCCGCTGGCGGTCCTTCGCGCCCTCCATGCGGAGGAACCGTTTACCCGCATCGCGATCGCGGGGTATTCACTCGGCGGCAATCTGACGCTCAAACTCGCCGGCGAATCGGCATCGTCCACCGACCTGCCCATCGTGGCAGTCGCGGCCGTCAGTCCGACTGTTGATCTCTCGTTATGTGTTGATGCGATCGAAGCGCCGGCCAACGTGCTCTACCAGTGGAACTTCGTGCGCGGCCTCAAGGCCCGCATGCGCCGCAAGGCCGTGTCGTGGCCCGGTCGTTTTGATACGGGCCCACTCAGCCGCATCCGCACCATTCGCGAGTTCGACGATGCGTATACGGCGCCGCATCATGGGTTTGGCACTGCGGCCAACTACTACCAGCAGGCCAGCGCGCTGCGCGTAACGAGCGCCATCACGATCCCTGCGCTTATTGTCGCGGCAGACGATGACCCCTTTGTGCCAACGTCACAATACGGTCGTGACGAGATTCGCTCCAACCAGAACATCACCGTGAACATCCAGCGTCATGGTGGACACTGCGGCTTCATCGGCCGCCGCACCACCGACCATGACGGCTACTGGGCCGAAGCCCTGGTGGTCGAGTTCCTGCAAAAGAGTGTTTAAACCGTCGGGAGGCTTTTTCGGCCCTCGCGAAAAAGCCTCCCGACGGTTTTTACCGCACCTGCCGCTACCTCACGCGCGAGCCGTTCTTGATCACGATGTCCACGCGTTGGAGGAGGTTGATGTATTTCAGCACGTCGCCACGGACGGCGATGATGTCGGCGTATTTGCCCGGCGTGATCGTGCCGACATCGGCGTCCTTTTTCATCATCAGTGACGGCCAGTAGGTCGCACTGCGAATCGCCTCCATCGGCGGGATGCCCATCTCGCGCACCCAGACGTCCAGTTCATTCCACGTGCTCTGGCTGTGGAACTGTGTGGGGATGCCGCTATCGGTGCCGATCAACAACGTCACCCCCGCCTCGCGCAGTTGGGTGATCTTGCGCTTGAGGGTCGGCTTACGCGCCGGCGTCAGTTGGAAGTAGCCGAGTTCACCGGGTTTACGCAGCGACTGCCGGATGTCGGCAACGATGTCCGCGCCGAGGCCCAGCGTCCAGGACGGGTCGTCGAGTGACTCGGGGTTGTCGCGCAGGTAGTCGTAGTTGAAGAGGCCCTGCACCGTCGGCGTCCAGTAGAACGGCCCCTTGCTCATCTGTGCGGTCCGCTCGCGGATGGCGGCCATCACATCGTCGGGATATTCCGGCGCGGTGGCCAGGCCCGTGTGCTCGAAGTTGTCCACGCCGACCTTCATGCCCAGACGAATCTCCTCAGGACGATGGGAGTGGCCCACCACGGGCAGACCGTTGGCATGGGCTTCGGCCACCACCGCTTCGACCTCCGCCAGCGTCATCTGGTCCTGATCGATCAGTTTGATGACGTCGACGCCCGCCGACGCCAGCTTCTTGACCTTCGCCCTGGCATCGTCAGCACCGTTGACACCCCAGCGGAAGTCCTCGGTCCCCGGGTACGGGGCCTTCTGGATGAACGGGCCGGACATAAACAGACGAGGGCCGGGAATCTCCCCTCGATTGATCCGCTCGCGCACGTTGATGCTCGCCTCGAGCGGTGCGCCGAGGTCGCGCGCAGATGTGACGCCCGCACGAAGCAACTGATTGGCGGACGCCGGCATGATCTCCTTCTCGAACCGTGCCGGATACGTTTTGTCCCAGTGGGTGTAGTCCGAGTGCCCGTTGATCATCAGGTGGACGTGCATGTCCCACAGTCCGGGCAACACGGACATGCCCTCGGTGGAAATGACCTGCGCACCGTCTGGAACCGGGAGGGTGCCCACCGTACCGACGGCCGTGATCCGTTCACCCCGAACCAGAATCACCGAGTTGCGAATCGGTGTGCCGCCAAATCCATCAATCAGCGTGCCACCGACCAGCGCCGTCACTGCCCCCGCTTGGGGATTCGCGAGCACCACCGGGCGCGACGACACCATAAACGCCGACAGCATCCCAACCACGACGGCACCAAGAACAATTCGCTTCATCATCTCTCCCTGAGAACGCTTGGAACTTGCGCTCATATGTAGGGCGTGACCTTTAGGTCCGCCGTGCTGGCGTGGCTAAAGCCAACGCCCTACAAATACATCACTCGGCCCCCACGCCTCTTCAACACGCGCAGCGCTAGTAGCCGGCCGCGTGTCCGTCTTTTCGCGAATCCGACCCGGCGGCCCAGCCGCGCGGTAATTTCAACACAAGTTGTGCGCCGCCGAACGCGACGTTGCGCTCGTCGATGATCTCGTGTCCCATCGCGCGCAGAGCCGCCCGTGTGGCGTCATCAATCGGCGACTCCAGCGCGACTCGTCGACCCGACATGTGCCGGAAACGCGCGGCATCCGAAGCCTGCTGAGGGTCCATGCCGAACAGCAGCATGTTCAGAAGTACCTGAACGTGGCCCTGCGGCTGCATCGCGCCCCCCATCACCCCAAACGCCAGATACGGTTCGTCGCCCGAGGCGTCACGCAAGACGCCGGCGTTGCGGGTGGTCCGGGTGACAAATGCCGGGATGATGGTGTGGAAGGGGCGGCGCCGCGGCCCGACCGTGTTGGCGCGGCCCTCGGTCATGGTGAAACCCACGCCGCGATCGTGCAGAAGAATGCCGGTCCCGGGCACCACGATGCCCGAACCAAAATAGTCATACACAGAGTTGATGAACGACACCATGTTGCCGTCCTTGTCGGCCACCGAGAGGTAAATGGTGTCACTGGCCGTCGACGCGCGACCAGGCTCGGCGCGTTCCATCGCCTTGGCTGGATTGATCAACAGGCGGCGGTCGTTGATATAGGCGTCAGACAAGAAGTGGTCGGCCTGCACCGTCATCAGTGCAGGGTCGCCCACGTAGTGTTCGATGTCCGCATACGCGAGTTTCTTCGCCTCGATGAGGTGATGCAGATACGCCGGCGAATTGTGCCCCATCGCTTTCAGGTCGGTTCCCTCGAGCAGACGTAACATTTCGAGCGCCGCCACGCCCTGGCTGTTGGGCGGCAGTTCCCAGAGTCTGTAGCCGCCGTACGGGACACTGATGGGCTGCACCCACTCCACGGTGTGCGCCGCAAAGTCCTCAGGCGTCAGGAAGCCGCCCCGCTGCTGCACAAACTCCGCGACGCGCCGGCCCAGCGCGCCCCCGTACAGATGTTTTGGCCCGAGCGAGCCCATCTCGCGATACGTCCGGGCCAGGTCGGGCATCGTGAACCACTCGCCCGCCTTCGGCGCACGTTTGCCATCCACGAGCAGCGCCGACCGGGCGCCGTCGTCTTTGAGTAACAGGGCTTCTTCGTCGGCCCACTGCGACGCAATGATCGGCGTGACTGGAAATCCTCCCTCGGCGATCGCAATCGCCGGTGCCAGCGCCTCAGCAAGCGTCAACGTGCCGAACTTCTCAAGCAGTGCCGACCATCCCGACAGCGATCCGGGAATGGTCACGGCTTCAATCCCCTGACTCACCCGCGTCCGGCCTTTCGCCGCCATCGCCTCCCGCGTCATGAGTGAGCCGCTGCGACCCGTGGCATTCAGACCGTGCAACGTCTTGTCACGCGCCGACCACACCATCGCAAACAGGTCGCCGCCCACACCTGTCATGTTGGGTTCGACGACGGTCAGCACAGCGGCCGCCGCGACGGCCGCGTCGATCGCATTCCCCCCACGCTGCAACACCGCGAGCCCGGCGGACGTGGCGAGCGGCTGACTCGTGGCGATCACCCCGTTGGGCGCATACACGGTGGACCGTCCGGCAAGTGTCGTCGGCCGTGGTGCCTGCGTCTGACTCGCAAGTGGCGCCAGCCCGGCACCCAGCACCCCCAGCACCAGTGCGATCCGCTTCGTCGTCTTCACAATTGCTCCTTGAACTCGTTGGCGAAGGCAGGCCCCTTACCTTCGTCCTCGTGTTTGAAGTACACAAACGCGTCGGTCCACTTGTCCTCGAAGCCTTTGACCGTGGTGGCCCAGCGCGCGATGTCTGCGGAGCCGTACCCTTCGTCACGCAGACGGAAGTAGCCGTGTTTCGCCGTGGCCACAAGCGGGGTGGTTTTGTCGCCCATGTCCGCGATACACAGCGCGACGTTGTGTGACGCGAGCAGGTCGAATATTTCTTCCGAGTGCCACGAATCGTGGCGGAATTCAAACGCCGCCCTGACGTCTGACGGCACCAGTGCCAGGAAGTCACGCAACTTCGCGACGTCCGCGCGGAAATTCGGCGGCAGCTGAAACAGCAGGCACGCCAGATGTTCGCCAAGTCCCCGCGCGCTCTCGATGAACATCGTCATCGACTCGGCGCAGTCGACCAGCCGCCGATCATGGGTGATGCGTTTGGGGGCTTTGAGTGTGTAGGAGAATCCGTCGGGCGCCTGCGCCTTCCAGCCATCGGTCAGCTTGGGCGTCGGCATGCGATAAAACGTGTAGTTGATCTCGACGGTCGTGAAACGTTCGGAGTAATACCCGAACATCTTCGACGCCGGAAACGGATCGGGATAAAACGTGCCCTTCCATTCCGGGTAGTTGTACCCGGAGGTGCCTACGTGGATCTGCATTGGGGGGAACGATATCAGGAACGAAGTCCCGGGACGCGGCGACTTGTCGTTCGTCAAGGTCGCCTGCGGATCCCATCGATTTGGCGGATGTGTCTGTCGAGGTGTACTTCGAGCATTCGCAACGTTGCAGTGACGGTCATCGGACCCGCCACGGGGTGAGAGAACAGCGCTTGCTCCAGTACACGAGCGTTCGAGGCATCAACCCAGTCGCGCAGTGCCCTGTGGTTGGCCTCCCATTGGACCCAGTGGTCCCCCACGCCACGTTTGCCTTCGGGAATCATTGCCGGTGACGGCACCTTCACTGGAATGTCGAAGCGAAGGACAAACATGACCACCCAGTAGAGGGTGCGGTCCTTGACTGAGCGCTGGCGAGGCGTCCGGTGCTCAAGCTCCGCCACAGGCCCAAAGACCCCGGTCTCCGACAGCACCAGATGCTCGACGATCTCCTGGATCGACCACTTGTCCGGGTGCGGGCGAGCCGCCACGACTTCCGGCTCAAGCTCGGAGACCACCCGCTGCAGGCGTTTTCGTTTCGTCTCGATCGAGTGCAGTCGCGCCTGAATGGACATCATCACGTCTCCGGGCGCTCATTCTGACACGCGCCCGGTCACTGCCCCGCGGTGCCGTCGGGTGCAGCGTTTCCCAAAGTCCCGAGGAAGCGTTTGATACGCGCAGCGACCTCGTCGTGGCGCTCGAGGTGGACCCAATGAGAGCAGTGGGGGATGTAGGTGATCTCGAACCGTTCTTCGAAGAACTCCTCCATGTCGTTCGTGAGCGCCTTTTCCAGGGCTCGATCGTCCTCGCCCCAGATGACGAGGGTCGGGACGCGAATCTTCGGGAACCGGAACTTCCCAGCCATGGCGTCCATGACCTCTCTTCCGTACCGCCCGAGGGTGTTCGCGCGGTAGTAGTTGAGGCCCGCGGTGAGCGCCCCCGACTGCGCCATCGCCTGCAGATAGAGGCGCAAACGCTGGTCGCTGATACTGGCCTTGTTGACTGCCCACCCTCGGAGGTTATGTCGCGCCCACCAGTAGCCGAAAGCCCGGATGGCCATCTCCGGCAGCCGCGGAAGAAGGAAGAAGTAGATGTACCACGACCGAAGCATCTGCTTGAGATTCAGCCGGATCGAAGCCCGGAGGTTCCTCGCGTAGGCGCCTCGATGGGGGGAATTCAGCACCACGATGGCCTCGCACATCTCCGGAGATCGCTCGGCGAGGTTCCATGTGATGGCCCCGCCCCAATCGTGGCCCACGATGACGGCTCGGTCCTTGCCGAAACTCCGGATCAGGGCTCGTATGTCCTCTTCGAGCCGCCCTATCTCGTACGCCTGCTTCCCGGCCGGGCGATCGGAGCGATTGAAGCCTCGCAGGTCCGGGGCTACGGCGTGGTAGCCGAGTTCAGCGAACTCTGCGAGGTAGTCCGACCACGCAAGCCAGTACTCGCCGAAGCCGTGCAGGAACAGCAGCAGCGGCCCCTCCGGATTGCGCGGGCGCACATGCGCGTAGTGGAGGCGCACCGGAGGATCCGCCTGGACGAGGGCGTAGTCGAACTCGATTCCAGCGAAGTTCCCGTCAGGTGTCAGGTTCACGGACAGTCCCCCAACCGAGAAGAGTAATCCCAGCAGATATACATGGTGGTTTCCCTACAAGACGTCTGACGCTGGGCATCAGCCGCAGCGAACCTCGGGACTCCGGGACCTCGGGACCTCGGGACTTCGTGTCAAACCGTCTTCCGATACCGCATCGCCGCGACCACAAGCACCGTCGTGCCCCACGCGCCCATGGCGGCAAACTGCGTCCACAACACGTCCCAGCCGACGCCCTTGAGGAAGATGCCGCGCACGATGACGAGGAAGTAGCGCAGCGGAATCACCGTCGTGAAGGCCTGAATCGCCGGCGGCATGTTCTCAATCGGGAAGATGAACCCCGAGAGATAAATCATGGGCACGAGAAAAAAGAACGACGAGGTCATCATCGCCTGCTGCTGCGTGGACGAAATCGTGGAAATCAGCAGCCCCAGACCGAGTGTGCACAACAGATACACGAGACAACCGGCAAACAACAGCGCCGGACTGCCCAGCAGCGGCACCTCAAACCAGAACACCGCCACCGAGACCACGAGCACGACGTCGATGACACCGATCACGCCGTACGGCAGCAGCTTCCCGAGAATCAGTTCCCACCGTCCCAGTGGCGTCACATTGAGCTGTTCCAGCGTACCGACTTCCCGTTCGCGCACGATTGCCATCGACGACAGGTTCGTCGTGACGAGCAACAGAAGCAGGGCGAGCACGCCGGGCACCATAAAATCCTTGCTCACCAGTTCCGGGTTGTACCAGACACGTGTGTCGGCCTGAATGCCCGGCCGCACACCAGTGCCGCTCATGTCGACCAGCGCGCCGTTGAACTCGCTGATCAACCCACCGGCGTATGCCAGCGCCTGCCCGGACGAATTGGCATCCGTGCCGTCCGCCAGAATCTGCACGGTGCGCAACGATGCCGGCCCCGAACCCAGCAGACTGTCGCCAAATCCTGACGGAATGATGAGCGCAATCCACGCGCGACCGGATTCCAGAGCCGCCCCCGCGTCACGCGGATCCAGATACTCGTCAACGACGTTGAAATACCGGGAGCCGGCAAAACGTTCGAGCAACGCGCGGCTCGACATCGACCGGTCACCATCCACCACGACCACCGGCACATCCTGCACATCGGTCGTCGCCGCATACCCCAGCATCGTCAACTGCAGGATCGGCGCAATGATGACCACACCGGCGAGACGCGGGTCCTGTCGCAGTTCAAGGAACTCCTTCCAGACCAGCGTCCAGATCCGCCGCCACGCCGCGATGATGGCCATCATCGCCGTGCGAGCCTCAATGACGCGACGCCGAGTACGACCGCGCCATACACAATGAGCGCGGCAATGGGTTGCCACAACGCCCAGATGTCCGTGCCCTTGAGCACAATCCCGCGAAGCGCGACCAGGAAATACCGCGCGGGCACCACAGAGCTCACGTACTGCAACGGCACCGGCATACTCGCAATCGGAAAGATGAACCCCGACAGGATGAAGGTCGGCAGGAATGCGATCAACGTGCCGAGCTGAAAGGCCACCTGCTGCGTTTCCGCAACGGTCGAGACGAGAATGCCGGTACCCAGCGCGCCCACGAGGAAGATCGCCAGCACGACCAGCAGCGCCATCCAGCTCCCCCGCATGGGCAGATCAAACAGCGCCATGGCCGACACAATCACCAGCACCGCCGACACCTGCGACAACAACAGATACGGCAGCGTCTTGCCGAGGATAAATGCCGGTGTCGAGATCGGCGACATCCGAATCTGCTCCATCGTCCCCTGCTCCTTCTCGCGCACGATCGAGAGCGCGGTGGACACCACGGCAGTGATCATCGAGATGTAGGCAATGAGCCCGGGCACCAGAAACAGCGCGCTGCGCAGTTCGGGATTGAACCAGATGCGCGGCTCCACGGCCACCAGACGCACGTCAGGTGTGACACCTGCCAGTGAGGCCTCACGGACCAGTCCGTTCACGTATCCAAGCACAGTCGAGGCGGTATTGGCGTTGTCGCCGGCGAGGAGCACCTGAATATGACCGACGTCGCCCTGTTGGCGGGCGCGTCCAAACCCTTCCGGAATCACCAGTGCCACCCGCGCGCGCCCGGAGTCAAGCGCCGCCGCCACTTCGCCATCGTCAGTCACCGACCCGCGATGATCAAAATAGGTCGATGCCACGAACCGGCTGACCAGGTCGCGGCTGTCGGACGACCCGTCCCGGTCCTGCACCACCATCTCAATGTGTCGGATGTCGAAGTTCAGCGCGTACCCGTACAGGAGCAGAAACATCGCGGGCAACACAAGCACCACCAGCAGGCTCTGCCGATCGCGCACAATCTGCCTGGACTCTTTTATTGCGACTGCGACGACGTGGGTCAATGAGGCAGTCATGCTCTTCCTTGTGCCCGGGCCGTGGTGACGACATCGATAAACGTGTCTTCGAGCGTGCGGCCGTTGGTGGTGAGTTCGGCCGGGGTGCCCATGACGGCCAGCTGCCCGGCATGGATAATCGCGAGGCGATCACACTGGGCGGCCTCTTCCAGATGGTGGGTTGTCACCAGCACGGTGGTGCCCTCCGAGGCCAACGTCCGGATCAGCCGCCAGAAGTCGCGACGCGCCACGGGGTCAACACCGCCGGTGGGTTCATCAAGAAACAGAATTGACGGCTCGTGCAGCAACGCGCACCCGAGCGCAAGGCGCTGCCGCCACCCGCCTGATAACGTCCGCGCCAGGGATCGTTCACGACCGTGCAGACCGGCCATGGTGAGCACAAACTCGCGCCGGGCCTTCAGGCGTTCCCCCTCCACGCCGTACAGGCCACCGTAGAACGTGATGTTCTGCTCAACGGTCAGCGGCTCGTACAGCGAAAACTTCTGCGACATGTATCCGATGCGGCGCTTGACGCCTTCCGGATCACGCCCCACATCCACACCGCCGACCACGGCCCGGCCACTGGTCGGACGCAGCAGTCCGCACAACATACGAATCGTCGTGGACTTGCCCGCACCGTTGGAGCCGAGAAATCCAAAGACCTCACCGGTGGCGACGTCCATACTCACATCGTCAACGGCGACAAAGGCACCGAACCGCCGTGTGAGGTGTTCGACCTGGATGGCGGCCGTCACCGGATTGGTGCTCCCACCGTGCGCTGCAGTCGCGACTCGGCGATACGAAGGGCCGCCTGCAGCCGGGTGCGCTCAAGCGAGGCGTCAAGCCAGGCGATATGGGCGTCGAGCACGTCCGTGCTGGTGGCGACACCTGCGTCGTACCGCTCGCGCATGACCCGATGCACTTCTGCCGCCGCCGTGACGGCTTCCGTTGAGGCCTCGACGGCCGCGCGGCCCGATTCGAGATCCAACAGGCGCTGTGTGACCTCAACATCGAGGCGGGAATCGAACTCGCGCTGACGATGGGAGAGGGCGTCGGCCTGGGCCGTGGCCATGGCACGTTCGGCCCGGGCTTTGCCGTTGTCCCAGAGGGACCAGGTGACCGACACGCCGAGATCCCAGGACGTGTTCCACTCATTCGACCTCGGAACAAACCGCGAGTTTGGTCGCGCAGGTTCAATGCCGGCGAAGGTGGCCACCTGCGGATGCAGGGCGGCCATTGCGGCACGTGCAGCCGAGGTGAACGCGTCACGCCGGGCCGACAGGGCCTCACGTTCCGCGCGACCGGCGGTGGCACGCTCGTAATATTCGGCTGCAGACTTTACGTCCGCTCCCACGGTTCCCGCCAGGGGCTGGTCCACAGGCGTGGCCAGTTCAAGCAGTTGTCCGGGCGGCAGGCCCGTCAACCGCACGAGTTCACGCTCGGCCAATGTCGCCGCCTGCGCCGCCTGAATACGCTGCACGCGCTGGCGCGCGCGATGCGCCTGCGCCTGGACCACTTCATGCGGAGAACTCACACCCGCGTCAACACGCGCGCGCACGTCGTTCACCCACACGTCGGTGCGCGCAAGTCCTTCGTCGAGCACCGCCACGGTGGCGCGGGTGGTCAGCACCTGCCAGTAGGTCGCTGCAATCTCCATCGTGAGGTCGGCCACCACCACTGCGGCGTCCGCCTCGGCCGCGCGCATTTCTGATGCGGCCGCGTCCACCAGCGCGCCCGTGCGTCCACCGGTCCACAGCGGATACAGAATGTCCGCCCGCAGGCGAAAGTTGTCCGGGATGTCCGGAAAGATGACGCGAGTGCCGCCGCCCGGTTGTGGCACCCCGAACTCATCAATGTGATTGGTGCGCACGTAGCTGGACGTCACCGACGCCGTTGGGCCCGACAGTGCCTTGCGGCCGTCACGTCCGGCCGCCGCCGCCGTTTCACGCGCCCGTGCTTCCTGCACGCGGGGAGACGATGCAAGTCCACGAGTGATCGCATCGTCGAGGGTGAGCACCGTGGGTGACTGTGCAAATGACGCTGTGGCACACGCGCACAGCGCCACGACCAGAAGCAGGGTGCGGGTCATACAGTTCCTCCAACCGCCAAATCGATGAAGACATCGTCAAGGGTCGGCGCGGCATGTTTGGGCCGCACCAGGTCTTTGAGTTCCGACGGAGTGCCAACCGCCAGCACGCGGCCTTCACGCAGCAGCGCGACACGCGCGCAGGTCTCGGCCTCGTCGACGTAGGGCGTGGCGAGCACGATGGTCATGCCCTGTGCATTGCATTCACGAATGAGCGCCCGGAACTCGCGACGCGCGACCGGATCCACGCCGGTGGTGGGTTCGTCGAGGATCAGCACATCCGGCCGATGCACCAGCGTGCACGAGAGCGCCAGCTTCTGTTTCATGCCGCCCGACAACCGACTGGCCAGGCGCGTGCGGAATGGCGTAAGTCCGGTCAGCTCCAGTAGACGATTCCGCTCGGACTCGAAATCATTGACACCATGCAGTCGCGCAAAAAATGCGATGTTTTCGTCGATCGACAGATCGCCATACAGACTGAAGCGCTGCGACACGTAGCCGATCGACGCCACCGCGCGATGGCGTGTATGACGCGGGTCGGTGCCACTCACGCGCACGTCGCCGGAATCGGGTGCGAGCAACCCGCACCACAGACGGAGCGTGGTCGACTTGCCTGCCCCATCCGGTCCCATCAGACCAAACAGTTCGCCAGTCTCAACGACCAGAGTGGCGTCATCAACCGCCCGTGTCGCGCCGAATGATTTCGACACGTGGCTGAGTGAGAGGGCCGGCGCTACTGGTTCTGCCACTGGACTTCCACCGGCATTCCGGGTTTAAGGATGCCTTCCCGGTTGTCGACGCTGACGGTGACGCGATACACCAGACGCGCGCGTTCGTCGGCCGTCTGCACATTCCGCGGCGTAAATTCAGCGCGTGGCGCGATAAACGTGATGCGCCCCGGCACGCTCTGCCCACTGTCGGTCAGCACCACGGCCTGCTGGTTGAGCCGGAGGTTCCCGATCATCGTCTCCTCCACATACGCGGACGCCCACGCGCGATCGAGGTCCATCAGCACGAGCAATGGCGTGCGAGGCGCGATCAATTCGCCGGGCTCGACAAGGCGATTGGCGACGATGCCGTCGGAGGTGGCGGTGATGGTGGCGTCGGCGATGTCGGATTGGACCGTCGCCAGTGCGGCATCCACGGCCGCAAGCCGCGCACGCGCCGCGTCCACTTCCTGAGGACGGGCGCCGGCCTTGAGACGGGCCACTGCTGACCGGGCGGCGGTCACACGTTCGGTCATGGCCGTCACACGCGCGGCCGCCGCGCGACGCCGCGCCTCGGCATCGTCGCGGGCCTTGGTCGCTCCGGCGCGCTGTTCCA
>CAYRGW010000113.1:0-13122 GCA_964423815.1 uncultured Solibacteraceae bacterium | reverse complement strand
GGAAGCGCACGCGGGCCTCGTCCGTCATGGCGTGGATGTCCGCCCCGCCAATGGACACCGTCCCGGCCTCAAACGCATCGAGGCCGCCAAGGACGTGGAGCAACGAACTCTTCCCCACCCCGGACGCGCCGACGACCGCGACCATCTCGCCCTGTTCCACGTCGAGGTCCGCGCCGCGCAGGACCTCCAGCGGGCCCGTCGCCGTAGCGTAGGCCTTCACGATGCCGCGCGCGGTGATGCAGGTCATTGATATCGAAGCGCCTCTGCCGGGTCAATGGCGCTCGCGCGCCGCGCCGGGTAAATCGTGGCGACGAGGCACACCAGCATCGCGGCCACCACGATGGTCACCACATCAAACATCTCGACGCGGAAACGCAGGTGCGTAATCTGGTACACGTCGCCGGGCAGCGAAAACAGTTGGTAGCGGTCGCACACCCAGGAGACAAGCACCCCGAGGGCCGCGCCCACCGACGTGCCAACGGCGCCAATGGTCACGCCCTGCAGGATAAAAATGCGCTGGATCGCCGACGCCGGCGCGCCCATCGTGCGCAGGATGCCGATGTCGCGACTTTTCTCCATGACCAGCAACACCAGCGACGCGACGATGTTGAGCGCGGCGACCATGACGATGAGCCCGATGGTGAAACCAATGGCGAGTTTCTCGAGGCGGAGCGCTTCGTAGAGCGGCGCGTTGAGGACGGTCCAGTCCTGCGCGGTGTAGTCGGGCCCGAGGGCGTCCTGCAGGTCCGCCGCGATCGCCGGGGCGGCTTCAAGGTCCGCCACGCGCAGTTGCATCGCGTGTGGGCCCGGCTCGTTCAGCAGACGCTGCGCCACGTCGAGCGACAACAACCCGTAGTTGGCGTCGAACTCGTGAAACCCCAGTTCGAAGATACCGACGACCTCAAGCAGAACGCTTCGGGGAATCATGCCCATCGGCGACTGGAACCCATGCGGCACCATGAGCGCCACACGTTCGCCGACACGCAGATTGAGTGAGCGCGCCAGCGCCGAGCCCAGCAGGATGGAATCGGGCGGCGCCAGGCCATCGGGATCGGATGCCACCGCCGGGCGCAGCGCCTCCACGGCGCCGCCAATCATGGAGCTCCCGAGGTCGGTCACCGTGACTTCGCGCACGGGATCGATCCCCTTGAGCTGCACAAACGCCGACCGGCCTCCGGCGCTCAACAAACCCTGACCGGTGAGCGCAGGTGCCGCGCCCAACACACCTGGGCGCATCATTTTGGCGGCCTCGGCTTCCACATCGAGCAGGCCCGTGCCCGCCTTGTAGACGTTGATGTGCGAGGTGGCACCGACAATCCGATCGCGCATCTCCCCCTGCACACCGGTCATCAACGCGTTGGCAATCACCAGCGCCATCACCCCCACGCCGACCCCGAGGATCGACACCAACGAGATGAGCGAGATGAACGCCTGCTTCCGCCTCGCCGTGAGGTAGCGCAGCGCGATGAACCAGGAGAAGGACATGGTGGATTAAAAAAGCGTTATTGAGGATTGAGGATGGAGGATGGAGGATTTGGGATTGCTGGATTGTTGGATTGTGGCTCGGCTTTATGTGGGCGCATGAGCGGGAACAGGATGACGTCGCGGATTGACGAGCTGCCGGTGAGCAACATGACGAGGCGGTCGATGCCGATACCTTCGCCCCCGGTGGGCGGCAGGCCGTATTCGAGGGCGCGGACGTAGTCCTCATCCATCTGATGGGCTTCCGCATCGCCGGCCGCACGGCCCTTAAGCTGGTCCTCAAAACGACGACGTTGTTCGACGGGGTCGTTCAGTTCGCTGAAGCCATTGGCGACTTCGAAGCCGCCGGCGTACATCTCGAAACGTTCGACCGTGTCGGGATCATCCGGCTTCTGCTTTGAGAGCGGCGAGACTTCCGTCGGGAAGTCATACACAAACGTCGGCTGGATGAGCTGATCTTCCCACAGCCCCTCGAAGATCGTCGTCGCGATCTTGCCGGCGCCGTGCGACGGGTGCACCTCGAAGTGCAGTGCCTTGGCGACCTCAGCGGCCTTCGCGCGATCACGCAGGTCGGCTTCCGTCACCACGCGCCCAAGGCGTTCGGAGGCAGCCTCTGCCGCCGCGTGGCGCAACGACAGGCGACGGAACGGCGCCGCAAAGCTGATCTGCGCGCCGTTAAATGTCGTCTCCGCGCCTCCGGTGACCTCACGCGCGATCTCCACCAGCATCTCCTCCGTCATCGTCATCAGATGCTGATAGTCGACGTAGGCCTCGTAAAACTCGAGCATCGTGAACTCGGGATTGTGCTGCGTCGAAATCCCTTCGTTGCGGAAGTTGCGGTTGATTTCGTAAACCTTTTCGAACCCACCGACGGTCAGGCGTTTGAGGTAAAGCTCAGGCGCGATGCGCAGGTAGAGCAGCAGGTCGAGCGCGTTGTGATGGGTCGTGAACGGCCGCGCCAATGCGCCGCCGGCGATCGGCTGCATCATGGGCGTTTCCACCTCGAGGAAGCCGCGGCCGTTGAGGAAACGCCGAATCCCGGCGACCACCTTCGCGCGCGCCTCGAAGACACGGCGGGAGTCGGGATTCACGATCAGGTCGAGGTACCGCTGGCGGTACCGGATTTCGATGTCCGTCAGGCCGTGCCACTTTTCGGGCAGCGGCAAGAGGCACTTGGCGAGGAACTCGATTCCCGAGGCAAAAATGGTCAGCTCGTTCGTCTTTGTGCGGAACATCCGACCGGCCACACCGATGTGATCGCCCAGGTCGAGACGCTTGAAGATCTCGAAGTCACGCTCGGACATCGCGTCGGCGCGCACGTAGACCTGCAGGCGCGTCAGCCCATCCGACAACTCGATGAAGTTGGCCTTGCCAAAGGTGCGCATCGAGAGGATGCGGCCCGCCGCGCGGGTCTCCGGGCGCGAGGCCTCAAGATCGGGTCCCGTGGTCTCCCCGTAGCGGGCGACCAGCTCAGACACGGTGTCGGTCCGATCAAATCTGACCGGGTACGGCGACACGCCGAGGGCCATCAACTCCTCGAGTTTTGTGCGGCGTTGCGCCGACTGTTCCACTTCGTTCGACATTGCCTCATTGCTCCAACAGTGACTTGCGAATCCCGTCCAGCACGCCGTTCACGAACTTGATCGACTCGTCCGCGCTGAAGGTGCGGGCCAGCTCGAGCGCCTCATTCACCACCACGGCCGGCGGAGTCTCGGTCTCGTACCGCAACTCCCAGGTCGCCATGCGCAGAATCAACTTGTCGATCACGGCAAGCCGCTCAATCCGCCAGTTGTCGATATGACGCCCGATGATCTGATCCAGCTCTTCGTGCGTGAGCACCGTGCCCCGGACCAGCGCCTGCGCAAAGGCCCGCACGGGATCTGTCGCGTCGGGCAGATGTTCGGCGATCACATGGTCGAGGGCCTCGTCGGGGGCCGACCGTCCCACTTCCCAGAAATACAGGGCCTGCAGGGCCAGTTCACGCGACTGATGTCTTGGCGTGGTGTTCACGAGGGCCGTCCCGTCGGCAGCGTCCGATAGAGGGTGGCCATCTCGAACGCGGCCAGGGCCGCCTCGCGGCCCTTGTTACCGGGGCCATCAACGGCACGCGCCATGGCCTCCTCGGCCGAATTGGTCGTCAACACGCCGAAGGTGATCGGCACGGCGGTCGCCTGCGCGGCACGCATGATGCCCTGCGCGGCAGCCGTCGCAATGTAATCAAAGTGCGCGGTCTCTCCACGAATCAGACACCCGAGGCACACCACCGCGTTCCATCCCGGCGTCTCGGCCACCCGTTGCGCCGCCTGGGCCAGTTCATACGCGCCAGGCACGGCGAACGTCACGATGTCATCCTCCTGGACGCCCTGCTCACGCAGCAGCTGGCGCGCGCCGGTCTCCAGGCGCGAGGTGATGAAGTCGTGGTACTGCGAAACGATCAGGGCAACGCGCATGGTGGACGTGGTGACCCTGCCCTATTTGCCGGTGAACGTGGGTTTGCGTTTTTCGAGAAACGCCCGCGTGCCTTCACGCATGTCGTCGGTCGTCGAGACCAGACCAAACAACGTCGCCTCATGGTCCTCGGCGTCGGCAAACGCCATGTCCGCCCCCGTCGCCACGGCGTCAAGGATGTAGCGCACGGCCACGGGGGCCTTCTGCGCGAGGGTCTGCGCGACCTTGCGCACTTCCGTCATCAATTCGGCGGCGGGCACGATCTTGTTGACGAGTCCGATCCGGTACGCTTCGTCGGCGCCGATCATGTCGCCCAGGAGCAGGAGTTCCTGCGCCCGACCGCGACCCACGAGGCGCGGCAGTCGCTGCGATCCGGCATAGCCGGGAATGATGCCGAGATTGATTTCAGGCTGCCCGAATCGTGCGGTGTCGGACGCGTACCGCATCGTGCACGCCATCGCGAGCTCACACCCGCCCCCGAGCGCAAAACCGTTGACGGCCGCAATCACGGGTTTGCCGAGGCGTTCGATTCTGTCGAAGAGGTCCTGGCCGTGCCGGGCGTGATCACGCCCGCCGACCGGCGTCTGCACGGCAAGTTCATTGATGTCGGCACCCGCCACAAACGACTTTTCGCCGGAGCCGGTGAGGACCACGACGCGCACGGTGTCATCGGTGCGGGCGTCGGTGATCACCTGGCCGAGCTCAGCCAGTGTCTGAGCGTTCAGCGCGTTGAGGACCTTGGGTCGGTTGAGGGTGACGATGAGGACGGCGCCATCGCGCTCGAGCAGCAGGTTTTCAAAGGACATGCGCTCTCCAGTATAAGCCGTGCCTGCGCTGCGAAGTTCTGGGTTCTGCGTTCAGGGTGCAGGGTTCTGTTCAGGGTTCCGGGTTCTCAGGATTCCGCCAATGACGGCAGCCGCGGAGGCACCAATCAGGGCGCCGACGGTGTCAGCGATGATGTCGGAGACCGACGGGTAACGGCCGGGGATGAAGGACTGGTGAAATTCGTCGGAGACCCCGTACAGGCCGCCGACGAGGGTCGCGAGCAGCACAAATCGCCAGGACATTGCGGAGAGGCGGCCACCGGCGAACCCACGCATCAGCATCACACCAAGCCCGGCATAGGACACGCCGTGCGCGACGTAGTCGGGTGCCCCCATCGGAATGGACACGACCGATTGGTGGGAGATGTAGAAGGTGACGGCCATCCAGACGAGTGCCGGGCCCCAAACCCAGAGGAACGTCATGAGCGGCTACCCGAAGATGAGATACAACACCCAGCTCAGGACAAACGCGCCGCCCACGAGTCCGCCAAACAGGCGGAGGGCGAAGGCGCGTCCCGACGCCAGATCCTCGCGATGCAGCGCCGCAAACACCGGCGAGACCAGTGCGGCGAGCAGGATCATCATGCCGAGATGACTGGTCATGCGGACTTCCTCCCGCGAGCCACATCGGACGCGTCAAGAATCACGAGCGCATTGAGCAGGCCGGCAGTGATGAGAAACGTATTGCCGTATTCGTAGGACGCGGCAACGACGTCTCCGCGGCCTGCATCGATGAGCCCGGCGAGCAGGCGGACCGCGCCCATCATCCACTGCGCCAGGCCGGCGAGCCACACGAGCGGCTCACTGCCTTCAAACGGAAACAGCCGGCCTCCGAACCAGAGCCCGAGGACGTACATCGGCAGGGGCGCGGCGCCAAAAATCAGCGCCTTGCCCGCCTGTCCCTGCAGCATGTGACCGGCGCCAGGAAACACCCACGCCAGCACACAGGTCAACGCCACACTGGGGCGCGTGGGAGCGGGCATCTGGGTTTTGGGGATCGGGGTGCGTGCCATGCAGGTTCTCGTAAACGAGCCTCAGTCTATCCGATGGGTCACGGTGAAGAGTGCCCAGGCTATGGCTGCGCCGAGTGGGAGCGCGGTCAGGAACCGCACCAGGTTGGGCGGCGTGCCCCAACCTCCCCACTCCCAGGCGAGGGTCAACACGGTGGGCACGGCCGCCAGCGCCATGCCCCGATAGGCCGCCTGCGTGATCTGCGCACTCCGTCGCCGACGGGTGAGCCACCACCCTGCGGCAAGCGGCGCGGCCAGGTACAACCCCGCGCACCTCGCACACACGGGCCACTGGGCCCCGTCGGAATGGAACGACCGCTCCGGCTGCTGATGACACACCCGCCCGGCGGCCAGGTACACCACGACCGCCCAGACACTGCGGTCACCCGCCTGATGGTCGGCATGATTCCACCAGGCCGCTCCGAGCAGGAGCGGCCAGGCCAGACTGCCGATCATCAGGAGTCTGGCCATCACGGCCTACAGGGTGGCGGTCAGCGCGCCGAAGTGCTCTTCGTATCGCGTTTTAAACTCCGCGCGTGTGTAGGCGTGACTGGTGCCGCCCAGATGTTCGAGCGCGTACGTCGCCGCCACGCTGCCCAGCTGCGCGCACACGTCGTAGCCCACACCGAGCGCCAGGCCCTTCATGAATCCGCCGCGGTAGGCATCACCCACACCGGTCGGGTCGGCAATGCGTGTCGGAACCACGGCGGGCACGTCAATCTGCGACCCGGGCTGCATGACCGACGAGCCGTGTTCGCCCTTGGTGACGATCAACACGCCGGCCAGCGCCAGCACATCGGCCTCATCAAGGCCGGTCTTCTGACGAATCAGTTCGAACTCGTAGTCGTTGCAGATGACAAGGGCGGCGCCGACGATCCCCTCACGAATTTCATCGCCGCTCATGCGGGCGCACTGCTGGCCGGGGTCAAACATGTATTTGATGCCGAGCGTGCGGCATTCATCGGCGTACTGCACCATCGCGGCCGGGTCGTTCGGCGAGATGATGACCAGGTCCGGGCGTGGCACCGTGCGGAAGGACAACTCTGCGGCGTGCGCCATCGCGCCGGTATAAAACGACGCGATCTGATTGTTCGCCTCGTCGGTGTTGCAAAAAAACGAGGCCGTGAACTTGCCGTCCACGTCCTTCACCAGCGACGTATCAATCCCCGCGGCATCCAGCCAGCGGCGATAGTCGCCAAAGTCCTGCCCCGCCGTACCCATCAGCATCGGCTTCTCACCGAGCAGCGCCAGCGTGTACGCGATGTTCGGCGCGCAGCCGCCGCGTCGTTTGTCCATCGTGTCCACAAGGAAGCTGAGGCTGACGCGCGAGAAGTGCTCGGGCAGCAGATGTTCCGTGAACTTGCCCGGAAACGACATCAGGTAGTCAAACGCGATCGAGCCGGTCACGATGAGATTCATGCGAGGTACTTTCCAATCAGGGGGTGAAGCAGCGTTTTGCGCGCTGCGGGCATGGCACTGGGCCGGGTGATGATCGCCGTCGCCAGTGCGCGGGCACATTCGCAGGTGCGATCGATGGGGAGTTGCTCAACGGCATTGGCGATGACCTGCTGCGCGGTCCTGGCGTTCTGCGTCAGGTTCGCGACGATCATCTCGACGGTGACCGAGTCGTGATCGGGATGCCAGCCGTCGTAGTCGGTGACCAGCGCAAGCGTCGAGTAGCAGATCTCCGCTTCCCGCGCGAGTTTGGCCTCCTGCAGATTTGTCATGCCGATGATGTCAAAGCCCTGCGCGCGGTAGAAGTTGGACTCCGCCTTGGTGGAAAACTGCGGGCCTTCCATGCACACATAAGTCCCACCCTCGTGGACGGTCGCGCCGGCGGCTTTTGCCGCGTGCAGCATGACGCCGCTGAGGGGACCACAAAACGGATGCGCAAATCCGACGTGGGCCACAATGCCCTCGCCGAAGAACGTGCTGATGCGACCACGGGTGCGATCAAAAAACTGATCAGGCACCACGAGATCAAGTGGCTTGAAATCTTCGCGCAGACTCCCGACGGCGCTCGCCGACAGAATCCATTCGACGCCCAACATCTTGAACCCGAAGATGTTCGCGCGGTAATTCAGTTCCGACGGCGTGTGCCGATGGCCTTCGCCATGCCGCGCCAGAAACGCCACCCGCCGCCCCCGCAAGGTCGCCAGGACGTACGGCCCTGACGGCGCGCCAAACGGCGTGTCGATCGTGCGCTCTTCGCGATCCGTGAGCTCGGCCATGTCATACAGGCCCGAGCCGCCAATGATTCCGATACGTGGTTGAGTCATGTGATGCGTTTTCAGATCGACACGGCTTCGACGGACCGTTTGCCGTCGCGCTCGCGGATGATGCCGGCCGGGATCGACGGATCGTGTTCGAAGAACACCACGTATTCGTCGTCGATGGCTTCGCGGATGAAGTGTTGTTTGTAGTGGAGTGTGTCCATGGGATACAGGTCGTACCCCATGATCCACGGTTCGTCGAGGTGCGCGGTGGTCGGAATCAGATCGGCAACAAAGGCGGCGACGTGCCCCTCGGATTCAATCTTGATCCACTGGTGGAACATCGCATGCCCGCCTGTGCGCCACACACTGATCCCCGGCATCACCTCACCATCGTCTTCCACGAAGTCGATGACGCCGGCGTCGGCCAGCGGCATGAAGTTCTCGGGCAGATAACTGGCGCGGTTGCGATCGTGTGGATGTGTGGCATCCTCCCAGTCGCCGCGGCGAATCAGATAGCGCGCGTTCCTGAAGCGCGGAACGAGAGCGTCCCCCTCCCGCATCGTTGATCCACCAAAGTGGTCAAAGTGCAGGTGGGTGGCGACGACCACGTCGATGTCGTCTGCAGTCATGCCGATCGCCGCGAGCGAGTGGTCGAGATGTGTCGTGCGATCGATGGCGTAGATCTCGACCAGCTTGGGCGGCATCTTGTCGCCGATGCCCGTGTCGATCAGGATGTTCTTGCCGTACGCGCGGACGAGCAGCGGCCGAAGGCCCAGCGGGATGCGGTTTTTGTCGTCCGCCTGCGTACGCCTGGACCACAAGGTTTTTGGCACGACGCCAAACATGGCGCCGCCGTCGAGACGAAAGGTCCCGTCGGTCAGGCTGTGCAGTTCGAAGTTCCCCAGTCGCAACATGTCAGTGCGCCTCGCCCGCCGCATTCGGCTGTTTCAATTCGACGAGCACGCCGTGAGTGTCGGCCGGGTGTACAAACGCGATCAGCGACCCGTGGGCCCCCCGACGTGGCTCCTTGTCGATCATCCGCACACCGGCGGCGACCACCTGCGCGATCGCCGCGTGGATGTCGCTCACGCGCAACGCGACGTGGTGAATGCCGGGGCCACGCTTTTCGAGATA
This sequence comes from uncultured Solibacteraceae bacterium, assembly GCA_964423815.1. GTDB lineage: Bacteria > Acidobacteriota > Vicinamibacteria > Vicinamibacterales > SCN-69-37 > SYFT01. Next base: position 4,008 of record CAYRGW010000113.1, on the reverse strand, counting down.
GTTTCCGATCGGCGACCCGGCGGCAAGCGACTCCACCAGCTCGAGCTTGGCGTCCCCGGTGTCGACAAACCGCACGCGGGTGTTCTGGCCCTTGATGTCCTGCGGCGCGTCCGACGACAGTCCCAGCACACCGGTGAAAAACTTCAGCGACGCGTCGGGGTCGGCCACCGCGATGCCGACGTGGTCGATGCCGGTCACGAAAAAACCGTCGGGAGGCTTTTCCGGACCATCACTCACGAAAAAGCCTCCCGACGGTTTTTTCGCACCGAGCGCGCGGGCCATCACCTGATCGGCGGCGCCATAGGGGTCGACCTCACGCGCGGAGATGCGGTCGAGCCACTGACCAAATTCACCCGGGGTGAACACGTGGGTTTCGAGGTGGATCATGAACCGGCGACCGAGGATTTCCCGCAGGCGCCATTCCGCGCGCGCGCGACGCCGGGCACCGAGTGTGTCCACCGACTGCTCGCGGAATCGTTCGATCATGTCTATGAGCTCGACGATGCCGCGATTCGCCGTGGCTTCCGTCCGCATCACCGGCGGCCGCCACCCTTCACTCATCGCATCGTCGAGCGACAACATCATCTCGATCGAGGCGGCGGTGCGATCGGCCCCTTCGCGATCGGCCTTGTTCACCACAAAGATGTCCGCGATCTCCATGATGCCGGCCTTCAGGGCCTGCACCTCATCGCCCGTGCCTGGCACCAGCGTGACCACCGAACAATCGGCTGTGCGGACGATGTCGACCTCGTCCTGGCCCACGCCGACGGTTTCGATGATGACGATGTCGTAGCCGGCGGCGTCGAGCACGATCGCGGCTTCAGCCGTCGTGCGGGCGAGACCACCGAGATGGCCACGTGTGGCCATGCTGCGAATAAAGACGCCCTCGTCCTGCGCGTGCGCCTGCATCCGCACACGATCACCAAGAATGGCGCCGCCGCTGAACGGGCTCGTGGGATCCACCGCGAGGATGCCGACCTTCTTGCCACGTTTGCGGAGTTCGGCCGTGATCTTGTCCACGAGCGTGCTTTTGCCTGCACCGGGGGGCCCCGTGATGCCGAGCAGGTAGGCGTTGCCGGTCCTGGAGAAGATGCGCCCAATGAGCGCCGCGCCATCCGGCGACTCGTTTTCGATCAACGAGATCGCCCGTGCAATGGCACGCGGGTCACCGGCCAGCAGACGTTCGGAGAGGGTGAGAGGAGCGCTCACAACCGGCCTATCGTCCCAACAACTGACGTGCGATGACGAGCCGCTGAATTTCGCTGGTGCCTTCGCCGATGGTGCAGAGTTTCACGTCGCGGAAGAACTTTTCCGCCGGATAGTCCTTCGTGAATCCGTAGCCGCCGTGAATCTGCACGGACTCTTCAGCCGCGCGGACGGCGATCTCGCTCGAATACAACTTCGCCATCGACGACTCGCGACCGGTCCGCACCACACCCTGGTCTTTCATCCAGGCAGCGCGATAGGTCAGCAGCCGCGCAGCCTCGATGCGTGTGACCATGTCGGCGAGTTTCCACTGGATCGCTTGAAAGCTGGCGATGGGCTGGCCAAACTGCCGCCGTTCCTTCGCATATTTCAGCGCGCAGTCATACGCGCCCTGCGCCAGGCCCACGGCCAGCGCCGCAATGCCGATGCGCCCCGCGTCGAGCACCTGCAAGGTGTTGATGAACCCCTGCCCCTCTTCGCCCACCATCGCGTCGGCCGGCACACGGCAGTCTTCAAAAATCACTTCGCTCGTGTCGCTCGCGCGCATCCCGAGTTTGTGTTCCTTTTTCCCGGCGCGCATGCCTTTGGTGCCCTTCGGCACCACAAACGCCGAAATGCCGCGATGGCCCTTCGCCTTGTCGGTCACGGTCATGACAACGATGGCGCCGCCGACCGAACCGTGGGTGATGAACTGCTTTGCTCCGTTGATGACCCAATCGGAGCCGTCGCGACGCGCAACCGTGCGCATCGCCGCCGCGTCGCTGCCAGCACCTGGCTCGGTGAGTCCCCACGCGCCGAGGTACTCGCCCTTGATCAGGGGGACGACGTATTGCTGCTTCTGCGCCTCGGTGCCGAACATGAAGAGATGGGAGGTGCAGAGACCGTTGTGCGCGGCCACCGAGAGGGAGACCGACGGGCAGACCCGCGCCAGTTCCTCGATGCAGATGCAATATTCGATGGCGGACATGCCGGCACCGCCGTAGTCTTCCGGGAACTGAATCCCCATCAGCCCCAGCGCGGCCATTTTGGTCACCAGCGTGTGCGGGAAGGCTTCGGCTTCGTCCCACTCCATCACGGAGGGGCCGATTTCGGCCTCGGCGAACTCGCGGACGGTGCGGCGGAGGAGTTCCTGCTGACTGGTCGGGCGCAAGTCCATTCAGAGAAAAATATCACGGGGCTGGGGAACTCCCGGCCTCCCGCCGATAGGCAGACCATGCGAATTCTTCGAAAAACACTCGCCACCGGGCTGCTGGCCGTTGTCGGACTGGCTGCGACGCCTGCGGTGGCCTCGGCGGACATCACGGCCTTTTTTGGTGTGGGCCATCGCCCGGAAACACGCGCCGCGAAGGGCGCTGCCTTCGGGGTGAGCATCATTGCGGTCGGATTCGAGGTCGAGTACTCCGATATTTCGGAAAAGGACACGGCCGATGCCCTGGCGCCGCGGCTGCGCACCGGCATGGTCAACGCCATCGTCCAGACGCCGACGTCCGGCGCGCAGCTCTACGCCACGGCCGGTGTCGGGCTCTATCGGGAGAATCTGCGGGCGGATTTTCAGGAGACCAACACCGCGTTCAACATCGGGGGCGGGGTCAAGATGGGACTGTTTGGTCCGGTCAAACTGCGGGTGGACTACCGGCTGTTCACCCTGCGAGGGTCACCAACGGAAAAAACCGTGCATCGCGTGTACGCGGGGCTGAACACGAGTTTTTAGCGCGTGTCTAAGACGTCGGGTGTCTTGCCCTACGGGGAACCTCTACCGAATCTTGGTGAGGCCCATTCGCTCGATCCGCACGACGGCGGCTTTCATGCGGTCGTAGAGCGGCTGGACCTCGGCGGGCAGCACTTCGGCGAGCAGCAGGAGCGGGTCGTAGCTGGCCGTGGTGACGGCCGGATCAAACAGGCACAGATAAACCACTGTCTCGCCGGGCGTTTCGGCAGATTTGTAGATCAGCCAGTTGGCCGCCTGCACCTTCCGGGTCGCGGTGTCGGCCTTGGACAGGGCGTCCTTGAGGCGCGCCATCACGGCGTCAAAGTCTGCGGCCTTGGTCGGATCGACGTGGAAGATCAACATGCCGGCACCGGAGGGAAACACGTATTCGACCGGCACCGCAGGAACGGTCGGCGCTGCCGGCGTCGCCGGGGGCTGCGTCACGGGTACCGGGGGTGGCACCACCTGAGCCACTGCGGGACTGACGCCTCCGAGCAGCAATGCTGCGATCAACAAACCCTGTCTCATCTCACGTTCCATTGTGCCGGAAAAAAGAAACGGACGTCACCGCTCTCGCGTGTGACGTCCGTTTCGGAACACGACGACTCGAACTACTTGCGGACCAGCGGCCAGATCCCCTGGGATTCAACCGACGCCTTCAGCTTTTCGAAGATTGCGTCGATCTGCTTGCGGATTTCGACGTCATCCGCCTTCCAGGCTCCCGAGTAGTAGAGAAGCTGTGTGAACTCGTAGCTCTGATTGGCCACGGGGGGATCCAGGAACACCACATAGGGCCGTGCCTGTCCGGCCGGCAGATCAGCCGTCAGACGCATGAGCTGCATCGACTTGCCCTGGGCCTGAAGCTCAGGTTTGTCGCTGGCGTTGAGGGCGGTGCGGATCGCCACGTACGCTTCCTCGAACACGGTCTCCTGACCACCTTTGACGGTGATCATCAGCATGACGGGGCTGGTCCCATCAAACTTGAACGGGTCCGCCGCCGCGGGCGCGGCCGCCTGCGCGGGCGCGGGGTCCTGCGCCTGCGCGGCCGAAGCCATCATCAACATTCCGGCCACGCCGAGCGCGACCACCGTACG
>CAYRGW010000112.1:0-13459 GCA_964423815.1 uncultured Solibacteraceae bacterium | reverse complement strand
CAGGTCGCCGCCGCGCGCGCGGCGCTCGCGCGCGCGCAGCAGACACGCGTGGCTGCGGGTCGCCGCGTGGCGCAGGGACGGGCCGAGCAGACACGCGTCGGTGATCAACTCGCCAAAACAAACATCACGGCGCCAATCGCCGGGGTGATCACGCGCCTCGACGTGGAGGAGGGGGAGATGGTCGTGATGGGCGTTCAGAATCAGCCCGGCACCATTCTCATGACCATTTCCGATCTGAGCACGCTCAACGCCGAGGTCAAGGTTGCCGAGGCCGACGTCCTGCGCCTGAGGCTCGACCAGCCAGGCACCGTGACGCTCGACGCGTTGCCGGACCGACGCTTTGACGGGCGCGTTGTGGAGATCGGCGCCAGCGCATTGCCGCAGACCAGCGCGCAGGCCGCCGCGCGCGAGTTTCGCGTCAAGGTGCAACTCACCGGCGACGTCGCCGCGCTGCGACCGGGGCTGACGTGTGACACGGAAATCCTCGTCGCCGAGCGCCAGCGGGTGCTCGCCGTCCCGCTCCAGGCCGTCGTCCAGCGCGAGGGACGCAGCGGGGTGTTTGTGGTGCAAGACGGCCGCGCGGTGTTTACGCCGGTGACGACCGGCATCATCGGTGGCCTGACGATTGAGGTCGATGGCGTCGCCGAGGGCGCCACGATCGTGACCGGTCCGTTCCAGCTCCTGCGTGAACTGGCCGACGGCGCCCGGGTGACCGACACGTCGCGACGCGAGTGATCACCGTATGATTGCCGTGCGATGCAGCCGCATCCGTTCACGTTCGTCTATCTAATCAGCGCCGCCATCCTCGTCGCGGTGGCGCGCACCATGTGGCGGCTGCCTGCGGCAGGCGCACGCACCTCCGGCGCGCTCATGCTGGCGATTGCCGTGTGGTCGGCCGCCTACGCCCTGGAACTGGCCTCCACCTCACAGGCCACGCAGCTGGCGTGGGCCCCGGTCGAGTACCTCGGCATTCTCTTCGCGCCATTCGCCTGGTTCATCTTTGCCCTGCGGTTTACCGGACGCGATGCCTGGCTCACCCGCGGTGCGGTGGCCGTGCTCGGACTGATTCCCGGCGTCCTGTTCGTCCTGGTCGTGACCGATCCGTGGCATCACCTGGTGTACCGGCAGGTTGAAGCGATTCACGACGGCCGCTGGCTCGTCCTGAAGTTGACCTACGGGCCCGCCGGCTACGCCAATGTCATCTACGCCTACGGATTCCTGGCCGCAGGAGCCGGCGTCATTCTCAGTGCGTTTTTTGCGTCATCACGCATCTACCGGCGGCAGGTGGCGGCCCTGCTTCTCGCGGCCGCGGCACCGTGGTTGGTGAATGTTCTCTATCAACTTGGGGTGGGGCCCGTGGTGGATCTCACGCCGGCGGGATTTGCGCTGACGGGGCTTGGGTGCGCGTGGGCGATTCGTCGCGCGCAACTGCTGGACCTGGCGCCCGTCGCACGTGGCCTCGTGGTGGAAAGCCTCGGCGACGGTGTCGCCGTGCTGGATGGACGGGATCGGCTGATCGATGCGAATGCGGCGTTCCGACGTATCGTCGGCGAGGTCACCATCGGCGACTCGGCCGCGACGGCGTTTGCGCCGTTGCCGGCACTGGTCGCGCAACTCGGCAACGGGCCGCACGCGGACACCATCGCGTCGGCCGCCGATCCGGATCGTTTTTACGAGCCGATCGTGGCGCCGCTGGTCGACCGTCGGGGCCGCGACATCGGGCGGGTCGTCACACTGCGTGATGTCACGGAGCGTCGGCGCGCCATGGCCGACATGGCGAAGGCCCGCGACGCGGCGGAAGATCTTGCGCGCGCGAAGTCACAGTTTCTCGCCACCGTCAGTCACGAAATCCGCACGCCGATGAACGGCGTCATTGGCATGACGACGCTGCTGCTTGATACGAGGCTGGACGCACAGCAGCGGACGTTCGTCGAGACGATCCGGTCGAGTGGTGGTCAGTTGCTGTCGATCATCAACGACATTCTCGACTTCTCGAAGTTTGATGCCGGGCAGTTGTCGATCGAGCAGTTGCCTTTTCTGCCGGGTGACCTCGGTGATCGCGATGCTCAGGCCCGAGGCGGAGGCCAAAGGCATCACCCTGACGTTCACGGCAGACGCCGGCGTCCCGCGCTGGTGCAGCGGCGATGAATTCCGGGTGCGCCAGATCGTGACCAACCTTGTGGGCAACGCGATCAAGTTCACGACCACCGGCACGGTGTCGGTGTTGTTGACGGCCGACCCGCCCCAGGGGGATCCCGATCCGCAGCAACGCCTGCGTCTGCGCGTGCGTGATTCCGGCATCGGCATTGCGCCCGAACAGATGGAACGACTGTTCAGGCCGTTCGGCCAGGTGGACGCGTCCGTCGCGCGACGGTTTGGCGGCACGGGCCTTGGTCTCGCGATCAGCCGCGGTCTTGCAGAGATGATGGGCGGGACGATCACGGTGGAGAGCCAGGAGGGGATCGGCTCGACGTTTGACGTCGACTGGATCGTGCAACCGCTCGCGGAAGCGCCGGCGTCGCCGCCGACGTCACCCACGACTGCGGCCGCAGCGCGCGGGACGGCGTTGGGCGCGTTGCGCATTCTGGTGGCCGAGGACAACCCGGTGAATCAACTTGTGGTCATGCACATGTTGCGGCGACTCGGGGTGTCTGCGGATCTGGCGGAGGATGGCGAGGCGGCGGTGACCGCCGTCCAGCGAGCGTCGTACGACGTTGTCCTGATGGATGTGCAGATGCCGAACGTGGATGGCCTCACGGCGACACGGCGGATCCGCGCCGCCTCGGTCCCGCAGCCGCGCATCATTGCCATGACCGCCAACGCGATGGCGGGCGACCGCGAGGTGTGCCTCGACGCCGGCATGGACGACTATCTGTCGAAGCCGATCAACGCGGACTTGCTTCGCGCGGCCCTGGAAGGGGCCACGACGTAAACCGACCACGCCGTCGACACCACACGCGACGGTGAGCCGCGTCGCTCCACGGCCAGGTCCCCCTCGGGTGTCAGCCACATCTTCCGCACCGACTCGACGGGCACGGTGACGTCGTCAATGACCGACTCGCTCTTTGTGGTGATGTGCAACACGGGGCCGTTCCACTGCGTGGTGGACACAATCGTCACGTCGGGCTGGCCGGGCGGGCCAGGCGACTTGTTCGTGCTCGGCGTGCCGTCCAGTCGATACACGACCTGGACCTTGAGACCACCGGCGACGATGTCGAGGGTGAGGGTGTCTTTGGTCTGGGTGATGACACACGACTCGCCGAAGATCGCCGCCGTGCTGTTGCCATTCACCTCGCGGGCAAGGCGCGCACTCTTGGCGGCATCGGCCGTCCAGCGCCCGCTGAAATCCGGCACGGTCGTGCCTTGCGACGAGATCGCCAGCGCCACCACCAGGGACGAGATGATTGCCCACATGTCGGAAACCCCTTTTTTCCGTTGGACACCGTTTCTGGACGAGTGGCCCGTCGGTGAAATGGAAGTGCGGGACGGGGCGTAACCTCGTGATGCGACGTCTGGCCGGGCTCGTCATGCTGTCCTGTGTTCTGGGCGTTGGGGCGCTGGTGCACTCCTACCAGCGTCCCGGTGGCCCCTCGGCCCCGACCGGACTCCTGATGGGGGTGGTCACCGACGCACTCGACGACCGGCCGGTGCCCAATGCGGAGGTCGTACTCGGCGGCGCGCTGCCCACCGTCCGAAACACCAAGGTCCTGACCGATGCGGAGGGCCGCTTTGTGTTCATGGATCTGCCCGAGGGCACTTACACACTCACGGCCACCAAACCCGGTTATGCCGAGGGTGCCCATGGTCGACGACGACCACTGGGCTTGTTGCAGTCGGTCCTGCTCGCCGACGCGGAACGCCTCGCGGACCTCACCATCCCGCTCTGGAAGTTCGCCGCGATCTCCGGCACGGTCACCGACGAAGCGGGCGAGCCGATGGTGGGCATTGCGGTGCGGGTCCTGTCGCGAACGGTCGTCGCCGGCCACCAGCGATTTGTGCCCGGCGCCACCGCGCGCACCGATGACCGCGGCCTCTACCGCATTGCGTCGCTCACGCCCGGTGACTACGCCGTCGTCATCCCGTCCACACAAGTGTCCGCGCCCGAGTCGATTGTGGACCTGCACCGGCAGCGGGGGAGAGAGGCGGCGTCGCCCGCCGAGTCGGAGTTCTTCAGAAGCCTGTCCTTCAGCGCCAACCGTGAATCCCTCTTTCAAATCGAGAGGAACGAGGGCACCCGCGTGGGCACGCAGGCATTTGTCTCGAGTGGTGCGGGCGCGCGCGCGGGGGTGGCGCCGGTGCCGTCATCCGACGGCCGCATGCACGTCTATCCCACGCGGTATTACCCAGCCGCAGCCACCGCAGCTGAGGCGTCGCTCATCACCGTGCGGTCCGGTGACGAACGACTCGGCGCCGACCTGCACATGGCGCTGGTGCCCACGTCACGGGTCTCGGGCGTGGTCACCGGGCCTGACGGACCGATGGTGGCCGCGTTGACGTTGTTACCCGATGCTGACGACGTCTCGACTGACTCCGTGTTGGAGACCGCCACGACGCTCAGTGATGCTGAAGGGCGGTTCACGTTTCTCGGTGTGCCTGAGGGGAGGCACCGGTTGCGGGCCATCTGGCTGCAGGTGCCGGTGAGCAGTGGGGGATCGCGTGGCGCGCCGCCCCCAGCGAGACCGCAGGGTGGGGCACCCGCGCCCCCGCCACGCCCGGCGCTCGGCGGATTCACACTCTGGGCCACGCAGGCGATTGATGTCGGCAAGGATGATCTCGGCGACCTGGCCATCACGCTCAGCAACGGGTTCCGGGTCGGCGGCCGAGCGGAGTTTGTCGGCGCCGCGCCCGTGCCGTCAGCCGACGAGCTGCGCCGGATGTCGGCCACCTTTGATCCCGCCGATGCGCAGCCGATGGTCTCGGCAACCGTCGGCCGCGGACAGTTCGACAACGAGGGGTACCTGTCGAGTTATCAGTTGCCGCCGGGTCGCTACTACGTGCGCATCAACGGTGTGCCGGCGGGGTGGACGCTGAAAAGTGCGACACTCAACGGCCGCGACATCTCGAACGTGCCCGTCATGCTCGACCGTGATGTCAGCAACCTGATGGTCACCTTCACGGATGCGCCGTCCACACTCTCGGGCCAGGTGCACAGCGCGGCCGGTGTCGCCGACACGACGGCCACGGTGCTCGTCTTTCCTGCGGAGTCGGACGCCTGGACCGGCTACGGGAGTTTTCCGCGTCGTCTGCGCGCGATCCGCGTCGGGCGCGACGGCCACTATCGCACCGCCGGTCTTCCACCAGGGGACTATCTGGTCGTCGCCGTCCCGGACGAGTCCACCATGAACTGGCAGGATCCTGCGGTGCTCAAGGCGCTGGCGCGCGCGGCCACTGCGGTGGTGATCGCGGAGGGTGAATCACGCACAGTCACGTTGAGAACGTCGGTGGTGCCCAAATGAGATCGATGCTGACCGTAATCCTGTATCTGGCGACGGGTCTTGTGCTGACTGCGGGTCAAGTGCGAGACGGTGGCCAGCCCGTGGTCACGACAGGGACCGCGCAGATCTCCGGCACGGTGGTGACGAGTGATGTCACCCCGGTGCCTGTCCGCCGCGCGATCATCACGTTGACCGGCGAGCAGAATCTCCGCCTCGTCGCGGTCACCGACGATGCCGGCGGGTTTGTGTTCACGAGCCTGCCGGCGAATCGGTATGCGCTGTCTGCCGCCCGGGCCGGTTATGTGCCGATGGCCTATGGCAGCAAGCGGCCCGGGGGGGCAGGGACGCCGGTCCTGCTTGCCGACAATCAACGTGCGACGGTGGTGATGTCGCTGCCCAGGGGCAGTGTGATTACCGGCACGGTGCGCGATGACGCGGGACGCCCCGTTCCGGATGTGACCGTGTCCGTGCTCGGGTACGCCGTCTCCACACAGACGGGGGAGCGCACGCTGCAGAGTGTCCGCATTGGTTCGTCGGGACAGGTGGTCAGCGGGTATTGGCCCGACGCGTTTCCAGGAACGGCCATCACGGATGACCGCGGGGTCTACCGGATCTACGGCCTCGCGTCTGGTGACTACATCGTGTCGGCATCGGCGCGTGGAGCGATGAGCAGCATCATCGCCGTCACCGACGTGTATCAGATTACGGATGCCGACGTGCGGCGCGCGCAACAACTGCTGGCAGGCCCTGGCGCAGGATCGGCCACCGAGATCGCCGCACGAGCCGCGGGATCGTCCCGGGTGGACTACGCGCCGGTTTATCATCCGGCCGCGATCGCGCGTGATGAGGCGGTGACGGTCACCGTTGGCGCTGCGGAGGAACGATCGGGGATCGACGTGGTGCTCCGGCTCGTGCCGACGGCGAGTGTGTATGGGGTGGTCACGTCACTCGACGGGACGCCGCAGTCTGGTGCCCAGGTCTCGGTGATGGAACCCGGGTCGTCCAACTCGCGCGTACTCAAGGCGGCGCGATCAAATTTTGACGGCGAGTTTGTCATCGCCGGCGTGCCTCCGGGACGGTATGAGGTGCAAAGTGACGCGTATCCCGAACGGCTGTTCGGCTCGACAGAGGTCGTCGTGTCCGGGCGTGACGTCGCGGCTTCCTTCATGCTCGCGCCGGGTGTGACCGTGTCGGGTCGTCTCGTGTTTGATGGCACCCGCATACCTCCGGCGCCCAGCGCGGTCCCGCTGATTCTGTCGCGGTGGCCCGTCCGTTTGTTGGGCGGCTACGGCTTCGACATGAAGCCCGATGGCAGTTTTGTGTTCTCCCACATCCAGCCCGGGACGTATCGACTCCGGCTCAACGGCCGCCCACCGGCCGGCTGGGCACTCCGATCGGTGATGTTCGGCGGCGTTGATGTGTCCGACATCCTGTTTGAGGTCAAGTCACAGCAACCGCTCGAAGGTGTGGTGATTACGATGACGGATCGCACCGCCGAGATCTCCGGCACACTGCAGACCGCCGCCGGTGCGCCGGCGCCGGAGTACGTGCTCGTCGTGTTTTCCGCGGACCCGCGATTCTGGGTCGCCGGGTCGCGGCGTACGCAGCAGGTGCGCCCCGATCTGGATGGACGGTTCGTCGCCGGGAATGTGCCGGCGGGCGACTATCTCATCGCCGCAGTGACCGACCTTGAGGAGGGCCAGTGGCACGATCCTGCGTTCCTCGCCGAACTGGCGGCGAGTGGCCCCGTGCGGATCACGGTCGCCGAAGGTGAGCGGAAGGTACAGGACATCAGGATCAGCGGACAATCCCGGCCACCATCCCCCTCGCGTCGCTGACGTCACGCTGACGCATCGCTGATAGACTCCGGTCGTCCTATGGCCATTGACGACCTTCGGTTGGAGAGTGATCGTCACCTTGCGACGGTGCTGCTGGCCCTCGTCCTCGTTCCCGCACTGTGGTTCACGGCCGTTGACGCCATGGCCCCGCTGGAGGCCCCTGGCGGCGCCGCGCGCGCGGTGCCCACCGTGATCGCGGTGAGCATCCTCAGCCTTGGTGTCTGGTTCGTCGGACGGTCACGGTCGCGCGCGCAGTATTCGGCTGCGGTGTTTGTTGTGTGCCTCTCGATCGTCCCCGTCATGCTGGTTGCCGCTTTTCTGGATCCGCGCGGGTGGTTTTATGAGCCCAGCGAGGTCTTTCTGCCGCTGATTGCGCTGTATGGTGCGATGCCAAACACCTCGGGTCGTCAGATTCTTCCCCCGGTGTTGCTGACTGCCGGACTGCTGATCGGGCGGGCCTTGTGGTTCTCCACAGCCGGCGACGATCCGATCGGCGACACACTGATTATTGTCGTCGTCAACGCGATCGGCATCGTCATGGTCCTGCGCCGCACCGAGTTGCAGCGGATGGTCTCCGCCTCGTTTGATGAACTGCAGGCCCTGCGCGGCATCATCCCGATTTGTGCGCATTGCAAGAAGGTGCGCACAGAGGGCGACACCTGGCAACAGATCGAGAAGTACGTGCACGAGCACAGCGATGCCGACTTCTCCCACGGGATTTGTCCGGACTGCCTGCGAACGTATTACCCGGACGACGCGGACCCCGCGGAGCGGCGCCAGATCTGATCGGTGTACCATCGGGTCATGCCCGGAACACCACGGAATCTGATTCGCCGGATCGTCATCGGCGGGGTCGCGCTTGTTGGCCTTGGCTACCTGTTCGCGTACTCGCTTGAAACCTCGGTGTCGGAGCCGTACACGGTCAACCGGTCAGAGCTGGGTCCGTGGACCCTCGTCCTGGAACCAGCGGCCGGCCCCACCTCGCCGCTGCTTTCGGTGCGCACCGGGAGTGAGGTGGTGGCGGGACTGTTCCGTCAGCTATTTCAGCGTGCGATGGAATCGATGAACACGCCGCTGGATACCTCGATTCCGATCGTGTTGCACGGCGAGTTTGCCCGAGGACTGGCTGCCCACATGACGCCCGACCAATTGCTGGCGGCCGCCCGGGAGGCGGGGCTCGACACTGGATCGCACGAGCCCCGGTGCCTGGCACACCGTCGTGTCAGCGGACCAGGTCTGACGCGCCAGACGTACTTCGCCATCGTGGACTCTCCCTCGATCGTCACTTTTCGCGAGGGACTGGCGCGGACCGCACAAGGCACGCTTGATGCAGCCGCGTTGACCCCGATCATGATCGTTGGGGCGTCCGATGCCGGCTTCCACCGATGGCTGCCGATCCGCGCCACGGATGCGGACTGCGTCTCGCCCATTCAGACGACGCCGTCGAATTGAGGGATTAAACCGCGCCTCCGCCTCCGCCTCCGCCACCCCCGCCGGCGCGCTCGATCGTGCGGAGCGCATCGCGCGGGGCCTGCCATCCCGGGTCGAGCGCGACTGATCGTTCAAACGCCCGCACGGCTTCCGACAACCGTCCCTGCGCGGCCAGGACTCGTCCACGCAGGTCGTGCACCGCCGGATGGTCCGGCAGACGGTCACGTGTGCGATCCACCGCGCGCAGGGCGGCCTCCACACGGTTAAGCGCCACATAGGCTGTGGTCAGCTTCGCCAACGCGCCGATGTCGTCGGGTCGTTGCTCCAGATAGTCCTCAAGATGCCGGGCGGCGTGTGAATGCCAGCCCCACTCGATCAGACTCTCGGCCAGTCCACGTGTGGCGGCCAGGCGCGCGTCTGTCCACGCCCGGTGTGGAGGCTCAGGCCAGCGATCCACACGATAGACACGGATCGAATTGCCAATCACCGCCACGGGTTCCTGATCACGAAACGCCCGATAAAACAGCCGCCATCGTCGCGGCAGGTACACGCCGCTTTGTACCGTCGCGCTGATGGCGACGTAGCCCGGCAGCTGCGGGCGACTGGCGCCTGTGGCACTGATGCCGGATCCCGGGAGCGGCGTCCAGTTGATGCCGTAGTAGGCCGGGTCGGAGATCCCGAAGTACGCCAGATTGATATGGGTCACACCGGTCTCGTCCATCCACGCCTTGAGCGGTTTGAGATCCTGCCCCCAGTCCAGATTGGAGTCCGTGAGGTATTCGTGGCCATTGGCCGGTCCGCCAATCAATCGGTTGAAGTACGTCAAGTAGTCCGGGTAAATGACACTGACCTGCACGGCCCAGGCGGTGGTGAGCACGGGCAGGCACATCCGCACCGCGCGACGGCGGGCCTTCCAGAGCGCGGCTGCGCCAACGCCGGCCACGATCATCACAAATGGATACAGGGGCAGGATGTGACGCACGCCGATGTTGATGCCCGACCACATGGCCAGGCCAAGGATGATGACGATGGGAACGACCAGGAACGAGGCGAGCAGCGGGACTCCCTCATGGCGTCGCAACGCGAGTGCGCCGAGCCCCGCGACAAACAACGTGAGCAGCACGACGGGTGTTTTGATCAGAAACGCCAGCGGGAAGTAATACCACCAGCCCGTGTCGCTGTATTGACCGGCGAGGTACGCCGGTAGCTGCGCCACCGCAGCCTGACTGTAGAGCAGGCCATGGGTGAAGGCGTTGGGCAGCAGACGGTGGGTGTCCACCCACTGAAACACCCCAAGCCAGTTGCCGAAGTGTTGTTGCACGTGGGGCAGGCGATCGACGTGAAAGATCCAATTTGCCGAGGCACTCGGTGTATACCGGAATCCGTACATCGCCCACACGACGGCCAGCGTCATCGCACACGTGACGCCTGCAAGCGCGCCGGCTGAGCGCCAGGTCATGGGGGAGTGGCGGCTGCGAACCGACGTGATGACCAGGACCGCCAGCATCGGAAGCACCATCACACCGGAGAACTTCGTCGTGATGGCGAGTCCCGACGCCAGGCCTGTCGCCACCATCCAGCCGGTCGTCGGTCGCAGGATCACCCGCCAAAGACAGTAGAGCGTCGCGGCAATACTCAGCGTCACCGCGACGTCGGTGGTCACCAGGGACGCATGCGCGAGCAGGGTGGGTGTGAGCGTGTAGAAGGTGAGCACCCACCGCGCGGGCACCACGCCGAGTGTCTCGTGTGTCCAGCGGTAGATGAGCGCCCCCAGCGCAACACCGAGCAACACGATCATGAATCGTGCCGCGTACAGGAGCCGATCCCCGTCATTGTCGACGTACATGAAGTCGCGGGAGGCCGTGGTGGTGCGGAACAGCCAGTCGCGGCCGCGCATCGCGTCAATTTGTTCCAGGGAGATGGCGGGTTCATCCGTCCAGAGCAGTGGCAGGGCGGCCCAGAGGCGCCCGGCCGGGGGATGTGTCGGATCCACCCGGTGGTCACCCTCCGCGAGCACCGCATAACCGGCAAACAGGTGGACCGGTTCGTCAAACGTGGCGGACTTCTGGGTGTAGCTGGTGACACATAGGGTCCCGAATATCAGGCCAAACAGCACCAGGGTGCCAATCTCGAGCAGACGGTCGCGGGGCATGGCGCGGGTCATGGGAACCTGCGGAGGGTATGGCCCCGCGCTGTGCGCCACAATCGGGTGTTTAACGGACCCTGCGACCTCCTGTAAACAGGGGAGGCTGTACCCCAGTATTCATGGGTGATGGCTCTCCTCGTTGCTGTAGCACTGGTGTTGTCGGTGCTCGTGGCCCCCTCGACCGCGGTCGGCCAGCCGCGCACCCTTGCGCTCGGACAGTTGAACGAGCAGGTGCAGTCGGTCTCCGACCCCACCCAGCGTTTTGCCGTCTACCTGCCATCCGGTTTTGACCCGGCTCGACCGACGCCCATCCTCTTTCTCATGGATCCACGTGGCAGGGCGCGCGTGCCTGCGCGGCTTTTCCAGGCCGCTGCGGAACGTTTTGGCTACATCCTGATCAGTTCGTACAACTCCGCGAGTGACGGCGAGGTGGATCCCAACTTCGCGGCGATGCAGGCGATGTGGTCCGACGCCAACCGCTGGTTTACGTTGATGCCCGGCCGCATCTATATCGGCGGGTTTTCCGGCACCGCCCGGTCGGCGACGGTGCTCGGCAACACGCGCCCTGTCATCACCGGCGTGATTAGCGCCGGCGCGGGGTTTTCCATCGACGTTCGCCCATCCGCCGACACGCCCTTCCTCTATTTCGGCGCGGTGGGCACCATCGACTACAACTTCCACGAAGTTGATCTGCTCGGACACGCCCTTGCCGAACACAACCTGCCGCACCGGATCGAGACGTTTGCCGGGCCCCACAGCTGGATGACGCCGAGTGTGGCAATGCGCGCCATCGAGTGGTTTGAATTACGCGCGATGCACGCCGGCACCCGGCCCGTCGATGCGGCGTTGGTGGACGTGTGGTGGGAACGTGATGCTCACGCCGCCGCCCAACACCTGATGCAGGGGCAGTGGTTGGACGCGTCACGACAGTACGCCGCGATGGTACGCGACTATTCCGGCCTCAAGGAGACGCAGGTGACGCGGGGAGGTGCCACACGCCTGGCGGACGCGCCCCAGACCCGTGCCGACCTGGAGCGTCGGAAGGTCAATGCCCGCGTATCGATCGCCTGGGTGGAAGAACGCCTGCGCGAGGTGGTTGGCGCCTTTCCGCGAGGGGCGGCCAGACCGGCCATGTCCGCGGCGAACCTCACGGCGGCGTTGACGATTGCCCGTCTGCGTCGGGAGTCGGCGGGCGAGGTGCCGGACGTGGCCCTTGAGGCGCACCGAAAGCTCAATCAGCTCGGGGTGCAGCTCGGGTTTTATCTGCCGCAGGAAGCCATGGCCCGCCGCGAATGGGCGCGCGCCGCCTATTACCTCTCGGTCTCAATGGCGATTGATGACCAGTCGCCGGTCGCGTGGTACCTCAAGGCCCAGGCCGACGCGCACCTGCATCGTCCCGGCGACGTGGTCACATCACTCCGCCGCGCGGTGGAAGTGGGGTTCAGGGATTTTCTGCTCCTCGAGTCAGAACCTGCGTTTGTGAAGCTGCGTCAGGAGCCGGACTTTGCCGCTGTCGTAGCCGACCTGCGTCGCCTCGGCGATGTGCTGGATGTGCCGACGGTCGACCGGCCGCCCGCGCCGCTCAAGCAGGCCCGTCGTTAGCGGCGCGCATTCAGGCTGATGCGATCGCGCGGAGGGCGCCGGCCAGCCGGTCGGCGTCCTCCGCGCTGTTGTAGAGCGCAGGGGTGATACGCACGCAGTCGCCGTTGGCCAGCCCGGTGCGCCACTGCGTGAAGAGTCGGTACTCGTCATGCAGCGTCCGCACCACCGCCTGGTTCGCCTCACGGGTGCCGCGGCCGTGCAACCGGACGCCGGTGATGGCACCGACCATGCCGGGTTCATCCGGTGTGAGGACGTTGATGGCCGGGACGTCACGCACCGACGCCACCCAGCGATCGCGCAGATACCGCAACCGCGCGGCCTTGCGTTCGATGCCGATCGTCGCCTGAAAGTCGAGCGCATCCGTCACAGTCAGAATGGTCGCGAAGTTCATGGTGCCGGTGTGCAGACGGCTTTCGATGCTCGTGAGCGACCCGGTATCGCCGTGCGCGCGGTCGATCAGCGCGAGTTTCTCCGGCCGGATGTACATCACCCCTGCCCCCACGGGCGCACCAATCCATTTGTGCAGATTGAGCCCGACGAAGTCGGCGTCGAGATCGGCCATCGTCAGCGGTACCTGTCCGAACGAATGCGCGGCGTCACAAACGATATCGACCCCGCGCGGCCTGGCGAGGGCCACGATGTCCTTCACGGGCAGGACGAGGCCCGTCTTGTTGTTGCAATGAGTCAGCAGCAGCAGCCGTGTGGTGGGATTCGCCTCGAGCACCCGCGCGTACGCGTCGAGCACACCCTGCCGTGAGGCGGGTTCGGGAATATCGAACGTGACAAGCCGCGCGCCCGTACGCGCCGCCAGCGCCTGCATGCTCTGCTGCATGGCGGGGTAGTCGAGATCGGCATACACAATCGTGTCGCCGGGGCGCAGGCGGTTGTATTGACCGATAAGCGCCTGCAGGGCTTCGGTCGCATTACGGGAGAAGGTGATCGTGGCGGGCGGCGCATCGATGAACGCGGCGACCTTCGCGCGCACCTGCTGTGCCAGCGCGGGATAT
>CAYRGW010000111.1:6164-13535 GCA_964423815.1 uncultured Solibacteraceae bacterium | reverse complement strand
AACACGAGGTCAAACGACGCGTCGGGAAACGGCAGGTGTTCGCCGTCCGCGACCTCAAGCCGCGCCTCAAGCCCCTGCTGGGTCACGTTCGCCCGCGCGAGGGGGATGGCACTCTCGGCGATATCCACACCGGTCACCCGGGCGCCGGCTCTGGCGAAGCGGACCACCTCGACCCCGGCCCCACACCCGACGTCGAGCACGTCCTTGCCCTTCCACTCGTCAAAGTGGACGAGGTCGAGCAGGTGATGCAGTTTTTCGAAGTGATACTGGTCGAGGTCGGCGAAAAACCCGGGCGTGCCCGGGGCGTTCGTCGAAATATCGAGGTCGTGAATGTGGGTATTCCAATAGGCGCGGACGCGTTCGTTCATTCGGGACTTACTATACCTTCGGAGAATATGTGTCAGGTATGACCCGCGATCCGGCCCGGCTTACCGCGTCCCGCTTCGATGTCCTCGTGGTCGGCGGGGGGATTCACGGGTTGTTCGCTGCGTACGACGCGGCGTCGCGTGGCCTCTCGGTGGCGCTGGTTGACAGCGGCGACTTCGGCGGCGGCATCTCGTTCAACCATCAACGCACGCTGCACGGCGGGCTTCGGGCGCTGCAGAGCGGGCACCTGCGCAAGTGTCGGGAGCAGATTCACGAACGACGGGCCTGGGCGCGTATCGCGCCACACCTGGTTCGGCCACTCCCCTTCCTGCTGGGCACGTATCGCGGCACCAGACGTTCACGTCTGGCGGTCCGCGCGGGTTTTACGCTGTACGACTTTATCGGGCGCGATCGCAATCGGGCGGTGCTGCCGGAGTTGCACCTGCCGAACGGGCGCCTTGAATCAGCGGCCGCCACTCGCCGGTTGTTTCCCGGGATCACCGAGTCGGGTTTGTCGGGCGGAGCGATCTGGTACGACTACCAGACGGTGCACCCGGATCGCCTGACGTGGTGTGTGGCCCTGGCCGCCCATGCGCACGGCGCGGTGCTCGGCAACTATGTGGAGGTGACGGGCCTGGTGAAGGACACCGGTCGTGTGAGCGCCGTCACCGCGCGCGACGGGATCACCGGCAGCGATATGGTGATTGCCGCCACACACGTCATTTTCGCCGCCGGTAGCGGCCTCGCCTCGTTACATGCGGCGTGTGGGCTTGGCCCGGCACCGCCACTGGTGCGGGCGATGAACCTGTTGCTCGACCGTCCCGCCAGGGACATCGCGGTGGCCGCCGCCTCCGCGCGCGGACGGATGTACACCGCCGTGCCGTGGCAGGGCCGCGTGCTGGTCGGCACTCATCAGGCGGACGTGGTGGGCACCGGACACGAAGGTCCCCCATCAGCCGACGTGATCGACGAGTTCCTTGCGGAGGTCAACACGGCGTTCCCGGCGCTTCGCGCGACGGCACAGGATGTGCGGATGGTCCACCATGCGATGGTGCCGGCGTCTGTGCGGGGGAACACGGTCGACCTGCTGGGTGAACCGCAGGTGGTCACCCACGCGCAGGTCGGCGGGGTCGTGAGCCTGGTGGGTGTGAAATACACCACCGCACGTCTGGCGGCCGAACGCGCCGTGGACGCACTCGGCCTTGCACGCACGGCTGGCCGCACCGGCACGGCGTTGTTGCCGTACGCCGACGTGGCCGACAGCGACGGCCTGCTGCAGGAAACGCTTCGGCGCCTGCGACGCACGCTGGACCGCGACGTGATGCGCCACCTTGCGTCGTGGTACGGCACCGAAGGCGCCACCGTGGTGGACGCCTCGGCGCAGGGTGATGGTCTTGAGCGGATCTCACCGGAGACCCCGGTGCTGTGTGGCGAGATTACCTACGCCGCCCGAAACAGCGCCGTCGTGCGGCTCGCGGACATCGTGTTCCGCCGCACGCCACTCGCGTCCGCCGGCCACCCGGGAGACGCGGCACTGACGCGCGCGGGTGCACTCGCGGCAGCAGAACTGGGCTGGTCCGACCGGCGCCTGGCAGAAGAACTGGCGCTGGTGCGATCACGACTGCCGTGACGCAGGCGCTTACGGCAGCCGGAACGCGTTGAACACCCAGGTGAAGCCGGTCGAGATGCCCCACGTCGGATCGTTGTCGGTGATGCCGAACACCAGCGCGCCGTCAAAACGCACCGGCCCGCGCGTGATGCGTGATCCGACTCGCAGATTGGAGCGGCTCTCTGTCGCGATGGGCGGCACGCCGCTTCGGGTGTTGGCGCGGCCATTGAGTTCCGCCACCACTTCAACCCCGGTTGCGACCGCACGGGCAAACGACACGCCGTAGGTCACCACGTCGTTCTGGCGGTCGCCTCTGACGGGGTCGCCGAGAATTCCCAGGCCGAGGTTGCCCACCACGCGCACCGATTGAATCGTCTTGCCCATGGCCAGCCCGAAGAAAAAGTCCGTGGTGTCGAGGCCGAGTCCACTTTCGTTGCCGGCGTTGGGCAGGCGTGTGGAAAACCGCACCGCCATCGACGGACGATTGACGCCTTCATTGAGGAACCGAATCTTCGTCCCGATCACGACGTCCTCGACGTCGCTGGTGTTGTCGCCCGTCGTCGTCAACATGTCGCTGAGCGGCGCGTTAAACCGGTTCGTGATCGCCAGCCGATTACGCACGCCTCCATCGAGCTGGACTTCGGCGATCGAACTGATCCCGATGCTCAGGCCGAAGGTGCCCAGGCGCAGCAGGTTGCCCTGGAGCCCTGACGCGGGAAACAACGCGTCCTTGGAATAGTCGATGCCGGCTTCGACCAGCATCTGGCCGGGACCCACCGTTTCGGGATCTTCGGTCGCCAGGGGGCGCGACTGCGCCGCCGCATGTGTTGAAATCGCGAGCACACCCGCGACCAACCCAAGTCTGAGAGTCCATTTTTTCATTGCTTCATTGCCCCATTGCCTCATTGGCTCATTCCTCCGTCGCGTCCACCACGATCGTGACCGGTCCATCATTCACGGATGACACCTGCATATCGGCCTGAAAGACGCCGGTCGATACCGGCAGACCGGCGAGGCGCAGGTGATTCACCAATTGTTCGTACATGTCCCTGGCCTGGTCGGGTGGCGCGGCGTGGATAAACGACGGCCGGCGGCCCTTGCGGACGTCAGCCAGCAACGTGAACTGCGACACCACCAGCACGGCACCACCTACGTCGACCACCGACCGGTTCATCCGGCCTTCGTCATCGGGAAAAATGCGCAGGTCGCGGATCTTTGACGCCACGTAGTTGAGCTGGGCCGCGGTGTCGCCCACCGCGACACCGAGCAACACGAGCAGGCCGTGCCCGATCGCGGACACTTCCACACCGTCGATGGTGACCGAGGCCGAACGGACGCGTGTGATGACCGCGCGCATTTACCCGGCGGCCAGGGCGGCGGCCGACTGCGCCACGGGGTGCAGGCGTGTGTCGAGCAGGTGCCGGGGCTGGACGTTGCCGATCGCCTTGATCATCGAATTCTTGATCTCGGGATGTTCCAGTTCCATCTCGGCAATCATGCGTTTGAGCCGCTGGCGCTTGAGGCTCAGATCGCCGCACGCCGGGCAACAACAACCAATCACCGGCAGATTGTTCTCGGCGGTATACGCACGCGCTTCCGCTTCGGTCACATACACGAGCGGCCGGATGACCACATATTTGCCGTTGTCGGAGGTCAGGCGCGCGGGCATCGCCTTGAGTGATCCCTGGAAAAACACATTCAGCAGCAGGGTCTCGACAAAATCATCGAGGTGGTGTCCCAGGGCAATCTTCGTCGCGCCCACCGAGTTCGCCAGCCGGTACAACACGCCGCGACGCAGCCGGGCGCACAATGAACACGGCGTCTCGCCGTCGTCGAGGATGTCGTCGATGATCGCGCCAATGGTCGTGTGTTCGATGTGCAACTCCCAGCCGCGCTCCTTGCACGCCTGCGACACCACATCGTGTTTGAAGGCGGTATAGCCGGAGTTCACGTTGATGGCGCAAATCGAGAACTTGATCGGCGCGCGTTTCTGCAGCACGTCGAGAATCTGAATCAAGGCCCAGCTGTCCTTGCCGCCGGAGAGCCCGACCATCACGCGGTCACCATCCTCGATGAGGTTGTGCTCGATGATCGCCTGGGTGGTCTTTTTGGCGACGCGTTGTTCCAGCGGTGTTCGGTACGACATGGTTCAGCAACGATTATAGGGGGCGACCCAGCGTGGCCGCGACGTCGGACCAGCGCATCCCTTCGGCCGTGGCCAGCGCGGCCCGTCCCAGCCGTTCGGCGGCGGAGGGATCCTGCATGACCTCCGCGATCACCTCACCCAGCGCACTTGCCGTGGGCGCCACAACGCGCCCGTTGGTGCCGTCACTCACGAGTTCGGCCGGTCCCCCACTGTCGACGGTGGTGATGACGGGTTTCCCTGAGGCAAACGCCTCTGCGGTGACAAACCCGTAGTCCTCCTGCAACGGCACAAACGCCACCGCACGACATCGTCCGAGGTAGCCCACCAAGGCCTCGTCGGTGATCCGGCCCACAAAGGTGACACGGTCCTCCAGTTGCAGCCGCCGGGCCAGTGCCGAGAGGGACGCCGCCTGCTCCCCTTCACCAGCGATGACACATCGCACGCCCTGTGCAGCGGGGGTGGCCAGCGCATTCAGGATCAGGTCGATACGTTTCAGCGGCGCGAGTCGCGAGACAACAAACAAAAACGGTTCAAACGCCTCGCATCGGTACGCACGCGGCGGCGCCGGCGGGTACAACACGGTCGACGACGTGCGATTCCAGCGACGAAGGCGCGCCTGAATCGTCTTCGACTGGGCGTACATCTGTTTGACGTGCCAGTAGAAGAAGTGTGAGTCCGCCGCATGCATCAGTTGCCGGCGCACACGCTCCTTGATACGTCCCTGTGCAGACAGCCGCGCGCTGAACTGCTCCCAGAGATCGTAGTACTCGCGCATCGTGTGATTGAGCCAGCACACGTGTGAGGGGTGCCGCACGGCATACGACGGGTACCGGGTGCTGATCACGTGATCGATCGGGTGCCCGTCACGCGTCCGGACATCCGTGCGCCAGGTATCCCAATATTCCCGGGCCTGTTGTCCGAAGGGATATGAGGGCGTGACCACCAGGCTCGCCTGATGTCCGTGTTCGTTGAGCGCCTGGGTCAGCGCTCTGGCAATCACCAGATGTCCGCCCTCGACGTTGGGCGGCGATGACGTGACAACCGCAATACGCGCCATCGTCAAATCACGCGCGCGGGGACACCCACCGCCGTGGCACCTTCGGGCACCGCACTACGTACGACCGCCCCGGCGCCGATGATTCCGCGATCGCCAATCGTGACGCCGTCGAGCACCTTGGCGCCTGCGCCGATCCAGACGCCGCTGCCCACGGTGATCCCGGCCGCGCGGCGTGGCTGCGCGTTGACCGCCACCGTCTTGTCGCTGAAGTCGTGATCGCCGCCAATCAAATACGCGTAGGCGGCCAGCAGCGTGTCCTGGCCAATGGTCACGGTGCCTGCGGAGAACACTTCGCAGTTGAAGCCGATGTTCACGCCGTCGGCCAGCGTGATGTCGCCGTTTTTGCACGACAGGATGGTGTTGCGTCCTATGAACACGCCGTTGCCGATGCGGATGCCGTTGTTGGCCTCGCCTTTGGCATCGAGCAGGCAGTTGTCGTCGACCACAACGTTGTCACCGATGTGCACTTTGTGCGGATGCCGCAGGACCACATTCTGTCCAAACACCACGTTGCGTCCGCAGCTGCCCAGCAGGCCGGGGTACAGGATTTTGCGCAGCAGCAGGCCCAGGGCGCCGGGCACCCACTGCGACAACATGATGGTGAGCTCGTATTTGAGCAGCGCCAGCAATCCCGGGCGACCAACAATCAACGCCGAGTACTTCGCCCCAGCGCCGCCCTTGTCGCGGAAGAGTTGATCCTGCGCGCGCCGGATGTCCCGCTCAGATCCATCGTTGGGCACGGTACCACTCCAGTGTTCGGCCAATGCCGTCACGCAAAGTCACGGCGGGCGCAAATCCGAGTTCACGTTGTGCACGGCCAATGTCGAACGCGCGGCTCTTGGTGAAAAAGTCCACACGACGCCGGTAGATCGGCGGTGCGATGCCAAAGGGCGCACAGACGGCTTCACACGCCGCGCCGACCAGCCACACCGGCCACACCGGCAGGCGAAACACGCCGGGCTTGACGCCCGCCACTGACGCGGTGATCCCGATGAGGTCGCGCAGGGTCGTTACTTCCGCCCCGGCGAGGATGTACGTCCGTCCTGCCGCGGCGGGCACGGGGGCGCACAACCGGAAACCATCACAGAGGTCATCCACGTAGGGGAGATGGTAGAAGATCTGCCCGTCGCCGAGGAGCACAAAACGGCCGCGCGCGACGCCGCCGAAGAGTTTCAGCAGTCGGCGATCTCCCGGGCCGTAGATGCCGGTCGGCCGTGCGATAACCAGTTCGATTCCGGCTCTGGCGGCCGCGTCACGACCCAGGCCCTCGCCCTCGAGTTTGGTTTCCTGATACACGTCGCCGGGTTTGAGGGGCGCGTCTTCGCCGGCAGGCGGCTGTTCGATGTCCCCGTGGACACCGACGGTGCTGCAGTGCACGACGCGGCGCACGCCACCGGCCGCGGCCGCGCGCACGATGGCTGCCACGCCCAGCGCGTTCACGGCGCGATAGGCGGAGGACGGAAGCCCGGCCGTGCGATACAGCGCCGCAATGTTGTAGACCACGTCCATGCCGACGCAGGCGGCCTGCAGGCTGGACTCATCAGTCAGGTCGCCAATCGCAACGTCGAATCCCTCGCGGCGAAACACATCCGCCTGCGCCTCAGTCCTCACAAGCACCCGGACGGTGTCGCCGTGCGTGTCGCGGAGTCGTCGAGCGAGATGACCGCCGGTGAACCCCGTCGCGCCCGTGACCAGTGCCCTCATCGTTCAGCCACCACCGTCACCGGGGAGCCAAGCAACCACAACAGTCCCACCGCGGCCAGTCCACGTTCCACGCCTTCAGTGACGGCGCGCGAGCCCATCGCTTTGTGCGCGGCAATCGGCAACACAAACTGCCGATGCACGTGCACGATGCGGTAGCCCTGCGCCGCAAACGACGCACGCACGGCGCGTTCGGACATCACACGATACGACTCCACCTTGGCCCCGAACGCGCGACGACCGTGCCGCACGAGACTTTCGAGCGCCGCGGCACTGGAGAGCGCCGGAAAGTCCACCACCACGCGCTGCTTCGACACGCGGCACAACTCCCCCACACAGCGGCGCCAGTCCGGCGTGTGCATCAACACCCGCAGCGACACGGCCACGTCGAAGTGTTCGGAGGGAAACGGCAAGGCGTGCGCATCCCCCACATCAAACGTGATCTGCAGCGGCGGGTCGGGGGTCGCCCCCCCCCCCGCCCCCGCCCCCCCC
>CAYRGW010000111.1:0-6154 GCA_964423815.1 uncultured Solibacteraceae bacterium | reverse complement strand
ACGTCCAGCATTTCAGCAGACGCATCCACGCCCACCACTGTGGCCCCGGCCCTCGCCAGTCCAATCGCGGCGCGCCCCGTCCCCGTGCCCACATCAAGCACATGGACACCCAGGCAGGGACGCCCGGGCTCCGGATGCTCAGCCAACGGCGCAATGGCGTCCATCAGCAGACGCTCCTGCGTCTCGAGGAGCATCTCACCAATGGGGCCGCTGAAACGCAGGGAGTCAAACCCCTCGGCGACCTGTCGATTGGCGTAGTGTGTGTAGCTGTAATGCTGGCGGTTCACTGGACCAGCACCTCGTAGACGTGTTGGGTCTTGCGGATAAAAGCCTCGTCGCTGTATTTCGTGTTGGCCAGATGCTGCGCGTTGGCACCAAGCGTCTGTACGGACGGATCGGTGAACGCCCGCACGATGCCTCCGGCCAGTCCTTCGGCGGTCGGCTCCACCAGTATCGCCACCTCGTCGTCGAGCACCTGCGTGTGGGTGCGGAGGCGCGTCGCCACGATGGGACGCCCCGATCGGAGGTATTGGTAGATCTTGAGCGGCGTGTTGGTGCCACTTGATCGCGGGGACACCAGCACGCTGGCCGCATCGAGAAACGCAGGAATTTCTTCTGACGGCCGCTGACCCGTGAAGATGGCTGCCGTGCCGAGTCCCGCGGCGACCGCCGCCTTTTTCGCCGATTCCACCTGGTCGGGATCGCCCCCCACCATGACGAGGCGCGCAGACGGAGTCGTCGCCAACACATGGCGCATCGCCTCGTACAGCAGGTCGAGCCCCTGATAGGCCTCGAACGTGCCCGTGTACAGGACGACCGGCGTCGCCGCGTCGAGGCCCAGCGACTGCCGGACGCCGAGGCCCGCGCCAATGAGTGGTGCCGTTCCCGACGCATTTTCAATCAGCACCGTGGGCACATTCACGCCGAGGGCCTTGACCGTGTCTTCCAGGTCCTGGCAGATCACAATGACCGCCTGTGACCGCTTGAGCATCAGACGCTCGACCCATTCGAAGCTCTTCGCCAGCCACTTCGCCTTGCCGTAGCCGAAATTGCTGATCTGCTGCGGCAGGCTCGAATGCATGTCGTACAGATGGGGCTTTCGCAGCAGGCCCGCCAGGACGATGCCGATGGCGCCCCCTTCTTCGTGGGAATGGATGACGTCGTATTTGCGGGTCATGGCCATCCGGAGCGAGGTGAACGCCAACAGGATATCCAGCGGCACCTTGGCCCAGGACGGCCCAATCTTCACGCGGGACACAAACGGCGGCTTGAGGCTGCGGATGATCCGCAATCCGGGCAGATCGACGTCTTTCCCAAAGGGATACGTCACCAAATCGACGGTGTGGCCCAGGGTTGTCAACGCGCGGATGCGGTGAAATTCTGAAAACGGTGTGCCGCGAGGCTCGAAAAACGGCTCGGGCGCGATCATGAGAATGTGCATGCCGTAAAAAGCCCTTGTAGGATACATCGCTGTGAATCCTCCGCGTGCACAACGACGGTCCTGGCTCTGGGTCGCCAAGGGACTGATTTCAGGGGGCCTGCTCTACGTGCTCTTCTCGAGGGTCGACATCGCACGCCTCTGGGGGATTGCGCGCACGGCCTCGTGGGCCTGGCTGGCTGCGGCCCTTGGGCTGTATCTGCTGATGGTCATTGTCAGCGCGTGGCGCTGGGGCCTGCTCCTGCACGCCCAGCACATCGTCGCCCGCACGACCGCGCTGGTGCGGTCGTACCTGGTCGCCACATTTTTCAACAACTTCCTGCCATCGAATATTGGCGGGGACGTCATCAGGATTCGCGACACGGCCGGCGCGGCAGGGTCCAAGACCCTGGCCGCCACCGTTGTGCTGGTGGACCGGGGCATCGGACTCCTGGGATTGGTGTTTGTGGCCGCCGTGGGTGCGTCCGTGACGGCGCGGGCCGCCGACACGCTTGGTCCATGGGGCGCCGCGTTGCTCTGGGCGGGCTGTGTGGCCGGCGTCGGACTCGCGGTGCCGATCATCATGTGGCCCGAGTTTGTGGGCCGCCTGCTCCACCCGCTCAAGCGCCTCCATCAGGAATGGGTCGAGGAGCGGATCTCGCGGCTGGTCATGGCCCTGGCCAAGTTCCGCAGCGCGCCCGGGGCGCTGGGCCTCGGCCTCCTCGGTGCGGTGATCGTGCAGGCGGTGCTGGTCGGCTTCTACGCCGCGATCGCCCGGGCGCTCGGCGTGCCGATTCCCCTCGCCCACCTGGCGATCCTGGTGCCGCTGTCATTTGTCGTCCAGATGGCACCGGTGTCGGTGAACGGCTTCGGTGTGCGCGAGGCGACGTTTGGGGTCTACTTCGGTCGATTGGGCCTTCCGCTCGAATCCGCACTCGCGGTGTCCCTCATCGGCGCCGCGCTCATGATGGTCTTTTCGTTGACGGGCGCGGTCGCGTACCTGACGGCACCGAAGACCAGCGCGACATAAGTCTTTTCACAACGAGGCATGGAGACATGGAGGGGCGAGGGGTTGAGGCCGCCTCCGGCGGCATGCGTCGAGCGAAGGAACGCGCAAATGAATGCACGCCTGGTTCTTCGCATCGCGTGTATTCCTTTGCGGGTTCCTTCGCTCGACGTGGCCCGGCTGCAAGCCGGGCCCTCAACCCCGCGTCACGTCTCCATGTCTCCTGTGAAACACAGACGGGGTTCCACACTGCGTGATCTCAGTTGGGCCAGGCGACGATTTCGTAGAGATACACGTCGCCGGTGGTGTGGAGCGGCCGCAGGTATTGCGCAAACGGCGGGAACCGCGCGCGCATGACGGTGGTCGCGGCTTCGTTGTAGGTACGCCAGTCGAGCACGACATACCGGACATCACGCGCCTTGAGAATGGCGAACGCCTCGTCGCTCGGGAAACTGTTGACGGGCACCGCGAGATCGATCACATCCTGCGGAATGTAGTCGCTGTACCCATTGACCAGCGGCTGCCAGTGCCACATCGACCAGAACATGTGTTCGACGTGCGGGAACCACTCCCCTTGCCGATAGGGAAAGTGCAGCACGATCGTGCCGGCGCGCGGCATCCCGGCGAGCACCTGATAGGCCTCTGGCACGGGGGGCACGGGGCGCAGCGGCCAGGTGACGCGCAACTCGAAGGCGACCAGCGCCAGGAGGATCGCGGCGATCCCAGCGGCCCTGCGCCCGTTCGTGGTGATCGCGGCAATGCCCCACCCCGCAAACACGGCCACGCCCATCAACGTGAGCACACCGAACCGTGCAGGCGCACGGAGGAACGACATAAACGGGATCACGTCGGCAAGCCACACATACAACCCGGCGCGTGGCCCCAGCGAGGCCCACACGGCGAGTGCGGTGAGGGCCAGATAGAACCAGAACACCGAGCGAGGGGTGGCGCGCGACGTGGGTGGCGCGCCGCGTGTGGTTCTGACCAGGCCGACCACAGCGAGCGCGAGCAGAATCACACCCGGAAACAACACCTCGCCGACGCGGCCCACATACACATCGAGGTCCGCCTTCACAGTGGCGGGCAATATCCGCGTCAGCGGCCCGGAGTGCCCGCGCATGTAGGTGCGATGGTCGGCCGAATAACTGCGCGCCTCGTCGACGTTGAGCGACGAGCGCATCCCCTCCGCGCGCAGGGACGCGTAGGGAATCGCCACAGGCGCCACGGTCAGCGCGGCCACGGCCACGGCCGTGCCGAGACCCAGCCAGTACGGCTTGGGATCTGCCCGGCGCCAGGCGAACCACAAGGCGGCAAACCCGACCGCCAGCCCCATCATGATTCCGTAATACGCACACGTCAGTACGCTGAACGTCAGTGTCGCGCCAAGTCCCGCGCCGCGGCGGACCGAGGGGGCGTCTTCAAACCAGTGCCACACGATCAACACCAGCGGCACCACGAACACGAGCAGCAACTGCACGTGAGCGGTGTGCGCCGAGACGTAGGACGAAAACGCAAACGCCGATCCCGGCGCAAGTCCCGCCCAGGCAGACCCGGTCAACCTGCGAACCAGATGCCACGTCAGCACAAACGCCAGCACCAGGCTCACAAACACCACGATGTTGTGCGCGGCCACCGGATTCCCCGTGACCGCATACACGGGCGCGGCCATCAGTCCGGCGACAAGATTGGCTTCCGAATACGTCAGTGTGCCTGGCTGCGGATAAAAGATGTTCGCGTTGAAGACGTTGGCCGGATCGGTGAGCAAGGCATGGGCCACCCACGCGACGTTCCACACGCTGAACTTGCCGTCGTGAGTGTCCATGCGCGTCAGGTGGCCTGGCGCGGACATCATCGGCCACGTCATCACAACGGCCAGAACGACACCGGCGAGCCACGCTCCGAACACGGGACGCTTCATCGCGCGATCACCGGATGATGAGGGGCGTCACACGAACGCCGAGCAGGCGGCTGTCGTTCGCATCGGGATTGGTGTCTTTGGGCACGAACCCGCTGTCCGTGGTGATGGCCAGCCGCCAGATATAACTCTTGTGAGCCTGGTAATACCCGTATTTGAATCCCCGGGGCGGCGCGAACTGCAGCACTGAGGTCTGATTCGGCTGGAGGTCGACCGAGCTGGTCTGGCCTTCGAGATCGACATCCACACGGACCGGTACCGCCCCCGCCTGCAACGCCAGCTGAAGACGCCGTTCCGGCTCGTTCGTCCGCACGAGCAATTCCGCGCGCGACCGCCCACGCGTCCAGAAGCTCAGCCCGTCGGCTTCACGCAACCAGGAATTTTTGTCGAGGTACATCAGCTGGAATTCCGGATGTCCCTCTGCCTTGCCAAACCCGCGCACCATGAGCTCGCGTTCGGTGGTCACGGGCAGGTTGTTGTAGTTGGTCAGTTCCACCGGCAGCAGTCGAAGCGGACCACTGAACGCCCGGTCGCCTGGCCGCATCGAGGTATCAAACGGGCTCAGGACCAGCGGCGCCATGAAGACACCACCGACGACCCACGGGAGCAGGCCTACGGCGAAAGATCGGACGGGCGGAAAGAGGAACAGCGCCATGCCGTACGCGCCCATGAAGTAGCGGTTCCCCACCGAGCCACCGCCACCAAAGTACGAATACGGCTGGGTGATCATGAACAGCAGCGCTTGCGCGACGATGCTGCCAAGCACAAGCCACTGCCAGGACTCACGCGTCCGCCGGGATGCGACCAGGAGCAACGTCGCCAGCACCACCGGGAAAAAATACGGCAGCACACCGCCGTAACGTCCGACCACGAAGTAGCCGGCATTGGCGCGAAGGTTCGTCCAGAACATCTCCCGGTCAAACCAGACGTCGGTCAGCGCTTCATCGGTGGATCGTGAATCGCAGACCTCGATGCCCTGGCCGGGGGTTTCAAAGGGATAGGTCCCGTAACACGTGCTCCGGTTGCCGCCGCCCTGGTAGTTCCAGTCGCCACTGACGATCAGGTTCGTGCCCAGCAGCACGCCGGCAGACACCACAAACGCCGCAGCAACCAGCGCGGTCCGCTTCCAGTCGCGCTGCCACAACCACCACAGCCCCAGCGGCGCGCCGAGCAGCCCGTTGGAGATCTTTGAAAACGTCAGCACTCCGATGATGAGGGCGGCGGCCACGTCTGACGCCGGACCGCGCAGCCAGGCCGTGCGTGGCGACGACGCGGTGGGCGCGACAAATTTGTAGAGCCAGAGGAAATACGCCACCAGCCCGAGCACGCAGTTAAACAGCTCAGGGGTGATCCAGGCCCAGTAGACCGGTACGATCGTCGGAAACAGAAATCCGCCGGCCAGGAGCAGACTGACGGCCGCGCCGGACCGGGCGCTCAGGAACAGGTACGCGCAGAAAAATCCCAGCGCCAGCAACGCCGAGTTCCACACGTAAAAACCGTTGGTGCCGAAGAGGGCCACAAATGGCGCGGCCGTGAGCGAGTACACAAATGACTTGCCGTAGAACAACCGCGTTGTGTCCGGGTCAGGCTCGCCGGTGACGGTCGTGCCCTGTTTCAGGAACACACCGCTTGGCCCGCCGGGAAACTCGGCGCGGGTGCGCGCCACGTCCTCATGCCGATACTCGAGGTCGAAGTCGCTGACGAGGCTGTGCCCCATCAGGTAATACGTGGCCTCGTCGCTTTGAAATCCGGGAGATGCGGTCGGATCAAACGGCGTGCGCCGCACCTCGACGGGATCGATCCACAACGACAGGCC
>CAYRGW010000110.1:0-13809 GCA_964423815.1 uncultured Solibacteraceae bacterium | reverse complement strand
GGGCGTCCGCAATCGCGCGGATGGCGTCCCCGATCTGCCGCACGTGCGTCAGCAGCCCGCCTCCGTGCCAGTCCTGCCGGTAGAAGTGTTTGCTGTTCAGATGGATGTAGTCGGCACCCTGCGCCAGCAGTTGCCGGTCCCAGTCGCTGCTTGCACGCACCGCTTCACCGGACGCGACCAGCAGGAGCGACGGGTCGACCGTGAGCAGGGCCTGGGAAAACGTATTGTGCCGCTTGACGAACTCCGCGATCGGCACATTCCCCAGTTGCCAGTCGCCGGACATCTCGTTGCCGACCGCCCAGTACTTCGAGCCCCACGGATCGCGTCGCCCGTGTTGCGCGCGCAGCCTGCCCATCGGCGTGTCCGGTCCGCCATTGACGTACTCCACCTGCTGCGCCGCCGATTCGGCGTTCCCCAGACCCGCGTTGACCGCGATGAACGGCTGGGCGTTCACTTCGCGCAGGAAGTCGAAGAACTCGTGTATGCCGAAGTCGTTGTGCTCGATGCCGGTCCACGCCGGATTTTTCCTCGGCGGCCGCCTGTCGCGATCGCCGATCCCGTCCTTCCAGTCGTACCCGCTGACAAAGTTTCCGCCAGGCCAGCGGTAAATCGGCGCATCGAGTTGTTTCAGCAGATCGAGTGTGTCGCGCCGCATGCCCTTGACGTTGTCGTCGGGCATCAGCGACGCCGTGCCGACCAGGAATGTGCCGCGGCCCCGACCGACGATCTCGAACCGCACGTCGTCACTGGCCGCGCCCGCGCGAAACGCCAGCGTGTGTTTCTCGAATGCCGGCGTGAGTGTCTTGATCGTCACCACCTGCCGATCGTTCGGCCCGCTGCCCCAGATCACACTCACGTCGATCGGCGCGGCTGATGCGTCACCCGCCAGCATCACGTAACCTGCGTAACCCTTGCCCACCACCACGCCCAGCCCTGACTGCGTGATCCCGCGCGGTTCACCCCCGGTGCCAAGGTCCACCCGCGGGGTGTGCCCGCCAACAAAGGCGCCTTCGGCCACCATCGTCACCGCGCGCGGAGCACCCACGGCGTGCCATGGCGACGGCACGTGCTCGCGATCGCGCCGGGTCTCGCCGATGGCCGAATAGAACTTGCGGTCCTCCAACATCTCCGCCCAGATTCCGCCATAGATGCTCTTTCCCAGATGTTCGATGAACTGCCCGTAGATCAGGTCGGGCATTGGCTCGAGGGTGTTGCCGGCCTGAATGACGACGGCAGGTCTCAACTCGCGTGCGGCGATCAGTTCAAGCGTCAGGTCGTCGAACCATCCTTTGCCTGATGCCACTGCAGGGTCACCAGGCGCGCGTCGTCCGCGCGGACCGCCAAGGGTGGCTGCCAGAATGAAGCTGTCCTGTCCACCGGTGTCGAATGTGATGTCCACACGGGTCCAGTCAGTCGTTGCGGTGATTCGCTGGGCAGGGGAGGTCACCGTCACGCCGCCGCGCAGCTCAAATCTCGCGCCCCAGTCGTCGCCGGTCGGCACATTTTCTGTCTTGATCCACCCGCTGATTTTGTAGGTGGAGTAGGGCCGTACCAGCGTCTTGTTGGTCCATGTCACGCGAGCTGCGGACACCATCAGGCTGTGCTCGCCGGCATGCGACGTGTCCGACGTCACCGCCGCCCCGGGCGTTGCGCCTGGCTGCGGGCGTGGCTCAATGATCCACTGCGCGGGGCGCCGCGCGGAGTCCAGGACCTCCGCCGACGGATTCACGATTGCGCCCACCGGCGGTCGGCCCCCGTCCTGCGCTCCGCCTGGTGTCACGCCGCCAGCGGACACACACACCCCGGCCAGCAACACCCCGACGGCTATCAAGCGCATCATCCTTCCCCTCCCTTGGTGAGCCAATGATATGCCGCGGTTTGTCGCGTCGGCATCTGGCGGCCTCTGTGTGTTTGTGTGGATAATCAGTGCGTGATCAGACTCACATCCTTCTCTCATGGTGGTGGTTGCGGCTGCAAAATCGCGCCCGGCGTGCTCTCAGAAATCCTCAAGCATGCCGGCGGTATCGTGCCGGACGCGCTTCTGGTCGGCATGGAGACGTCCGACGACGCGGCCGTGTACCGGCTCAACGACGAACAGGCGCTGATCGCGACCACGGACTTCTTCATGCCGATCGTGGACGATCCGTACGACTTCGGCCGAATCGCCGCCACCAATGCGATGTCCGACGTCTACGCGATGGGCGGGACGCCCATTCTGGCGTTGGCGCTGGTGGCGATGCCCATCGCCAAACTGCCGGTGGACGTCATCCGCCGCATCATTGAAGGGGGCGAGTCCGTCTGCACCGCCGCCGGTATCCCGATCGCGGGGGGCCATACGATCGACTCCGTGGAACCCATCTACGGGCTTGTGGCGCTGGGCCTGGTGCACCCGGACAGGATCAAAAAGAACAGTGACGCGCGCGCTGACGATGTGCTCGTGCTCGGCAAACCTCTGGGTGTCGGCATCTATTCAGCGGCGTTAAAGAAGGACATGCTCGACGCCGATGGATATGCCGAGATGATTGCGTCGACGACCCGGTTGAATACCCCCGGGCCTCGGCTGTCTGCCATTCCTGGTGTGCATGCCCTCACCGACGTGACCGGGTTCGGATTGCTGGGACACCTGCTCGAGATCTGCCGTGGCTCACAGCTGGGCGCCGACGTGTGGATGTCGGATGTGCCACTCCTGCCTGGAGTCGAGTCTCTGGTCGAGCAGGGCTGTGTGACCGGCGCATCGGCGCGCAACTGGGCTGGCTACGGCAACGACATCGTGCTCGAAGGCGTGTCCGATCGCGATCGTGCGCTGCTGACCGATCCCCAGACCAGCGGCGGCCTGCTTGTGGCCTGTGCGCCGGACGCAGTGGACTCGGTGCTGCAGGCGTTTCACGATGACGGCTTTGCGCACGCGTCGGTGATCGGGCAGCTGGCTGCCGGATCACCGACCGTGCGTGTGGTTACCACAGCCAAGTGAGGCCAGCGACGCCTGTCCACCGCTTGCCGGTGGTGTCGAACAGGTAGGGCTGGTCATCGCGGTAGTCGCGGTATTCAATCGTTCCGTTAAACACCAGATTGGGTGTCACTCTCACGTTGGCGCCCGCCAGGCCGGTGGCATAACGCTGACGCAGGTCAGAGAAGTCGCTGAAGCTCTCCGACATCAGCACGAAGTCCAGCCCGGCGATCGGACCCGGCAAGAGTGTCGGGTCGTAGTTCAGCTGGTCGATCGCGGCTGTGCCGCGTGTGTAAAGCACGTTGGCGAAGAGCTCGACCCGCGATGACGGAAAAATTTGCAGCGCCGCGAACGCGGTGTTGGTCGTGGTGGTGTAGCGACTCTGGTCGGCAAGGGAGCCAAACTGGCCCCCGGTGATTCCGCCCGCTCAACCACTGAAGGCGAGCGTGGTGAGGTACGTCTCCAGTGTCTCCTTCTGATACGTGTACCCGGCCATCAGGCTCCAGTGCTCACCCGGTGCAATCCAGAATTCCACACTGGGCGCATGCGAGGTGCGGTCCCAGGTGGAGAAGTTCAGGTCGTCGTTCGAGGCGTCGTGCCACCGGTAGTGACCGGAGATCGAGACCGCCTGCATCGGCGTCCATGTCACGGTTTGATCGAATACGCCGTGACGGGTCGGAAACGACGTCAGGTCGGCCTGGCGTGAGCCATACATCTGGAAATACTGCAGTCCGGTAAACGGCAGGTTGCCGGGACTGGGCGCGGTCTGCAGGACGGCCGGGATGGCCGCGCGTTCGTTGAGGAAGGGGTCGCGCGTCCAGTCATAGTCAAAGCGGGATCGCCACTGCAGACTGTTTGCCAGAGTGCCACGTGCGCTCAGCAGCAGCGACTGCGTGGTGGTGCGGTTGACCGCGAAGTGATCGCGGCGAATCTCTTCCCAGGCGTAACCGGCACGCAAGGTGGTCTTTTTTGAGGCTTTCCACTGGAGCTCGAGTGTCATGTCCGTCGGCGTGCGCGAGAGTGACGACTCCCGCACATAGTCAGGATTGCCAAACGACGGATACGCCTGCCCGTAGGTCTTGCCGGCGCTGGGGCCGGCGGGCGAGACGAGTTCGATCATGTCGATCGCCACGCTGTCGGATTCAATCGTGTAGCGACGCCCGCTGCCGCGCAGACGAACCCGCGACCCCAACGGCACAGTGAACCGCCCGACGCCGCCAATCTGGCTGATCGTGAGGTTCGTATCGAGGTTGCGCGTGTGCGTGGACGTGAAACTGCCGGTCGTCCGGATGTCTCCCGGGAGCGTGAAGGCGGCTCTCAGCGCATGCCGGGTCGTCTCAATCGACGGCATGGTGTCGAACGCCAGGGGGCCGTCCCGCTGGTCGAACTGCACCCGGTTGAGAAAGACGTCGGCAAGCGTGGCCGGATGGACGGCGCGGTCGTAGGTGTGCGTCAGCCCGCCACCCCGTTCATCGAAGCGGCGGTTCTGGTACTGGTAATCGACCGACGCCCTGGCGGTGGACAGGCTCAGTCCGGCGATCAGGTCCGATGTCTTCTGATCCATCTCGCGCGAGTAGCTCACCACGTGACACGTGGCGCAGTGGGAGGTCACCAGCGACTGGCGACTTCCGTTGCGGGTCTCCTGCCGGTGGCTGACGTACAAACGAAGGTAGGGCGCTTTGGGCAACACCAGTTCGAGGCGTGAGATGAGCTCGGCATAGTCGAAGTCGTACTGCGCGAACGGATCCGTGTCGGTGTGCTCGACGACGAAGGTGCCGCCGATGTTGGAGGCGGCGTCGACGTACGTCAGCGGATCGTGGTCGAGGCGTTTGGGCGACCGCTGGTATTGCACGTGCGCCTTGACCATGCGGCCGATGGCGACGTCGGCCGAGTAACGCTGATCACGCCGATTGCCTCCGTGGGACGCCGCCAGGTCAAACTTGACGCGGCCTGTCTGGCCCCACATCTGGAAACCCGTGCGGGCGCGTGTGGTGTCGAAGAGGTCATCGTACTGGCCCACGCGCTGCTGGTTGCCGGTGCTGTCGCTCGTCAGCACGCCGACCGACACGGTGCCCTCGACAATCCGTGTCGTCGCGGGCGGCGATGCGACGGCCGGGGGCGGAGGCCCCGCCGTGGGCGGCGGCGTTTGTGCGATCACTGCCGCACACAGCGGCAGCGCCATCCAGGCCAGGATCATTGCAAGAAACCGCGGTCGAGTCATGGAGTCTCCTCGTTCACCGGATGAAGGATTTTCCGCCGCCGGAGATGCTTTGCGACGGTGTGTCTGAACCATGGATACGCGCGTGGCAGGTGGTGCAACGGGTGCCGAACGCACGCTGGAATCCACTGGCGCCGTTGGGATTGGTCGAGCCGCCCGCCGCCAGGTTCACCGGCGACGTGGGGGAGATGCGGGCGTTGTGAAAATGCATCTCGTGGCATTGCAGGCAGAGGAACGGCTCGCCTTGTTTCAGCAGGTTGTTGGCGACCGTGCCGTGCGGATCGTGGCAGGTCGTGCAACTCTCCTCGACGGGCGCATGCTCGAACATGAACGGCCCTTTCTTTCCGGCGTGGCACGTGTCGCACAGGTCGTTGGTCCGTTCCGCGGTGCGCAGCAGGTGTTCGCCGGGCGAACCGTGCGTGTCATGGCACGAACTGCACGTCATGCGTCCTTCACGAACGGGGTGGTGCGAACTCGACGAGAACTTCGCGCGCAGTTGCCGGTGGCAGCTGAAGCAGAGTTCCGGCTCCGGCTTTTTGAGCGAATGCGGGGCGGCCGGCGCCGTCGCGTGTGGCGCCGATGTATCGCCGCGGGCAATCCGCGGCGCGACCTCACGGGACTGATGCATCCGATGGCAGTCCGTGCAGCCGACGTCGTTTGTCGCGTGTTCGCTGACCGCCCAC
The DNA here is from genome assembly GCA_964423815.1 of uncultured Solibacteraceae bacterium. GTDB lineage: Bacteria > Acidobacteriota > Vicinamibacteria > Vicinamibacterales > SCN-69-37 > SYFT01. Next base: position 7,961 of record CAYRGW010000110.1, on the reverse strand, counting down.
TCGCGGGCGTGTTCGGCCTGGTGGCACGACAGGCACGGCTCGCTGGCGTCGCGTGCGTTCAGGTTCGCAAAACGCCGGATGTCCTTCGCGTCGCCACTTTCCGCGTGGACGCTGCCAGGGCCATGGCACGACTCGCAGTCGGCCATTTTTTTCAGGGGGTTGTCTTCCGGAAGCCAGCCATGGGCCGACCGCGTGTGTTGTGCGGCGATGTCCGCGTGACAGGTCGCGCAGACGTCCTGACCGACGGCCTGCGCGCCCTGGGGCGCACTGAAGGCCTCACGCGGCGGTGACGATGGGGGCGACGCCGGCGATTCCGGTTCCTTGCTGGCGCGGGTGGCGACCGCAGCAGACAAAAGGAGGGACGCCACGATGATCCACGCTCCGGGCTTGGTCCTTGTCGACATCGCTCATCGGCCTTTCCGACCGGCGCGCAAACCACGTGTCGCCGATGCTGCCACTGCTAAGAGCACGTGGCATGCCAGGTCGGAAAGTTCAAATTCTTCAGCAGACGAACCCGATGCAGAAGAAAAATGAAACATGGCTGAATCTTTATGTTTCAATTTGAAACATCCATATTGAAACTCAGAGTTTCAATATGGAACAGGCGGCCGTGGCTAGATGAGTCCGGCCTCGCGCATTCGGCGCCACAGGGTGATGCGGCTGATGCCCAACGCCTGTGCGGTGCTGGCTCGGTTCCAGTGGTGGGCATCAAGGACGCCCCGCAGGGTCTCGGTGCGTGCGGACATCCCGGTCGGCCCGAGATTGGAGTCGGGCGCCGCGGATTCCTGGTGGCCGTTCGAGTCAATCCCGACCGGGTCGAATACGGCGAGACCAGGCAGGTGGTCCGGCAGGATGGTTTGCCCGTCGCACACGGCCACAGCAAACTCGATGGCGTTTTCGAGTTCGCGGGCGTTACCGGGCCAGTCGTGGAGCATCAGGACGCGCAGCGCATCCGGCGAGAACTGCAGGGATCGGCCATGACGGGCGCCGATCCTGGCCAGCAACGCGCGGGCAATCGGCTCAATGTCCTCGCGCCGGCGCCGGAGCGGCGCAATCTCGATCGGGACTACGCGGAGGCGGAAATAGAGATCGCTGCGGAACCGGCCTTCCCGCACGGCGCGCGCGAGGTCGATGTTGGTGGCCGCGATGACACGCGCGTGGCTGGTGCGCGTCTGGTTTTCGCCGACACGCTCAAACGTGCCGTCCTGCAACACGCGCAGCAGCTTGACCTGCAGGGAGAGCGGCAGATCGCCCACTTCGTCGAGAAAGATGGTGCCCTTTGACGCGGCTTCGAAGCGCCCGATGCGATCCCGTACGGCACCGGTGAACGATCCGCGCGCGTGCCCGAACATCTCGCTCTCGAGCAGTTCGGACGGCAGCGCCCCGCCGCTGACTGCCACGAAGGGGCCCTGTGATCGCGGTGACTGGTTGTGAACGGCACGCGCGACGAGTTCCTTGCCGGTGCCGCTCTCGCCCGTGATCAACACCGGTGCTTCGCTGTGGCGCAGCGTGTCCACGAGTGCGAACATCCGGAGCATGGCCGGCGAGCGTGCAATCAGCCCGCCCATCGCGTTGGGCGCGCCGAGCGGATCCTCGCAGTCTTCAGTCGACGTCCGCACCACGAGCACATACTCGACGCGTGGATCACACGCCACGCCCAGGCTGCGTGGGAAGGGCGCCGCGCTCAGCGACACCAGATGACGCGTGCGCCTCACCGACAACATCGCGCGCCAGCCTTCCCGGCGCTGCCCATGCTGGAGCGACAGGCGCAACACCCCGCCTTCGCCAAACAGATCCGGCCCGAACAAATCCTCCAGCCGCTGTTCCTCGACGGTGTTGGCGGTGCCTGCGCCGAACATGTGATCGAGCCACTCCGAGGCATGCACCACGCGAAAGTCGCCATCGATGCAGAGGAAGGCACGCCCCAGGGCGGCGAACGCCGCGCTCACCGCCGCCCAACCCACCCCGCGGTCCGTCACTGGTTCAGTGCAGTCGCTCACCTCGGCCCACCTGAGGTGATGTTACACCTGCGGCGCGCACCTCCGCCGGTGTCGTGCACGGTTAATACGTCGTCAACGTGTCGGCGAACCGTCGCAGTTCACGGGAGGGCAGGCTGGTGTCCAGCTCGATCCAGAACTCGTCGCGCCGCAGCACGAGGTGGCTGCGTCCCTCGGCGACCCACCACATCGCATTCGGTACACCTTCGAGGGGCCGAGCCAGCGGGGGCATGCCGGGGTCGGGACCGCCGCGCCGTTGCACCAGGTGGAGATCGTGTTCTTCTCCGCGCCACATCGTCCTGAACGTCGGTACGGGGCTGAGCTGGATGGTCATGTCGCCGGGATGGTCGCCGAGAATTGCGGGCCGGTACGCCGGCAGGATCGGCGCGAAGCCGACCTGGCGTCTGACATCCTCAAGGCGCGCGACCACAATGGGCCCCTGGCGGGTTTCGGGAAACACGATCGGCACCGCCAGATGAAGACCGCGCAGCACCACAAAGACCGCGGCCGTGATGACGAGAAAACTTGTGATGCCTTTCAGACGAGCCATGGCAGCACCATCAACATGACGAGCGACACGGCAGGAAGTACGAAGGGCGGCGGCGGCGCGTCCGCCGGACCTCCAGCGAGAATTACATCGACCCGTTTGCGCAGGGCGCCACGGGCGGCGAGGTCCCGGCCGTCAGTGGTCTGATACACGCGCAACAGCACGCGAGCGAGCAGGCGGGGATCCCGTCCGGTCACGGCAGCCGCGTCACACGCAATCTCGTCCTCAATGCAATACTCGCGAAACGCCCAGAGTGCGACGGGGTTGTAACTCTGAAACAGACGGATCACGAACAACACGTGTGTGCGCCACCATCGCCCCTGCTGCCAGTGGGCGTGCTCGTGGGTGAGCACGGCGTCGAGTTCCTCAGCGGAGAGCGCTGCCAGCGCGCCGCGGGACACGAGCAGGCGTGGGTGACCCGGCCGACCGGTGGTCGCCACCTCGATTGAGGTTTCGTCCGTCACACGCACCGCGCAGTGTGCCCACCCCGCGCGTGATCGCACAGCGGTGATCAGATCGTCCGGCGGCAGTCCGGCTGATGTCCCCGTGGCCTGCAGGAGGTGGCGAAGCGCCGGCACCAGTTCCTGCCACACGGTGAGCAGAATGGTCAGGACGCCTCCCAGCGCCACAAGGTGTCCGACGTGGAGGTCGGCGTCACCAAATGGCAGGGGAACGGCCAGCAGCCGCGCGCTGTTGAGCCAGGCCACACGTTCGCCAAACTCGACCGACCAGCGAAAGGGCACCGCCGCCGTCACCATCGGCAGCACAAGCAGGAGCCCCAGCAGGTGTTGCCGCGTGCGGCCGGAGCGCAGCCCGACACGATGGACCCAGATGTAGAGGATGAGCCCCATCGTGCCGGAATGCAGGGCGACCTGCCAGAGATACGAAATCACTGATCCTTGTCGGACGGAAAGAGCTCCTCATACTCGAGTGGGTGCTCGTGCTTCAGTTTGTCCTTGCGAATTTTCCCCGTGAAGATGCTCGTGTCCATCGGGAACGACTCCGGCGCCAGGTGCGCCCCGACGATGTGCCAGACCAGGACGATGAGGAAGGCGAAGAGGGCTTCGTAACTGTGCATCACCTTCGCCGCCGGGATCAGTTCGGCCGGCAGCAGGTTCGCGACGGTGATGGGGTAGATGAGGATGAACCCGGTGACCACCATTACGATGCTGCCGAAAATCAGGCCCCAGTATTCAAACTTCTGCCGGTAGTCGAAGCGCCCGAACTTCGGCGCCGTGGCCGTGTACCCGGCGTAATACTTCAGGTTGTTGATGGCATCGCGGAAGTCCTTCCGGGTGAGGAGCATGGTGGGTTTCATGCGTCCGCTCAGCAGGCCGCGGATGGCGACGGCCATGTGCGCAACCACCAGCACCGAGAACGCGATCCCGACGGCGCGATGGAGCCAGCGTGCGGCGAAGATGCCGCCCATCGCGTCGACCATCCAGATGCTGACCGACGCGGTCGGCCACTTCTGCGGCATGCCCGTGACCAGGAGCAACCCGAACAGGATGATGATGGCGGCATGCTGAATGCGGGCCCAGGGCGAGAACCGGAGGACGTATTCGGCGGGGACAACGGCGGTGCTGCTGTTCATGACGTGGCTCCTCAGCGACCCGCCGACATGCGGTAGACGTGCAGCCCGAGATTCAGGATGAGTCCCAGGACCGCGAAGGGAATGAAGAACCGGTAGAACGATTCCACCGCGAAGACCAGCGGCGCATGGCGCAGTGATGGGGGATAGTGCGAGAGCCAGGCAGCCGGGAAACTCACGCCGGCGTCCTGGTGGCAGCTGGCGCACGATTGCTCGACAGTGGCCTTCATGACCTCCGCTCCCAGGAGTCTGGGCGACGCGATGTCGTGCACACCGTGGCAGGCGCTGCACGTGACCACGATCTGCTGCTCATCGTCAGACAGGTTGCGTGACAGGGAGGCGGTGGCGCCGTGGAAGTCGGCGAGGTACGTTTTGGCGACGTTGGTGGAGATGCCGTATTTGGCCATCAGCGGTTCGTCGCCGTGACAGTTGATGCAGCGCTCCGGGGAGCTCAGGCGGAAGCGGGTCGTGCCGGGGTGCTGGACCTGGTGGGACGTATGGCAATCCGCGCAGGCCGGCACATCCTGATTGCCGTCCTCGAGGAGCGCGCGGCCGTGCACACTCTTCGCATACGCGTCGTTGACGTCACTGTGACAGTTCGCGCAACTGCGCGAGATCATCGCCCGCTTCTCGTGGGGGTTCACGATGTTGTGGGCCCCGTGACAGTCCGTGCAGATCGGCGCCGAGTCGACGCCGGCTTTCAGATACTCGTAGTGGACACTCTCAAGTGTGCGCGTGTATGTGTCGAAGTGACACTTCTTACAGAGTTCGTAGGAGTTGACGGTGTAGGCCCGCCGGTTCTCGAACGCATTGCCCATCGGGTGGTCTTCGTCGTATTTGGCGTGGCAGTCGGTGCAGGTGAGTTGGGAGGCGTGCACGGAACCCTGGAAGTGGGCGGCGAGGTCGACGTGGAGGCTCATCGTGGAGCCGTCGGTGAACGTCATTTCCATGGCCGGGTCCTGATGGCACGCGAGGCAGGACGCGACGGCCTCCGACACCTCCCCGGGTGCCGGGGCCTCGACCGGTGCCGCAACGGCGGCGGGGGGCTGGCCAGGAGGCGGCGTTTGCCTGGCCACGATCACTGCGGTGAAAACAGAAAGAAGGAGAGTCAGGGCTCCGGAGAACCCGAAGGAGAGACTCGAGAGGCGCCGCGTCATAACTCGACCCCTTGCCTGGGCGGCCCAAAGGCGTTCAGGCCGCCCTGTTCGAATACTACAACTTTCAACGTTTGTGGGTATCAGTTTCGGTCGCCGTGTCAGTGTCTGTCCCGGTCAGTTGCCGTTCGACGTCCTCGGCCCACGGGTCGGGAGTGGGGGCAACAGTGTCGGGTTTTGCCGCCTTGGCGCGGGTGAGGAACGCGCGGGCTGGTGCCCATGCGGGCTGCAGCACACGAGCGCCCTGGGTGGCCAGTTGCCCGCCGAGTTCGACCGCTTTTTCGCCCGCGATGCGAGCGACCATCGCGAAGCCGATGAACGGCAGGAAGATGACAAACGCGAGTCCGAGCAGAGGGGCAAGCGCCAGCATCAGGATCATCGGCACCCGGTGGTAGACACGGTCATCCGCGCCGGGAAGCGGACCATTCTGGTCCATCGTGGTGAGTTTAAAGGGCCGCGTGCTGTAGTAGAGGCCGGCTTCAACGTTCTGGGTTCCTGTGTAGGTCGTCATGTGTCATCCCTCCGTAACGTGAGTCCATAGTGGCCCCTCCGGACGGGCCGGGCCATACAGCACTTGTCCGATATCCATCGTGCGAGCACCTGATTTCCGCCGTCGCGTTCACAGGGCACGGGCGTAGAATGCGCGGAGTGACCCCAAGGAGGTCCCCCATGCGCCCAGTCCGCCGTTTGCTGCTTGCGTTCACCCTCGCAATTGCCGCTGGTGCGGCGCTGGCCGCTCAACGCGGGGGCGGTCTCCCGCCTGATCAAGTGGCGCAGCGGCTGGCGGCCGAACGCGAACTGCACGAAATCGCCGTCGTGGATCGCAAGGTGATGATGCCGATGCGTGATGGCGTCCGGCTGGCCACCGACATCTACCGCCCCAAGGGCACCGCGCAGGTCGGGACGATCTTTGTCCGCACCCCCTACAACTTCAATTTCTGGGATGTCGCCAACGGCGTGCCCGGCAACATGTCGGCGATGATCACGGCCGTCAAACGCGGGTACGCCTACGTCGTGCAGAACGAACGTGGTCACTACTTCTCCGAAGGCAACTACGACATCCTCGGCACACGCGCGGACGGCGTGGACGCGATGGCGTGGATCGCCAAACAACCGTGGTCAAACGGCAAAATCGGCACCACCGGCTGTTCGTCAACCGCGGAGTGGCAGATGGGTGTGGCTGGTGAACGGCCGCCGGCGTTTGCCGCCATGAACATCCAGGGGCACGGCGCCGGCATCGGGCGCGTCGGTCCCTACTGGGAGCAGGGCAACTGGTACCGCGGCGGCGCGGTGCAGATGCTCTTCACCACCTGGATCATGCGCGAGCAGAACACGCTGCGACCGATGTTCCCGCGCGACCTCTCACAGGACGATTTGATCAAAGCGTCGAAGATGTTCGACCTCGTGCCGCGCATGCCGGCCGTGGACTGGTCGGAGGCGTTGTCGCATCTGCCCGTGCAGGACATCCTGCGCAACGTCGGCGCGTCGAAGGGCATCTTTGCAGACGTGATGCCGGTCGACACCGGCGGCGCAATGATTCAGCGCGAGCCGAATGACCCGGCCTGGTACAAAGGCGGGCTGTATCACGAGACGATGCCGCTTGATGTGCCCGGGCTGCACTTCATGTCGTGGTACGACGTGTCGGTGGGACCGAATCTCGCGCTGTACAACCATGCCCGCACGACATCAAAGGTGGCTGACCAGCAGTGGGCGATCATCGCACCCGTGGCGCATTGCGCGTACACCCGCGCCTCGGCCGATACCGTGGTCGGTGAACGCAGCATGGGTGACGCGCGCCTGAACTATCAGGAGATCGTGGACTCGTTTTTTGATCGTTTCGTGAAGGGGGTGGCCAGTCCCGTCATCGACGCGTTGCCGAAGGTGACGTATTTCACCATGGGCATGAACAAGTGGCAGACGTCGGACGTGTGGCCGCCGCGTGGCGCCCAGCCGATGACGTTGTACCTGTCGAGCGCCGGTCGCGCCAACACCATGAATGGCGACGGCGTGCTTGCGGATGCGCCGCCGGCTGCCGACAACCCCGATCGGTTCACCTACGATCCGATGAACCCGGTGACCTCCTATGGCGGCAACGTCTGCTGCACGGGCACCGCCATTCAGGCCGGATCGTTCGATCAGCGCAAGATGGAAACGCGCGACGACATCCTCGTCTACACGTCCGCGCCGTTTGTGGACGGCCTTGAGTTGAGCGGCTCGATCACGCCGACGCTGTATGTGTCCTCAGACGCCAAGGACACCGACTTCACCGTCAAGGTGATCGACGTCTATCCGGACGGGCGCGCCTACAACCTCGACGAAACCATCCAGCGCATGCGCTATCGCGACGGGTACGACAAACCGCTCGCCTGGATGACACCCGGGACCGTGTACAAGGTGATGATGCAGCCGCTCAATACGAGCAACTACTTCGCGCCGGGGCACCGCCTGCGGATCGAGGTGTCGAGCAGCAACTTCCCGCGTTTTGATCGCAACCTCAACACGGGTGGGAAAAACTTCGATGAGTCCACACCGGTCGTGGCGCATAACGTGGTGCACCACTCGGCGCAGTACCCGTCGCAGGTGACCATCACCGTCGTCAAGCGCTGATGAGGATGAGAGAGCTTCGCGGACTCGTGGTGTGGGGGGCGTTCGGGCTGGGCGTCTTCGGCGCC